>CAJYRW010000087.1:0-71230 GCA_913777475.1 uncultured Sphingomonas sp. | reverse complement strand
CGTCCATCTATGACGGCTGCCAGCAGGGCAATGCCGAGATCGTCCGCTTCCGCCACAATTCGGTCGAGGACCTCGACAAGCGGCTCGGCCGCCTGCCGAAGGAACCCGCCAAGCTGGTCGTGCTGGAGGGCGTCTATTCGATGCTGGGCGACATCGCCCCGCTGAAGGAGATGGTCGCCGTCGCCAAGAAGCACGGCGCGATGGTGCTGGTCGACGAGGCGCATTCGATGGGCTTTTTCGGTCCCAACGGGCGCGGCGTGTACGAGGCGCAGGGGCTGGAAGGCCAGGTCGATTTCGTCGTCGGCACCTTCTCCAAGTCGGTCGGCACGGTCGGCGGCTTCGTGGTGTCCAACCACCCGAAGTTCGAGGCGGTCCGACTGGCGTGCCGTCCGTACATCTTCACCGCCTCGCTGCCGCCGTCGGTGGTCGCGACCGCGACGACCTCGATCCGCAAGCTGATGACCGCGCACGCGAAGCGCGAGCGGCTATGGTCGAACGCGCGCGCGCTGCATGGCGGGCTGAAGGATATGGGCTTCCGCCTGGGCACCGAGAATTGCGACAGCGCCATCGTCGCTGTCATCCTGGACGACCAGGAACAGGCAGTGATCATGTGGCAGGCGCTGCTCGACGGCGGTCTTTATGTGAACATGGCGCGGCCCCCTGCGACTCCGGCGGGCACCTTCCTGCTGCGCTGCTCGATCTGTGCCGAGCACACGCCCGCGCAGATCGAAACGGTGCTGGGCATGTTCCGCGCCGCAGGCCAGGCGGTGGGCGTGATCGGCTGATCCACCCCGCCCGCTTTGCAATATCTGCTGGTCGAGGATAGCGTGGCGACCGTGATCGAGCAGGATTATCAGCGAGAGGGGAGCCGCTGGCATACCCTCGCCCTGATCGCGGTGGCGCTGGCCGGTGCGATCACGCTGGTCATGCTCATCCTGACGCTGGGCCATGCCAATCGCGAGCGTGACATCGCGCTGGAGCGGCAACGGCACAGCTATGACGTGATGATCCTGGCCCGGACGCTGGCGGGCACCATCGCCCGGTCGGAGGCGTCGCTCGGCCGCTATGTCATCTCGGGCGACAGCAAGCTGGGCCAGATCTATTCGGACGAATGGACCCTGGCGGGCGCGCAGCTCGACCGGCTCGACATCCTTGTCGAGGATCGCGCGCAACAGCGGCTGATCGACCAGCTTCGCGCGGCTTACGGCGTGCGTGGCAAGGAATTGTCGACCATCGCGCTGTCGACCACCTATCACCGCAATCGACAGGCCTATGCGCTCTACTACCAGGCGGGGCAGGCCAAGGCGCTATTGCGGATCGGCCGGACGCTCGATGCGCTGATCGACGGCGAGCGGGTGCTACTCGACCAGCGGAGCGCCGCCGCGCGCGACTCAGTGCTCCACGCCAACCGGATCGCGGGCGCGCTGGCGCTGTTGGTGATCGGGCTGGTGCTGGGCGGCATCCTGCTCGGCTGGCTGATCCTGCGCGCGGTAGGCGAGCGGGCCGAGGCCCATGCCGAAGCCCGCGCCGAACGCGCCCGTGCCGAGGAACTGGCCGACGCGGTCGAAGCCGCGACCCAGGAGCTGAAGGTACAGGAGGCCAAGCTCCGCCAGGCGCAGAAGATGGATGCGCTGGGCCAACTGACCGGCGGTATCGCGCATGATTTCAACAATATGCTGGCGGTCGTTCTGGGCGGGCTGGAACTCGCCCGGCGCTCCGGGAATAACGAGGATGTCCACCGCCATCTGGAGAGCGCGACCGAAGGTGCGCACCGCGCCGCCGCACTGACCCGCCGCCTGCTGATGTTCAGCCGCGAAGAGGCACTGGCCCCGCAATGCCTGACCCCGCGCCAGCTGGTTGCCGACATGCGCGACATGCTCGACCGGACGCTGGGCGACGGGGTGAAGGTGACGGTCGAGGATGCGACGAGCGACTGGATGCTGTTCGGCGATCGGACGCAAATGGAGAATGCCATCCTGAACCTGGCGGTCAATGCCCGCGACGCGATGGACGGGCGCGGCGAGCTGACCATCCGCACCGCCGAGGCGCAGGTCGGCGCGGACACGCTACCGCGTGGCGGAGCGGGCGATTATGTCCTGCTGTCGGTCACCGACACCGGCGAGGGCATGCCGCCCGAGGTCGTCGAGCGAGTGTTCGAGCCCTTCTTCACCACCAAGCCCGCGGGCAAGGGCACGGGCCTCGGCCTAAGCCAGATCTTCGGGCTGGTCGGCCAGATGGGCGGCGACGTCACGATCCAGACCGCGCCCGGCGAAGGGACCACCGTCAGCCTCTATTTACCGCGCCATATCGCTCGCCCGGTGGCCGCCGCCGTCGAGCCGGACGCCCCCGCCCCCGACGTGGCCGAGGATATGGGGGCGCTGCGCATCCTGCTGGTCGAGGATGATCCCCGCGTGCTCGCCGCGACGATGGAGGCGCTGGGCGAGCTGGGCCACGATCCCATCGCCTGTGGCGATCCGCGCGAGGCGGAGGGGCTGTTGGCGCGGCATCCGGGCATCCGGTTGATCGTGTCGGACGTGCTGATGCCGCATCTGACCGGCCCCGAGCTGATCGCCGCGCTGCGCCCGCGCCACCCGGACGTCGCGGTGCTGTTCGTCACCGGCTTTGCGGGCGATGCGCAGGCGACCGGGTTCGAGGGGCATGAGGTGTTGCGCAAGCCCTTCACCCTCGCCGGGCTGGAACGCGCCGTCGCGGCGGCATTGAAGCGGACCGAGGGGCTGGTCTGCGCCGCGGCCTGAGCCAAGTCGGACGCCGGGATAATCCCGCGCAAACAAGGGGTGACGTGCCCTGCCCGCCCCCGTATAGCCATGGCCGTTTTATCGCGCGAGTGATGGCCCCCGGATGAAGTCCCCCGCATGAAATCCATCGATCGCTACATGGCCCGGTTGATCGCGTTGCCGCTGTTCGCGACGCTGCTCATCTCGGCGATGCTGCTGGTGCTCGACCGCATCCGCCGCCTGTTCGAGTTCGTCGCGACCGAGGGCGGGCCGATCAGCGTGGTGTGGCGGATGCTCGCCAACCTGCTGCCCGAATATCTGGGGCTGGGCATTCCGATCGGGCTGATGCTGGGCATCCTGCTCGCCTTTCGCCGTCTTGCCACCTCGTCCGAGCTGGACGTGATGCGCGGCGTGGGCATGAGCTATACCCGGCTGCTGCGCGTGCCGTACATGTACGCGATCGTGCTGGCGGCGCTGAACTTCGCGATCGTCGGCTATATCCAGCCGGTCGCCCGCTATTATTACGAAGGCCTGCGCTACGAGCTGCGCACCGGCGCACTGGGGGCCTCGATCAAGGTCGGCGAGTTCACCCATCTGGGCGACCGCATGACCCTGCGCATCGAGGAAAGCCGCGAGAATGGCCGCGACCTGTCGGGTATCTTCGTCCACGCCAACACGTCGAAGGGCGACTGGATCGGCGTGACGGCGCAGCGGGGGCGCTTCCTGGCGACCGACGATCCCAACGTCATCATCTTCCGCCTGACCAACGGCACGCTGATCCACAACCGGCCCGAGTTCAAGGCACCCCGCGTGCTGACCTTCTCCAGCCATGACCTGCCGATCGACCTGCCCAAGTTCGACAATTTCCGCCAGCGCGGCGGCCGCGACCTGGAGTTCACCCTGCCCGAGCTGGCCCGCCACGGTCAGGAGGCGCAGAGTGCCGAGGCACGCGCCGGCAGCCGCTCCGAGTTCCACTTCCGCGTGGTCGAGGTGGTGACGATGTTCCTGCTGCCCCTGCTCGCGGTATCGCTGGGCATCCCGCCGAAGCGATCGACCTCGGCACTCGGCGTGTTCCTGTCGATCGTGATGCTGGTCACCTATTTCAAGGTGAACCAGTATGCCGCCGATATCGGCGCGCTGGGGCGGGTGAACCCGATCCTGGCGCTATGGGGACCATTTGCCGTGTTCGCCGGACTGGTCCTGTGGATGTATTATGTCACCGCCTATGTGCCCGGCGGTCAGCCGATCGGTGCGCTGGAGCGCGGGGTGGCCAAGCTGGCCAAGGCGATCGGTCGCTGGATACCCGGCCGCCGCCGCAAAAAGGCCTACACGGCATGAGCCTGTCCAACATTTTCCCGTCGAAGACGATCGCCATCTACATGGCGAAGATGTTCCTGGTCCGCACCTTCGCCATCCTGTTCGCAGTGGCCCTGGTGCTCCAGACGCTCGACGTGCTGAGCGAATCCGGTGCGGTGCTGGCCGCGCCCGGCAACGGACAGGCGCAGGTGTGGCGCTATGTCTCGCTGCGCCTTCCGCAGATCGTGTCGTTCCTGCTGCCCTTCTCGGTGCTGCTCGGCACGATCCTGACCTTCTTCACGATGAACCAGAATTCCGAGGTCATCGCGCTGAAGGCGGCGGGCATGTCGGCGCATCAAGTGCTCGCCCCCCTGCTGATCGCCAGCGCGGGCGTGGCAGCGTTCAGCTTTGCCTTCAACGACCGGATCGTGCCGCGCGCCAGTGCGACGCTGTCGGCCTGGCAGAAGGTGCAGTATGGCCCCTTGCCCATCGACAGCGGCGACCGGGCCAATGTCTGGGTGCGCGACGGTGACGACCTGCTCTCGGTCGATCTCATTCAGGGGCGCGGGGCCAAGACGCAACTGGGCGGCGTGACGCTCTATGACCGCGCGGGCGGCAGCCTGCAGGCGATCGTGCGCGCCCCACGCGGCGTGCGGGCGGGCGATGGCTGGCAGATCGGCCCGGCGACGCGGTTCGAGGTGAAATCGGGTAAACTGACCCAATACCCCTCGCTGATCGTCGGGCGCGGGGTAACCCCGGAGCAGCTCACACTGGCCAGCGTCAATGCCGACAGCCTGTCCTTCGGCGCATTGTCGAGCGCGATCACCGACCTGCAGGAAGCGGGGCGGCCGACCAAGTCGCTGGAGGGGTCGCTCTGGCACAAGCTGTCCGCCCCCATGTCGGCGATGCTGATGCCGTTGCTGGGCGCGGTCGCGGCGTTCGGCATCGCGCGATCGGGCAAGCTGTTCGTCCGTGCCGTCATCGGCATGGCGCTGGGCTTCGCCTATTTCGTCGCCGACAATTTCTCGATGGCGATGGGCGATCTGGGTGCCTACCCGCCCTTCCTCGCCGCCTGGGCACCGATCCTGCTGTTCTTCCTGATCGGCGAGGCCGTGTTGTTCCGCACCGAGGAGTGAGGGCGTAAGGCCCTCACCATTTAGATCACTTGCCCCGACGCACCGTGCTCAAGCCGATCTTGGCGACCAGGCCCGGCAGGCCCTTGTAGCTCGCTTTGTGATAGGGCGAATCCGGGGTCAGCGCCGCGCTGATCCGGCGGTGTGCCTCGCCCAGCGCATGATAGGGCAGCGACGGCAACAGGTGATGCAGAGCGTGATAGCGCAGGCCCACCGGCGCCCACAGCCCCGGCAGCAGCGCGGGCGGCGGCACATTGACCGAGTCGAGATACTGCGCGGTGACGGTCATCTGCTCGCCCTCATTCTCCCAGAGATGGGCGACCAGCGTGCGCACCTGATTCAGCACGGCGACGGCCGAGCCGATCGCGAAGCCGATCGCGAAGCCGCGCAACGGGATGACACCCGTCGCGACCATCGCCACCAGCGCGATCGCCCAGATCGAGGCGGCGGCGTCGGTGCGGTTGAAACGGACCAGCGCCTCACCCTCCGGCATACGGCGGCGAAACTGCGGGTTGATCGCCAGCGCCGAGTAACGCTCGACGACGATCTTGCGCAGGGCGGGGATGATCCAGGACAGCGGCGACAGGATCGCAAAGCGGATCAGCAGGCCCAGCGGTGCCAGCGCGGACACCAGGATGAACACCGGCAGCGTCCACGGCTTCATCAGCGCCAGCGGCAGATATTCGGGATCGTCCGCCGTACCATAGCGCGTCTTGGCATGGTGGAGGTTGTGCACCCCCTCATACATGAAGGCGGGCGTCAGCAGCGGCACGCCGACCAGCGCGTTCCAGCCTTCGCGGAACCGCGGCAGCGCCGAATGCTTCATGTGGCTGACTTCGTGGATGAACAGCAACGCGCGGTAGAGCGCCAGCACCGCCACGACCGAGGCGACGACGATCACGCCCGTCGACGCCGCCGTCACGGCCACCGCCAGCGCGGCATAACCGACCAGCGCGCTGCCCACCATGTCGGCCCAGTAGAGGCCCGGGCGCGGCGCGATCAGGTCGCGGGTCAGTTCGGCGGCGGCGCGCAGCATCGCCTTGTCGTCCGCGATCGGGACACGCGTGGGCGATGTCCCGACGGGCGAGGACTGAGGCGCGTGCGAGCCGCGATCGAAAGAAAGCGTCGATTCCATGGGTCTATCCTTTGCCCCCATATAGTGGCGACACGGTGGCATTCCCACGGCAGGCGATGACGATATCCTCACTCGCTATGATCGACCAAGCCGGTTAGGAACGAGCGCGAAATTATCTGCCGGACCTCACGCCCATGACCGTCACCATTCGCCCCATCTCGTCGAAAAGCGACCGCAAGGCGTTCGTCGACTTCCCCTTCCGCCTGTACGCCGACGATCCGCACTGGGTTCCGCCGCTGAAGGGCGAGGCGCTGGGCCTGCTGACGCCGGAGAAGAATGGCTGGTACAGCCATGCCAGGGCGCAGCTGTTCCTGGCGGAGGAGAATGGCAAGATCGTCGGGCGCATCTCGGCGCATCTCGACACGCTGGCGCTGGAGATGGAGCCCTCCAAGGGCTTCGGGCCGGGCGTCGGCTTCTGGGGCCTGATGGATGCGGTGAACCAGGACGTGTTCCGGGCGCTGCTCGCTGCGGCCGAGGGCTGGCTGCGCGACCAGGGCATGACGCGGGCGATCGGGCCCATCTCGCAATCGATCTGGGAAGAGCCGGGCCTGCTGGTCCAGGGGTTCGACCAGGACCCCACCATCATGATGGGCCATGCGCGGCCGGAATATCAGGGCTGGATCGAGGGCGCGGGCTACGGCGTCATCAAGCAGCTCTTCACCTATGAGCTGGACATCACGCAGGAGTTTCCGCCGATCGTTCAACGCATCATCAAGTCGGGCGAGAAGAACGAGCGCATCCGCGTGCGCGAGGTGAACAAGGCCAAGTTCGAGGAAGAGGCCGCGATCATCCTGAGCATCCTGAACGATGCGTGGTCGGATAACTGGGGCTTCATCCCGCTCACCCCGCCCGAGATCAAGGATGTCGGCGTCAAGCTGAAGCCCATCGTGTTCAACGACCTGATCCGCATTGCCGAGCTGGACGGCAAGCCGGTGGCGTTCATGATCACGCTGCCCGACCTTAACGAGGCAATCAAGCCGCTCAAGGGCAATCTGCTGCCCTTCGGCTGGGCCAAGCTGCTACTGTGGCTGCGCCGTCCAAAGGTGCGCACGATGCGCGTGCCGCTGATGGGCGTGGTGAAGGAACTCCAGTCCTCGCGCATGGCCAGCCAGCTGGCCTTCATGATGATCGAATATATCCGCCGCGCCTCGGTCGAGCATTATGGCGCGTCGCGCGGCGAGATCGGCTGGATTCTCGACGACAATCAGGGGATGCGCTCGATCGCCGAAACGATCAAAAGCGACGTCAACAAGACCTATAACGTCTATTCGCGCGATCTGACCTGACGCGCGGCGGGCGGGGCCGCCCTGCGGGTGCGGCCCCCACCCTTTTTCCTCACTTGTTGCGGCCGATATAGTTCAGCGGGTCGATCCCCTGCCAGCGCCACTGCGCGCGCGTCTTGCAGACCTTGCCGCGCATGATGTGGTCTTCCTCGACGTTCAGGAAGCAATAGCGGGTCGTCTTGGGATCGGGCGCGGCCGGCAGCGCAGACACCTCGGCGGAGGGCGCGGCGGGGGTAGCGGCGGGCTTGACGACCTCGTCACGCGGCAACGGCGTGGACAGGGCAGCAGCAGCGGCGAGCAGAGCGAACATCATGGCAATTCTCCGAAAGGCGTAAAAGGACGGGGGATCAGCGGCGCGTGATGCGGCCGGTCGGGACTTCGCCTTCGCTGGCGATCCATTCGTCCGCCGTGTGGCAGACCTTGGTGCGGATGCGCGTTCCGGTCAGAGCCTCGACGATGCAGTAGCGGGTGGGGGTCGAGGCGGCGGGGGCCGCGCCGGAGCGGCTGACGACCGCCACGGTATCGAGCGTAACGGTGGTCGGCGGCGCGTCCCGGACCGGCGAGGGGGCGGCTAAGGCCGATGTCAGCAGCAACGTCAGCAACATGGTGGTAACTCCCTGGCGCCGGATCACCCCGGCATGTGAGTTACTGCATTACCCGTGCCACACACTAGATTCGTTCATTTCCAATTACTTAGAAAATTCCGCTGTCGCAGATTCTGCCGCATTATGGCATACAGCGCCAATAGTCCGGGAAATTTCCACCATCCCGGCGCACGACGCCTTAGCATTGCGCGCCTGCCCCGGGCCCATGCGGACCGGCATCGGAACGCACAACCTCATCGCAGTGAAATACCCGGCCCATCTGCAGAATCTTCAGGATCGATAGACACTTCTGCAAGTTGATGGATTAGCGCATCTTACAAATCATGCACCATACGGGCTCCCAGATCTTTTTCAGGCGGGGATATCCAGAATAACCACTATCTCCACGATACGACAAATTCATGCACGATCTATGACATATTGATGGCGCTATTGCGAAAATCTCGCACATTCCGCGTCATTTGTCGTGAAACTGTCACCGCCTGCTGCGAACAGGGGTCGCATCGTCGTTCAACGGGATGCCCCTTCGATGGCAACGCAGATGAGTACCGCCAGCGTCACCAAGGCCTATGATCGCTGGTCGCCTGTCTATGATCTGGTCTTCGGCCCCGTTTTCAAAAAGGGTCGCTCCGCCGCCATCGTCGCCGCCGAACGCATCGGCGGCCGCATCATAGAGGTGGGGGTCGGCACCGGCATTTCGCTGCCCCAATATTCGCGGGCGAACCGTATCGTCGGCGTCGACCTGTCCGAGCCGATGCTGGACAAGGCGCGCGAACGGGTGCGCAACGGCAAGCTGACCCATGTCGAGCAGATCGCGTACGGCGATGCCGAGGCGCTGCAATTCGCCGACAACAGCTTCGACGTGGTCGTCGCGCAATATGTCATCACCGCCGTGCCCAACCCGGAAAAGGCGTTGGACGAGTTCGCGCGTATCTGTCGTCCCGGCGGCGAGATCGTCATCACCACGCGCGTCGGCGCGGGCGACGGGCTTCGCGGCCGGATCGAAAAAACCCTGATGCCGATCACCAGCCGCTTGGGCTTCCGCACCGACTTCCCGTTCGAGCGCTATACCGACTGGGCGGCGACGCGCGGCGATGTCGAGCTGGTCGAAAGCCGCCCCCTGCCCCCGCTCGGCCATTTCTCGCTGGTCCGCTTCGCCAAGCGCCAGCCTTCCGCCCAAGGACATGTCCAATGACTGGTTTTCGCGCGCAGCTCGCCGAACAGCGGTGGGACGATCATCGCTATTATCATCACAGCCTGGTCAATCAGAGCCTGCACTTCGTCAGCGCCTGCACCTTCCTGACCGCCTATGTCCTGCTGTTCATCGACCCGGCGGTCGCCAGCCTGCTTGCTTGGGGCGTGGCGATGACCAGCCGCCAGGCCGGGCATTTCTTCTTCGAGCCCAAGGGCTATGACCATGTGAACAAGGCAACGCATGAGCATAAGGAAGAGATCAAGGTCGGCTATAACCTCGCCCGCAAATATGTGCTGATGGGCATCTGGGGCGCGATCCCGGTGGTCCTGCTGGTCCAGCCGACGCTGTTCGGCACGCTGGAATATCCGGACGGCTTCATGGGCTATCTGCGGCATGTCGGCATCGGCTGGCTGGGCCTGGGCATCAGCGCGATCATCGTGCGCGTGATGCAGCTCTGGGTCGCGCGCGATCTGGAAACGGGCCTCGTCTGGGCGACCAAGATCGTCACCGACCCGTTCAACGACTTCAAGATGTACAAGAGCGCGCCGCGCCGCCTGATGAAGGGCGAGCGGATGGATCATCATGACGTCGATGATTTCGAGGATTTGAAGGCGGCGTAACGCGCGGCTTTCGGTTTGACGGACAGGGCGGCGGTTCGACAAGAACCGCCGCCCATTTTTGTGCCCCGACCTCTCGCCTGGCCGCTCCCCTCCCGCAAGCGGGAGGGGCTTAAGAAGCGGGAAAGGCTTACCCTCCCCGCCCCAACCGAACCGCCAGCGACTCCTTCAAAATCCGCCGCCGGATCGCTTTGTTCGCCGCCTTCAGGTCCTGCGGTGCCCCCGGCGAAGTCCACCACCAGCCATCGTCACGCATCTGTTGTCCCGCTGCAACGAAGCGGTCGCAAATCTCGGCGAACAGGGTGTCGTCGATGTCGAGGCTGAAGATCAGCCGCCCGGTCCCGACCCAGCTCAACGCCAGACCTTCCGCCCGGAGATAATATTGCAGCATCCAGTTATAGGGCGAGGCGACCGAATAGAGGATGGTCCAGATCGTCTGGACATGCGCGACCGACAGCGGCAGTCCCGCCTCCGCCATCCGCGCATTGAACATCGCGGCGCGCGTATTCCAGCGCGCGTCGAGCCCGTCGTAGAGCGCCGCCACCTCGGGCGTCTCCAGCCGCCGGAGAAAGGCGTTCATCGCTCCCATCACCATGGGGTGCGAATTGAAGGTCCCGCGCGCAAAGCAGATGTCGACGGGGCGATCCTCGCGCCACCGCTTCATCAGATGCGCCGGGCCGCACAGTACGCCGACCGGCAGACCGCCGCCCAGCGTCTTGCCATAGGTGATGAGGTCGGGCTTCACCCCGAAATATTCCGGCATCCCCCCTTTTGCCAGGCGGAAGCCCATGAACACCTCGTCGAAGATCAGGACGATGCCGTTTGCCCGGCAGGTCTCGGCCAGCTTGTGCAGCCATTCGCGATAGGCGGCCAGATCGGCCCCCGCCTTGCGCCCACCATCGACCAGTTGGCCATCCGAGGGCGCCGAACCATTGGGGTGCATGGCCTGGAGCGGATTGACCAGCACACAAGCGATATCCTTGCGCGTCGCCAGCACCTTCAGCGTCTTTTCCGACATGTCGGCCAGCGTCAGCGTGCGATCGGCGGGAACGGGATTGCCGATGCCGGGCTGCACATCGCCCCACCAGCCATGATAGGCCCCCGCGAACCGCACCAGGCGCGGACGCTTGGTGTGATAGCGCGCCAGCCGCACCGCCTGCATCACCGCCTCGGTGCCCGACATATGGAACGACACCTCGTCCATGCTGGACAGCGCGGTCAGGCGACGGACATTGTCGGCGACGACCGGGTGGAACGAGCCCAGCACGCCACCCAGATCGGCGACCATCGCCGCCCCGTGGGCCATGGTCTGCTTGTAAAAGTCGTTGCCGAACAGGTTGACGCCGTAGGAGCCGGTCAGGTCGATCAGCCGGTTGCCGTCCAAATCGACCAGGATCGGCCCTTCCGATCGTTGATAGAAAGCGCCGGTCGCCAGCGTCGTGCGCACTTTCTCGCGGAACTGGAACGGCACGCGGTAAGCGCCGGTGAATTGCAGGTCGGACAGACCGCTGCGCGTTTCCTTGGTCAGCGCCAGCGTCTGCGCGAATCGCGTCGCGAACAGGTCGCCCAGCCGCTCGAACCCGATGCGCCGCTGGTCGGCGATCGCGTCGGGCGCATCATCGACCCGGAAAAAGCGATCCTCGCCATAGGTGTAGAAAGGGATATGCCCGGCAATGCGCTTGGCCATGCGAACATGGCCGCCCAGCCCCGGATGCTTGGCGCGCGACAGGGTCAGGCGGCGATGCCCTTTCGTCAGGGCAACCGCACCGGCGGAAACGGCCAGCAGGCCAGTGAGAATCGGGTTCATGCGGCCTTTGACCGCGTACCCATGACGGAGGCATGACAATGCGTGGACCCATCATGCGGTTCTTCCTGAACGAGGATATCAATTTCCTCGTCACCAACCGCCTGCCGCGTCGGTTCGCGACGAAACTGGTCGGCCGGATCGCCCGGATCGAGCATCCGCTGGTCGCCCGACCCAGCCTGGCGCTTTGGAAATTCTTTGCGGGCGTCGACCTGTCGGATGCACGGACGACACGGTTCAAATCCCTGCGCGACGGCTTCGTCCGCGCGCTTCGCGACGGCGCGCGCGAGTTCGACGCCGATCCCGACAGCATCGCCTCCCCCTGCGACGCGCTGGTCGGCGCGCATGGACGGATCGAGGAGGACCGGCTCTATCAGGTGAAGGGCTTTCCCTATCGGCTCGGCGACCTGATCCCCGACGCCGCGCTGGTCGAGCGCTATCGCGATGGCTCGTTCGTCACGCTACGTCTGACGGCGGGCATGTACCACCGTTTCCACGCCCCCACCGACCTGGCGGTGGAAGGCGTGACCTACGTCTCCGGCGACTGCTGGAACGTAAATCCGATCGCGCTGAAGCGGGTCGAACGGCTCTTCTGCCGCAACGAGCGCGCGGTGATCGAGGCGCGCGTGCTGATGTCGGGTCAGCCGATGCTGATCGTGCCTGTCGCCGCGATCCTGGTCGCGAGCATCCGACTCCATTGCCTCGATACCGAGCGGACGTTGCGCGAACATGGCCCCGGCCGCACTGCCTGTTCGGCGCGGATCGGCAAGGGTGAAGAGATGGGCTGGTTCGAGCATGGCTCGACGATCATACTGTTCCTGCCCAAGGGAATGCGGCTGTCGGACACGCTGGTCGAGGGGCAAGCGATCCTTGCCGGTGCGGTGATCGGGCACGTCGGATAACGTCGCTGTCTTGGAAAGACTTGGCGGATGCCACCTTGGAACTCGGGACCGAACGGCGCATCATCCCACCGGTCACGCATGTCTGGCACGTGATGACTGACCGCTTCGAGCGCTGGTTCCGCTCGACGCCATGGCGCGGAATGACAGGAAAATTCCGGTGAGTCTTGCCATCAGTCGGATCGCAAAGCGTTACATGGTGACCCCGACTGGATTCGAACCAGTGGCCCTCAGATTAGGAATCTGATGCTCTATCCTGCTGAGCTACGGGGCCCCATGCGGGGGCGGTGATAACCGGGACGCGGCATGGGGTCCAGAGTGGTTCGCGGCCTCAATTGGCGAGCTTGGGCGGCACCACCGGAAAGGGAAGCGGGGCGACGGGCACCCCTTCTTCGACCAGCGCCTTCGCCTCGGCCAGGCTCGCCTGACCATGGATCGGCGCGACGGGCGCATCGCCGTCGTGCATGGCGCGGGCTTTGTCGGCAAAGGCGGTGCCGACCCAGGTCGACTTTTCCAGCATCTTGGCCTGGGCCTGCGCCAGTTGCTCCATGACCGCCTTCACCGCCTGCGGGTTGGGCAGGTCGGGCTTGCTGTTGCTCTTGGCGGGGATCTGCGGGGCCATGACCGCCTTTTCGATCTGGCGGTCGCCGCACAGCGGACAGGACACCTGCCCGTCGTCACGCTGTTCGGCATAGGCGGCGGAGGAGGCGAACCACGCCTCGAACACATGGCCGGTCGTGCAGCGCAGGTCGAAGACGATCATGCCACCACCACCGGCGGAATGACACGGCGATGGCGAAGGGCGGGCAGGCGTTCGCGCACCGCCGCCACTTGGTCCGCGTCGATCGTCGCGACGCCCAGCCCGGCCGCCTCGCCCATGTCGAGCAGCACCTCGCCCCATGGTCCCACGACCAGCGAATGGCCATAGGTGGCGCGACCGTCCTGATGCTCGCCGGTCTGCGCGGCGGCGACCAGATGCACCCCAGCCTCGATCGCCCGGGCGCGCAGCAGGATATGCCAGTGCGCCGCGCCGGTCGGCCGGGTGAAGGCGGCGGGCACCGACAGGATCGTCGCCCCCGCATCGGTCAGCGCGGCAAAGAGTGCCGGAAAACGCAGATCATAGCAGATGGCCAGGCCCAACCGTCCGACCGGCGTATCGACGACGACCGCCTGTTCGCCCGGCACATAGGATGCCGACTCGCGCCAGCTTTCGCCGCTGGGCAGATCGACGTCGAACAGGTGCATCTTGTCATACCGCACACGGATCGCGCCGCTATCATCGATGACATAGCCGCGATTGGCGAGCCGCCCGTCGCCTTCGCGCACGGCCAGCGAGCCCAGATGCACCCACAGGCCATGGGCCGCCGCCGCCGCGCGAACGCGGGCGAGCACCGGGTCCTGATCCTCGGCCACGAGATGCGTCGCCGCGCGTGTCCGGTCGCGGTCGATCAGCCCGGACATTTCGGGCGTGAACAGCATTGTGGCACCGCGCGCCTTCGCCTCGACGATGGCGCGTTCCAGCACGTCCGCATTGGCGGCGGGATCGATCCCCGCCGTCATCTGCAGCACCGCGATATCGGTCATGCCGACAGCAGCGGGTCGAGCCCTCCCCGCTTGTCGAGCGCGGCCAGATCGTCCGAACCGCCGATATGCTCCCCGTCGATAAACACCTGCGGCACGGTGGTCCGCCCGTTCGCGCGCTGGATCATCTCGGCGCGCTGGGGACCGCCCATGGTGATGTCATATTCCTCGGGCTCGACGCCCTTGGAAGCGAGCAGCGCCTTGGCCCGGGTGCAATAGGGGCAGAACGCCTTGGTGTAGATTTCGACCTTTGCCATCTCCCTCAGGTGTGGCGCGTACGCCCGCTTGTCAATCGTCGGACCGTTCGATGACCCGCGCCCAGCACAGGATCGCGACCGACGCCGCGCCCGCCCTCAACAAGGCCGCCACACACGCTCCCGCCGTCGCGCCGGTCGTATAGACGTCATCGACCAGCACGACGTGCCGCCCCCTGACCAGCTCGGGCTGGGCGACGCGAAAGGCAGTGGTCACGGCGGCGCGGCGCTGTCGCGGCGACAGGCCACGCAGCAGCGGCGTCGCCCTCACCCGCTCCAGCGCGCCGCGCGCCATCGGCACCCCCGTCCGCCGTGCAACGCCCTCGCCCAGCAATACCGCCTGGTTGAAACCGCGCCGCCACAAGCGCCAGCGATGCAGCGGGACGGGCACCAACAAGTCCGCCCCCGACGGCAAGCGCCGCGCCATCGGCCCGGCCATCGTCTCGGCCACGCCGATCCGCCCGCCATGCTTTAACCGGATCGGCAATTCGCGGGCGATGGGGCCATAGGCGACGGCGGCGTAAATGCCCGCATGGCGTGGCGGCCGGGCCATGCACGGCCCGCACCAAGGCTCACCGACCGAATCGCCGCCCAGCGGAATGCCGCACCGCGCACAGCCCCCATCATCCAGGAAACGCAACTGCCCCCAACACCGCGCGCAGAAGCGATGATCGGCCTCGACCGGTTCGGCACAGCCGGGACAGCGCGGCGGCAGGGCCCAGCGCACGATTCCCTCCAGAATCGCCCCGGCGCGCGCTATCGCGAATCCCGGCCATTTCATGCTTGCCCCCATCGGCTGCACCTTGTTCCCGATCGCACAAGCGCGCACAAGCGCGACCGTGACCCACCCCAGCATCTTCGACCGCCAAGCGCGCCGCCTGCGCCGCGACCGGGCCCAGCCCGCTTATGCCGAGCATGACTTCCTGCGCGCGGCCATGCTTGATGGCCTTGCCGAGCGGCTGGATGCGGTGACGCGGCCGTTCCGCGATATCCTGGACCTGGGCTGTTTCGACGGTGCCTTCCTGCCGCCCCCGGGGGCACGGGTGGCGCGACTGGACCCGGGCTTTGCCTTTGCGCGCGGCGCGCACGGGGTGCAGGGAGACGAGGATCGCCTGCCGTTCGCGGATCGCAGCTTCGACCTGGTGGTCAGCGCAGGCGTGCTCGACCAGATCGACGATCTGCCCGGCGCGCTGACGCTGATCCGGCGGGTGCTGCGGCCGGATGGGCTGTTCCTGGGTGCGTTCGTCGGTGGCGGTTCGCTGCCCCGCCTTCGCGCGGCGTTGCGCGTGGCGGAGGCCGAGCGGCCGGTCGCGCGGCTGCATCCGCAGGTCGATGTGCGCTCGGCGGGCGATCTGTTGATGCGTGCAGGCTTCACCCTGCCGGTCGCGGATATCGAGACGCTGGACGTGCGCTATCGCGATTTCGGGCGGTTGCTGGGCGATCTGCGCGGCATGGCGGCGAACAACCTGCTGGCCGAACGGCGGCCCATATCGCGCGAGGCGCTGGCGACGGCGGCCTCAGCTTTTGCCGACATGGCGGACCCGGACGGCCGCGTGCCCGAACAGTTCAACCTGGTCTTCCTGACCGGCTGGGCCCCCGATCCGTCCCAGCCCGTGCCAGCGAAGCGGGGCAGCGCCACCGCGTCGCTGGCCGAGGCACTGCGCCCCAAGCCGGATGCGGACTGATCAGCCGATGATCGCGCCGCCGCGATCACCCGCCAGGATACGGCCCATCGATTCAAACAGCTGATCCATTGCGACGGGCTTGACGATCACGTCGTCGGCCCCCGCCGTGATGCAGCGCTCGCGCAGGTCGACCCCGCTGTCGGCGGTCACCACGATGATCGGCACCTCCGCCTTGCCATCGCTGCGCGCGCGGATGTGGCGGATGGCAGTGATACCGTCCATGCCGGGCATCCGCAGATCGATCAGGATCATGTGATAATCGTCGCGGTCGATCATCTCGAGGCCGAGTTCGGCGCTCTCGGCCTCGGCCATCTGGGCCCCCGCCACGTCCAGCATATCGCGCACGACCCGACGGTTCATACGGTCGTCCTCGATAAAAAGGACGTTCATCGACGTCCCCTTTGAATCGCGGACAGGATGGCATCCAAGGCGCAGGTCATGGCTTCGCCCTAACGATCATGCCGCTTGCGTTACAAGCGGCGATTCAGGGCTTTGCGGCGAGATGTCGAACATTTTGCTCATCACCTCGGCCCCTGCGATCGGTTTGGCGATAACGTGAACCAATCCGCCGCGTGGCAAATCGTTCCCCGGCAGCGGATCGGCATCGGGCCACAGCAGGAATAGGGGCACAGCCGCACCCGCCGCCGCCGCCGCCAAGGTACGCAGCGCCGCAGCCTCGTCATCGTCCCGAATCGCACCATCATCGACCAGAAGCTGGGCGACCCCGCCCTCGCCCAGCCGCGCCACCGCTTCGTCCACATTCCCGGCGAAGGTCACGGCGGCATGGTCCGCGCACAGCTTGGTCCACATGGCACGGCGGATCGGATTGCGATCGACGATCAGGACGGTGGGCCGCAAGACTTCCGGCTCCACCGGCAACTCGGCCAGTGGTAGCGTCAGGGTGAAGCATGATCCGCGCCCAGGCTGACTGTCGACCGTCACGTCGCCGCCCATGGCGCGCGCCAGCCGACGACAAATGGCAAGGCCCAGGCCCGTACCGCCATATTGCCGCGTCGTACTGGTATCCGCCTGGCGAAACGCCTCGAAGATTTCCTCCAGCTTCTCGGACGCAATGCCGATACCGGTATCGGTGACGCAGACCGAAACGCCGTCCACCAGGCGCGTCACGGTCAGCCGGACCGCACCCTCGCTCGTGAATTTCAGGGCGTTGGACAACAGGTTGAAGACGATCTGCCGGATTCGCGCGGAGTCGCCGACCACTATCGCCGGGCAATCGGACAGGTCGCGCGTAAAACCGATCGCCTTGGCCGCCGCCTCCCCCTCGAACAGGCGGGACGCGTCGCGGATCGTCGCGGCGAGGTCGAACGGTGCCTCTTCCAGGGTCAGGCGGCCATTCTCGATCTTGGCGACGTCGAGCAGATCGTCGACCAGCGCGCGCATGGTCAGGCCTGCGCCGTGCATCACCTCGACCCGTTCGCGCTGTTCGTCGGGCAGGCCGGCATCGGCCAGCATGACCTGGGTCATGCCCAGAATACCGTTCAGGGGCGTCCGGATTTCATGGCTGGTCGTCGCCAAGAACTCGGTCTTGACCACCAGCGCCTTTTCGAGCTGGTCGTTGGTCAGGGCCAGTTCGCCATGCGCGGCGCGAATCCGGTTGCGGCTGCGACCCAGCGTGAACAGCCAGATGCCGAGCAGCGCCAGCACCACGACGATGGCGACGACCGATCCGATCAGGATGAAGCGCTCCGTCCGCAACTGGGCGCGTTCAAAGGCGATGTTGCGTTGCAGGTCGGCGGCCTTCATCCGCGCAATCCGCAATTCCTGATTGGCGAAGTTGAACCGCGCGCCCATCAGCGCAAGACCGGTCGAGGTCGCCAGCCGGGTCGATTCGTCGTCGATCCGCTTGAGCGCCTCCAGATGGCGCAGCGCGTCGGCGGTCCGGCCGACCGCGTTGTAAATCTCATAAGCGCTGCGATGCGCGTCCCGCTGCAACACCGTGGTCGTCGCGAGATCGACGCCGGCAAAGCTCTGGTCGATCAGCCGCGCCGCCTCGGCCGCGTCGCCGCGCTGGAACGCGGCCTGGGCCGCTATGCTTTGCAGCGCGCGGATATCCTCGGCCCCTGGCCGGGGATCGGCCCGCCGCACCTCGGCGATCGTCGCCTCGGCTTCGCCGATCCGGCCCATCCGCAATTGAGCCCGCGCGATGTTGCGTCCGATCACCGCCTGTAGCGCGGCGCTGTCCATCCGCCGGGCCAGGCGCAGCGCCTCGCGAAGCTGGATCAGCGCATCGGCGCTACGCCCCATCTCGGCCAAGGTCAGCGCGCGGTTGTTCAGGATGGCGAGGCGAAACATATCGTCGCCGCGATAGGTGCTGCTCGCCTGTTCCAGGTAACGAAGCGCCGAGGTGAAGTCCTTGGCGTCATTGTACAGGTCCGCGATCTGGACCAGCGCCTTGGCCTGCCCGCGCGGATCGTTCAGCTGTTGGAAGACGCGGTGCGCGGATTGATAGGCGTTCAGCGCATCGGCGATCTCACCGTCGGCGCGGTTCAGGCCCCCCTGCGACAACAGGATATTGGCCATCAGATCGGATTTCGGCGAAAGCGTCCGTGCGATCCGATACGCTTCGGCAATGGCCCCCTTCGCTTCGCCCGTTCGCCCCATACGAACCGCGCTTTCGCCGTGCAGCCAGTCGGCGGTGGCGAACGCCAGCATCCGATCGTCGGAGTCGGGGATCGCGGCGGCCGCCACGCGCGCGGCATCGGCACTGCGCATCGCCAAAGCGGGGTCGCGAAGCATGTCGGTCTTGGCGCCATCGATCGCCCGGCTATAGGGCAAAGGCAAGGGTGGTGCGGCGGCGGCGCGGGCCTGCGCGCCGGCCACGACCAGCGCGATGAAGATCAGCGCCAGCCTAAAGGCGCGCATTGGCGACCAGCCGGGCGAAGGGCGTCGGCTTGGCCAGCGCCGCGACGGCCTCATGCGTGCGTTCGGTCAGGAAATGGATCAACGCCTCCAACCCGATCGGACGGCTGATCAGATAGCCCTGGATCATGTCGCATCCCATCACGGTCAGCAGTGCCAGCGTGGCGGGCGTCTCCACCCCCTCGGCGACCACCTCCATTTCCAGCGCATGGGCCAGGTCGATGGTCGAGCGGACGATCAACGGATCGCGATTGGAACTGGTCAGCTGGGTAATGAAGAGCTTGTCGATCTTCAGCTCGCAGGCGGGCAGCTGCTTCAGATAGGAGAGCGACGACAGGCCCGAGCCATAATCGTCGATCGCCACCGCGATGCCCGTGTCGACCACGGTCTGAAGATGGGTGATGGCGCTTTCGGGGTCGTGGATGACCGAGGTTTCGGTGATCTCGAAGCCGATCTTGGCACCGCTTTCGGTAACGATCGCGCAGGCCTCCTGCACGAAAGTCTCGTCGCCCAGCAACATGCCCGAAATATTGATGAATATGCGCAGGTCATGCCCGGCTTCGGCCAGGCGCCGCTGGTCGGCGATGACCCGGCGCAGCACCCACAGCGTCAGCGGCGCGATGATCCGCGCTTCCTCCGCCACCGGTATGAACTCGACGGGACTGATCGGCCCGTGCACCGGATGTCGCCAGCGCAGCAGGGCCTCGGCACTCGACACGCGCTGCTGGCGGACATGGACCTTGGGTTGATATTCGATCGACAGACCGTCCTGCTCGATCGCGCGGGTCAACTCGCGGGCCAGGGCGATGCGGTCTAGCCGGTCGGCGCGCGCGGCGAGTTCGCGGATGACCGTCCGCCCCTCTATCTGGGCGTCGGCCAAGGCCTGCTCGGCTTCCTCGAGCAGGCGCATGTCATCATCATGCGGGACGGCGGCCAGGGCCGCCCCGAGCACCGGGTCGATCCGATACTCTCCATCGGGCAGCAAGAAGGGATAGCGAAGCGCCTCGCCCAGGGTCAGCAGGTTCGCGTCCAGCGCTTCCCGGGAATTGGCGCGGATCATCACCTCTATCTGCGACGGCGTGGCCGGGCGCGCGATGGCGTCTGGAATGCACTGGCCCGCCCGCCCCGCCACGGCATCGACCAGCGTGGCCACGACCTTCCGCCCAAGATGACGGCGCAACAAGGTGAAGTTGCCCAGCCCGACCAGGACAAGCAACTGCCACTGCGCCCCGACTTCGGTCGGGGCGACATGGTCCGATGTGGCGGGCGCAGACGCGCCGGACGCGATTCGAGAGAGGCCGTTATCCACCCCTCCAAATTAAGGGCCACGGCTAAACAAGGTGTTAACCCCGTTTGGTGCGACATTCCAACCGGTTGTCGGGCGGTGGCGCCCCATGCCCTTTCCACAAACGCTGTGGGCTCCCAATCGGCCGTGCGGGTTAACGTAAGAGAAGCGGCAACCCATTGCGAAATGGTTAATAGCGAATTAACCATAATCATGCGCCGGATGACGGCGCTAACGAGGGAGAAAACCCATGCTGAAGTTCATTCTGGCGCTGATCTACGGCGAGTCGATCCGCCCCTGGTAATCCCAAGACGGTCATGGGGCGGGGCAACGCGGCCCTAAAGCCACGGCATCGCCCCATGACTTTTGATTGGTGTCGCCAGACCGGAGTGCCTCAGCCCAGCAGGTCGTCGGCCAGCCGCAGCATGAAAGCCGCACCGCGCTCCATCTGAGCGACCTCGATATATTCGTCCGGCTGATGCGCCTGGGCGATCGAGCCAGGGCCGCAGATGACGGTCGAAAATCCCGCTCCCTGAAACTGCCCCGCCTCGGCGGCATAGGGCACCGCCCGCGCCGGGCCATTATCCCCTGCCCATCGCCGCGCCAGCCGTTCGGCCACGCCATCCGCCTCGGGCGCGAAGGATGGAGTGCGCGACCGCCGTTCGACTCGTACGGCGGTATCGGGGAAACGGGCGCGCAGGTCCGCATCCGCCGCTTCGCAGGCCCGGAAGAACGGCGCCAGGATCGACTCCGGCTCCTGGCCCGGCAGGGTGCGCAGATCGAAGGCGAAGCGGCACTCGCGCGCCAGGATGTTGACCGCCGTGCCGCCATTCACCTGCCCGATGGTCAGGGTGGCATGATGCGGGCAGAAGGGGCCATGCGGATCGCCCTCTCCCGCCAGCCGGTCCGCAAGATCGGCAAGCTGCTGCATCAGCCGGACCGCCACCATGTTCGCCGACGCGCCCAGATGGATGAGGCTGGAATGCGCCTCATGCCCGGTCACCGTCACGGTCCAGGTCGCGATACCCTTGTGACCACTGACAACCACCATGTCGGTCGGCTCGCCCACCACGACGGCGGCCGGGCTCGGCACCTCTCGCGCAATTTCTGCAATCATCGACGGCGCGCCCAGACACCCCACTTCCTCATCATAGGAAAAGGCCAAGTGCAGCGGACGGACCGCACGGCCCTTTGCGATATGCGGTGCCAGGGCCAGCGACAGCGCCAGGAACCCCTTCATGTCGCAGGTGCCGCGCCCGAACAGCCGGTCACCGCGCCGGGTCAGCCGCCAGGGATCGCTGGTCCAATTCTGTCCATCGACCGGCACGACGTCGCTATGTCCCGACAGGACGACACCGCCGGGCTCCACCGGGCCGATGGTGGCGTAGAGATTGGCCTTGGTGCCTTCCGCATTGAACACCCGCCGTCCCGTGACGCCGATCTGGCCCAGATGCCGTTCGACATAGGCGATCAGGTCGAGGTTCGATTCGCGCGACGTGGTGTCGATCGCGATCAGGTCGGCCAGGATGGCGGTGGCTTGGGCGGCGAGCTGGTCCGGGGTCATGCCGCCATCCTGCCGGATGTTACGGTTTGGTGAAAGCCCTGCAGCCTCCCTCTTCTAACAGGAGAGAGAAGGCTGCGAGGCCATCCCGGTCAGAAATCCCTCGAGTAGCGCAGGCTTGCCGCCGATCCGCCGAACGAGCCCGTCTGCGTCAGCAGACTGAGCGTACGGGTCAGCGCGATCTGCAACTGGGTGGCGGTGAAGCCGCGCGCATCGGTGACGATCTCCACATAGATATTGTCGGTGATGTACTTGCCCGCCGCCAGGCTGGTGCCCCGACCGGTCGCGTCGTCCGCCCCCAGCACGCGCAGCCGGTCGATGCCCGTCGCCGAGCGCAGCTTGCCCAGCGGGTTCAGCCCGCCACCGCCAGACCCACGCAGCGAGTTGAGCGCGGCGGCCAGCTGGATCGCCTCGGTCGCGGACAGGTTTTCGGGGTTGGTCCCGAACAGCAACCGGCTGAGCACCTCGTCCTGCGGCAGGGTCGGCGTGGAGTTGAAGCTGATCTGCGGACGCTGGCCCGTGCCGGTGACGTTGATGACGGCGGTGATGCCATCGGTCGTCGTCGTCGCCTGGATATTGATATCCGGGTCGGTCAGCGCGCCACCACGGAAGCGGATGGTGCCGCGATTCACCTCGAACCGCTTGCCCGCAAAGCTGTAGGTGCCGCGCACCAGGTCGAGCCCGCCATTGATCGTCGGTGCCGCGCTCGTGCCGCCGATCCGCAGGTCCATCTCCCATTCCGACTCCAGCCCCATGCCCGAGACGAAGAGCTGATTGTTGGCGCGCACCCGCAGGTCGAGGCGGAACAGCCCCGGCGGTGCGGCGGGCGCGGGCCGGTCGGTCGGGCGCGCCACGCGGATCTCGCTGCGACGGCGAACCCCGGTCAGTTCGGGTACTTCGGCCTGGCCCTGGCGGATGATCTGGTAGCGGGCGTTGGGCACGGTCAGGTCACCCTGGATCAGCCCGCCGTCCCGGTTATGGGTCAGGCGGATCGTGCCGCTGGTCGTCGCGGCCAAAGCATCGCTGTCGGCAAGGCGCGCATTGTTCAGCTGCGCGCGGATGTCGATCGGATAGCCGCTGTCCGCCGCCAGCCCGATCGTGCCCTGGGCCTGGACGGTGCCGTCCCCCGCCTTGGCCTGAAGCCGGGTGATCTCCAGCCGGTCGTTGTTGAAACGTCCCGCCAGCTGCATGTTGCTCAGCCGGGTGCCATAGGTCTCGTTGTCATAGGTCAGGTTGTCGGCGCGCATCAGGCCGTTGAGCTGCGGCGCGGACACCCGCCCGCCGAAATCGGCCGCGACCGCGATCGGGCCGCTCAGCTGCTGGTTGGGCAAAGCCGCGAAGGAGAACAGCACCGCCGACGGGCCGTTATAGCGCAGCCCGCCCGAGAGCGGGGCCTGCATCAGCCGGTTGACCCAGCCGCCATTGCCCGGCGGCAGCGGGCGGAGATTGGCGACCATCCGGCCGACGACCATCTGCCCCCGCCGGATCAATGCGCGCGCCTCGCCCCCATCGGAGACCAGCCGCCCGGCAAAGACGATGTCCACCGTCTCCGACACCGCTGCCAGACCGGTGCGCCGGAAATTGGCGATGGTCAGCCGTGCCTCGGCCGCCGGGAAGCTGGCATCGCGCGCCTGCGAAAAGTCGAGCGCGCCGCTCGCCTGGCCCGAAATACCCAGATTGGGGATGAAGGCATCCAGGATCGACAGCTGTAGCTTGTCGAGCCGGGTCTGCACCTTCAACCCATTGCCATAGCTGCCCGCCATCAGCACCGATCCGCGCCCGAAGTCGATCCGGGTCGGCGACAGCTGCCACTCGCCCTTCACGCTCTGGATGCGCGCCGGGTTGGCGGTGCGAAAGTTGATGCCGTTGGCCTGTCCCTTGGCCGCGACCAGATATTGGTTGGGCGCCAGTTGCGCGTTGAGCGCGACGTTGAACGGGATGCTCGACGATCCGGTCAGCACTGCCTGCGCCGTGCCGCGTCCGCCCGCATAGTTCAGCTTGGCGCGCGAGGACTGGATGACCACTTCGCCATAACGCGTATCGGCCAGCTGTGCGTCGGCGACGATCTGCGGCGCGTTCGGCACCATGACCAGGCTGGCGTTGACGATGGCGCGGCCGATGGTGAAGTCCACCGCACCGGGCACGCGGGCGTTATAGGCCCGCGCGGCGATATCGGCGCGCTGGTTGCCGCCCTGATCCGCCAACTGAACGCGGCCGTTGATCCCCTGCCCCGCGAATTGCAGCGCGCCCGCAAAGGGCCCCGCCGCCGTCTGCACGACACGGCCGGTCGCGTTGATCCCCGCAAAGACCAGACTGCGCACATCGACCGCTAGCTGCCGCCCGGTGCTGACCAGCACATCGGCGGTGAAGGGGCCGTAATTGGTGCCGCCGCTCGCATTGACGGCATAGGCGCCGTTGCGGCCGACGATCCTGGCCTGGAGGTTGTTCAGGCCCACGCCGACACCGGGCTTGCTCGCGCGCAGCACGACGATCGGATTGGTCTGTGATCCCGTCACCCGCGCGGTGATCGGGCCATATTGGTTGGAATAGGCATCCGCCTCGACCGCCAGCGCACCATTGGCGGGGTTGTAGCGTCCGCTGCCGCGCGTCACGCGGAATTGCGGCGCGGTCAGGCGCAAGCCGCCGAAGGTCACGATGCCTTCCGGGCTATATTCGACATCGGCGCGGACGATCGCGTTGCCGCCCAGGAAATTGCGCGCGCCTTCATTGAAGATCTGCTGCGTCCGCGCGACCACCCGGCCCTTCATGCCAAAGCCGGTCGGCGTCGCGACCAGATTGGCATCGGTGGTCAGGTTGATGATGCCGATGCTCTCGACCCGGTAATTGTTGACCCGGCCCTTCAGCGCGCCGGTGTAGCGCCCGGTCTTCAGGTTCGCGACGACCACGGCGGTCGCATCGATATTGTCCGAACGAATGCGCAGATTGTCCGACAGGATATTGGGCATGGCGATCGCGAAATCGCCTTGGATCGCGACATTGTTGGTCAGCCCGCCGACAGCGGCGTTCAGCCCCGCGATTCGCTTCGCCCGTGCCTTGACCGGCACCAGGATGCGGTCGGCATTCACCTTGGCCAGACCCTCGGCATAAAGGTTTTCGACCGAGGTTTCACCGAAGCCGAGTGCCGCGGCGCGGATCTTGTAATCCACGGTCGGCGTCGCGAATGCCCCGTCGAGCACCGCACGCGCCAGTACGTCGCGGCCGCGCAAGTTCGGCGCTATGGCACCGGGGGTCAGCAACTTGGCATCGACCGCGAAATTGCCGAACCGGCTGTTCGCCAGATCGATCAGGCCACCCGCATCGACCATCAGCGCCGAAGAGCGCAGCTTCATCCGCGTATCCGCGCGCCGCTGGTTCAGCGTCGTGTCGATCGCCACCTGGAGCGCGGGTGCGGTCAGCCGCTCGACCGGCCCTTCCAGATACAGGCCGGGCCGGGTCACGCCGCGAAGTTCGATATGCCCGTCGCGCGCCGTGCCGGTCAGGTTCGCCAGCTCCCCGCCGCCCAGCGTGGCAATGGCGCGGCCGGTCCAGGCCTTCCAACCACCGCGCCCATCGACCGACAGGGTCAGCGGCGCCTTCAGCCCGGCCATGGTCGCGACCACGCCACCGGTCGGCGCGGTCAGCTTCACGTCCACCGCCAGCCGGTCGGCATCCGGCACGGCGTCGAGGACCAGGCGCAACCGGTCGCCGCCCGCGATGCCGGGTCCGCGCAGAGCGTCCGCACTGGCCGTCACCTGCGCGCGGCGGTCGGCGATATGGACCTTGCCATCGATCGCCAGCACATGGCGCTGCCCCGTCACCGGCGCACCGATGACGAAGCGCTTGATGGTCAGACGGTTCACATCGATGTCGAGATCGGGGAGCAGCGGCGCATTCGGGTCGCTGGGCGTCGGCTTCAGTTCGGGCCTACGCGCCAGCGTCACCAGATCGGCGTTGAGCGAGCGAACGTCGATATGGTTCTTGGTATAGGCAAAGGGTCGCCAGTCGACATCCAGGCGCGGGCTCGACAGGAACACGCCGTTGGGATCACTGACCCGCAGGTCCATCAGCCGCATCCGGCCATAGAGCGACCCCTCGATCCGCCCGACCTTGATGTTCAGCCCCGAGGCGGTGGTGTAGCCGCCCAACTGGTCCGCGACGAAGCGGCGGCCCGGATCGGTGTTGATCCCCAGCAGCACTGCCCCGACCAGCAGGATCAGGCCCAGGATCGTGAAGCCGATCCATTTCAGGATACGCTGCCACAAGGGACGCCGCACGATGACGGTTTCGGTGACGGGCTCGGGCGCCATGGTCTGTTCGTCCGCCATCAGAAGGCCTGCCCGATCGAGATGTACAGGGCGACCTTGCCGTCACCCGGTCGCGGGTTCAGCGGCGTCGCGACGTCAACGCGCAGCGGCCCGAAATTGGTGTAGAAGCGCCCACCGATACCCGCGCCGAAGCGCAGGTCCTTGCCTGTGGGCAGCGTGCTTTCATAGCTGTTGCCCGCATCGACGAACGGCACGATGCCGAAATTGCCGAAGCGATAGCGCGCCTCCAGCGCGAACTCGTTCAGGCTGCGGCCGCCGACCGGATTGCCCTGCGGATCGAGCGGCCCAAGCCGCTGGAAACCATAGCCGCGCACCGATCCGCCGCCGCCACCATAATAGCGCCGCGACGGGGCCAGATCATCCCGCTCGATGCCGAAGATCGCTCCCGCCCGCGCCCGGCCCGCAATCACCAGGCTGTCGTTGAACGGATAATAGAAGGTGCCCTCGACCATCGTCCGCGCATAGGGCCGCACCGCGCCGCGCACCGAGGTTTCGGGGCTGAGGTTCAGCTTCAGGCGATAGCCGCGCTTCGGGTTGAGCAGGTCGTTCGACTGGTCGAACACCACCTGACCCGGAATGGCGGCGATGCCATAGGTGCCGCGCACCCTCTCGCCCCGCGCGAAATCATAGACGCTTTCGTTGGTGCCGGTCAGTTCGCCACCAAAGGCATAGGTGAATTTCTTCTGCCAGATCGGCGTGGAGTCATAGCTCCAGCGGAAGGCGACCGTGCCGATGAACGCGTCGAACGCATCGTAATTCTGGTGGCTGGCCGAAGCGATGACCTGGAACGTCCGGTCGCGCCGCCCGGCGTTCGAGCGGCGGAAGGTACCGCTGAGCCCCTGTTCCTGCGTACCCGCAATGACCGAGGCGATGAGGGCACCCTCGGGCTTGAAGGCATTGCGGTTGGTGAAGCTGCCCTGCAGGCGCACACCCTGGCCGGTCGAATAACCCCCCTCGCCCGACAGGGTGCGTGCGGGTCCCTTGGTCTGCGTCACCTGAAGATCGATCGCCTCGGTGCCGTCGGGGTTCATCCGCCCGGTCCGCTTGGGTTCGACCGCGATGCCGTTGAACAGGCCCGTCGCAACCAGCGCATTGCGCAGATCGTCGGTCAGGCGCGAGTCGTACAACTGCCCTTCGTCGAAACGCGGGAAGACGTTCAGGTGATCGAGGTCGAACACCGCGTCGCCCGTCGTGGTCAGCTTGCCGAACGCCGAGCGCGGGCCGGTATCGACCGGCAGGGTATAGGCGCCCACCGGCTCCGGCCCCTGATCCTCCAGCAATATGTCGCGGTCGCCGACCTTGACGAAGGGATAGCCGCGCTGGGGCAGGACCAGGCTGACATTCGCCTCGGCACCTTGGATTCGCGCGGCTTCGATCGGATCGCCGACCTTGAGCGGCAGATTGGAGCGGACCAGATCGGGCGGCGTGGTCGGATCGGCCTTCACGGTCACCGAGGACAGGCGATAGAGCCGCCCCGGCGTGGCGGTCAGCACGACCTTCAACCGGCCATTCTCGCCCTCGCCCTCGCCCGCCCCTTCGCGCTGGAGCGTCGAGACGGCGGTGGCGTCGTAATAGCCGAGCGACTTCATCAGCCGGATCGCCAGTTGCTCGTCTTCCCGCGCGCGGGCGGAGACCTGGGTGGCGTTGGCCGCCTTGCCCTTGCCTTCGCGCAGGGACGACAGGCCCTTGAACTCGTCGTCCAGCTTCAGCTCGGCCAGGCCCCGCACCTCCATGTCATAGCGGATTTCGGGCGCGCGGGTGCCCTTGGGATCGGCGGCGGTTTCCAGCGGGGTCGTGTCGAAACTGGTCAGCGGGGTCAGCGGCTGGGCCAGTTGCGGGTCCTCGGGCGCGATCGGGCCGATAGTGTCGCCGGTCGCCAGCGGCTGGGCGGTCTGTGCGCTGGGCAAGGGCGGCGCGGTCTGCGGCGTCGGAATCGCTTGGGCGGCGGGCTGGTTCTTTTCCATGGTCGCCATGGATTCCAGCGGTGCGTTGATATCGCCGCTCAGCGGGGGAAGTGCGGCGTTGAACTGCGCATCGGGGACGATGGGGGCATTGGCCTGCGGGTCGCTGGTCCCGTCGCGCTGGTCCTGCGGCACGCTCGGCCCTTGCGCAGGGGCGGTGCCCGGCTTGGACAATTGCGCCGAGACGGGCGACGAGAACAGGGAGGGAGCAATCAGCGCGAACGCGAGCCAGGTATGTCTGCCGTTTCGTTCCGCCACGCCGTAAAAAGCCCCTTTCCGACAGGGCTCTTCCGTTATTCGGAACGATCCCCCAACGATCCGCCAACGCGGGGAGGCCCCGCGAAGTTCCCTCGGCGGATCAACGGGCCGCCGGTGCGCACCCCACCATGCCGCCCACCGGCACGATGATTTCGTCCTGATTTCCGCGCGCTAGGCGGATCGTCGCATCCGACACGATGGCCCCGTCCTGCAGCGTTTCGCGCTGGGTGATCCTCATGTCGAGCGTGGCCGTAACCCCTTCCCCGGCATAGCGCGTTGTGCTGGCCAGCCCCAGCGCGCCCGTGCCCACGGCCTCGGCGGCGGGCAGATCGGCTTGCTTGCCGTCCAGCATCACGCGCAGCCGCCCCGGCTCGACCATGGCGACGAAACGCTGGTCCTGCACCGCCCACAGATAGGCGGCGCAGCCCTTTTCCGGGAGCGACTGTTTGGGCAGCGTGCCCAGAACGGGCACGGCGGCGGCTTGCGCCATGGCGACGATCGTCAGGAGCATCATGGTGTCATTCCTATCATCAACACCCAGGCCGGGTAAGCCGCCAGGGCCAGCAGCAGACCCAGCGGCACCACGTCCTGCCCGCTGGCCCGGCGGCCCGAAAGATGTCGTATCACGACGAAGCCCAGCCCGATGATGCAGGCGACCAGCAGCACCCCCGGAATCATACGCCATCCAAGCCACAAGCCGATCGCGCCCAACAGCTTCGGGTCGCCACCGCCCAGCCCCTCGCGCCCGCGCCACCACCGGTAGCCCGCGCCAATGGCCCAGAGCCCGCCGAAACCGATCAGCCCGCCGACCAGCCGATCGCCCAGCGGCGGCGCTTGGCCCAGCGCCCCGGTCAGCATGCCCGTCATTGCCAGCCACAAGGTCAACCGATCCGGCAGCCATAAGGCCAGGGTATCCAGCGCCCCCAGCGCCAGCAGCGACCAGCCGAACAGCGCCCCCATCCAGCCATCGGGTCCCGCGACCCAACCCGCCGATGCGCCGATCAGCAGTGCCAGCACCTCTATTCGCCAATGCACCGGATCGATCGGCTCTCGGCACCGCGCGCAGCGGCCGCGAAGGGCTACGAAGCTAAGGATCGGCACCAGTTCCCAGACCCGCAGCGTCCCCCCACAATGGTCGCACACCGACCGCCCCGCCATGACCGAGCGATCGCTCAGCCAGCGCAGCACCAGCGCGGCGACGAACGATCCGACGATCGCGCCCGCCAATCCATAGAACACGGCCCACACCGCCGATGCCGCCCCGAACGCCATGGCGACCGCCCTAGCCCCTTTGCGCCGCCCGAGCAAAAGGCGTACAGGCCCGGCCAACAACGACATCAAAACATACCTATTTGGAGAGCATGTCCCCATGACGGACCCCATCGTCATCCTGTCCTATGCCCGCACCCCCATGGGATCGTTCCAAGGCAGCCTGTCCGGCCTGTCCGCGACCCAGCTGGGCGCCGCCGCCGTGAAGGGCGCGGTCGAGCGGGCGGGCGTCGATCCTTCCGCCATCGAGCGTATTCACATGGGCTGCGTCCTGCCCGCCGGGCTGGGCCAGGCCCCGGCGCGCCAGGCGGCGATCTTCGCGGGTCTGGGTGAACAGGTCGAGGCGACGACGGTCAACAAGATGTGCGGTTCGGGCATGCAGGCCGCGATCATGGCGGCCGAGGCGCTGGCGGCGGGTTCGGCCGACCTGATCGTCGCGGGCGGCATGGAGAGCATGACGAACGCCCCCTATCTCAGCCACAAGCATCGCGGCGGGGCGCGCATCGGCCATGACACGCTCTATGACCATATGTTCCTCGATGGTCTGGAGGACGCCTATGAGCGGGGGCGGCTGATGGGCCATTTCGCCGAGGAGGCAGCGCAGGAATACCAGTTCACGCGGGCGGCGCAGGATGATTTCGCCATCGCCTCGCTAGAGCGCGCCAAGGCGGCGCAGGCCTCCGGCGCGTTCGACCGCGAGATCGTGCCGGTCACCGTCAAGACCCGCAAGGGCGAGGAGCAGATCACCCTCGACGAACAGCCTGCCAAGGGCGATCCGGCCAAGATCCCGACGCTGAAGCCCGCCTTTGCCAAGGACGGCACCATCACCGCGGCCAATGCCTCCTCCATCTCGGACGGCGCGGCGGCGCTGGTCATGACGCGCGCCAGCGTCGCCGAGCGGCTGGGCCTCACCCCGATCGCGCGGGTCGTAGCGCAGGCAGGCCATGCCCATGCGCCCGCCCGTTTCACCACCGCGCCGGTCTTCGCGATGCGCAAGGCGCTCGAGCGCGCGGGCTGGTCGACCGGTGATGCCGATCTCTATGAAGTCAACGAAGCCTTTGCGGCCGTCGCGATGATCGCGATGCGCGACATGGACCTGTCGCACGACCGGCTGAACGTCCATGGCGGCGCTTGCGCGCTGGGCCATCCGATCGGCGCGAGCGGCGCACGCGTGCTGGCGACCCTGTTGTCGGCGCTGGAGACCAAGGGGGCCAAGCGCGGCGTCGCCTCGCTCTGCATCGGCGGCGGCGAAGCCACCGCGATGGCGGTGGAGTTGTTGTAAGCGTCTTCTTGGCCGCCGCAGCCTGGCAAGGGCCTGGAGTCTCATCGAGGCAATCGCCCGTGGCCTGCCCTCCCCCGTCCCCTCCCGCCTGCGGGAGGGGCGTGCTTGGGGCCGACTTGGGAACTCCACCTAAGGTCGCCGACCTGAAAAGCCCCCTTCTTCTCCCCTCCCGCAGGCGGGAGGGGCCGGGGGAGGGCAAGGCGTCTCACCGAGACCGGCCTCCGCGACCAAAAACCCTTAAGGCAGCACTTCCCCCGGATCGACACCCCAGATCGAACCGACCGGCACGAAGCCCGCCTGCCCCTTCACGTCGAACCGGCACCAAGCCCCGTTGCACTCGCTGATCCGCCCGACCACGCCCGGCGCGGCGCGCCACAGCGTCTTGGCGCCCTCGTCCGGAGCGGCGCGCATCGGCAGCGGGTCGGAACTGCGCACGATCGCGGTGCGGGTGTTGCGCAGCAGGACGGCGAGCATCCAGCCCTCGGTCCCATCGGGGTCCTGCACCTTGCGCCATTCCTTGAACGCCGCGATCACCTTGACCGGCAGGTCCTGGCGGCGATAGGTCCAGCTGGCGGGATAGGCGCGCGCCGGGCCTGTGCGCATCCGCGCCAGCGTCGCCCCGATCGAACCATAATAGGGCATGGCGCGCTTTTCGGACGCGGCGATCGCGGCCGGAGCGGTCAGCCCCGTCGCCAGATCCATCGACAGCGTCATCGCGATCAGTGCCAGCCCGGCCATCGACCTGCGCATCGTCTATCCTTTTACCTGCCCGCCCAGCCACGCCTCTACGCCGAGCCGGGGCGCCGCTTCAACCATGTTCGCAGACGCGCGGCGCATGCCCAGTTGACGGACCGGCGGGCTTGGCCCAATCCGTGCCCATGACCGATCCACGCCGCTGCCTGAACCCCAGGGTGGTCGTCACCCGCGAGTTGCCCGATCCGATCATGGAGCGGATGGCCGCGCTGTTCGATACGCAGCTGAATCGCGCGGACGACAAGATGCACCGCGACGAACTGGCCGCCGCCATGGCCGATTGCGACGTGCTGGTCCCCACCGTAACCGACGCGATCGACGCGGACCTTATCGCGAGCGCCGGGCCCCGGCTGAAGCTGATCGCCAATTTCGGCGCGGGCGTGAACCATATCGACCTGAAGGCAGCCCGCGCGCGGGGCATCATCGTCACCAATACCCCCGGCGTCCTGACCGAGGACACCGCCGACATGACCATGGCGCTGATCCTGTCGGTGCCGCGCCGCCTGCCCGAAGGCGAGAAGCTGGTCCGCTCGGGCGGTTGGAAGGGATGGAGCCCCGGCGGGATGCTGGGCCACCGGATCGGCGGCAAGGCGCTGGGCGTGGTCGGCATGGGGCGGATCGGCCAGGCCGTCGCCCGGCGCGCACGCGCCTTTGGCCTGTCGATCCATTACCATAACCGCCGCCGCCTGCCCGCCAGCATTGAGGCGGAGCTGGGCGCGACCTGGCATCCCGATCTCGATGCGATGCTGGGCGCGGTCGACATCGTGTCGATCCACACGCCGCTGAATGCCGACAGCCACGACCTGATCGACCGCCGCCGCATCGCCCTGCTGCGCCCCCATGTCTATCTCATCAACGCCAGCCGGGGCGGCATCGTCGACGAGGACGCGCTGGTCGATGCGCTGGAGGCGGGCCAGCTGGCCGGTGCGGGCCTCGACGTCTGGCGGCACGAGCCGGAAATCGATCCCCGCTTGCTGGCGCTGCCCAATGTCGTGCTGACCCCGCATATGGGCTCGGCCACGCTGGAGGGGCGGGTCGCCTCGGGGGAAAAGGTCATCGCCAATATCCGCAGCTGGGCCGACGGCCACCGTCCGCCGGATCAGGTGTTGGAGGGGTGGCTTTAAGGCTGGGCCGCTAGCGGGGCGAGGCCTGCAGCCGCTTCAGCGCATCGCTGGCATAGACATTGGTCGGATCGAGCGCCAGCGACTGGCGAAACAGGCTGATTGCCTGTTCGCGATCCCCCTCGGCGACGGCGACGTCGGCCAAGCCGTCATGGCTATAAGCGGATTTGGGATAGACCGTCAGGTTGAAGCGGAAAATCGCCTTGGCGTCGGCATAGCGCTGGGCTTCATAAAGATCATAGCCCAGCCCCACCAGCGCATCGTCGCTGAAGTCGAGCTTGGCATTCGACTGTTTCAGTTCCCGATACAGCGCGATGGCACCGGCGACGCCGTTACGATCGATCCGGTCCCAGAGAATTTCTCGAAGCTGCGCGACGGGCAGCGGTGTCGGCTGACCGAAGGCAATGGCGGCCATCGCATTCCCGACCTTGCTCGCCGAGGCACGATCGCTGTTGCTCAGCACAATCGCAGTCAGCCGATCGGCAGGGAATCGGATGATGTAGGTCGAGAAGCCGTTGTCGCTTCCGGAATGGTCCATCTCTCGGCGGCCGAACCGCTCCCCGATCCGCCAGCCAAAGCCGTAATTGTTCTTCGCTGGCGTGAACATCGCATCAAGGGACGCTTGGCTTACCAATTTGCCGGGCGCCAATGCTCGCTCCCAGAGCAGCAAGTCACCCACGGTCGAGTGGAGCCCACCCGCAGCATAGCCGACCGTATGGCTGATGATCGGCGCGTTGATAAAGGTGGTTCCAAGCGAATAATAGCCCGACGCGCGGTGTGGAACGATGGCGCGACTATTATCGTCCCCGCTGTGCGTCATCCCGGCCGGTATCAATATGTGCTGCTTGACATAGGCGCCCCAAGGCATCCCGGAGGTCCGCTCGATGATAAGACCGAGGAGATGATAGCCCGAGTTGGAATAGTCGTACTTTTCACCGGGCGCGAATTTCAAGGGCAGGTTGCGGAATAGCGCGACAAGCTCGGTCGGTGTGTAGTCGCGTCGAGACAGCACCTCGTCCCATTCGGGCAGGCTGGAAAAATTGGGAATGCCCGACATGTGGTTGAGCAACTGGCGAATGGTGATCGGCCGCCATGCGGCCGGACAGTCGACCAGATAGCGGCAGATCGGATCGTCGACGTGGAGCTTGTTCTGCTCTTGAAGCTGCATGACGGCGAGCGCGGTAAATTGCTTGGTGATCGAAGCGAGGCGGAACACCGTGTCGGGGCCGTTCGGAACGCTCAGCTCATAATTTGCCATGCCATAGCTGCGCAGGAAGACCGGCTTGCCGTCCCGCGCGAGAAGCACGGTGCCGGAAAATTGCTCGTTCCGGGTCGCGGCGACAAGATAGGCATTCAGCGCCGTGTCCAGCGCCCGATCCGCAGCAACGGATGCGGGCACCGCCTGCCCCTTGGCGGGTAGGGGGGCTGCAACGAGGATCAATGCCAGCGTAACGGTAGAGACCGCCCACCGGACATAGGTGTCGCGCGACCCCATTATGCGTGACGTGCTCGTCATGCGCTTACCCCCCTGCCGTCATTCCAGGCACAGCTCCCGAATATATGAGGAACTGTATTGCTCAATCAATACAGTTAGCGCGATTATCGTATCGCTTCAACCTGGATCTTCAGAGGCGGCCCGCACTTCCAGCCCAGCGTCCTATCGCCCTGTCACAGCGTTTCCCGATCCGTTTCAAAATGTTGCGACGCGGAACCGCCTGGGGCGGGCGGCATTCCCCCTCCTGTCATTCCAACAGGAGCTACCCTCATGAAAAAGCTGGCCATTGCCTTCACCCTCACCGCAACCGCGCTGTCGATATCGGCCTGTTCGACGCTGAAGGGCGCCGCGATCGGCGGCGCTGGCGGAGCTGGTGTCGCCGCCGCGACCGGGGGTAGCGTGCAGAAGGGCGCAGCGGTCGGCGGCACCGCCGGGGCGGTCGTCGGCACCGTCGCCGACTGATGCAAAAAAGGGGGGCTTTCCGGTTCAGGAAAGCCCCCCTTTTCATAACGCTTCGCGGCGATCAGTCGCCGGTCAGGATACGGTCGACCAACTGCTTGACCGTCGGCACGAACCCGTTCGAGTAGAAGGGGTCGCGCTTGAAGTTGTAGGCCGCGTGTCCCGCGAACATCAGGTTCTGCTCGACATCGCCGCCATGGGCGATCTCCTGCAGCGTCTTCTGGATGCAGAAGCTGCGCGGGTCGGCGAGACGGCCGGTCGAGTTGGTTTCGCTGTCCGCCCAGCTCGAGAACAGGCACTGCGACAGGCAGCCCATGCAGTCGGCTTGGTCCTTGCGGATTTCCTTGGCCTCTTCCGGCGTCACGAACACCAGCGTGTTGTCGGGCGTCTTCAGCGCCATGGTGAAGCCCGCACCGAACCATTCGCGGGCGCGCAGCAGATCGCCCTTGGTCACCCAGAAATTCTTGCCCTTCACGCCCACGTCGAGCTGGAAGACATGGTCGCCCGCTTCCTGGGTCGAGAAGGCGATCTGGCGCTCCGAACGAGCCTCCAGATTGCGCAGGAAGGGGTTGCGCACCGCACTGGAATAGAAACCGGTCGGCGAGAAGCGGTGGAGCAAGACGTCACCCTGCTCGATCGTCATCAGCCGCTGCTTCCAATCCTCGGGGATCGGGCTTTCCTGGGTCAGCAGGGGGCGCGTGCCGAACTGGAAGGCGATCTTGCCCAGCTCGGGATTGTCGATCCAGTCGTTCCAGTCCCGCAGATACCAGACGCCGCCCGCCATCACGATCGGCACCTCGTCCGAAATCCCGCCCTCGCGCATCGTGTCGCGCAGCGCCTTCACACGCGGATAGGGGTCCTGGGGCTGCAAGGGGTCTTCGGCGTTCGACAGGCCGTTATGGCCACCGGCGAGCCAGGGGTCCTCATAGACCACCGCCGACAGCCATTCCGCCGCCTTGGAATAGGCACGCTTCCACAGCGCGCGGAAAGCGCGGCCCGAGGAGACGATCGGCAGATAGCTGACCTGATGGTGCGCCGCGATCTCGGACAGCTTATAGGGCATGCCCGCGCCGCAGGTGACGCCCGCGACCAGCCCCTTGGTGCGTGCCAGCACGCCTTCCAGCACCCGCTGCGCGCCGCCCATTTCCCACAGCACGTTGATGTTGATCGCGCCCTTGCCACCGGCGATGTCCCAGGCGCGCTTCACCTGCTGGACCGCGCCCTCGATGGCGTATTCGATCAGCTCTTCGTGCCGCTCGCGCCGGGTCAGCGCGCGGTAGATCTGGGGGATGATCTTGCCCTCGGCGTCATAGCTGTCGGCATTCACGGCCGACACGGTGCCGACGCCGCCCGCCGCCGCCCAGGCGCCAGCGGATGCGTGGTTGGTCGCGGCGACGCCCTTCCCGCCTTCGATCAGCGGCCAAACCTCGCGGCCGTTGTACAGGATGGGGCTCAAGCCTTTGAACACGTCTTCACCTTACTGGTCGGAAAGGGTCTCATATAGCGTGTTGGCATGGGTTAGCGAGGGGAATTAACGGCACGCCCCGGTGTGCACGGTCAACCCAGCGCGCCGGGCCGCCCCAGGACCCGCTCATACAGCGCCTTGTAGCGCGCGATCATCTGCGCTTGGTCGAACTCGGCCCGCACCCGCGCCTGGTTGGCCGCGCCCGCCTCGGCGCGAAGCTCGGGATGCGAGATCAGCGCCTGGATCACGTCGCGCAGGCGCACCTCGTTGGGGGCGTCGGCGATGAACTGGCGATTGGGCTCCGACACCATCAGTGGCACGTCGCCGACCGGCAGCGAGGCGATGGGCAGGCCCGCCGCCATCCCTTCCAGCACGGAGATCGGTGCCTGTTCCGACATGGACGACAGCGCGACGATGTCGAAATGGCGGATGTAATTGTAAGGACGTTCGAGGAAGCCCGGCATGACCAGCCGGTCGGCGATGCCCATCGCGGCGGCGGCCTGCTGGATATTTGCGCGCTCGGGGCCCTCGCCCACGATCACCAGGCGGAAGCGGTTGGGGATGCCCCCCATCGCGCGGACGAGCATCGGCAGGTTCTTGACCGGGCGCAGGCCCGCCAGCACGCCGACGACGATCTCCTTGGGCTGGCGGACGAAGCCGGGAATGCCCTTGGGATCGGGATCGCGAGCGTAAAGCTCGGTCGCGATCCCGTTGGGGATGCGGTGGACCCGCTCGGCCGGTTGCTTCCAGGTCTGACGCGCAATGCCCTCCAGGATATGGCTCGGCACCGCCAGCGCATCCGCCGCCGACAGGGCGATGCGGCGATAGATGTTGCGCTCGATCTTCAGGCCCCGCGCCTCGTCGGCGTTGAACCCATCCTCGTGATGAACCAGCGGCGGCGCGCCCTTGGGATAGACGCGCCGTGCCATCACCCCGTCGATCGCGCCCCAATTATAGGTCAGCACCAGGTCGAAACGGCGCATATAGGCGGCGATCGCCTCATACCGCTTGACCGAGGGCTTGCCGGTCAAGGGCGGCGCCTCCTGCGCGATCTCGTAGCGTGTGCCCTTGGCGATGGAATCGCGCGCGCCCAGCTCGTCGGGCATGGCCGAAACGATGGTATGCTTCGCCGCATCGCCAAAGGCGTTCATGAGCGCGACCGCACGCGCCTCCTTGCCGCCCAGCGAGAAGGAGGAGTGGAGATGCAGGATGTTCAGCGGACGGGCCATGCCTGCGGGATTAGCGGGCGGGGACAGCGTTGGAAACCGCCAGCGCCATTTTCCTCCCCTGCAAGGGGAGGTGGCAGGGCGAAGGACTGACGGAGGGGTGTCACGGTCGGAGAGGTTGGGCCAAACTCGCCACCGGGGACACCCCTCCACCAGCTTCGCTGGTCCCCCTCCCCTTACAGGGGAGGAATTTGGCCTACATTATCCAGCAACCGCCCGATCCCCGCCAGCGCCTCCGCCTCGGTCAGCAGCGGCGTGTGGCCGACACCGGGCACCGTCACCAGTTCGGAGGGCGACAGTCGCTCGACCATCCGCTCGGCGACCCCGGCGCTCAGGATGTCCGACCGCTCGCCGCGGACCACCAGCGTCGGTACGCCGTTCAGCGCGTCCAGCGCCGCCCACATATCGGGCCCGCCCTCGGTATTGGGCACCCGGAACGGCTCGGCGATCTTCAGGTCATAGTCGAGCACGATCCGTCCCGCGCTGGTCAGCCGGTGCGTGCGCTTGGCCATCGCCAGCCAGTCCTCGACGCCCCAGTCGGGATAGACGTCCTCGTTATTCTCCTGGACGCAGCGCGCGGCGTGCAGCCAGGTCGGAAAGCTCTGTCCCTTGCCGACATAGCCGCGAATGCGCGCCAGGCCCGCCGCCTCGATCTCCGGCCCGATATCGTTCAGCACCGCCCCAGCCAGCCGCCCTCGTGCGGTGGCCGCCAGGATCATCGTCACGATCCCGCCCAGCGAGGTGCCGACCGCGACGAAGCGGGTGATACCCAGTTCGTCCAGCATCGCCTCGACATCCTGGACATAGGTGAGCGGCACATAGCTCATCGGGTCCTTGGCATAGGCGCTTTCGCCCCGGCCGCGGAAACTGACCGCGATCACCCGCGCGCGGCCTGCCAGCGCCTCGGCCAGCCCCTCGAAGTCGCGCGCGTTGCGGGTAAGGCCCGGCAGGCAGATGACCGGGGGCAGCGCGTCGTCCCCCTCATAGTCGCGCGCATGGAGCCGCAGGCCGTCTTTCGACCACCAATATCGATTCTCATGAGGGATCATGCTTGAAGGTCCTCCGGTGCCGCCTCCATATCGCTTTATGCCCGTATCCCCGCAAGCCTATCGCCCGTCCACCGCCCTGACCGAGGTGGCCGATTTTCTCGCCGATCCGGTGGAGGCCGCGGACTTTCCGCAGACCGTCATCCGCTATCGCAACGACCGCGCCGCCGCCGAAATCGGCGTGGAGACGCTGACCGATGACGAATGGGCACAGCATTTCGGCCGGTTCGCCCCCCTGCCCGACACGCTGCCGGGGCCAATGGCGCTGCGCTATCACGGGCACCAGTTCCGCCATTACAACAGCGATCTCGGCGACGGACGCGGCTTCACCTTCGCGCAAATGGTGGCGCGTGACGGCCGGGTGCTAGAACTCGGCACCAAGGGGTCGGGGCAGACGCCGTACAGCCGCTCCGGTGACGGCCGCCTGACGCTGAAGGGCGGGGTCCGCGAAATCCTGGCGACCGAGATGCTGGAGGCGCTGAACGTCCCCACCTCGCGCACGCTGTCGCTGATCGAGACGGGCGAGGCGCTGCACCGGGGTGACGAGCCCTCCCCCACCCGCTCGGCCGTCATGGTGCGGATGAGCCACGGCCATGTCCGTATCGGCAGTTTCCAGCGGCTCGCCTTCGAGCGCGACGAGGAAGGGATGCGGCGGCTGGTCGCCTATGTCCTGCGCCACTTCTATGGCGAGGTATCGGACGATCCCGTCCGGCTGCTGACCCTGGTGGCGGAGCGCACCGCAAGGCTCGCCGCGCGCTACATGGCCGCCGGGTTCGTCCACGGCGTGCTCAATTCCGACAATATCAACGTCACCGGCGAGAGCTTCGACTATGGTCCGTGGCGGTTCGCGCCGAGCTGGGACGCGGGCTTCACCGCCGCCTATTTCGACCAGATGGGCCTCTACGCCTTTGGCCGCCAGCCCGAGGCGATCCAGTGGGACGTGATGCAACTCGCCTCCAGCCTGCGGCTGATCGCGGAGAGCGATCCGCTGATCGCCGCGCTGGAGGGCTTTGCCACGACCTATCAGGCGGAGATCATCACCGCGATCCTCTGGCGGCTGGGCGTGACGCCACGCGGCGGGACCGAGGACCGGGCGCTCGTCCAGACCTTCGAGCAGGCCCTGCGCGCCAGCGCCGCTCCTCTGGACCGCGTCTATTTCGACCTGTTCGGCGGGCAGGTACCGGATCATTATGACGAGACGTGGAACGCCTTGCGCGACCTGGTCGAGCCCTATGCCCCTCGCCGCGCACGCGACCACGCCTATTGGCAGGGCGAGCCCGAATCCATGCTGATCGAGGAGGTGGAAGCGATCTGGGCATCGATCGCGCAGGCTGACGACTGGGGAATGCTGCACGACAAGGTCGCGCGGGTCCGGGCGATGGGCGAGGCGCTGGCCGACCCCGGTGCGCTGGCTTGACCGCCCGCCATCTGCGCGCTGATCGACGATTGCCCCAAGCGTGAAGTCGCCGATCCCTGTGTGGGTTCGCAGGTAAGCAAAAAAGGCCCGGAACCGTGGCTCCGGGCCTCCCCAATCAGAAGCGGGCGGAAATCCCGACCCGCAGCGTCCGTCCCCGGACCGCGTAATAGGCGGGGAACGTGTTCAAATACTGGCCGATGCCATATGTATTGTCGAAACCGACGAGCGGCGGGTCCTTGTCGAAAAGATTCTGGACATTGAACCGTACGTCGACCCCCTTAACCAGCGTGACATTGGTGTTGAAGTCGAAATAGCTATAACCCGGAATACGGTTGAGCAGCGGGTAAGTCTGCCCTGGTGCTGCCGCCAGCACTGTGTTGGTCGACAGCTTCGAAATTGCCGTCGGGCCGATATAGCGCCAGGTGAAGCCAAGCCCGCCCTTGATCCAGGGCAGCTGCCAATTCACGCCCGCAACATGGCGCCAGCGCGGCATCGGATCGCCGCACGCAAAGCCGAAGTAACCGAGGCACGACCAGGGCGTGTTACCCGGCGCGAACTGCCGCTCATATTTGGTGGTCAGCGTACCGTTGAAGTTTAGACCAAAGGTGCCGATGTCATCGGCGATGCCCAGCCGCTTCGGGTCCAGCGCATAATTGGTGCTGAAATCGATCCCGCGCGTCGCCGTATACCCGGAGTTGTTATAGCGTGCGTCGGCAATCAGGAGCTGCCCCGTTTGCGGGTCGCGCTTGTAGAACTGGCAGAAGAACTCGACCTTGTTGTCATAGCATTGGTTGAACGCCATGCCGATACGGGTCCATTCGAATGCGCCCTGGATGTTGATATCGTACCAGTCGACCGAAGCGGTGAGGCCAGGAATGAAGCGCGGCTGCATCACCACGCCCAGCGTCTTGCTGCGCGATCGTTCGGGCTGGAGGTCACGGTTGCCGCCATTGATCAGCGTGGTCGGGCAGAAACCATTGCTATCGCAGCCGGTGTAGCTGGTCAGCGCGTCATATTGCGCGCGCGTCATGCCGATCGAGCATTGGTCGAACGTATAGCGCGTCGCCCCCTTGCCGTTGCTCGCGGCGCGCGGCGGGGCGCACAGGTCGAGCATTAGGACGTTTGGATAACGGTTCTCGCCCTCCAGTCGCTGCAACACGCCGACACGCACCGCGCGATTATAGCTACCCCGGAAGCGCAAACCGTCGGTCGGAGCCCAGCTGGCCTCCGCCTTCCAGCTGTGGATCAGACTTTGATAGACGTCGTAATCGGAAATCCGATAACCGCCATTGACGCTGAGTTCCTTGAAGAACGGCTTGTTCTCGATCAGCGGGATGTCGATTTCGCCGCCCAGTTCCTTCACGCTGGTGCGCCCGTCAAAGGTCGTGAAGTTCGACCAGGCGCCATAGCCGGTCGACTGGTTGCGGTACTTGCGATACTCGCCGGTGATCGCGAAGCCGATCCCGCTGGTCGCCCAGGGGCTTTTCAGGCCGTAATCCTCCAGCGTGCCGGACACGACGCCGTTGATGACCTGCAGATCGTTCTGCTGGCGGCGGCTTCCGGGCGCGGTCAGCCAGCTGTAGACGGCATCGTTGATCGACACGTTCGAAGAGAAGGCGTCGACCGGTTGGCAGCTGGGGTCGGTGCCGTCGATCCTCGACAGGCAGGTGGGCACGCCGCCGACGTTGCGGACCTGCAGGCCCCGTGCCAGCCGATCGGCCTGATCCGGCATCCATTGATGATCGGCATAGCCGTTCATGATGTTGCGCGTTTGCTGATAGCTGAGCTCGAAGCGGATTTTGTCGACGATCATGCCCGACAGCCCCAGCGACCCGCGCCAGTCGGTGGTCGAATTGCGGAAATTCTGGATCATGCCGGGCCGGAACAGCGACAAGGATATCGGCGCGCTGAGCGCCGTGGTTCCCGCCTCCGCACCGCAAATGGCCTGCGCCTGCTGCCGTCCCAGGAAGGGATTGTCGCAATTCACTTTGGCGGTGGGTGTCCAGATACCACCGTCGATCGAGTTATACCCCGTCTCGGTAATCCGGCTGTACAGGAAGCTGCCGTTCAGGCGCATGCCGAGCGGCAATTCGGCGGTGAGGAAGCCACCGGTGTTGACCGTCTCGCTGCGGCGCTGGATCGTGTCGACGCTCAGGACCCGGACTTCATCGTTCGTGTCATAGGGCCGGAAGCTGCGCGACCCGTCACGCGCGTTGCTGAGGTCCTGATCGCCGACGCGGAAATAATTGTAGGGATTGTACGTCGTCCCCCCGCAGGACCATTTCGTATTGCCGGCATCCGGGTTGTTGGGATCGAACACCAGCAGTGGGCAGACCGTAGTATCTAGATTGCGGAACTGGATCGGATCGGCCTTTTTGTAGGTCACGAAGGCACTGACGTTCAGCCGGTCGTCGAGCAGGTTCTTGCCACCGGCAAGCGATGCGAAATAGTTGCCGCCGCCCAGATAAGAACCGCGCGGATGGGGATAGCCCGCCTCGTCCGCGATGCGCGCCATCAGCGGATTGTTGTTGTTATGATTGAAGCCGCTGACTTCACCATCGAACGCGATGCCGTCGAATTTGCGCTTGAGGACGAAGTTGACGACGCCCGCTATCGCATCCGACCCGTACACGGCAGATGCGCCGCCGGTCATGATGTCGATCCGGTCGATCAGCGCGCCGGGGATGATGTTGACGTCATTGTCCATCCGCTGCCCGTTGAGCAGAATCAGCGTACGTCCCGCGCCCAGGTTGCGAAGGCCGACCGATGCCGCCCCCGAAGTCCAGCTCTGCCCCTGCAGGCCCAGCATCGGCGTCACCTGCGGCAATTGCGCCAGCGCGTCCTCGACCCGGGCGAGCCCGCGCTCCTTCAGATAGGTCGCGTCGATCGTGGTGATCGGCGCGTTGCTTTCCATGTTCGGCCGCACGATGCGCGTGCCGGTGACGATGACGTCACCGGGATCGCGTGCCTCCTGCTTGGCATCGATCCGGTCGGTCGACGCGGCCACGTCTGTGACCCCGATCTTCTCGGCCTGGGCACTGGCATCCGCTTCGACAGCTGAAGCGGTTTGCGCCGATGCAACGCCGACCCAAGCCATCGCAATCAGCGAAGCACCAAACGCTGCTCTGGCGCAACTTTGTGTCCTCATTTCCACTCCCCCTTTGGCTTTATGCCCCTTTGTCCAGTCAAACATAGACTCATACAAAAGGCAAATATGTTATACCTTGTACGGCAAAGTGGGGTGAAGCTGATCTACCGCCGCCCCAAGCATCGCTCGGTTGTGGCGGCGCGGGCGGAGGGGCATCTGTTGCAGCATGGCTAGTCTTCTCGATCCCACCGCGCGCGGACGCGTGATCCTGGTTGGTGCCGGCCCCGGTGACCCGGGCCTGTTGACCGTGCGCGCGGTCGAGGCGCTGAAGACCGCCGATGTTGTCGTGCATGACGGGCTGATCGATCCGCGTGTGCTCGACCTCGCGCCGCCGGAGGCCCAGCGCATCTCGGTCGCCAAGCGGCGCGCGCGGCACACTTTGTCGCAGGACGCGATCAACGCGCTGATCGTCGCGCATGTAAAGACCGGCGCGATCGTCCTGCGGCTGAAGGGCGGCGACCCGTTCATCTTCGGGCGCGGTGGCGAAGAGGTGGAGGCAGTGCGCGCCGCCGGGCTTCCGGTCGAGGTGATCCCAGGCGTATCGGCGGCGCTCGGTTGCGCGGCGGAGGCGATGCTGCCGCTGACCCACCGCGACCATAGCTCGGCCGTGTCCTTCGTTGCGGGCCAGTGCAAGGGGCTGACCGATCAGGACTGGTCGGGCCTGGCGGGCCAGGGACGCACGCTCGTCATCTATATGGGCGTCGCGACCGCCAACGGCATCGCCGACAAGCTGATGGCCGATGGCGTCGCCCCCGACATGCCGGTCGCGGTGCTGGAGCGCGGCACGCTGGAGGGGCACCGCGCCATCCGCACCCTGCTCGCCGATCTCGGGCCGATGGTCGAGCGCGAGAAGGTTCAGAGTCCGGCGATTATCGTCGTCGGCGAAGTCGTCACCCTGTCGGATGCCGAAGACAAGCTCGCGCGTTGGGCCCGCGTGGCGGAAGGAATGAGTGCATGAAGCTGTTGACGGGCAATGACTTGAGCACCGGCGATGTCGTCTGGTGGACCGGGCGCGACTGGTCGCGTCATGTCGAGGATGCGGTCGATGTCGGCGGCCAAGGCGAGGCGATCCTTCGCGCCGAGGAAGGCGCGCGCCGGGTCAACGTCCCCTATCTGATCGATGCCGAGGCGACCGAACAGGGCCCCCGCCCCGCCCATATCAAGGACCGTATCCGCGCGCTCGGCCCCACGGTGCGCCCCGACCTGACGCTGAAGCCCGCCGATGCGGACGCCGGCGCCTGGGTCATCTGAGAGAGCCATTCATGTATCGCTATGACGAATATGACCAGAGCATCGTCGATGCGCGTGTCGAGGAATTTCGCGACCAGGTGGACCGCCGCCTGTCGGGCGCGCTGACCGAGGATCAGTTCAAGCCGCTGCGGCTGATGAACGGCCTCTACCTCCAGTTGCACGCCTATATGCTGCGCGTCGCGGTGCCCTATGGCACGCTGGACAGCCGCCAGATGCGGATGCTGGGCCATATCGCGCGCAAGTACGATCGGGGCTACGGCCATTTCACCACGCGCCAGAACATTCAGTATAACTGGATCAAGCTGGCCGATGCGCCCGACATCCTGGCCGAACTGGCGACGGTGCAGATGCATGCCATCCAGACCTCGGGCAATTGCATCCGCAACATCTCCTCGGACCAGTTCGCCGGAGCCGCCGCCGATGAGGTCGCCGATCCACGGCCCTGGGCCGAGCTGCTGCGGCAATGGTCGACCTTCCACCCGGAATTCACCTACCTGCCGCGCAAGTTCAAGATCGCGGTGATCGCGGCGGACGAGGACCGCGCGGCGATGCGGCTGCACGATATCGGCATCCAGTTGCTGGAGCGGGACGGTGTGCTCGGCGCGAAGATCTTCGTCGGCGGCGGCATGGGCCGCACCCCGATGGTCGCGCATGAGGTGAAGGACTTCATCACCGCCGACCATCTGATGAGCTATCTGGAGGCGTGCCTGCGCGTCTATAACCGCTATGGCCGCCGCGATAATATCTACAAGGCGCGGATCAAGATCCTGCTCCACGAGATCGGCGTCGACGCTTACCGCGATCAGGTGGAGGCGGAATTTGCCGCGATCCGCGACCTCGGCATCGACCCGCCGCTCGCCGAGCTGGAGCGGATCACTGCCATGTTCGCCGGTCCCGACTTCGCCAGCGACGCGCCCGACACGGTCGACCGCTCCGACCCCGACTTCGCGGTCTGGCTGGACCAGAATGTCTCAGGCCACAAGCAGCCCGGCCATGCCATCGTCACGATCAGCCTGAAGCCGATCGGCGGCATCCCCGGTGACGCCTCGGCCGACCAGATCGACCTGATGGCTGACCTCGCCGAGCGTTACGGCCATGACGAACTGCGCGTGACCCATGCTCAGAACATCGTCCTGCCGCATGTCCGCAAGGCAGACTTGTACGCCATCTGGACCGCGCTGCGCGACGCCGGGCTGGCCGAGGCCAATCTCGACCTGATTTCGGACATCATCGCCTGCCCCGGCCTGGATTATTGCAGCCTCGCCAATGCCCGCTCCATCCCGCTGGCACAGAAGATCGGCGAACGTTTTGCCGGGCGGCAGCGCGAGCTGGGCGAGTTGAAGCTGAAGATTTCGGGCTGCATCAACGCCTGCGGCCATCATCATGCCGGGCATATCGGCATATTGGGCGTCGATAAGAAGGGCACCGAGAATTACCAGCTGCTGCTCGGCGGATCGGGGGCGGAGGATGTGTCGCTCGGCAAGATCACCGGCCCCGGCTTCGACGAAGACGGCGTGGTCGACGCGATCGAGCGCGTGACCGACCGCTATGTCGCATTGCGCGAGGCCGACGAGCGTTTCCTCGACACCTATCGCCGCGTCGGCATGCAGCCGTTCAAGGAAGCGATTTATGGTTGATCCCATCACCGTGAACACCGATGCGGGCGCAACACTGCTGCGTTTCCGCGACGATGTGGTGCATGACGAACCGGCGGTGACGCTCGACGCGTTCCTGGGCCAGACCAATGCCACCGCCGTCCGGCTGGAGGCGGGCGACGATGCGCGCGAACTCCTGCCGCATCTGGGCCAGATAGCCTTAGTCGAGATCAGCTTCCCGACCTTTCGCGACGGGCGCGGCTATTCGGCGGCGCGCATCCTGCGCGAGGCGGGGTTCGAGGGCGAGTTGCGCGCGGCAGGCGATGTACTGGTCGACCAGATCCCGCCCATGCGCCGCTGCGGCTTCGACAGTTTCGCGCCGGAAAAGCCGGTCGACGCCGCCACGCTGACCAAGCTGCTCGCGCTCTACCCCCAGCCCTATCAGAAGGCCGCCGACGCGCGCGTGCCGGTGTGGAAGCTGCGCCATGGCTGAGCGCGCGCTCGACCGGATCGACGTGCGCCCCACTTACACGGCAGAGGATGCCGCGGCGTATGAAGCGCGGTTTGCCGGTGTGGCCGCGCCGGACATGCTGCGCACACTGCTGACCGGCGAGTTGCGCGGGCAGATCGCGGCGGTGTCGTCCTTCGGTGCCGAGTCCGCCGTGCTGTTGCACATGGTCGCACAGGCCGATCCGGCGACGCCGGTGGTCTTCACCGACACGCTGAAGATGTTTCCCGAGACGCTGGCCTATCGCGACACGCTGGTCGAACGGCTGGGGCTGCTCGATGTCCGCGTCATCCAGCCGGACCCCGCGCTGCTGGCCGCCAAGGACCCCGACGGCATTCGCCACGGCTATGACCCCGACGGCTGCTGCGACCTGCGCAAGGTCGAACCGCTGGCGCGCGGCCTCGCCCCGTTCGAGGCCTGGATTTCGGGCCGCAAGGGCTTTCAGGCGGGCACCCGCCGCGCGCTGCCCCGGTTCGAGGTCGAAGAGGGACGGCTGAAGCTCAATCCGCTAGCGGATTGGGACAAGGTGGCACTGGACGGCTATTTCGAACGCCATGACCTGCCGCGCCATCCGCTGGAGGCGCAAGGCTATCTGTCGATCGGCTGCGCACCCTGCACCAGCATCGTCAAGCCCGGTGAAGACCCGCGCGCCGGACGCTGGCGCGGCTTCGACAAGGTGGAATGCGGGATACACCGGCCGATCGCGGCATCCTGAAGCGGCGGGTCAGGCCCCGATCCGCGCGAGCAGCTGGATCAGTTCGGCCTGACGTCCCGTATAGGTCTTGGAAAAGATGTGGCGCAGATGGACGCGTGCGGTCGACACGCTCATCTCAAGGCTGTTCGCCGCCGTCTCCAGCGAATGGCCCGCGACCAGCTGTTCGGCCAGATCCCTCTCCCGCCGGGTCAGCCCGAACGCCTGTTGCCACCGCTCCGACGATGCCTGTGGTGCGGTGTCGGGGTCGATCAGGGTGACGATCGCGACGGCCTCCAGCGGGGCCATCGGGCGCGCCGGTCCGTGCAGGGGATAGGCGTTCAGGATATAGGCCGACTTGCCCGACGGGCGATCGATGCGACAGGTGCCCGGCGCGCGTACGCCCGTCGTCGCCAGCCCGATGAACCGATCGAGCACCGCATCGGCGATACCGCCGCCACAGGTCAGCCGCCCGTGCCTGCATCGCAAACCATCGCCATGACGGAGCAAAGCCTCCATGGGCGGCGTGGCCCGCAACACAGTTCCCCGCTCACTGAGCAGCAGACATGGCTCGATTCGCCGGGTCAGCAGGCCATCCCAATAGGCATGGGTCAGCTTGGCGGCGTGAACGAAGCCGAGTTCGAGCGCCCGTTGGATGTCGGGCAACAGCATCTCCAGACGGCGGCGCGCCTCCGTTGTCGTGGCCCCGTCCTCGACATGGCGGTGAACGGACAGACCGGCACAGATACGCCCGCCGTCCAGCGGCACGGCCGCGGTCAGATAATGTTGCAGCTTGCCGTTCGCGGCCTGCCACGCGAAATATTCGCGTGTGGCCGGATCATTGCGGTCCGCATGATCCGTATCGGTAAAGACCTTTGCGCGGCGCAAGCGCGCCACATAGGAAAGCTGCGGATCGAGGCGGCCAATATCCTCGGCGACATAACGTTCGAGCGGTGCCGGGTCCTTGAGCAATATCTGCTGGTGCCGAATGACCCCGGGTGCCTCGACCACATGAAAGGCACCGCACGCTCCGCCGAGCATCGAGGCGGTCTGCCACGTCCAATCGGCCCATCGTCCGTCATCGACTGCAGCCGCATAGGCCCCCTCGATCGCCGTCCGCAAACCTTCGTCCATGCCCGCCCCCGCCTTAACCCAGATTACAGGATGCGTTACGCAGCCTGCCAGAGTCCATGGCTATGCCGTGCCCTGGCAACGATTTCGGGGGCTGAGCCCGGTGCCCGCCCCGGAAGCGGTCGAGTAAAACCCTATCCGTTTCACCCTCCTTTAATCGCACCCTGCCATGGATAGGACATGACGAACCAAAATCCCTTGTTCGACATCACGCTCGACCTCGGGCTTGGCTATTTCGAGGTCGTTACTCGCGGCTTCTGGAGCATGGACGACATCGCCGAATTCCGCTCCGCGCTGGAGCAGACCATTCACCGGATTCGCGCGACCGGCCGCATGCCGGTCAGCCTGTGCGACTATTCCCATGCCATGGTCCAGAGCCAGGAGGTGGTCGCGGCCTTCATGCAGATGATGGAGGCTCCGGCGGTCCGTTCTGGCCGAGTCGCGGTCTATACCAAGGGTGCGCTGACGAAATTTCAGGCGACGCGGGCCAATCTGGACCATGGGGAATTTCGATTCTTCACCTGCAAGGACGCGGCACGCGCCTGGCTGCTGTCGCCGCGGGACTGAGATCGAACGGAACGCCGGGATACACCGGTAACGCTGGCCGTTTCACCTCCCGAACGGAGGTGCCCATGCGCGAACTGATCCTGAAGATGACGATGTCGCTCGATGGCTTCGTCAGTGCCGCCGATGGCGACAATCGCTGGATGTTCGGACAGGACCCGGCCGCCAAGGCCTGGAGTGTCGGCTATCTTGGCCAAGCCGGTCTGCACATCATGGGGCGCGAGACCTTTCATGCGATGGCGGGCCACTGGCCGGGATCGACCGATGCCTTTGCCGCGCCGATGAACGCGATCCCGAAGGCCGTGTTCTCGCGCGAGGGTGACGAGATCGCACCGGACGCGGCAACCCTGCCGCCAGACGGCGAGAGCTGGGCCAATGCCTATGTCGCCAGCGGCGACCTGGGAGAGGAGATCGCCGCCCTCAAGGCCGAGCTGGGCGGTCCGATCATCGCGCATGGCGGGGTCCGCTTCGCGCGCAGCCTAATCGCACATGGGCTGGTGGATCGGTTTGCTCTGCTGGTCGTGCCGGTGGCGTTGGGACGTGGCGAAGCGCTGTTTTCCGACCTCGACTCGCCACTCGCACTGCATCTGGCCGAGGCGATCGCCTTTCCCGGCGGAGCGGTGGCGCAAATCTACCAGCCTGCCTGACGGAGCGCCGAGGTTAGGACGTATTCTACTGGGACCATTCGTACGGCACGAACGGTCCCAGCGGTCTCAATAGCCCGCGAAGTCGGTAAAGCGCGTGATCGTCGGGTCGAACTTCATCACCACCTTGCCGGTCGCACCGTGGCGTTGCTTGGCGACGATAAGCTCGGCCAGGCCATAGACCCGCTCCACCTCGGTCGCCCATTTGGCGTGGTCCTCGAAGACCTTGCCGTCGTCGCCTTCCATCGGGCGCTTCGGCTCGCGCTGCATCATGTAATAGTCTTCGCGGAACACGAACCAGACCATGTCGGCGTCCTGCTCGATCGAGCCCGATTCGCGAAGGTCGGACAGCATCGGCCGCTTGTCCTCGCGCTGTTCGACCGCACGGCTCAGCTGCGACAGCGCCAGCACCGGCACGTTCATGTCCTTGGCCAGCGTCTTCAGACCGCGCGAAATCTCCGAGATTTCCTGCACGCGGTTGCCCTCGGACGACTTGCCCGATCCGGTCAGCAGCTGGAGATAGTCGACCACGACCAGACCCAGTTCGTTGTTCAGCCGTCGCTGCAAACGCCGGACGCGGGTGTGCAGCGCGGAGATGGTCAGGCCGCCGGTATCGTCGATGAACAGCGGCAACTGCTCCAGCTCGGCGGCGGCGGCGGCCAGCTGCGCGAACTCGTTGCGGCTGATCTTGCCCATGCGCAGCGCTTCGGAGCTGATGCCGGACTGCTCGGCCAGGATACGCGTCGCCAGCTGGTCGGCCGACATTTCGAGGCTGAAGAACGCGACCTTGGCGCCGACCGACTCGGAGGGCGGGATGCCGTCCTGCATGTCGCGCATCCAGCGGCGCGCGGCGTTGAACGCGATGTTGGTCGCCAGCGAGGTCTTACCCATGCCCGGACGGCCCGCCAGGATCATCAAGTCGGACCGGTGCATACCGCCGATCTTGGCATTGACCGAGTCTAGACCCGTGGTGATGCCCGAGACATGGCCGCCGGAGTTCAGCGCGCGCTCGGCATTCTTGACCGCCATGGTGGTGGCCTGGGAGAAGCTCTTCACCGCATTCTCGGAGCCGCCATCGGCCGCGACCTTGAACAGCTCGTTCTCCGCCAGCTCGATCTGCGCGCGCGGGTTCACCTCTTCCGAAGTGTCCATCGCCCGGTCGACCAGCGTCCGCCCGACCGTCACCAGCGCGCGCAACATCGCCAGGTCATAGATCTGCGTCGCGAACTGCCGCGCGCCGATCAGGCCCGCACCCGAGCCGGTCAGCTGCGCCAGATAGGACGGGCCGCCCAGCGCCTTCATCCCCTCGTCCGCCTCGAACATGGGGCGCAGCGTGACGGGCGTCGCCAGCATGTCGGTGGCGCGCAGGTTCTTGATCGCGGAAAACACCCGGCCATGGACGGGCTCGAAGAAATGCTCCGGGTCCAGACGATCGACCAGATCGTCGGCCAGCCGGTTGTCGATCATCATCGCGCCCAGCAGCGCGGCCTCCGCCTCGATATTGCGGGGAAGCTGCTGCGGCTCGTTGGCGGCAGCGGGGTTCTGAAATGCTAGGGTGGCCATTTCTTCGGCGTTAGCGCGGACTGGCCCCGGAGGAAAACGCATTCAGTCGATCAGCGCGGGATTTGCGGCGCACGCGCTTCGCGACTATCCCGGTGCCATGGCAGATCCGCGGATCATCTCTATCGACCTTGACGAGCGCAGCCTGGGCTGGCGCTCGGCCGATGTCGAGCAGGAGCGGCGGATCGCGATCTTCGACCTGATCGAGGAAAATTATTTCGCGCCCCAGCGGCCCCAGCCCGATGGCTATGCCGGGCCCTACCGCATCAAGCTCGAGTCCGAGGAAGGTCGCCTGGGCATCCATATGCACCGCGAGGACGGGACGCATATCGAGACTTTGGTGCTGGCGCTCGGGCGGTTCCGGCGGCCGATCAAGGATTATTTCGCGATCTGCGACAGCTATTACCAGGCGATCCGCGCGTCCACGCCGCAACAGATCGAGACGATCGATATGGCCCGGCGCGGTATCCATAACGACGCGGCACAGATGCTGAAGGAGCGGTTGACCGGCAAGATCGAGGTCGATTTCGATACCGCACGCCGCCTCTTCACACTGCTCTGCGTCCTGCATATCCGCAACTGATGGCGATTCTCTGGAAAATCGGTGCCGGGTTGCTGGCCCTGGGCGCGGTCAGCGCGGGCGGGCGGCACTGGGTGACGCATTGGCAGCCCTCGACCGAGCATTATCCGTTGCAGGGTATCGACCTGCCCGAAAACCCGCCTGCGGTCGAATGGCGCACTCTGCGCGCGAACGGCGCGGACTTCGCCTATATCGTCGCCACGTCGGGCACCGATCGACGCGATCCGTCGTTCGAGGGCAATTGGGACGCGCTGCCCGAAGCCGGGATGCGGCGCGGTGCGGTCCATATCTATTCTCTCTGCCAGCCCGCCGCCGCGCAGGCCGATGCCTTCAACATCTTCGTGCCGCGCGCAGGGGACGCCCTGCCCGCCGCCATCGACCTGTCCTTCCACGACGACTGCACGGCGCGGCCCGACCGCGCCACGCTGGTCGCCGACCTGACCCGCTTCGTGGCGATGGTCGAGACCCACACCGCCAAGCCGGTGATGCTGCGCGTGTCGAAAGCATTCGAGTCGGAATATAGCATCACCGCCGCGCTGCCCCGCCCCGTCTGGTCGGTCGGCAATCTGTTCAAGCCCGATTATGCCGCGCGCCCCTGGCGCATGTGGCGTGCCAGCGATTTCCGCCGGGTCGAGGGGGTGGAAGGCCCCGTCAACTGGGACGTCGTCACGCCATGAATGCCACCGATCCTCACGCCCTTATTGCCGCCGCCCGTGCCGCCGCCCGCAACGCCCATGCGCCGTACAGCCGCTTTGCGGTCGGCGCGGCGCTGTTGATGGAGGACGGCTCGGTCATCACCGGCGCCAATTTCGAGAATGCCAGCTACGGCCTGTCGCTCTGCGCCGAAACCGTCGCGATCGCCACCGCCTCGGCGGCGGGACGGCTGCGTCAGATCGTCGCGGTCGGCGTCATCGGCGGAGCGATGGACGCGGACGGCGTACCGACCGGCACCACCCCGGTCAGCCCCTGCGGCCGCTGTCGTCAGGTCATCAACGAAGCCGCCCAAATGGGCGGCCGCGACCTGCCCGTCCATTGCGGCGCGGCCGAGGGCGACGCGGTGCGCACTTATCGTTTGTCCGAACTTCTGCCCGACGCGTTCGGCCCGGCGGACTTGGGGATCGGCTGACCCTCTTGCGGGGGCGCGGAGAGGCGCAGAGTACGCAGAGAAGAAGTTTAGAGCTCCCTTTTCAGCGAGAACTGGCCATTGCCAATGGCCATCTACGCGCTCTCTGCGTCCTCCGCGCCCCTGCGCGAAATAATCTTCGTGAGTTTTGGCGCCGTGGTGGTGGCAAATGACCTGCCGCTCACGCCGTTACAGCAACTGATTTTTCACGCGAAGACGCTAAGATTGAATCGCGCGGAGATGCGGAGACGCGGAGGCGCGGAGAAGAGGGATTAAAAGCTCCCGCCCGTCGGCGATGACCGGTCATCGCTTACGATCGGATACCCCCCTCCGTGTCTCCGCGCCTCCGCGCGAACATCGTTCTTCTTCGCGGCATCGCGACTTCGCGTGAACCAACCACCTGAGGCCGCCAGCTCTTCTCTTGACGCGTATCGAGGCAACATCGGTTTGGACGAACCGCGACACCTCTCCGGTGAAGTGACCGCGAAGAATGGTGCCAGCCGCGCATCACACCCCACCCCCCTTAGAATCCTGGGCAATCAGCAACGCCGCCCCGATCCGGGAACCCAGAGCGCCCGATAGGCATGCTGGTCATGGACAGCATCGTACCGCTTGACGTGACGTCGACCACAGGCCGCTTTTCGGAGGTTGGCGCTTGCCCTCCCCCCGCGATCCGGCGATGAGCGGCCAAACCTGAAGGGAATGAAGATGTCGATCCTGTCCGACCGCTGGATTCGCGAAGCCGCACAGAACCAGGCGATGATCGAACCATTCGTCGAGAACCAGCGCCGCGACGGCTGCATCAGCTATGGCCTGTCCTCCTATGGCTATGACGCGCGGGTGGCGGACGAGTTCAAGATCTTCACCAATGTCGACAGTGCCGTCGTCGACCCCAAGGACTTTGCGTCGAACAGCTTCGTCGACCGCAAGACCGACGTCTGCATCATCCCGCCCAACAGCTTCGCGCTGGCGCGCACGGTCGAATATTTCCGGGTGCCGCGCGATGTGCTGGTCATCTGCCTGGGCAAGTCGACCTATGCCCGCTGCGGCATCATCGTAAACGTCACGCCCCTGGAGCCGGGCTGGGAGGGACATGTGACGCTGGAGTTCTCCAACACCACGCCGCTGCCGGCGAAAATCTATGCCAATGAAGGCGCGTGCCAGTTCCTGTTCCTGAAGGGCAACGAGCCCTGCGAGACGAGCTATGCCGACCGGGCGGGCAAATATATGGGTCAGCGCGGTGTGACGCTGCCGCGCCTGTAACGCTACGGCATCGCGCGGGGCGAGGCTGACACTAGCAGAACGCTAGTCCCGGCGAAGTCCTGAATGGAAGGTATAGGAGCGGCTTACTCTCTGGCCGGGGCCAGACACATGATTGCGTTGGCTGCCTGATCGCTGGCATCAACCCGTGACGCGATCAAACCCATTGGGAGCGTCGTAAACGCCGGACGGTCGCGCCCTGCCTGGAGGGCAAGTCCAGACGTATCGCCGCCTGGACCTGCCTTTCGGATTTACCGCGCGGCGATCGCCTGCGGCAGATGCCGCAGCCCGGTGCGGGCCACGGTGTGCGACGACAGGATCGCGCCCGAGGGCATGTCCATCGCGATCGGCTTTTCCTGCAGCACGGCGTCATACAGCGCGCGCGCATCGGCGGCGCGACCGGTCTTTGCATAGACGGCGGCGAGGTTGAGCATCAATTCAGGGCTCTTCGGATTGGCGCGGCGTTCTTCCAGCAAGGTTCGCTCTGCACCCAGGAAATTCCCTGCGGCAATTTCCTGAAACCCCGTGCGCTGCGGCCACGAGTCCTGGGCCATGGCCGGGGCCGCCATGCCCGCCGCCGCCACAAGCAAAACCGAAACGACTCCACGCATATCCATTCTCCTATGTTTCATTTTTGTGACTTCAGAGTGTCACTTTTGTGAAACATGTGCAAGCGGCGAAAGATGCGGGATGAAGGGACAGATCAACCGCATTTCCTCACTGGGCAAACGGCCATTGGAGGAGCCCATCGAGAGCCTGCCCTCCATCCACCCCATCGCGCAGAAGGAGCCGTCCAGGCTGTGCTGCTGGTGAAATTGGGTCGCCATCAGAACGGAGCGGAATGGCGCGTGCTCCGGCTCAATTCCGCAAAACGAAAAAAGGCGGCCTCCGAAGAGACCGCCTGATATTCGGCATCGACCTGATCGCGAAGGATCAGAAGTCGTTGCGATACTGCTCGTTGCCGATGAAGCCGAGCTTCTTGACCGCCGAACGCTTGATCACGGCCAGGGTCTCGTCGACCTTGGCGTACTTTGCGTCGGGCGCCGGCTGGAAGTGCAGTTCGGGCTCCGGGTTCATCGAAGCGGTCTGGTCCAGATACTGGCGCAGCGTCACTTCGTCGACCGGGGCACCGTTCCAGGTCACGATGCCAGCAGCGTCGATACCCACCTTGTTCTTCTCGCTGTTCACAATCGGCTGATTGTTGGGCGAGTTGACGGGGAGGTCGACCTTCACCGCGTGAGTCTGGATCGGGATGGTGATGATGAACATGATGAGGAGCACGAGCATGACGTCGATCAACGGCGTCGTGTTCATGTCCATCATCGGCTCGCCATCATCAGATCCGGCGCTCATTGCCATGGCGTGCTAACTCCTATTGTGTCCGCCCGGCCGATCAGGCGCGGGGGTTGCCGCCGGGGGGCGGCTCGGAGATGAAGCCGACGCGGGAAAAACCCGCCGACTGCATCGTATAGATGGTGCCGCCGATGCAACGGTAGGGCGCATTCACGTCGCCGCGAATATGCGCCTCGGGCAGCTGATCCGGCGTGATGTTCGGGCCAAGCCGTTCGACTTCGGCCTTCAGCTTCGCCACCGCGCGGTCGCGCAGCTCGGTCGAGGTCACGGGGCTCAGACCCCAATAGACCTTGCACTGGCCATTCTCGCTGGTGACCGAGAGCGACACGTTTTCCGGCTTGGTCGTCGTCGGGTCGAAGCGGACGTTCGGCAGCTTCAACTTGACGGTCTGAATCACGACCGGAACCGCGATCAGGAAGATGATGAGGAGAACCAGCATGACGTCCACGAGGGGCGTCGTGTTGATCTCCGACATCGGTTTCTCGGCGGAGTCCCCGCCAACGCTCATCGCCATGAGAGAGCTATCCTATCCATGCATTCTATCGCCGGTCCGAACTGGACCGGCGGGGGGTGGCGAAGTGGCGATCCGAAAACCGCCACTCCGCCCCCTTAAGCTCAGGCGCGGGTCTGAACGCCACCGGCCTGACCGGCCGTGGTGGTGCCAGCCGGAGCCTTGACGGCGGCCGGCTTGGCGGCGCCGGCAACGGCCGGACGAACCGCACCGTTCGAGGCCAGGAAGCCCAGCACGTCGTTCGAGAACGACGACAGGTCTTCGGCGATGCCCTTGTTGCGACGCTGCAGCCAGTTGTAGGCGAGCACGGCCGGAACCGCGACGACCAGACCCAGAGCGGTCATGATGAGCGCTTCACCGACCGGACCGGCGACGGCGTCGATCGAGGCCTGGCCCGACGAGCCGATCTTGATGAGCGCGCGGTAAATACCGATAACCGTACCGAACAGACCGATGAACGGCGCGGTCGCACCGACGGTCGCCAGGAAGGCGAGACCGCCGCCCAGCTTCGAGTTGATCGCGGCTTCCGAACGCGCCAGCGAGCCGTGCAGCCAGTCATGCGCTTCGACCGGATCGGTCAGCTTCGAGTGCTGGTCCTGCGCGGCCAGACCGTCGTCGACGATCTGCTTGTAGGCCGAGTTCTTCTCGAGCTTGGCCGAACCTTCGCGCAGCGAGTTCGACGACCAGAAGCTCTGACGGACGCGCTTCGCCTGGTTGATGATCTTCTGCTGCTCGAACAGCTTCGAGAACAGGATGTAGAAGGAGACGATCGACATCAAGCAGAGGATGGTGAACACCGACTGCGAGATGAGGCCGCCTTCCTTCAGGGCCTGGCCCAGGCCGTACGGATTTTCGGCACCGGCCGCTGCGCCGCCCGCGGCGAGGATGGTGGTGAGCATGGTTGGTTAGGTCCTCTGACTAAAGCGTTGGGTTGTTTCGGCTTTTAGCCGTTATTCCTGTGGCAGCTGCCAACGGATATTAAGCGTGTAGCTCGACGAGATCGGGCTGCCGCTCTGGTCGAGCGCCGGGGTGAAGCGGACGCGCGCCTTCGAAATGCGGCACGTCGCATCGTCCAGGGCCCGGTTGCCGCTGCTCGACAGGATCGAGCATTCGGTGACGCGACCATCGGTGCCGATCGACAGCTTGGCCGACACGCGACCTTCCGCGCCTTCGCGCTGGGCCGAGGGCGGATAGGCGTCGGGACCGAAGAACTGACCCGGGTTACCCTTCAGACCGGCGGCCTTCGAGATCACCGGGGCCGGCGGCGCAGGCGGAGCCGGCGGTGCAGGCGGGGCCGGCGGCGCGGTCGGCTGGCTCACGGGGATGACGTTCGTCGTGGCCATCGTCGGCGCCTGGCTGGGCAACGGAACGACGGGCGGCGGCGTCACCACCGTGGTCGGCGGCGGCGGCAGGTTGGGCTGGTCCGGCGGCGGCGGGGGCGGCGGCTCTTCCGGCGGGGGTGGGGGCGGCGGCTCTTGCACGTCGAACGTGTTGAGCTTCTCGGTCGCCTTCTTCACGTACTGGTAAGCCAGCCCCGTGACGAAGGCATAGCCCAGGGCAGCATGGATGAGCACGACGATAACGATCGCGACCACCTTGCCCCCGGACATCTTCTGGTCAGTATAGGCCATTCAGCAACGAAACTCCTCAGTCTGCCAGTTTCGCCTCGCCGTAGCGTGGGGACGTGGGAAACTCCTGCCATGCTCTTACGGCATGCGGCAGAGCCTTGGACCCTATCGTGACGGCTGGCGCGGTGCAATCAGTTTGTCGGACGTAATAAACGTACAACCGTCCCGTGACGAAATTATTTCTGTACCGTTAACGGCCAAAGGAGTAGCGCGAAACGATGAATCCGCTGCCCCACGCCATTCGCGCTTGCGTTTTGACGCTGGCGATTCCCGTCCTTACTGTCCCCGTTTTGGCCCAGGTCGCCACCGCGCCGTCGATGCCGCCGGGCGATTCGATGGTAGCGCCAACAGGGCCTGGCTATGCCGATCTGGCCGATCTGGTGCTGTCGGCCCCCGTTATTGCCGATGTGACCATCCGGTCGGCGACCGCGATCAAGGGAGCGGAGGCGGCCGGGGTCGCGCCCGGCCATCAGCGTTTTTATGTCGAGGCGGATGTCGGCGCACTGATCCGCGGCGCGGGCGGCCTGCCCTCGCGCGTCGGCTATCTGTTCGATGCGGCGACCGATGCGCGTGGGCGCGCGCCGAAGCTGCGCAAGATGCGTGTCCTGATCTATGCGCGCCGGGTACCGAACGCCGCCGACCAGTTGCAGCTGGTCGCGCCCGATGCCCAGCTGCCCTGGACGCCCGACACGGAACAGCGCAGCCGTACTATCACCCGCGACGCCCTGTCGGCGGACGCGCCGCCGGTCATCACCGGCGTCGGCAACGCCTTCTACGTGCCGGGCACGCTCCCCGGCGAGGGCGAGACGCAGATTTTCTTGACCACCGCGAACAATCGCCCCGTTTCCCTATCGGTGCTTCGCCGTCCGGGCGAAGAGCGTCGCTATGCGGTGGCGCTGAGCGAGATCGTCGACGAATCGGCCGCGCCCCCGGCGCGCGATACGCTGCTCTGGTATCGGCTGGCCTGCGCGCTGCCGGAATCGCTGCCCGATCGCAGCACGGCCTCGCTGTCGCCCGAGGATGCGCAGGCGGCGCGCGACGATTATCGCTTCGTCCTGCAGAAGCTGGGCCGCTGCGGACGCGAGCGTCAGGTGCCGACGGCCAGCAACTGACCGGTGACGGCATGGGCGGCGGCCAGATAGGCGACCGCCGCCGCGACCGCCGCCTCTCCCGCCCCCTCGCCGACCAGCACGGCGTTGATCCGTGCCGATGGCGCCGCCGCCACCGCCAGCGGCGCGACCGCCGCTTCGACCATCGCCTGGGCGATCGAATCGCGGCCCGGCTGGATCACCAGCACCAGATCGACGCCGGGATGCGCGGCGACCATGCGCACGATATCGACGTCGGGCGCCAGATCGAGTCGCCGCGCGGTCATGCCGCTCAGCGCCGGTGCCGGACCAGGGTGATACCGATCGCCTCGCCATCTTCGGCGATGGCCAGCTTGACGATCTTCACCTGCACCCGCGTCACCCGCTTGTCCTGCAGGAAGAGCGTGTCGCAGATATGGTCCGCAACCCCCTCGATCAGCGTGAAATGCACGCCTTCGGGCAAGTGGGTCGCGGCGTGTTTCAGGTCGAGATAATTTTTCGACTCGGTCAGCGGGCTGTCGGGCGTATAGCGCGCCGGACAGTCGAGATCGACTGTCAGCGAGATGCGCAGCGGCTGCGGCAGATGGGTTTCCTCGGAATAGATGCCGGTCAGCACCTGGACTTCGAGGTCGTGGACTTCGAGTTGGAGACGGTCTTCCATGCCAGCGCCTCTAGCAGAGCGGACGGGCAAGGGAAGGGTTAGGGCCCACGCAAGGCTTGCATCGCCGCCCCGTCGCGCTAAGGGCGCGCGTCCCCCTCCCGTCACCGGACCCCTGGCCCTTGACCGTGAAGACCGCCCTCGCCCCGCTCGACGCGGTCGCCCCCGATGCGGTCGAGGCGCTGCTCGACCGTGCCTTCCCGCCGGGGCGGCAGGCGCGCACCGCCTATAAGGTGCGCGGCAGCATCCAGCCGATCGCCGCCTTGTGCTTCGCCGCGATGGAGGGCGATACGCTGATCGGGTCGATCCAGTGCTGGCCGGTCGCACTGACCGACGATCGGGGCACCGCGCATCCCATGGTGATGGTGGGGCCAGTCGCGGTCGAGCCCGATCATCAACAGGGCGGCATCGGCCGCGAACTGCTTGGCCACATGCTGGACATCGCCGCCGCGCAAGGGCTGGACCGCGCGATGATGCTGATCGGCGACCCGGAATATTATGGCCGCTTCTTCGGCTTCACCGCCGAGCGCACCGCCGAGTGGCGCCTGCCCGGCCCGGTCGAGCGGCACCGCCTGCTGGCGCGCGGGCCCGATGTGCCTGCGCTGGCCGGGATGCTCGGCCCCGATCCGGCGGCGGTTTGAGCGCCGGGCTTTACCTGGGGCCTTTGCGTCCCTACCTCGACCGCATCATGCCGATGGCACCGCCCCCCGACCTGTCCGCGCTCAGCCTGGCCGAAATCGTCCAGGCGATGGAGGCGCAGAAGCTGCCCCCCGTCGCGCAGTGGAACCCGACCCATTGCGGTGACAGCGAGATGCGGATCGCCCGCGACGGCACCTGGTTTCACCAGGGCAGCCCGATCACCCGCCCTGCGATGGTCCGGCTGTTCTCCACCATCCTGCGCCGCGAGCCCGATGGCCGCCACGTCCTGGTCACGCCGGTCGAAAAGCTCGACATCGCGGTCGAGGACGCGCCCTTCGTCGCCACCACGCTGAAGGCCGAGGGCAAAGGCCGTGACGCGCGACTGGTGTTCCAGCTCAACACCGGCGATCTGGTCGCCGCTGGGCCCGACCATCCTTTACGTTTCGTCGAGGGTGAGGATGGGCCCCGCCCCTATCTTCATGTGCGGGACGGGCTGGAGGCGCTGATCGCGCGGCCGGTCTATTATGAGCTGGCCGAGTTGGCGCTGGCCGATGACGTGGCGCAACCCGGCCTGTGGAGCCAGGGCGCCTTCTTTCCCTTGACCCCGGCAGCGCCCGCATGACGCTGGCCGAAAGGCTGGCTCAGGCTATGGCGCGTATTCCGGCTCAGGATTTGCTGACCGGCGATGGCGTCGAGCCGCATGAGGTGAGCGCGCCGCCCACCGCCGCCGCCGTGCTGGTTCCGGTGACCGACCGGGCCGAGCCAGGTGTCGTCCTGACCCAGCGGACCGAGAGCCTGCGCAACCATGCGGGCCAGGTCGCCTTTCCCGGCGGGCGCGCCGATCCGGGCGATGTCGATCTGGTCGCTACCGCGCTGCGCGAGGCGGAGGAGGAGATCGGCCTGTCGCCGCGCGCGGTGACCGTGGTCGGGCTGGCCGACCGCTATCGCACCGTCACGGGGTTCGAGGTGACACCGGTGCTGGGCGTCATCCCGCCCGACCTAATCCTGACACCTGCCGAGGCGGAAGTGGCCGCGCTGTTCGAGGTGCCGCTGTCCTTCCTGCTCGATCCTGCCCATCACCACCGGGTCAGCGCGCCGTGGCGCGGCCAGACCCGCCATTTCTACGAGATAATATGGAACGACCGGCGCATCTGGGGCGCGACCGCCGCGATGATCGTCAACCTGTCGCGGCGGCTGCAATGGACGGCATGAGCCCAAGCGAGACGCCTTGGGCCGACCGCCCCGAGCTGGTCGCGCTGGCCGAGCGGCTGGAGGCGCGTTTTGTCGGGGGGGCGGTGCGCGACAGCCTGCTGGGCATTCCGGTCGCCGATATCGACCTGGCGACGCCGCTCTCTCCCGAAACCGTGATCGACCGCGTGCGCGACAGCGGGTTCAAGCCCGTGCCCACCGGCATCGCGCACGGCACGATCACCGCGGTCCTACCCGACGGGCCGGTCGAGGTGACGACGCTGCGCCGCGACGTGTCGACCGATGGCCGCCACGCCGTCGTCGCCTTCACCGACGACTGGCGCGAGGATGCAGGCCGGCGCGACTTCACGATGAATGCGCTCTATGCCGATCCGGCGACGGGGCGGATCTTCGACTATTTCAGTGGGTTGGACGACCTGAAGGCCGGGCGCGTCCGCTTCATCGGCGATCCGTTGCAGCGCATTGCCGAGGATCATCTGCGCATCCTGCGCTTCTTCCGCTTTCATGCGCGCTTCGGCGATGCCATCGACGAGGCCGGGCTGGCCGCCTGCGCCGCGCGGGCCAACGATCTGATGGCCCTATCGCGCGAGCGGATCGCCGCCGAACTGCTCAAGCTGCTGGTCGCGGCGCGCGCGGTGCCGGTCGTCACGCTGATGGTCGAGCATGGCATCTTCCGCGCCGTCATTCCCGAAATCGACGCGGATGGCGTCGCCCGGCTGACCGCGCTGGCCGAGCGAGAAGAGACCGCAGGGGTCGCCCCCGATGCGATCCGGCGACTCGCCGCGCTGCTACCGCCCCAGGCCGCCGAGCCGGTGGGCGCCCGGCTGAAGCTGTCCAACACGGATCGCAAGCGGCTGATCGCCGCTACGGCGGGGCCGGGTGACGAAGGGCCCCGCGCGCTGGCCTATCGCACGGGGATGGTCGGCGCGGTCGACCGGTTGTTGTTGGCGGGCGAGTCGATCGAACCGCTTCGTGACTGGACGCCCCCTGCCCTGCCGCTGACCGGCGGAGCCTTGGTCGAGCGCGGGATTAGCAAGGGGCCAGAGGTCGCGCGGCTGCTCCGTCAGGTCGAGACGCAGTGGATCGCGGAAGGCTTTCCCGATGCGGCGCGGGTCGGCGAACTGGCCGACGCGGCGGTGGCTCAGGCCTAACGCGCGATCAGCGCCCAGGCGGCATCGGGTTCGAGCGGCCGCGAATAATAATAGCCCTGGCCATAGGTACAGCCTAGCGCCGCCAGCGTCTGGCCCAACTCGATCGCCTCGATCCCCTCGGCGGTGGTCTTCATGCCCAGCGCCTGGGCGAGGCCCAGGATCGCGCGGACGATCGCGATCTTGTCGCGGTCGGCCAACATGCCCGAGACGAAGCTCCGGTCGATCTTGAGCACGTCGATCGGCAGCTTCTGAAGATAGGCCAGGCTGGAATAGCCGGTGCCGAAATCGTCCATCGCGATCGTGGTACCCAGCGCCTTCAACGCCTCCAGGATCGCGGTCACCCGGTCGGGATCGCCGACGATCGCGCTTTCGGTCAGCTCCAGCGTCAGCCGCTCGCCCGCAATACCCGTATCGGCCAGCGCGTCCCGGATCATCGTCGGAATGTCGTCGCGCTGTAGCTGGATCGCCGAAACGTTGACCGACATGCGCACACCGCAGTCGCCACCCGCCGCCCGATCCCACGCCGCCAGCTGCCCCAGCGCCTTGGTGACCGCCCAACGGCCGAGCGGCATGATCAGCCCCGATTCCTCGGCGACCGGGATGAAATCGGCGGGCGAGTGATGCCTGCCATCGGCATCGCACCACCGCGCCAGCGCCTCGAACGACACCGTCTTGCCGGAGGACAGGTCGCAGATCGGCTGATAGGCCAGATGCAGTTCGTCCTGCTCGATCGCGCGGCGCAGCGCGGTTTCCATTGCGAACTGGGCACGGGCGATGGTGAAGGCCTGGGGGTGATAGATTTGCGTGCGGCCGGCCGCCTTGGCGTGCTTCACCGCAAACTGGGCGTGCCGGATCAGTTCTTCTGCATCGTCGTCGGGACCCTCGTTGAAGGCGATGCCCACCGATCCTTCGACATTGACTTCGTAATCGGTCAGCCGAAATGGCGCCCGAAGCGCGCGATCGATGCGGTCGGCCAGGACATGCGCCTCGTCCTCGCTGCCGTCGATCATCATCAGGATGCCGAACTCGTTGCCCCCGATCCTTCCGATCGAGTCGCGCGACCGCAGCGCCCCTCTCAAGCGACGCGCAACCGTGATGAGCAGTTCGTCGCCGACCAGCGAGCCCATGCAGGCGTTCAACCGGCCGAACCGGTTGATGTCGATCACCAGCACCGCATGGCGCTGACCGGTGGCCATCACCGCCTCGATCAGGTCGCCAAAGCCTTGCCGGTTGGGCAGGCCGGTCAGGCTGTCGGTCGTCATCTCCCGACGCAGGCTGCGTTCGGTGTGGTGCTGCGCGGTCTGGTCGACCAGCATCAGGACGCAGGCATCGGACTGGTCTTCGGCCGAGCGGGTCAGCGTGGCTTGGAAATAGCGGGCGTCGATCACATCGCCCAGCTGCATCGGGAATTCGATCGACTGGCGGTCCGACGCCAGGAACGGCTCGACTCGCTCGATCAGCTCGGCCAGCAGCATCGCCTGGGTCAGGCCATCATGCAGGCAGGCGCGTCGGAACGCGTCATTGGCGACCACGATGTCGATCTTGCCTCCCGCTGCCGAAATCTCGGCAGCGGGAATGGCCATGATACCGATGGCGCACGACGTCATCAACCCGACGTGCCGTGTCGTGGAGCGTTTCGCCGGATACGCAATCGAAGCCATCTTTAGATGGCCTAGCGGGGGAATGTTAAAACCGCCTAAATTCCGACCCGGAGCCGCCCAGGGAGTCCGATCGCAAATGGTTCCGATCGGCCGCGCGATTGTCCCTGCCCCGTTCCGCAACGGGGCCGACCGGTCAGTCGAAGCGGTTGTCGCGCGGGAAGCCGGTGGGCGGCATCCGTCCCGCCGCGCCGCGTGCGGTACGCCAGGCCGACAGATCGGTTTCCGTCCGCACCCGCCCGGTATCGCCGCCCATCGGCCAGCTGAGCCCGTCCTTGAACGCGAACGTCGTCGCGTCAGACAGGCCGCCGTCGCGATAACGCTGAAGCTGGACGCCGGTGCCGCGCGAAAGCTCGACGAACTCGGTCAGCGGGAAGACCAGCAGCTTGCGATTGTCCCCGATCGCCGCGACATAGTCATGCTCGGCACCGACCGGCCGCACGACCTTCAGCGTCGCGCCCGCGCGCGGCGTCAGCACCGTCTTGCCTTTGCGAGTCTCGGCGATGGTATCGGCGGCGGGCACGATGAAGCCGCGCCCGTCCGAGGCGGCGACCAGCAGCTTGGGGCTCCGCGAGGCGGGCAGGAAACCGACGATACCGATCGATCCGTCCAGATCGATCATCGCCCGCACCGGCTCGCCAAAGCCGCGCCCGCCGGGCAGCTTGTCCGCCGCCAGCGTGAAGAACCGCCCGTTCGCCGCCGCCAGCAGCAGCTTGTCGGTCGTCTGGGCATGGAAGGCAAAGGCGGGGCCGTCGCCCTCCTTGAACTTCGCGGTGTCGGCCGAAGCGAGGTCGACATGCCCCTTCATCGCGCGAATCCAGCCGCGCTGCGACAGGATGACGGTGATCGGCTCGCGTTCGATCATCGCCTCCAGCGGAATATCGCGGGTCGGGGCGGCTTCCTCGATCGCGGTGCGACGCGCGCCCAAAGCGGTTTCGGGACCATAACGGTCGCGAATCTTCGCCAGATCCTTCTTCATCCGCGTTCGCTGGCGCTGTTCGGAGCCCAGCAGCAGGGTCAGCTGTTCGCGTTCCTTGTCGAGCTTGTCGCGCTCGCCGCGAATCTCGAACTCCTCCAACCGCCGCAAGGACCGCAGGCGCATGTTCAGGATCGCCTCGGCCTGACGGTCGGTCAGGCGAAACTCCTCGATCATCACCGCCTTGGGCTCGTCCTCGGTGCGGATGATCTCGATCACTCGGTCGAGGTTGAGATAGGCGACCAGATAGCCGTCGAGCAGCTCGATCCGGTCGGCGATCTTGCCCAGGCGATGCTCGGAGCGGCGGCGCAGCACGACGAACTGATGCTCGACCCAGGCGGCCAGCGCCTCGCGCAGGGACATGACGCGCGGGGTGCGGTCCTTGTCGAGCACGTTGAGGTTCAGGCTGACCCGCGTCTCCAGGTCGGAGAAGCGGAACAGGCCGTCCATCAGCACCTGCGGATCGACGGTGCGCGCGCGCGGTTCAAGGACGATGCGGACCTGTGCATCCGATTCGTCACGCACGTCCGCCAGGATCGGCAGCTTCTTGTCGTTGATCAGCGTGGCGATCTGCTCGATCAGCTTGCCCTTGGCGACGCCGTAGGGGATTTCGCTGATGACGATCTGCCAGCCGCCGCCCTTCTCGCGCTCGATCTCCCAGCGGGCGCGGACGCGGAACCCGCCCCGGCCGGTCGTGTAGCTTTCGCGCAGGATGGCGGGCGCATCGACGACCATGCCGCCGGTCGGAAAGTCGGGCCCCTTGACCAGCGCCAGGATCGCATCGTCATCCGCATCCGGCTGATCGACCAGCAGGATCGCGGCCTCCAGCAGCTCGGCGGCATTGTGCGGCGGGATGCTGGTCGCCATGCCGACCGCGATGCCGCTTGCGCCGTTCGCCAGCAGGTTCGGGAACAGGCCGGGAAACAGCTCCGGCTCCTGTTCCTCGCCATTATAGGTCGGGCGATAGGCGACGGCGTCTTCGTCCAGGCCGTCCATCAGGTCGATCGCGACCTGGGTCAGCCGCGCCTCGGTGTAACGATAGGCCGCAGCGTTATCGCCATCGATATTGCCGAAATTGCCCTGCCCGTCGACCAGCGGATAACGCAGCGCGAAATCCTGGGCGAGGCGGACCATCGCATCATAGACCGACTGGTCGCCATGCGGATGATATTTACCGATCACATCGCCGACGACGCGCGCGCATTTCTTATAGCCCGAGGCCGGATCGAGCTTGAGCAGCCGCATCGCCCAAAGAAGACGCCGGTGAACAGGCTTCAGCCCGTCACGCACATCGGGCAGCGAGCGCGCGGTGATCGTGGATAGCGCATAGACCAGATACCGCTCCGACAGCGCACTGTCGAAGGGGGCATCCAATATGCCGACGGGAGGATTGTCGCGGAGATCGATCGCCATGGAAGCCGAGCTTCTAGCAAGCCCGCGCTCCAGGGGCAATCACACAGATCAAATAGGGAACAAGGCAGTCATGCGGGCAGATGGAACTCGTCGACCGGTCGCTCCGCCCACGACAAAGCGGGCGCGATGGGAGAGTCGCGCCCGCTTCGTTCTCGGCGATGCCGGTGGGCTTTAGGCCTGACCCGCCTGCGCCTGGGTCACGTCCTGCTGGAAGTGGTCGCCTGCGGCGACGGTGCAGTTCTGGAAGGCAACCGGAGTGAAGGTTTCGACCCCGGCGACATCCTCGTCGGTCTTCACCTTGCCATGCGGTCCGCGGACCGGCTGGAACGCCACGACTTCGGGGCGGAAGGTCGCCAGCACGTCCGCCGTGTCACGGCAGGCGACCGTGCGCTCCTTGGCGCCGTTCTTGACCACCGCGATGGCCTCCATGCCATTGGCGAGCGGAACACGCGCCTGTTCCCAGATCTGCGGCTGCTGCGCGACATGAAGCGGCCGCGCCATGGCAGTTCCCGCCGTCACCATCAGGGCCCCACCAACAATACCGATCATCAGCTTGTTCATGACTACCTCCTTTGCAAGCATCGACAGAACCCGCGACTTGGACGATCGGTTTCCTGTACTTTGAACCTTACATTCTTTTAATCTATCTTCTAGCCCGCCTTCATCATGGACTTCAGATGACGCCGACGTAATCCTGGCGCATCGCTTGCGCCATCCTGTGACAACGAAGCACCCTCCTCCATTGCGCCGCCGCGCCCCTTCCATTATAGGCCCCGCCATCCCGCCTCGGGCCTCAGCATGGGGGCGCCGGGGCTGTACTCATTTCAGGGGACCGCCGCATGGCTCGCCGCCGCCAAATCTACGAAGGCAAGGCCAAGATCCTGTACGAGGGCCCCGAGCCCGGCACGCTGATCCAGTATTTCAAGGACGACGCCACCGCGTTCAATGCCCAGAAGAAGGGCACGATCAACGGCAAGGGCGTGCTGAACAACCGTATCTCCGAGCATGTCTTCACCATGCTCGACCATATCGGCGTGCCCACCCACTTCATCCGCCGCCTGAACATGCGCGAGCAGCTGATCCGCCAGGTCGAGATCGTGCCGATCGAGGTCGTGGTGCGCAACGTCGCGGCAGGCTCGCTGTCGAAGCGTCTGGGCATCGAAGAGGGCGTGAAGCTGCCCCGCACGATCATCGAATATTATTACAAGGACGATGCGCTGGGCGACCCGATGGTCACCGACGAGCATATCGCCTGCTTCGGCTGGGCCAGCCAGGAAGAGATGCACGACATCGCCGACCTGGCGATCCGCGTGAACGACTTCCTGTCGGGCATGTTCGCCGCGATCGGCATCCGCTTGGTCGACTTCAAGCTGGAATTCGGCCGCATCTGGGACAATGACTTCGGTCGCATCATCCTGGCCGACGAGATCAGCCCCGATGGCTGCCGCCTGTGGGACATGACCACCAACGAGAAGCTGGACAAGGACCGTTTCCGCCGGGATCTCGGCGGCGAGGTCGAGGCCTATCAGGAAGTGGCGCGCCGTCTGGGCCTGCTGCCCGAGGGTGGCGACACCGCCGTCCTCGATCTGGAAGAACACCGCAAGAGCCGGGGCAAGTAATGAAGCTGAAGATTTTCGTCACCCTGAAGCCCGGCGTGCTCGACCCGCAGGGCAAGGCGATCCACCATGCGCTGGAAAGCCTGGGCTTTGCGGGCGTCAACGACGTGCGCGCGGGCAAGCTGATCGAGCTGGAAGTGGCCGACGCGACGACCGACGCGCAGATCGACGAGATGTGCCGCCAGCTGCTCGCGAACACCGTCATCGAGAATTACCGGGTGGAGCGCGCCTGATGAAGACCGCAGTCATCGTCTTTCCGGGCTCGAACTGCGACCGCGACCTCGCCGTCGCGCTGGAGGCGGTGACGGGCGTCAAGCCGGCCATGGTCTGGCACGGCGACAGCGAACTGCCCGAGGGGCTGGGGCTGATCGGCGTGCCGGGCGGCTTCTCCTATGGCGACTATCTCCGCTGCGGCGCGATCGCGGCCCGTTCGCCGATCATGCGCGCGGTGGTGGATGCGGCGAACAAGGGCACGCCGGTGTTCGGCGTATGCAACGGCTTCCAGGTGCTGGCCGAGACCGGCCTGCTGCCCGGCGCGCTGATGCGCAACCGCTCGCTCAACTTCGTGTGCCGCGACGTGAACTTGGAGGTGGCCAACACCGACAGCGCCTTCACCCGCCTGTACGAACAGGGCGAGACGATCCGAATCCCTGTCGCGCATCATGACGGCAACTACTTCGCCGACGCCGACACGCTCGACCGGCTGGAAGGCGAGGGCCGCGTCGCCTTCCGCTATGCCGAGGACGTCAACGGCTCGGCGCGCAATATCGCGGGCGTGCTGAACGAGAAGCGCAACGTGCTGGGCATGATGCCCCACCCCGAGCGCCGCATCGAAGCCGCGCACGGCGGCGACCATGGCCGCCGCTTGTTCGAGGGCCTGCTGGAGATGGTGGGGGCGTAACCCACTCTCGGTTCGGCCTGAGCGAAATCGAAGGCTACGGGATGACATTTGAGGGGAAACGAGGCGACTCGTTTCCCTTTTTTATTCGCGCGAAGACGCAAAGAAGATGTTGGTTCGCGCGGAGGCGCAAAGAACGCGGAGGTGTCTGGCCTCGCGGAAACCTTATCCCTTCTGCTGCGCCCCGTTGGAAGACATAGGCCGGCTGCCGCCGGATACGCCACCTCCGCGTCTCCGCGCCTCCGCGCGAACATAATCTCAAACGCTTCGCGCCATCGCGGCTTCGCGTGAACTCAAACCCGCGCCCGAAACGGCGTGAAGTCCGTGCCTTCGTCAAACACATCCACCCCTTCGGCCCGCTTCAGCCAGCCGACGATCAGATAGGTCACCGGGGTCAGCAATACCTCCCAGCCCACCTTCAGCGCCCACTGCGTGAACAACACCACCACCACCAGATGCGGCGTCCAGCCGACCGCACCCCAGAAGGCGAGCGGATAGAAGATCAGGCTGTCGACCCCCTGCCCGATGACCGTCGAACCGATCGTCCGCGACCACAGGTGACGTCCGCCGGTCCAGACCTTCATCCGCGCCATGACGAAGGCGTTGGCGAACTCGCCCGCCCAGAAGGCGCAGATGCTGGCAAACACGATCCGGCGCACTTGGCCGAAGATCACCTCATAGGCGGCCTGGTTGGTCCAGCTGGGCGCGGGCGGCAGCTTGACGACCACCCAGCTCATGAACGCCATGAAGAGCAGCGCCACTGTCCCCGCCCAGATCACCCGCCGCGCGCGGGCATAGCCATAAACCTCGGTCAACACGTCGCCGATGACATAGCTGAGCGGAAAGAACAGGATGCCCGCCCCGAACGGCCACTGACCGACCAGCGGCAGGTCGATGACCGCCACCTTGCCCGCGCCGATGACATTGGACAGCAACAGGATGGTGACGAAGGCCGCCATGACGAAGTCGAACCAGCGAAACGCACCGCGTTCCATGTCGCGGTCCGCAACCACCCGTTCCACGCCCATAGCAATCCCCTTCACCGTGAGCGGCGACATTTATCGCCATTCCCAACCCACGCAAACCACGCTAGGGACACCGCCATCCGCGCGTCCGTAGCTCAGTTGGATAGAGCAAGGAGCTTCTACCTCCTCGGTCGGGGGTTCGAATCCCTCCGGGCGCGCCACTTTGCCGGTATTATGGCGCAAATGCACCAATATCGATGTATGGCCATTTAACGCGTTGATCGCCGCCCGCGACTGTCTAAGCTGCCCTTCTTGCAGGGGGATGGTATGGCTAGAAGACCAAAGGTTGCGGCTGAGATTTCGGGGGCTTCTGTAGAGGCCGAGCCCTCATCCAAGACCGAGGCAGCACTCCAGAAAAAGCGCTCGCAGCGTTCGTTTCCTGCATCGACATTCGAAGAACCGCTAGAGTTTGCTGCCGCTGTATTCCGCATTGGCAGCGGGCAGCCGGTGAAGCGGTTGACGCTGTTTGACCAGCTTGGCAAATCTCCAGAAAGCGGAGGCTCGCGACAGCTAATCATCAATTCGGGGAAGTACGGTCTTACCCGTGGTGGTATGCAGGCTGAAAACATTGAGCTTACGCCCGAAGGCCAAAAAGCCGTAGACGAACAGGTTAATGCACGAGAACGGGCAAAAACACGCGTTAACCTCGCTATTACTAATATCGAGCCCTTCCAGAAACTGTATGAGAAATTCTCTGGCAACAAATTGCCTGCTCATGCCGTTCTCATCGATGCTGCAAAAGACGTGGGGATTGATCCGGCACATGTGGCAGAAGCGGTCGACACGTTTGTAGTGAATTTGAGATTCGTTGGCCTTCTCAGAACGCTGTCTGGTGCCGAACGCATTATTCCCGTCGACATGATGGTTGGCGACATACCCGCAGGAGCCCCCAATACACCAGTGGTTAACGCGGCGCGTGCATCTGCCGGAAGTATTATAACGTCTGAACACGCCCAATTTGAAAGTACGTGTTTTTACATTGCGCCTATTGGTGACGAAGGATCAGACCCCCGAAAACACTCAGACCTTTTTCTCGGCTCTATAGTCGAACCGGCTCTTGAGCCTTTCCAGCTGAAAGTCATTCGCGCCGATGCGATCGACAAGCCTGGCATAATTACACGTCAGATTATAGATTATATAATGAGGTCTCGGCTCGTAATTGCCGACCTATCCTTTCACAATCCCAATGTCTTTTACGAGTTAGGGTCAGGACTCGTTGATCACAGCCAGAAGATGACGGTAGCTGCCAAGGTGATGGCAGAGAAAAAGGCGGTTGGGCAGCGATCATAGCGGGTAGCGACGCGTCGCCAGTCCTTGAGGCGGCCGA
>CAJYRW010000086.1:0-8578 GCA_913777475.1 uncultured Sphingomonas sp. | reverse complement strand
GGCATGACCTGCCCGACGCCGGAGGGCGCCTTCTATGTCTATCCGTCCTTCGCACCGCTGATCGGCAAGTCGACGCCCTCGGGCCGGTTGATCGACAGCGACGAGGCGTTTGTCGGCTATCTGCTCGACGATGCGAAGGTGGCGGCGGTGCAGGGCGCGGCGTTCGGCCTCTCGCCCGCGATGCGAATCAGCTATGCGACCTCGGACGCGCTCCTCAAGGAAGCCTGCACCCGCATCCAGGCGGCTTGCGCCGCGCTGAAATAATTTTGCCATAACGGCGATGGGGAGGCCAGCCGATCCGGGCAAATTGCCGGATTGGCTGGCTTTTTCATGGGCTTATGTGCGCTGCAGCAATATGGCTTAACTGTGGCATGAACGACACGTCCACGTGCCGTTAATGCTGAGTTTCTATAAACGTCATTGTCGGAACGGCGGCCATCGACCACATGGCCCCCGGATGATCGCTGACCCGTCCGGGGAGCGACCCGTTTAGACAGGTGAAGTGAACAATGCGTGCCCTCTTCAAGTCCAGCTTCGTGTGGCAGTTCGCCGGCGGATTTGCGCTGGGAGCTTTGGGTCTCGTGGTCCTTCACCCGGCCGAAGCACCCAGCCGTTACGGTTCGGCACCGGTCGAGGCGGTTCGCTAAGCGCCTCGACCACAGGCTGATTCCTCGGGGTCACCCCTAGCCGAACCGTCGGGCCCGCCCCATATTCGGGCGATGCGCAACATCCTCTGCCTCGCCTTGGCCGCGACCGCATTCGGAGCGGTCGCCTTGTCTTCCCTACCGGCTCAGGCCGAACGCGCGGTGCCGCTGCCCAAGGCGGCGCTCGACGTTCCCGTCGCGCAGCGCCCGCAGGTCGCGGTGCTGGCGGGTGGCTGTTTCTGGGGCATGGAGGCGGTGTTCGAGCGGGTGAAGGGCGTTCGCTCGGTCACGGCGGGCTATGCCGGGGGGCGGCGCGAAGACGCCCATTACAGCGCGGTCTCCACCGAACGCACGGGGCACGCCGAAGCGATTCGGATCACCTATGATCCGCACCAGGTTTCCTACGCCACGCTGCTACGCATTTACTTCTCGATCGCGCATGATCCGACTCAGGTCGGCGGGCAGGGCCCTGACCGCGGCCCCAGCTATCGTTCGGCGATCTTCGCCCAGTCGCCCCAGCAGGCCCAGGTCGCGCGCGCCTATATCGCGCAACTGACCCGCGCCCACGCCTTTGCCAAGCCGATCACGACCCGGATCGAACAGGGCAGCTTCTTCCCTGCCGAGGCCGAGCACCAGAATTTCTACGACCGCAATCCAACGCATCCCTATATCATGCGTTGGGACAAGCCCAAGGTCGCGGGCTTCCGCGCCGGTTTCCCCGATCTGGCGCGGGCGGGGTAAGCGCTCTTTTTCTTCCCTCTCCTCTCGGCGAGGGGAGAGGGTTGCGCAGACTTGGCCTGTGCGAAAGCAGAGGCTTAGTCGGAGCTGGGTGAGGGGTGGGCGCTCGCCGCAACGAGCGCGCGAGCCCAGCGGGCTCGCTCAACCCCTCACCCAATCTGCGCTAGCCAGCGCGCTGGCTAGCTTCGCTAACCCTCTCCCCTATCCAGGGGAGAGGGGAAATCCTCAAGCGGCGACCGGGAAGCGCAGCATCCGGTCGCGCACCGGCACCAGCGCTTCGGCCGGGCGGCCCACCGCCTGGCGAAGCGCGGGGTGATCGACGTCCAGCCCACCGGTCAGCGATCCGAAGGCGGGCAGGATCAGCTTGCTGGCCGTCCCCACGAAACAGCGCCGGGCGACCAGCTTGCCACGAACCCGCAGGCGCAGCTTGGGATGGAAATGCCCCGACAATTCGGGCCGGGTCTCCGCCGGATCGGCTTCGTGGCGCAGGACAAGGCCTTCGACCAGCGCCTCCTGCGTCACCGCCCCGCCGCAGCGGTCGCGTAAGACGGGATCGTGATTGCCGGTGATCCAGGTCCAGTCCGTCGAGGCCGTCAGCGCCAGCAGCATCGCCCGCGCATCGGCAGGCAATCGGTCACAGCCCTCTGCATCGTGAAAACTGTCGCCCAGGCACCAGACTTCCCGCGCGCCCGTCTGCCGGACGATGGCGGTCAACTCGGTCAGCGTGGCGAGCGAATCATAGGGGGGCAGCATCTGTCCACCACCCGCATACCAGCTCGCCTTCTCCAGATGCAGGTCGGCGACCAGCAACGCGGACCGCGCGGGCCAGTACAGCGCGCCATCGGGCAGTGCGGTAAAGTCGTGGCCGCCGAACGAAAAGGGAACCATTTCCCGTCCATGCGCTTGACGCACAGCAATATCAAGCGTTTGCAGGGGACGATGGAAAGCCCTTGCGTCGGGCGCGCAGAAGCGTAAAGCGCGCCGTCCTTTTGGCACAGGGGGTTCCGGCGGGCATGACAGGCACGGCGACCGATTTGACGGGCCATCAGGCTCCATCCAGCGACAGTAACGACGCGGGCGTCCATCGTCACCCGGCGCTGGTGGCGTTGACCGTCGGCGCGATCGGCGTGGTGTTCGGCGACATCGGCACCAGCCCGCTCTACGCCTTTCGTGAGGCCCTGGCGCAGACGGCGGGCGACGGCATCGACCCCAGCGAGATCCTGGGCGTGCTGAGCCTGGCGCTCTGGTCGCTGATCCTGGTCGTGACGATCAAATATGTCGTCTTCCTGATGCGCGCCGACAACCAGGGTGAGGGCGGGGTGCTGGCCTTGGCCGCGCTGGCCCGGCGTGCGGCGGGGGTTCGCTCGCGCGTGGCGCTGGTGCTGGGGGCGGCGGGGGCGTCGCTCTTCTATGGCGATGCGATCATCACGCCTGCCTTGTCGGTGCTGTCGGCGATGGAAGGGTTGCGCACCATTCCCTCGGCCGCATCGATCTTCGACGAGAACGTCATTCGGATGTGCACCATCGTCATCCTCGTCGCGCTGTTCTTCATCCAGTCGCGCGGCACGGCACAGGTGTCGAAGCTGTTCGGTCCGATCTGTATCCTCTGGTTCCTGGTCATCGGCGGGCTGGGCGTCTGGCACATCGCCGACGAACCCTCGATCGCGCGGGTGGTCTGGCCGGGTTACGGGGTCAGCTTCCTGATGAGCCACGGCGTCATCGGCCTGTTCGTGCTGGGGGCGGTGTTCCTGACCGTGACCGGCGCGGAGGCGCTGACCGCCGATATGGGGCATTTCGGGCGGCTGCCGATCCGCATCGGCTGGTTCTCGCTGGTCCTGCCCGCGCTGGCACTCAACTATCTGGGGCAGGGGGCGTTCGCGCTCGCCTCGCTGGAGCAGGCGGCGGCCAATGGCCAGACCTTCACTAACCAGGACTGGTTCTTCCTGATGGCGCCCGAGCCGTTGCGCCCCGCGCTGATCGTGCTGGCGGGGCTCGCCACCGTGATCGCGGCGCAGGCGGTGATTACGGGGGCCTTTTCGCTGACCCAGCAGGCGATCCAGCTCGGCCTGTTGCCGCGCCTGCGCGTCCGCCAGACCTCGGCCGATTTCCAGGGGCAGATCTATCTGCCCGCGATCAACTGGCTGTTGCTGTTCGGGGTGCTGGTGCTGGTCATCCAGTTCAAGACCTCCTCGGCCATGGCCGCCGCTTACGGCATCGCGGTGACCGGCACGATGGTGGTGACCACCTGCCTGGCCTATCTGGTCGTCCGCCATCGCTGGGGCTGGTCGCGCGGGCTGGCGGCGGCGGCGATCCTGCCCTTTCTGGCGCTCGACCTCATCTTCTTCGGCGCGAACATCCTGCGCGTGATCGAGGGGGGCTGGGTGCCGCTGCTCGTCGGTGCGGGCGTGGGTGTGATCATCCACACCTGGGTGCGCGGGCGCGGCATCGTCTCGGCCTTCGAGAAGCGGCAGGCGATTCCGCTCGCCGACCTCGCCGCCGCGCTGACCAAGCGTCCGCCCGAGCGGGTGCCGGGAACGGCGGTGTTCCTGACCGCCAACCCTGCCTCGGCGCCGGGCGCGCTGCTCCACAACCTCAAACACAACAAGATCCTGCACGCGCAGAACCTGATCGTGACGATCCGCACTGCCGACCGCCCCGTCGTGCCGCCGGAGAAGCGCGCGGAAGTGCAGCGGCTGGACGAGAATTTCGCGACCGTCGTGTTGAAATATGGGTTCATGGAGACGCCCGACGTGCCGCGCGACCTGCCGCAGGACCTGGGTGTGCAGACCAGCGGCAAGGGGCTGGACCCGATGAAGACCAGCTTCTTCATCGGCCGCAACACGCTGAAGCCCGAAGCGGAAAAGGGCATGCCGCCTTGGCAGGACCGGCTGTTCATGTTCCTGCAGCGCAACGCCAGCGACCCCACCGACTTCCTGCGCATTCCGCCGGGAAAGGTGCTGGAACTGGGCGAGCAGGTGACGGTGTGAGTTATTCCTCCCCTGGAAGGGGAGGTGGCAGGCCATAGGCCTGACGGAGGGGTGTCGCAGTCGGAGGGGGTGGACCTTTCTCGCAGCCGGGGACACCCCTCCACCAGCTTCGCTGGTCCTCTCCCCTGTCAGGGGAGGAAAAGGTTAGAGCGTGACCTTGGGCGGCTTGGCGGCCTCGACCGCGACGAGCACCATCTTTTCCCAGATGACGGGATCGCCCGCATCGGCCATCGCCTGATCGGGCTCGCGCAGCGTCCGCAGCACGGCCAGCGCGTCGGCCATATGATCGCGCCACTGCGCATCGACCAGCTTAGATGCGGATTCGGAGTCGCCCTTGGCATTGGCGCTCAGCCGCTGGCCGCACAACACACGCGCGATGCGTTCGGCGGCGGGGGTGTGGGCAATGTCCATGGCAACCTCTCTCCTGATGCGCGTGTCGTTACGCGCTCAACGCATCAGGACGGGGTTGGGGTGCAAGCGCTATCCGCGAGCACGCCCCTCCCGCAGGCGGGAGGGGATGGGGGAGGGTATGCCGCTGGCTATGGTCTCGGTGAGACTTCTTGCCCTCCCCAAACCCCTCCCGCTTGCGGGAGGGGCTTAAGAAGGGGCTTAGCCCTGCGCGCCGCGACCGGCACCGCCGCCGCCGGGGCGACCCTGGCCGCCACGACCGCGACCGCCGCCGCCACCACCGGGCGCACCGCCACCGCCGCCGCGGCGGCGGGGCTGGCGACCCTGCGGCGCGCGCGAGTCGGTCGCACGCGGGTGGTGCGTGGCGCGCGGACGCGCCGGGTCACGCGGGCGGTCGACGCGCGGCGCGGGGTCGGCACCGATGGCCTTCACGCGCTGCGACTTGATCGTCTCGGCGCGCTTCACGAAGTCGGCAGGCAGCGGCACGACGGTGATCTTCTGCCGCGTCAGCTTCTCGATATCCTTCAGATACGGACGCTCATCCTCGGCGCAGAAGGCGATGGCCATGCCCGAGCGACCGGCGCGCGCGGTGCGGCCGATGCGGTGGACATATTGTTCGGCGACGTTGGGCAGCTCGAAGTTGAAGACGTGGCTGACGCCCGGAATGTCGATACCGCGCGCGGCGATGTCGGTCGCCACCAGCACGCGGGTCTGGCCCGAGCGGAATTCGCCCAGCGCACGCTCGCGCTGGCCCTGGCTCTTGTTGCCGTGGATGGCGTTGGCGGCGATGCCGTTGCCCGCCAGCAGCTTCACGACGCGGTCGGCGCCATGCTTGGTACGGGTGAAGACCAGCGCCAGCTCGATCGCGGGATCGGCGAGCAGGATGGTCAGCAGCGCCTGCTTTTCCTGCTGGGTCACGAACGTCACCGACTGGTCGACGCGCTCGGCCGTGGTCGACACCGGGGTGACGGTCACGGTCGCGGGATTGTCGAGGAACTTGTCGGCCAGATCGCGGATCGCGGCGGGCATGGTGGCCGAGAAGAACAGGGTCTGGCGCTTGCGCGGGATCATCTTCACGATGCGGCGCAGCGCGTGGATGAAGCCCAGGTCGAGCATCTGGTCGGCCTCGTCCAGCACCAGGATCTCAATCATCGACAGGTTCAGGAAGCCCTGCTCGACGAGGTCGATCAGGCGGCCCGGCGTGGCGACCAGGATGTCGACGCCGCGCGACAAGTCCTGCCGGTTCTTGTTCAAGCTGGTGCCGCCGAAGACGGTCGCGACCGCCAGCTTGGAGAACTTGGCATAGCCCTTAGCATTCTCGGCGATCTGGCTGGCCAGTTCGCGGGTCGGGGCCAGGACGAGCATCCGGCAATGGGTCGGCAGAACGCGCTTGTTGGCCTCGACCAGCCGCTGGATCGAGGGGAGGACGAAGGCCGCCGTCTTGCCGGTGCCGGTCTGCGCGATGCCCAGCAGGTCGCGGCCTTCCAGCAGCGTCGGGATCGAATCGCGCTGGATCGGCGTGGGTTCGGAATAGCCCTTGGCTTCGAGCGCACGGACGAGCGGCTCGGCAAGGCCGAGTTCGGAAAAGGACATGGAATTACTTTCGATCATGGCGCGCGAGTCACGACAGGCCGCAAGCGCGGGCCGGGGTTGATGACACCCCGCGTGACAAGGGAAGCCTGAAGACAGGGTCGGGGCGGAGCCGGGACCAGATGGTCCGTTCACGCTGCGAGTGGACGCCTCGACGGGCCGGCATGTGCGACGGCCATTGCCAAAAGTCAAGTTTCAGGCAGGATCGCCATCGCAATGCGTGACAAGCGCGGACGGATGGTTACATCCGATACCAGTTAGCGAAGAGGAGTCCTGCATGAAACTCGCCAGTCTCAAACATGGTCGTGACGGCAAGCTGGTCGTCGTGTCGAGCGACCTCGCCTGGTATGCGGATGCGGGGCATATCGTGCCGACGTTGCAGGCCGCGCTCGACGATTGGGAGACGCATGGGCCCGCGCTTGCCAATCTGGCGACCGACCTGGATCATGAGGCGATCCCGCGCGCGCGTTTCCACGAGCATGACGCCGCCTCGCCCTTGCCGCGTGCCTATCAATGGGCCGACGGATCGGCTTATGTGAATCACGTCGCGCTCGTCCGCCAGGCGCGCGGGGCGGAACTGCCCGACAGCTTCTGGCACGACCCGCTGATGTATCAGGGTGGCTCGGACGGGTTTCTGGGGCCGCGCGACGCCATTCCGCTGGCGGATGAAAGCTGGGGCTGCGACCTAGAGGGCGAGGTCGTCGTCGTCACCGGCGATGTGCCGATGGGCGCGAGCCGTGAGGAGGCGCTGGCGGCGATCCGGCTGGTCGGGCTGACCAACGACGTGTCGTTGCGCGGGCTGATCCCCGGCGAACTGGCCAAGGGCTTCGGCTTCTTCCAGTCCAAGCCCGCCTCGGCCTTCTCCCCCGTCTTCGTGACGCCGGAGTCGCTGGGCGACTGGTGGCGGGACGGCAAGCTGCACCGGGTGCTGAAGGTCGATCTGAACGGCCAGCCCTTCGGTCGGGCGGACGCGGGGCAGGACATGACCTTCGATTTCGGCACGCTGGTCGCCCATGCCGCCAAGACCCGCGCGCTGGGGGCTGGGACGATCATCGGGTCGGGCACCGTGTCCAACCGCGATTCAGACGGCGGCCCGGGCAAGCCGGTGGCCGAGGGCGGTGTCGGCTATAGCTGCCTGGCCGAACTGCGCATGATCGAGACGATCCGGGGTGGCGAGGCAGTGACGCCGTTCCTGAAGAAGGGTGACACGGTCCGCATCTGGATGGAGGACGACCGCCACCATCCGATCTTCGGCGCGATCGAACAGACGGTCGGCTGAACCCATTCCCCCCCAAGCTGTGCTTGGGGAGGGGGACCGCCGCGAAGCGGTGGTGGAGGAGCATGGCCGTGCTGTTGCCGATAGTGGTGAATGCGGGGCATCGCCCCTCCACCACCCGGCTGTGCCGTGCGGTCCCCCCCATCGGAAATGGGGAGGGTTTGGCGGTCACTCCACCAGCGCGTCGATCGCCTCGGCCATGTCGATGTCGCGCGCCGACAGGCCGCCTGCGTCATGGGTGGTCAACACGATATCGACCCGGTTCCAGACATTGGACCATTCGGGATGATGGTCGGCCTTTTCCGCCAGCAGGGCGACGCGGGTCATGAAGCCGAACGCCTCGTTGAAGTCGGCGAACACGAAACGGCGGCTGATCGCATCGCGCCCTTCGTCCCAGTCCCAGTCGGGCAGGCCGTCCAGCGCCTCGTCCCGGTCCAGCTCACTCAGCCGTTCCACCATGATCGTCCCCTTGGCGTATCTTGTTCTTTTGACCGGCACAGCGGTAAGACGGCGGCCATGAGCGGGCAAGACGCGATTGGTGAAGCACCCGGTCCCGAGGTGATCGAGCGGATCGCGCGGGATGCGATCGCACGCCTGCCACAGGAGTTCGCCGCGCATCTGGGCGATGTCGTCCTGATCGTCGAGGAATTCGCCGATGACGAAACGCTGGCGGCGCTGGGCCTCGACCATCCGCTGGATCTGACCGGCCTGTATCATGGGCGGCCGCTCGGTGAGAAAAGCAGCATGGATTCCGTGGCCTTGCCCGACCGCATCCATCTCTATCGCCGGGCGATCCTGGACGAATGGATCGAGACGGGCGTGCGGCTCGACGATCTGGTCGTGCATGTGACGATCCATGAGATCGGCCATCATTTCGGCCTGTCCGACGACGACATGCACGCGCTGGAAGACGCCGTGACGTGATCCTGGCATTG
>CAJYRW010000085.1:0-8728 GCA_913777475.1 uncultured Sphingomonas sp. | reverse complement strand
GTCAGCGCCTTTCTGGCCAGCGAGGCGCGCGTTGCCCTGATCGATGCGCAGGGTGAAGGCGATTCCGGGCTCCGTGCGGCGCAGGCATTGGGGGCGGTAATCGCCGCGACGGGGGCCGCGATGCTGGTATCGGTGCCCGATTCGGACCCGGACACGCTGGACGCGTTCCTCGCGGCGGGGGCCACCCATATTCTGGAGCCCGATGCGGGCGAACCCATGGTCCATGCGGCGCTCAGACTGGCCGAGCGCCATGCCCGCCGGACGCTCGACGTACGGCGACGCCGTACCCATGCGGACGGCGAAGTGGGCGAAATCCATCGTTGGGTCGCCGATATCCTGGATCGGGGCGAGCCCTGCGTCGCGATCGTCGTGTCGCTGTCGCGGCTGGACCTGATCAACGCCGCACATGGCCGACCGGCGGGCAATATGCTGCTGCGCGGGGTCGAGGCGCGGATGCAGGCGGTCGCGGCGGAGGCATTCGGAGACCGGGCGATCGTCGCCCGGTCGGGCGGAGCGGAGTTCGTCATGGCGGGCGTCGCCGATGGCCGACAGGCGCGGACCATTGCCGAAACGCTCGAGACGCTTCTCGCCCAGCCCGTTCAGGCGGGTGCGGTGCCGATCCGACTGGGCGTCCGGCTCGGTCTGTCCGAGGCGCGTCCCCATGAGGATCCCGCCAGCCTGCTCGCCCGGGCGGGTGAGGCACTGGCCCAGGCGCAGGCGAGCGACGGCGCGATGTTGCGCTTCGCCCATCCCGGCGATGTGGCGCCTTTGGACGTGCTGGCCGCCGACCTCCACCACGCCATCGAGCGGGGCGAGATCGATATCGTCTTCCAGCCGCAGGTCGCCATCCGCACCGGGCGTATCACCGGTGTCGAGGCGCTGGCCCGCTGGCGGCATCCGACCCTGGGGCCGCTGGGCGCCGACCCCCTTTTTGCTGCGGCCGAGCGTGCCGATCTGGGGTTGGCGCTGTCCGACCATATCCAGCAGGTCGCCCTGCAACGCGCGGCCCGCTGGCCCGCGCGGCTGTCGCACCTGCGCCTGTCGATCAACGTGACCGCCGCCGATATCGGTCGGGCCGGTTTCGCCCGCATCTTTCTCGACCGCGTGGCGGCCAGCGGCTTTCCGATCGCGCGGCTGACCGTCGAGATCACCGAGACCGGACTGATCCGCGAATTGGACCGCGCCGCGCAGGTGCTCGACACGCTGCGGGCGAAGGGCGTGCGGGTGGCGATCGACGATTTCGGCACCGGCTATTCCAGTCTGGCCTATCTCACCAACCTGCCCATCGATTATCTCAAGATCGACCGCGCCTTGGTGACCGAGGTCGATGGAACGCGGCGCGACCGGGTGGTCGTTCGCGGGATCATTCGTATCGCGGCGCAACTCGGCATGGGAATCATCGCCGAGGGGGTGGAAACGGAAGCGCAGGCCCAGTTGCTCGGACGACTGGGCTGCGAAACCTATCAGGGTTTCCTGTGTGCCGCGCCGCTGGACGAAAAGGCGTTGCAGGCGATGGTCGAGGAGGAAATGGAATGCGCGGCCTGACGATCGCGGCAGCCTTTATGTTGCCGCCGATGGCAGTCCATGCCGCGGCCCCGGTCGCCGATCCGGCCGAAGCCGCAATCCGGTCGGTGATGCTGGAAAGCGCGCAAGGGTGGAATGCGGGCGATCTGGACCGCTTCATGGCCCTCTATGCGCCCGATGCGGTGTTCGTCGGCAGCAAGGGGCTGATCCAGGGAAAGCCCGCTATTGCCGAGAGTTATCGCAAGAGCTTTACCGGTGGCGCGAACAGTCGCGGCCAGCTTCGCTTCGACTTTCTCCATCTCAAGCGGATCGGCGACCGCCGCATTCTTTTTGCCCGCTGGAACCTGTCAGGCGGCGCAAAGGCCGAGAGCGGGATGACCACCCTGGTCTTCGAGCGCCGCGCCGATGGCTGGAAGATCGTCTCCGATCATAGCAGTTGATCAGCGGCGGGACGATCACCCCGCCGCCTTCGCCAATCCCTTCGACAATTGCAGCGCACCGTGCAGCCGCGCCTTGGCATCCGGCCAGGCGCGGTTGAGCACCAGCTTGCCGTCCGGGCGCAGCTTGGCCAGTTCGCCCAGCCGCTCGACATAGGCGAACAGCCCGTCGACATTGGGCGGGCGGTTGTCGTGGAAGGCGACCAGCACACCGCGCGGGCCGACATCCATCTTGGCGATGCAGGCCTTCTTGGCGTTCAGCTTGATCTTGATGACCTGGATCAGATTGTCGGTCGCTTCCGGCAAAGGCCCGAACCGGTCGATCATCTCGGCGGCGAATTCCTCCACTTCGCTGTGCTTTTCGAGGTCGTTGAGACGGCGATACAGCCCCATGCGCAGGTCCAGATCGGGGACGTAATCGTCGGGGATCAGGATGGGGGCGTCGACGGTGATCTGGGGCGAGAAGTCGCGCTTCTTCTCGAACGCGCCGCCCGCCTTGGCCTCCATGATCGCCTCTTCCAGCATCGACTGGTAGAGTTCGTAGCCGACCTCCTTGATATGCCCCGACTGTTCGTCGCCGAGCAGGTTGCCCGCGCCGCGAATGTCGAGGTCATGGCTGGCCAGCTGGAAGCCCGCGCCCAGCGAGTCGAGGTCGGACAGCACCTTCAACCGCTTCTCCGCCGCCTCGGTCATCATCCGCTCGGGCGGCGTGACCATATAGGCATAGGCGCGAGTCTTCGACCGGCCGACCCGCCCGCGCAGCTGATAGAGCTGGGCCAGGCCGAAGCGGTCGGCGCGATTGACGATCATCGTGTTCGCGGACGGAATGTCGATGCCGCTCTCGATAATGGTCGTCGACACCAGCACCTCGAACTTGCGGTCGTAGAAAGCGGACATGCGCTCTTCGACCTCGGTCGCCGACATCTGGCCGTGGGCGACGACATAGCGAACCTCTGGCACCTCCTTGCGCAGATATTCCTCGATATCCGGAAGGTCGGCGACGCGCGGGGTGACGAGGACGCTCTGCCCGCCGCGATAATGTTCGCGCAGCAGCGCCTCGCGAAGGACCACCGGGTCCCAGGGCATGACATAGGTGCGCACCGCGAGGCGATCGACCGGCGGCGTCTGGATCACCGACAGCTCGCGCAGCCCCGACATCGCCATTTGCAGCGTGCGCGGGATCGGCGTGGCGGTCAGCGTCAGCATATGGACGTCGGCCTTCAGCGCCTTCAACCGCTCCTTGTGGGTGACGCCAAACCGTTGTTCCTCGTCGACGATGACGAGGCCCAGCCGCTTGAACTCGACATTCTTGGCGAGCAGCGCATGGGTGCCGACCACGATGTCGATATCGCCCGACGCGGCACCGTCCTTGGTCCGCTTCGCCTCGGTCGCGGTGACCAAGCGGGAGAGGCGGCCGATCTTGATTGGGAAGCCCTCGAACCGCGCGACGAAATTGTTGTAATGCTGTCGCGCGAGGAGCGTGGTCGGACAGACGACCGCCACCTGCATCCCCGCCATAGCGGCGACGAAGGCGGCGCGGAGCGCGACTTCGGTCTTGCCGAAGCCGACATCGCCGACGATCAGCCGGTCCATCGGCTTGCCCGCGGTCAGGTCGCCCAGCACATCGTCGATAGCGCGGTCCTGATCATCGGTTTCCTCATAGGGGAAGCGGTCGACGAATGCCGGATAGCCCGCGCTGTCGGGCTCGGCCACCTCGCCGGGGCGCAACGCGCGTTCGGCGGCGACGGCGATCAGTTCACCCGCGATCTCGCGGATGCGCTCCTTCATCTTCGCCTTGCGCCGCTGCCACGCCTCGCCGCCCAGACGGTCGAGCGTCGCCCCGTCCTCGCCCGAGCCGTAGCGGGTCAGGACTTCGAGATTCTCGACCGGCACATAGAGCTTGTCGCCGCCCGCATAGGACAGGGCGACGCAATCGTGCGGGCTCTTGCCCACGGGGATCGAGGTCAGTCCCTCATAGCGGCCGATGCCATGGTCCGAATGGACCACCAGATCGCCGGGCGAGAGCGTCGCCAGTTCGGCCAGAAACGCATCGGCCGACTTGCGCCGCTTCTGCCGCCGGATCAGTCGGTCGCCCAGCATGTCCTGTTCGGTCAGCACCGCAATGCCCGGCGCGGTAAAGCCATGGTCGAGCGGCAGGACGACGAGCGCGACGCCGAAGCTCTTCGACGTATCGGCGATGCCCAGCGCTTCCTGCCAGGTCTCGGCGGCCTTGGCGCCCTTCAGCCCATGGTCCTTCAGCAGGCTGCCGAGCCGTTCGCGCGCGCCGATGGAATAGCTGGCGAGGACAGGCTTGCGGCCCTCCTTGCGCAGGGCCTCGACGTGATCGACCACCGCCTCATAGATATTGGCGTGGGCGGCGCGTTCGGGCGCGAAGTCGCGCGCGCCATCGACCTCGAAGTCGAGGACGGTCGCGCTTTGCGGCTCATGGAAGGGCGAGACGAGATGCGCGGTCGCGGCCTCCAGCCCTTCGCCCCATTCCTTGTCCGTCAGGTACAGCGTTTTGGCGGGCAGGGGGCGGAAGCTGCCCGGCTGGGCGGCCTCGGCGCGTTTGCGGTTCTCGTAATAGTCGGCGACCGCCTCGAACCGCGCAGTTGCCGCGGCGGTCACGCCGCTGTCGCGCACCACTACGGTCCCGTCGCCAAGATGGTCGAACAGCGTCGACAGCTTCTCTTCGAACAGCGGCAGCCACTGCTCCATGCCCGCCATGCGCCGCCCCTCCGACACCGCCTGATACAGCGGGTCGCCGGTCGCCGTCGCGCCGAAGGTTTCGCGATAGCGGGTACGAAAGCGCTTGATCGATTCCTCGTCGAGCAGCGCTTCGGAGGCGGGGAGCAGGGTGAAGCCCTCAACCCGGCCCGTCGTCCGCTGGTCGGCGGGGTCGAAGGTGCGGACGCTCTCGATCTCGTCGCCGAAGAAATCGAGGCGCAGCGCCTGTTCCTCGCCGCTGGGGAACAGGTCGACCAGCCCGCCGCGCACCGCGAATTCGCCTTGGTCGTGCACCGTCTCGGTACGGACATAGCCGTTCGCCTGGAGCAGCGCCGACAGCTTTTCCAGCCCGATCCGCTCACCCGGTGCAAGACGCGCGACCAGCTGGCGGATGCGGAACGGCGTCAGCACGCGCTGCGTCGCGGCGTTCGCGGTGGTCAGGACGAGTTGCGGCGTCTTGGGCTTGGCCTGAAGCCGGTGGAGCCCCGCGATCCGCTCCGCCATGACGCGCAAGGTGGGCGAGGCGCGGTCATAGGGCAGGCAGTCCCAGGCCGGGATCTGCAACACCTCCAGCTCGGGCGCAAAATAGGTCGCGGTCGAGGCCAGTTCGCGCATCTGCGCTTCGTCGGCGCAGATGAAGACCGCGCGGGTCGTCGCGGCGCGGGCCAGATCGGCGAGCAGCACGGGCAGGAACCCCGCCGGAACGCCCGACAGGGTCAGCGGGCTCTTGGCGGTCAGGATCGTCTTGATATCGGGCATGGGGTTCCGAAGCTGGGGTCGTCGGGCAGGTGAACGGCTGAACTTGAATAAGTTACCGGGCGATCGGCACGAAATTCAGCGCGCGCATCCGCTGCATCACCGGGCCGTCCCACTCAGGCGGACAGGGCTGCGTACCGATCGCCCAGGCCATGATGTCGACATCCTGCTCCTCCAGCAGCGCCTCGAACCAGTCGAGTTCTTCCAGCGACAGCGTTTCATGATGCGCGTCGAAGAAGCCGCCGATCATCAGGTCGGCTTCCTTGGTGCCGCGATGCCATGCGCGAAAGCGAAGGCGCTTGATACGGGTTTCGTGGTCCATGGGGTTCCGATCCAACGAGATTAACGCCCGCACGCTCTGGCGGCGTGCGGGGGCTTGAGGCTATACGCACCCATCTAGTCATGCGTCCCGATATCCTCAATCCGCTGTTCGCCGAGGTCACGTCGCTGAAAGGCGTCGGGCCCGGCCTCGCCAAGCCGCTCGAACGCCTGCGCATCGCGCGCGTGGTCGATGTCGCCTTTCATTTGCCGACCGGCCATATCGACCGTTTCGCGCGGGACGAACTGATGGTTTCCGATGCGGGGAGGGTGATCGCTATCCCGCTGACCGTGAAGGAGCACCGCGTCTCATCCTCCCCGCGCGGCCCGACGCGCGTGCGGGCGGAGGACGCGGCCGGGAACAGCGTCGCGCTCGTCTATTTCGGCGGCAATTCGGGTTGGGTGAAGAAGCTGCTGCCCATCGGCGAGACGAAAATCGTGTCGGGCCGCCTCGACCTGTACGGCCAGGATTTGCAGATCGTGCACCCCGATCTGGGCGACAGCACCGAGGGCTTTCGCGAGCGCGAGGCGATCTATCCGCTGTCCGAGGGGATCACCTCGCGGCGTCTGGGGGCGCTGGCGGTGCAGGCGGTGGAGCGCTCGCCCGACCTGCCCGAATGGATCGAGCCGGGGCTGAAGGCGCAGCGCGGCTGGCCCGACTGGCGCGAGGCCTTGGCGCGCATCCATGCCGATCCGGCGGATGCCAAGGCGCGGGAGCGGCTGGGCTATGACGAGGTGTTCGCCAACCAGCTGGCGATGACGCTGGTCCGGGCCGATACCCGCAAGCGGCGCGGTCGGGCGCTGAGCGGTGACGGGCGGCTGCGCGACATGCTCAAGCTGCCCTATACGCTCACCGGTGCGCAGAGCCGGACGGTGCGCGAGATCGAGGGCGATCTGGCGCAGGCGGCGATGCTGGCTCCGACCGAAATCCTCGCCCGCCAGCATTACGAGACGCTTCGCAAGACGCTTGCCGGACTTCCGATCGAGATCGCGGTGCTGACGGGCCGCGACAAGGGCAAGGCGCGGGAAGCCACGCTGATGGCGCTGGCGGCGGGCGAGATCGACATTCTGGTCGGGACCCACGCCATCTTCCAGGAAACCGTGACGTACCGTGACCTGGCGCTGGTGGTGGTGGATGAGCAGCACCGCTTCGGCGTGGCACAGCGGATGATGCTGTCGGCCAAGGGCAAGGCCCCGCCGCACCTGCTCGCCATGACCGCGACGCCGATCCCGCGTACGCTGACGCTGGCCAATTATGGCGAGATGGATGTCAGCCGCCTGGACGAGATGCCGCCGGGCCGCCAGCCAATTGAGACGCGCGTGGTGTCCGAAGACCGGCTGGACGAGGTGGTCAACGCGCTGGGCCGTCATCTGTCGGACGGCGGGCAGGCGTATTGGGTCTGTCCGCTGGTCGAAGAAAGCGAGAAGTCCGACCTCGCCGCCGCCGAGATGCGTGCCGAAACCCTGCGCGCCCGATTCGGCGAGCGGGTCGGCCTGGTTCACGGCAAGATGAAGCCCGCCGAGAAGGATGCGGTGATGGAGGCGTTCGCGGGCGGGCGCTTGGGCGTGCTGGTCGCGACGACGGTGATTGAGGTCGGCGTGGACGTGCCCAATGCCACGCTGATCGTGATCGAACATGCCGACCGCTTCGGTCTGGCGCAGCTGCACCAGTTGCGCGGGCGCGTCGGGCGGGGCGGGGGGCTTTCGCGCTGCCTGCTCCTGCGTGGCTCGCATCTGTCGGAGACGTCGCGGGCGCGGCTCGCCCTGATGCGCGAGACCAATGACGGCTTTCGGATCGCAGAAGAGGATTTGCGGTTGCGCGGGGCGGGCGAACTGCTCGGCACGCGGCAATCGGGGGAGATGGCGTTCCGTCTCGCCACGCCGGAGAACATGGCCGACCTGATGCAGTGCGCGCAGGATGATGCGCGGTTGCTGATCGATCGTGATGGCGGGCTGGAGGCACCGCGCGGGCAGGCGGCGCGGACGGCGCTGTATCTGTTTGAGCGCGATGCTGGCGTGGCGCTGCTGCGTTCGGGCTGAACGAAGCAGCGTTCGTGGCGTTGGGCGCGTATGGCGGCTGTCTTTCCACTTATTCTCGTTCTGATCGCGGGCCTCGGTCTGGCGATCCAGCCGCCGACCAACGCCGCGCTCGCCAAGGCGTCGGGGTCGGTGGTGCTGGCGGCACTGACGTCCTTCCTCATTGGCACAGTGGTGCTGGCGGTGGCTTGGGCCGCGATCGACCGGACCAGCCCGGCAGCGTTGAAAGGCGCGCCGGGTTGGGCTTGGTTGGGCGGATTTTACGGAGCCGGGTTCGTGGCGGTACTCGCCTATGCGGCGCCGCGTCTGGGGATTTCGGTGGCGCTGACCGCTGCGATCGCCAGCCAGTTGGTGGCGGCGCTGATCGTCGATCACTTCGGGCTGTTCGGAGTGCGGGTCGAGCCGGTGACTTTGGGAAAGGTCATCGGGGTCGCGCTGGTGATTGCAGGGGCGGTGGTGGTCCGGCGGGGGTGAGTTGCAGCCCGTACCCCGGCGGAGGCCGGGGTCCAGTTGCTTTGCGGTTGATGGGGCGGAGAAAATGCCTCCCACGCACCCTTATCCCGCTTCGTCGACTTGGTAGAAACTGGGCCCCGGCCTTCGCCGGGGAACAGCCTTTATGGAAAACAAGAAGGTCCCAACCTCTGTTCAGTCTCGGTGAGGTCGAAGGATATCACCCCGCCGTCAGCAATCCGTGATTCTTCTTACCCGACGACAGCTTCACCGGTTCTCCACCCACGGCGATGACGGCATTCTCATCCGACACCTTCTCGCCATCGACCCGCGCGCCGCCGCCCGCTATCAGCCGCCGCGCCTCTCCCTTGGACTTGGCAAAGCCCAAGCCGATCAGTGCGTCGATGATGGAAACCGACCCGCCCTCAACAGCAAAGCTGGGCAGCGCCGCGCCCGCCGAACCTTCCTCGAAGGTCCGA
>CAJYRW010000084.1:0-14176 GCA_913777475.1 uncultured Sphingomonas sp. | reverse complement strand
CGGCCGCCTCAAGGACTGGCGACGCGTCGCTACCCGCTATGATCGCTGCCCAACCGCCTTTTTCTCTGCCATCACCTTGGCAGCTACCGTCATCTTCTGGCTGTGATCAACGAGTCCTGACCCTAAGGGGAGGGGGACCGCCGCGAAGCGGTGGAGGGGGTGTCGCCCTCTCGATAGCGGGACACCCCTCCGTCGCGCTGCGCGCGCCACCTCCCCTTACAGGGGAGGAAAAACTTATCCCTCGTGGTTCCGCCCGAAATCCTCGCGCGCATCGTCCTGGCCCTGGTCGATGATCGAGCGACGGATGGCGCGGGTGCGGCTGAACAGGTCGAACAGCTCGTCGCCCTTGCCCCAGCGAATCGCGCGTTGCAGCTGGCTCAAATCCTCGGAGAAACGCTGGAGCATCTCCAGCACCGCCTCGCGATTGGTCAGGAACACGTCGCGCCACATGGTCGGGTCGGAGGCGGCGATGCGGGTGAAGTCGCGAAAGCCACCGGCGGAATATTTGATGACCTCGGACTGGGTCACTTCCTCCAGATCGCTGGCGGTGCCGACGATCGTATAGGCGATCAGGTGCGGCAAGTGGCTGGTGACGGCGAGCACCCGGTCGTGATGGTCGGGGGCCATCAGTTCGACATCGGCGCCCAGCCGTCGCCAGAACTCCGCGACCCGCTCTACGGCGAGTTCATCCGCGCCTTCGGGCGGCGTGACGATGCACCAGCGCTTCTGGAACAGCGTGGCGAAGCCCGCCTCCGGCCCGCTGCGCTCGGTGCCCGCGACCGGGTGCGCGGGGATGATCGTCGCGCCCGGCAGCGCTTCGGTGAGCGCGGCGAGCACCGATCCCTTGCAGCTGCCCACGTCGGACACGATCGCCTCGGCGGACAGGTCGTCGGCGAACTCGGTGGCGACCGTGCCCATCGCGCCGACTGGCACGCACAGGATCACGAAGTCGGCGTCGATCACGCTCGCGCCCGCCGTGTCGGCGACATCGTCGGCCAGATCGAGCGCGCGCACCGTCTCGCGCACCTGCGGATCGGCGTCATAGGCGGTGATCCGCGCGGTCGGCATCGCCTTGCGCACCGCCCGCGCAACCGAGGAGCCGATCAGGCCAAGCCCGATGATAGTGATCCGCGCGAAGGGGAGCATTATGCAGCGTTTACCATCTGGCGCAACGCGGCGACGACGCCCTTCACCTCATCCTCGGTGCCGATGGTGATGCGCAGGCCATGGCCCAGCCCCTGGCTCGGCAGCCAGCGGACGATGTACCCCGCGTCCATCAACCCGTGATAGGCACGCTCGGCGGTCAGCTGGCCCTCGAACAGCACTAGCGAGAAATTGGCCTTGGACGGCACGCAGCGCAGGCCCGCATTGCCCAGCGACGCGATCTGTTCCTCGAACCAGCCGAGCCACTTCGCGTTGTGCGCGCGCGATGCCTCGACAAAGGCGCGGTCGCGGATCGCCTCGATCGCGGCGTTCTGGCCCGCAATGGTCACGTTGAACGGGGCGCGGATGCGGTGCAGCGCGTCGATGATCGGCGCGGCGGCATAGCCCCAGCCGATCCGCTCGGCGGCGAGGCCATGAATCTTGGAGAAGGTGCGCGAGACGAGCACGTTGCCCGCCCGCTCGGCCAGCGCCAGCCCGCCATCATCCTCGCCCGGCTCCAGATACTCGGCATATGCCTGGTCGAGAACCAGCAGGACATGGGGCGGCAGCCCCGCGTGCAATCGCGCGATCTCGCCCGCGGCCGCATAGGTGCCGGTCGGGTTGTTGGGGTTGGCGACGAAGACGACCTTGGTCTTGTCCGTCACGGCTGCCAGGATCGCGTCGACATCGGTGGCATAGTCATGGTCGGCGACCACCACCGGCTCCGCACCGACACGCCGCGTCGCGATCTCATAGACCGCAAAGCCGTAGCGGACATGGATGATCTCGTCCCCCGGCCCCGCGAACGCGCCCGCCGCGAGGTGGAGAATCTCGTCCGAGCCGGTGCCGTAGATGATCCGCGCCGGGTCCAGCCCATGCACTTCGCCGATCGCCTGACGCAGCGCGGTCGCGCCCGCATCGGGGTAACGCTCCAGATGGGCGGCGGCGGCGGCGAAGGCGGCGCGCGCCTTTTCGCTGGTGCCCAGCGGATTTTCGTTGGAGGACAGCTTGGCGACCTTGCGCCCGTCATCAGTCGTCGCGCGGCCGGGGACGTAGGGCGCGATGGCCTTGACCCAGGAGATCGGTTCGGGGGCGGTGAGCTCGGTCATGCGACCCGCCATAGCGGCCTCGCCCTTGCGTTGCCAAGCATCGCGGCCTAGCGGATATCGCTCCATGGCCGCTTCCGTTTCCACGCACTCCCTTGGCGACGACCAGCGCTTCGGTCTGTCGCGCCATGTCGTGCTGCCGGGGCCGCTTCGGCTCGACGGTGGCGGGCTGCTGTCCCCGGTCGAGATCGGGTATGAGACCTATGGCACGCTGAACGCCGATGGCTCGAACGCCATCCTGATCTGCCATGCACTGACCGGCGACCAGCATGTCGCCTCGCCCCATCCGCGCACCGGCAAGCCCGGCTGGTGGACGCGCCTGGTGGGCGAGGGCAAGCCGATCGACCCGGCGCGGCATTTCGTCATCTGCTCGAACGTCATCGGCAGCTGCATGGGATCGTCCGGCCCCGCGACCATCGACCCCTCGACCGCCGAACCCTGGGGGATGCGCTTCCCCGTCATCACCATTCGCGACATGGTGCGCGCGCAGGCGATGCTGCTGGACCATCTGGGTGTCGGGCAGCTGAAGGCGGTGGTCGGTGGATCGATGGGCGGGATGCAGGCGCTGAGCTGGGCGGCGACCTTCCCGGAACGCGTGCGCGCCTGCGTCATGGTCGCCTCGACCGCGCGGCATTCGGCGCAGAACATCGCCTTTCACGAGGTCGGGCGGCAGGCGATCATGGCCGATCCCAAGTGGAATGGCGGCGCCTATTACGAGGCGAACGATCCCCCCGCCGCAGGGCTGGCGGTCGCGCGGATGGCGGCGCACATCACCTATCTGTCCGAGGCCGGGCTGACCGAGAAGTTCGGGCGGCGGCTGCAGGCGCGCCCCGACCGGCCGGATGGCGCGAAGAGCTTCGGTTTCGACGCGGATTTCCAGGTCGAGAGCTATTTGCGGCATCAGGGATTGAGCTTCGTCGACCGGTTCGACGCCAATTCTTATCTCTATATCACCCGTGCGCTCGACTATTTCGATCTGGCCGAGGAACATGGCGGGCTGCTCGCCAACGCCTTTCGGGGGACGAAGACGCGCTTTTGCCTGATCAGCTTCGACACCGACTGGCTCTATCCCACCTCGGAGTCCCGCGCCGTCGTGCAGGCACTCAATGCGGCCGGGGCGGCGGCGAGCTTCGTCGAGCTGTCGAGCCCGTACGGCCATGACGCCTTCCTGCTCGACGCGCCTGAGATGAACCGGGTGATCGACGGCTTCCTGCGGGCCGAGCCATGAGCGAGCCGCTGCGTCCCGATCTGGCGATCATCGCGCGCCACGTCGCGCGCGGTGCCCGTGTATTGGATATCGGCTGCGGCGACGGACAGCTGATGGCGGCGCTGCGCGACGAGGCGGGGGTGGATGCGCGCGGGCTGGAGATCGACCCGGCCAATGTTGCCTCGGCGGTCGCGCGCGGGCTGGCGGTGGTGCAGGGCGATGCCGATGTCGACCTGGCGGGATACCCGGACAAGGGGTTCGACTATGCGATCCTCAGCCAGACGTTGCAGACGGCACGCGCGCCCGACCAGGTTCTCGACCATCTGCTGCGCATCGGTCACCGCGCCTTCGTGTCCTTCCCCAATTTCGCGCATTGGCGGGTGCGGACCTCGCTGCTGTGGGGCGGACGGATGCCGGTGACCAAGCTGCTGCCCGAACAATGGTATGACACACCCAATATCCACCATGTCACGATCGACGATTTCCGCGCCTTCGTGCGCCAGCGGCGGATTACGGTGGAGGGTAGCTGGTTCCTGTCGCGTGGTCGCCCGACCAGTGCGGCGGCGGCCAATTTCCGCGCCGAACATGCGGTCTTTCTGTTACGTCGCTGAAACGACGACAGTTCGGAACTTTATCTGGATCAAGAGTGTTGAGCCGGAAAGTGACGGGAATTTGACATGAGCCAAACCGCCCTGATCGTGGAAGACGAGATTTTCGTGGCCCTCGATCTGGAGCGCATTCTGACCGATGCCGGCTATCAGGTAGCCGGCATCGCGGCGGATAGCCGCACCGCCATCGAAACTGCGCCCGGCTGCACCTTTGCCTTTGTCGATGTGAACCTGCGCGACGGTGCGACGGGGCCGGACATCGCGCGCCAGCTGGCCGAGCAGTTCGGCGTCAAGATCGTGTTCGTCACCGCCAACCCCGCGCAGATCGGATCGAACTGCCAGGCGCTTGGTTATATCCGCAAACCGTTCAGCGAGCGGGCGATCCTGGCCGCGGCGGCCATGGCGACGGGCGCGGATGTCGCATCCACCGATTATGTCATGCCGCTCGGCCTGAACGCCTGAGCCCCGACGCTTAGCCTGAACGACAGGGCCCGGTGCCGGGCGGGCGGCTGAACGCGGCCAGCGGCACGTCGATCGTTACCACCAGCCCGTCTCGCCGCCAGTCGCGCCGCACCGTGCCGCCTAGCTGGCGCACCGCCGACAGTTCGACCAATTGCGATCCAAACCCGGCATGATCGGGCGTATGCTCCAGCACCGGACCACCCCGCTCCTGCCAGCAGAGCGTGACCATCTCTCCGTCCTGCCGCACGGCCAGCTCGACATGTCCCTCGACCACCGACAGCGCGCCATATTTGGCGGCATTGGTCGCCAGTTCGTGGAACAGCAGCGCCAGCGGCGTGGCCGATCGATCGTCGACCAGGACATCCTCCCCCGACAGGTGGATGCGGGTGTCCGCATCGCCGCGATACGGATCGAACAGGTCGGTCAGCAGGCCATGGAGCGAGTCCTGCCGCGCCTTGGGCTGCGACTGCGGGCTGTGCGGACGGACGAAGTCGTGCGCGCGGCCCAGCGCGGTGATCCGGTCGCGCAGGTCGCTGGAAATGCCGGCAAAACCCGGATGGCTGCGCGCGGCAAAGGCGATCAGGCCAGAGATCACCGCGAAGATATTCTTGATCCGGTGGCTCAGCTCCTGGCTGACAATCTCGCGCTCTTCCAGCGCCAGCTTCTGTTCGTGAATGTCGGTGCAGGTGCCGAACCAACGGGTAATCCGCCCCTCGGCATCACGGATCGGCAGGGCGCGGCCCAGCACCCAGCGATAAGTGCCGTCACGGTGCCGCAGCCGATATTCGATCTGATAGGGCTCACCGGTCGCCAGGCTATGGCGCCAGCGCGTCCAGGCCCGCTCCTGATCGTCGGCATGGAACATGCCGTTCCACGCTTCGCCATCCGTCGAGCCGGGTTCCATGCCGGTATAGTCGTACCAGCGGGCGTTGTAATAATCGTGATAGCCGTCGGGCAGGGTCGACCAGACCATTTGTGGCATGGTGTCGGCCAGGGTACGAAACCGCTGCTCGCTGTCGGCGACGCGCGCCTCCGAGGCCTCGACGGTCTGTTCGTGTTCGAGCTGGGCGCGGCGGTCCTGCAACCGGCCCATGACGGCGGTTGCCAGAATCTCCAGCCCGCGAAACTGAAAGTCGGTCAGCCCTTGCGGACGCGGTTCGGGCGAGATGACGCAGATCGCGCCCAGCGGCACGCCTTCATGCGACAACAGTCGCGCGCCCGCATAAAAACGGATATGCGGCGGCCCCACCACCAGCGGGAAATCGGCGAAGCGCGGGTCCAGCCGCGCGTCGGGCACGACCATGACGGTTTCCCCCGCCACCATCGCATGGGCGCAGAAGGAGGTATCACGCGGCGTCTGCGGCTCGTCAAAGCCCAGCGCGGACAGGAATTGCTGCGACTCTTCCTCGACCAGGCTGACCAGCGCGACCGGGGTGCCGCACAATTCGGCGGCAAAGGTGGTCAGGTCGTCCAGGCATCCGTTTTCGCGATAACCCGCCAGATCGTAGCGGCGGATCAGCGCGGTGCGCTCTGCTTCCGTCATGGCCGATGGGTCGAGCATGTCCGTCATCCCATCCTGTTGGCCGATCGCCGAGTCCGCCCGAATTACCGTGTCCTGCATGTCCTCACCGTGGAGAAGGCCGTCGACGATCAGAACGGAACGTCGTCGTCCAGATCGTCGGCGAAGCCGCCGCCCTGTCCGAACCCGCCACGGTTGCCGCCGTTCCCGCTTTGGCTTGCGCCGCCACCGGAATTGCGCGCGCCGCCGCCGTAACCGCCGCCCGACGAACCACCGCCAAAGCCGCTCGACCCGCCACCGAAATCGCCGCCGCCGAAATCATCGCCGCCGCCGAAATCGCTGCCGCCACGGCCACCGCCGCCGCCCTGACCGCCGCCGGGGCCGTCGAGCATGGTCAGCACCGAGTTGAAGCCCTGCAGCGTCACCTCGGTCGAGTAACGGTCGTTACCCTGCTGGTCCTGCCACTTGCGGGTGGTCAGCGCGCCTTCGATATAGACCTTCGATCCCTTGCGCAGGAAACGCTCGGCGACGTTCGCCAGTCCCTCGTTGAAGATCTTGACCGTGTGCCACTCGGTCTTTTCCTTGCGCTCGCCGCTGTTGCGGTCCTTCCACGATTCGGACGTGGCGATGCGCAGCTCGACCACCTTGCCGCCGTTCTGGAAGGAGCGGCTCTCGGGATCGCGTCCCAGATTGCCGACGAGAATCACCTTGTTGACGCTGCCCGCCATGTATCAGTCCTGTATCTTGCCTAGAGGCCGGCGAATATGGCCAGCCAATATGTGATGCCCGCCATGACATAGGCGGTCACGAAGAGATACCCTACCATGAAGGCTGGCCATTTCCATCCGTTGGTTTCCCGACGCGTCACCGCGATGGTCGAGATGCACTGCGGCGCAAAGACGAACCACATCAGGAAGGCGAGCGCGGTGGGCAGCGACCAGTTGCGCTTCAGCTTGTCGGTCATCGCCTTCTGGCCGCCCTCATGCTCGGTATCGTCGATGGCATAGACGGTGCCGATCGCCGCCACCGCGACCTCGCGCGCCGCCATGGCGGGCACGAGCGCGAGGGCGATGTCGCGGTTGAAGCCGATCGGACGCACGGCGACCTCGATCCCGTTGGCGATACGGCCCGCGATCGAATAATCGACCGGCGAAATCCCTGAGCCCTCCGGCGGCTTGGGGAAGGAGAGCAGCGCCCACAGGATGACGGTGGTCAGCGCGATGGTGGTCCCGGCGCGCTTCAGGAAGATCAGCGCGCGGCTCCACAGGCCCAGCAAGACGTCGTCTAAGCGAGGCCACTGATATTTAGGCATTTCCATCATGAAGCCCGACGATGCGCCCTTGGTGACGGTGCGGCGCAGCAGCAGCGCGGCGACGAACGCGCCGAGGATGCCCATCATATACAGGCCGAGCAGCACCAGCCCCTGCAAGCCGACGAACGGCAGCACCTGTCGATCCGGAATAAAGGCGCCGATGATGATGGTATAGACGGGCAGCCGCGCCGAACAGGTCATCATCGGTGCGATCAGGATCGTGGTCAGCCGGTCCTTCTCGTCGTCGATTGTGCGCGTCGCCATGATGCCGGGCACCGCGCAGGCGAAAGACGACAGCAGCGGGATGAAGGCGCGCCCCGACAGGCCTACCTGTGCCATCAGCCGGTCCAGCAGGAAGGCGGCGCGGACCATATAGCCGGTCGCCTCCAGCACCAGGATGAACAGGAACAGGATCAGGATCAGCGGCAGAAACACGAGGACCGCGCCGACACCGGCGATCAGGCCGTCGGTGATCAGGCTGCGGACCCAGCCGTCCGGCAGTAACAGTCCTGCCTGGATTTCCAGCCATTTGAATCCGGCCTCGATCCATTCGACCGGCGTCTGCGACCAGGCGAAGACCGCCTGGAACATGATGAACAGTAGCCCGACCAGCAGGATCGGCCCGGCGATCGGATGGAGCGCGACCGAGTCGAGCATGTGCGTCCAGCGGCGCGTCGGCGTCTCCGCCACGGTGGCGGCGGACGCGATCTGGCGCGCGCGGCGTTGCAGCGTGACGATATCGTCGATCCGGTCGGCTGCCGCTATGGCGTGCGGCCGCTCCTGCGACACCAGCCGGTCGATCTCGGCCTTCAGCGTGTCGAGCCCGCGACGGCGGACGGCAACGGTCGGGATGACCGTCACGCCCAGTTCGCGCGCCAGGATATCGGCGTCGAGGGTCAGTCCGTCACGCTCGGCCAGGTCGACCATGTTGAGCGCGACCACGACCGGCAGGCCGAGCGCGATCAGCTGGAGCGTGAAGCGTAGATGATTGTCGAGATTGGCGGCGTCGACCACGACGACCAGCGCATCGGGGCGCCGCTCGCCCGCCTGCGAGCCCATCACGACATTGCGCGTGACCTGTTCGTCCAAGCTGCCGGGATCGAGGCTATAGGCACCGGGCAGGTCGACCAGCTCGACCGCGCGGCCATCGTCCAGCACGAGTCGGCCCGAATGCCGCTCGACGGTGACGCCGGGATAATTGCCGACCTTCTGCCGCGCGCCGGTCAGCGCGTTGAACAGGGCGCTTTTGCCGGCATTGGGATTGCCGACGAGCGCGACCAGCGGTGCAGCGTTCATCCGTCCGGGCTAAGCCTCAGGCGCTCGGCGCGACGCGGATCGAGGCTGCGACCCGGCGACGCAGCGCCACGGTCATCCGGCCGATCCGGCAGGCGATGGGCCCGCCGCCCAGCGTGGCGCGGTGCAGCACCTCGACACCCACGCCTTCGTCGAAGCCCAGTTCGCGCAAACGACGCGCTTCGGGCAGGGCCAACTGGGTCCAGTCGATCGCGGCCACGGTCGCCGGTTGCCGCCGGGGAAGGGTTTCGAGACTGCTGAGCATCGCCATGGGGCATACATAACCCCGGTGCGATTGATTATCAATTACCAGTTGGTGAATTGGGTGAGAGGATCGGCGCCCAGGCGTAGGCCGGGCACCCCTCACACCGCCGGATAGCGCAACCGCCCGATAAACCGCGACAGGCTGGGCATATTCTCACCGCGCTTGGTGATCCCTGCCTTCCACTTCTCGAACCGCATGATCCCTTCGATCCGCCGCGCAAGGAAGGCCCGGGTGTCGGCGTGATCCTCGCTCTCGTCGTTCAGGAACACCGCGATGGTCGAGGCATAGACGGCGAACAGCGTCGCACGCTTGGTATAATGGTTATAGTCGGTCGCGGTGTCGCCCGCCTGCGCCCAGATCGCGTCGACCGTGCGCCAGCCGAGTCGCGCGGCCGTGGCGGCGTTTTGCGGCATGGCGAGGATGGTCAACGCGCGGCGCAGCGCTTCGCGATTGGGGGCGGCGGCGGCCAGCCGTGCCTCGACCAGCGCGGTGATGCGTTCGCGAATCTTCATCTGGGCTGCCCGGTCGGCGGGCACCGCCTCGACCATCGCCTGGTCGATCTGACCGAACCAGGCGTCGATCATCGCGACCGGGCCGTCCTTGAAGGCGAGTCGCGCGATGTCGCGGTCGATGCCCGCCGCGTCCGCCGCCATGTCGCGCGCATCGTCGCCCCAGCCGTCGAACGCGGCGTTGGACGCGATGCCGTCGGCCAGCAGCGCACGCACCTCGTCGAGAGTCAGGTCCTGAACATCGGTCATGGCAGCCTCGGTCATATCCTATCCGTCGTCCCTATCGCCCGGCTTGGCAACCGTCGATCCGCGCCGGACCAGTACCAGCGCGACCGCAACCATCGCCACGCCCACCAGGTCTGGCAAGGCCAGCCGCTCGTCATAGACGATCCAGCCGATGGCGGTCGCCACGATCGGTTGAACCAGCAACGCCAGGCCGACGACCAGCGGGCTCAGCAGGCCCAGCGCATAGATCATCAACCCCTGGCCGATGATCTGGCTCCCCAATGCCAGCAGGATCAGCGCGCTCCAGTGATCGGGCCATACCCGCTCGCCCAGCAGCACGGCAAAGACGAACAGCGGCACGATGCTGGCGATCGTCGACCAGGCGAGCGCCGGGATGGGCGGCATGGTCGTCCGCACCCGCGCCATCAGGATGAAGTAGAGCGCGTAGAGAATGCCCGCCAGGACGCACATCAGGTCGCCGACCAGGTGGCGCGGATCGACCTGATAGCTGCGCCCCATCAACAGTCCGGCCCCGACCGCCGCCAGGATCAGCGCGATCCCCTGGCTGCGCGATGGCCAGGTGCGCGCGATGAGAAAGCCGTAGAGCGGAAAGATGAAGGTCGCCGAATTGCCGAACAGCGTGGCATTGGCCATCGTCGTCTGGCGGATGCCGATATGCCAGGAGCCCAGATCGCCCGCAAAGGCGATGCCGCCGATCAGCAGCAGCGCCCACAGCCCCGCCTGTCCCTTGCCCGGCCGACGCGGCCGCGCGGGCGAGATCAGCGCGACCAGCGCCAGCACGGGCGCGGCCAGCGTGATCCGCCAGAAAGCGGCGGCGACCGGCCCGGTATCGGCCATGCGGACCAGCAGCGGCCCGAAGGCGAGCGCGACATTGGCGAGGATGACGGCGGCAAAGGCCAGCGGCGGCGTGCTATCCGGTCCGGTCCGGTCCGACTGACGATCGCTTTGCATCGGTTCAGTTTTTCTTGGGGTGTGGAACACGGGCATGGGGTCCCTTAACGCCCTATCTGCGTTGCGTCAGGCCGGAAAGGCCGCAAAAGGATTGCATGTGATGCCAACGCTCTTCGACCCCATCGATCTCGGGGCGATCCACGCCCCCAACCGTATCCTCATGGCCCCGCTGACCCGCGCCCGTGCCACGCGCGAGGCGGTGCCGACGCCGATCATGGCGCAATATTATGCCCAGCGCGCCAGCGCGGGCCTGATCATCTCCGAGGCCACCGGCATCAGCCGCGAAGGGCTGGGCTGGCCCTATGCGCCGGGCCTGTGGACCGATGAACAGGTCGCGGCCTGGAAGCCGGTGACCGATGCCGTGCACAAGGCGGGCGGGCGGATCGTCGCCCAGCTCTGGCACATGGGTCGTCAGGTGCACAGCTCGGTGACGGGGATGCAGCCCGTGTCGTCCTCGGCCACCCGCACCGAGGGGCAGGCGCACACCTTCGAGGGCAAGCAGGACTTCGAGACTGCCCGCCCGCTGGAGCTGTCGGAAATCCCACGCCTGCTGGACGATTATGAGCTGGCGACGCGCAACGCACTGGCCGCCGGGTTCGACGGGGTACAAATCCATGCCGCCAACGGCTATCTGATCGACGAATTCCTGCGCGACGGGGCGAACCACCGCGAAGACGAATATGGCGGCTCGCCGGAGAATCGCATCCGCCTGCTCCGCGAGATCGCCGAGCGCGTGATTTCGGTTGCGGGCAAGGAGCGGGTGGCGGTGCGCCTCTCGCCCAACGGCGACAGCCAGGGCGTGGACGATAGCGATCCCGCCTCGGTCTTCGTGCCCGCCGCCAAGATGCTGTCGGACCTGGGCATCGCCTTTCTCGAACTCCGCGAGATCGGGCCGGACGGCACCTATGGCCGCACCGACGTGCCCAAGCTGTCGCCGCAGATTCGCGAGGTGTTCAAGGGGCCGCTGATCCTGAACAGCGATTTCGACACGCGCGAAAAGGCGCAAGCTGCGATCGACTCGGGTGTGGCGGACGGCATCGCGTTCGGCCGGACCTTCCTGGCCAACCCCGACCTGCCCGAGCGTCTGCGCACCGAGGCGCCGCTGAACGAGGGCGACATGAAGACCTGGTACAGCCAGGGGCCGGAGGGGTATATTGATTACCCCACGCTCGACGAAGCCGCGCGCGCGGCGTGAGGATGAGGGGCGGGGGTTTCCCCGCCCCGTTCATATAAGGACCGCGCCGACTTCTCAGCTCCGCCCCGGCGAAGGCCGGGGTGGCGTCCTTGGGGCAAATATTTCCCGACCCACCCTCCGTTCAGCCTGAGCGAAGTCGAAGGCCAAGGGAAACCTTCCCGACCATCGCGGAACGTGCGCTTCGACCTGAAGTAAAAAGACATGAGATGTACTTACCCCTCCCCTTCAGGGGAGGGGGCAGGGGTGGGGCGTTTCCGCAAGCGTGCCGCCTGTGGCGAGGCCCCACCCCAGCCCTTCCCCTGAAGGGGAGGGGCATGCGCTGGTTCAATGCAATGTCATCACGATCAAGCTCAGGGTGAACGGTCGTCGGGCCTATTGCGAGGAAGCCAGCCCGTCGATGAAGCCCGTCGCCCACTCCCGCAGCGTGTCGCGCACCTTCAGATTGATCAGTAGCAACGGCGCCCCCCACAGCGCGGGTATGATCGCGGCCAGCAGCACCCAAACGATAACTACCGCGACCAATCCGGCACCCACATAGCGCAGCTTCTGCATCGCGCTCGCGTCCAGCGTCACCGTACGCGGCCCCTTGGCGTCATAAAAACCGTCGGTCGTCCAGGACCCGCCGCCATCGAAGCGGAGCTTTTCGGGCAGCTTGAAGCGGGGCGTCTTCCCGTCCATCGGTCGCGGCGCCTCGGTCCGGCGTGCAGGCGGCGCCTTGCCCGCGTGCGTATCGATCACCTCCAGCCGCCGACCCCGCTCGACGACGCGAAAGCGGGTGGGCGGCATATCGGTCATCGGGACAGCGATCCCCGGCGCGCGCGCCATTGGTCGGCGCTCTGGCCCCAGGCGTCGACCCGGAACGTCTCCAACGGGGCGGGCAGGCTCACCGGCCCCTCATTCACCGCGCCCAGCCGCTGCGCCAGTCGGATCGAGCCCGTATTTTCCGGGTCGATGGTGTGGATCACATGGTCCCAGCCCAGTACATCCACCGCATAGTCCATCGCCGCGACCGCCGCCTCATGGGCATAGCCGCGTCCGGCGAATTCGCGCGCCACGCCCCAGCCGACCTCACGGCCCGGCCAGCCCTCGGGCTGCCAGGGTCCGATCCGGCCGACCCAGCGGCCGGTGTCGCGCTCGATCACCGAGAACATGGCGAAACCGCGCACGCTCCACGCGCCGACCATGGTGCATAAGGATCGCCATGCCGCCCCGCGCGCCTGGACGCCGCCCAGGAAGCGCATCGTGTCCTCCTCGGCATGGAACGCTGCCCAGGCCTCGAAATCCTCCGCCGAGGGAAGCCGCAAGGTCAACCGCTCGGTCTGGAGGACGGGGGATGTCACCCGAACCGGCCCTTCAGCGCCAGCATGGCGAGCGCCGCCTTGGCCGCCTCGCCGCCCTTGTTCTTCTCATCGGGCTTGACGCGGGTCAGTGCCTGCGCCTCGTTCTCGGTCGTGATGATGCCGTTGCCGATGGGCAGCCCGTCCATGGTCAGCGCCATCAGGCCGCGTGCGCTCTCGTTCGACACGATCTCGAAATGATAGGTCTCACCGCGGATCACCACGCCGATCGCGACGAAGGCGTCGTAACGGCCCGAGTCCGCCGCCATCGCCACTGCACCGGGGATTTCCAGCGCGCCGGGAACGGTGATCGTCTCATGGCTGTGGCCCGCCTCCTCGATCGCGGCGCGCGCGCCCGCCAGCAGCAGGTCGTTCAGATGCTCGTAGAAGCGCGCCTCGACGATCAACACATGCGCCATCAGGCGTCTCCCTCAAAATTCTCGATCTTGCGTTCGCCGACGATCGACAGGCCATAGCCGTCGAGGCCGATCAGCGTGTGATGGGTGTTGGTGAGCAGCACCATGTCCTGCACACCCAGTTCGGCCAGGATCATCGCGCCGACGCCGTAATCGCGTAGTTCCTCCATATCGATCTGCACCTCCTCACCGGCCTTCAGGCGGACGGCGGTGGTGAAGGCGTCGGTGCGGGGGCGGTTGATGACGACGATCACGCCCGAGCCTTCCTCGGCGATCATCCGCATCGACTTGGCGAGCAGGGCACCGCGCGCACCCGCCTCGCCGAACACGTCGGCGAAGGGCGACAGGGCGTGCATGCGCACCAGCACCGGCTGGTCGGTGTCGAGCTTGCCCTTGACCAGCGCGACCTGCTCGGTTCCCGTCGCCTTGTTGCGATACACCCGTACCAGCCACTCGCCGCCCCAGCGGCTTTCGAACCGCGCCTCGGACTGAAGCTCGACGAGGTGGTCGTAGCGGCGGCGATACGCGATCAGGTCGCGGATCGTCCCGATCTTGAGGCCATGCAGCTGCGCGAACGAGACGAGGTCGTCCATCCGCGCCATCGTCC
>CAJYRW010000083.1:0-15562 GCA_913777475.1 uncultured Sphingomonas sp. | reverse complement strand
CGCGTGGTGCTGGGCGGCGGAAGGTTGTCGAGCGTCAGCGGTTCGCCGAGCGGCCCGATTACCTTGGCAGGGCGGATCTTCTGATTCTCGATCATCATCAAACCTCGTTGGGGCTCCCTACCCCATGTCGTCTGTAGGGCCGCTCTACCATGTGCCCTTGAACATCGCCTAAAATCGAAAGGTTAACGGATCATTCATTCCTGTTCCATCCGACGATGGCCCGCGCCATCGGCCCGTTGAACGCCCCGTCCAGCGGGGCGAAGAGCATCGGATCGGGGGACACACGGACAAAACCGGCCTGCACCGCCGCGGTCGGGCTGGCCGCCTGCCGCGCCGTCGCACCGACCATCAGCACGGCCAGGTCCGGCGGCAGCACCGTCAGTTCGGTATCCCGATCGAAACGGTTGAAACTCAGGTCCAAAAGCGCGGTCCAATCCCGATGGGTGAGTGCCCTTGTTATCGGCGGGATATGAAAGCCGGGTAAAGGCCGAAAACTATTCTCCCTTTTTCACGAGGCTTGCCCCGTTTTCGTCCGGACGGACGCTTCGCTTTTTTGCATGACGCGCGCGAAAGGCGTATGGGGGCGGCCATGGAGCAGATGGTGGACTTTCAGCTTGGGGGCAATCCCCGGGCCAAGCGGATCGTGGTCGCGATGTCGGGCGGTGTCGACAGCTCGGTCGTGGCCGCGCTCGCCCATGCCACGGGGGCCGAGACGATCGGCGTCACCCTGCAACTCTATGACCATGGCGAGGCGGTGGGCCGTGCCGGCGCGTGCTGCGCGGGCCGTGATATCCGCGACGCGCGCGCGGTGTGCGATCGCCTGGGCATCGCGCATTATGTCTTCGATCACGAAGACAGTTTCCGCACCCAGGTGGTCGATCGCTTCGCCGACGAATATCTGGCCGGGCGCACGCCCATTCCCTGCGTCCAGTGCAATATGGGGCCGAAATTCACCGACCTGCTGAAGCTGGCGCGCGATCTGGGCGCCGACTGTCTGGCGACCGGCCATTATGTCCGGCGGGTCGAGGGGGTGAACGGCGCGGAACTGCATCGCGGCGCCGATCCCGCGCGCGACCAGAGCTATTTCCTGTTCGCCACGACGCAGGAGCAGCTGAACTTCCTGCGCTTCCCGCTGGGCGCTCTCCCAAAATCGCGGGTACGCGAGATCGCCGCCGAACTGGGTCTGGGTGTCGCGGCTAAGCCGGACAGCCAGGACATCTGCTTCGTGCCCAATGGCGACTATGCGGGTCTCGTGAAAAAATTGCGTCCGGAAGCGGATACGCGCGGTGACATCGTCGATCTGTCGGGCGCCAAGCTGGGCGAGCATCGCGGCCTGATCCACTATACGGTCGGCCAGCGGCGCGGGCTGGAAATCGGTGGCAGCCCCGAGCCGCTTTATGTCGTCCGGCTGGAGCCCGACACCAAGCGCGTCGTCGTCGGCCCGCGCGTCGCGCTGGCGGTCGAGGCGGCGCGGCTGACGGCGATGAACGTGCTGGGGCCGCTCGACGGCCCGCTCTTCGCCAAGGTCCGCTCCATGGCCAAGCCGGTGCCCGCCCGCATGGTCGATGACCGGCTGGTGTTCGATGCGCCCGAATATGGCGTGTCGCCGGGCCAGGCGGCGGTTCTCTATGACGGCGACCGGGTGCTGGGCGGCGGCTGGATCGCCGAGACCGAGGCGGCACGCATCGCCGCCTGAGGCGTTGATCGGGGCATGACCGCCCCCACCCTCGAAGAATTGCGCCGCCGGATGGAAGCGGCCGCCGAACGCCTCGACTTCGAGGAGGCACGGGCCCTGCGCGACCGGATCAACCTGCTGCGCGGCGGGGCGGAGGATGTCGCGGTCGACACCAGCGGCCTGACCCGACAAAAGCCGGGGGCCATGGGCCTGGGCACCAGCCAGTCGCGCCCCGCCCCCCCCGAAGGCTGGGTGCCGCCGAAAAAGCCCGATCCGATGACCAAAGGGCGCGGACGGCGTCAGGGGTGACCCTTGATCCGCCATGGCGGGAAGCGCCGATTGCTTCCTGCCTGAAACAGGCAAAGCCGATTACCGGCGGGGTTTCGCTGCCGTGCCTCCCGCCAAAGCCAACGCTGGTCTTCCGGTCCTGACTCCAACGTGCCGCCCTGTGCCGTGAATCGGGCGGCGGCAGCATCCACGTCATCGACCTCGAAGTAGATGATCGGTCCATCGCCCGGTGCTTCGCTTTGCAGGTGGATGGAGAAGGTGGCATCCCCCTCCGGCACTTCGAACCGAGCATATTCGCCGCGCGATGAGACGATCAGGCGCAGACCCAGATCGCAGTAGAAGCGGACGCTCGCCTCGAAATCGGTCGCACCAACCGTCACCTGATTCAATCGCACCCACTCCCCCTTCGCCGCTACCGAAGCATATCACCCCCGCACCGCAAACGCCCCGCGATATTGCGGCTTCACCGCCCCAAGGATCGCCCGCGTCACCGGCAGCGTGACCTCATATGCCCCCTCGGCATAGGAACCCGCGACATAAGGGTCGGCAATCAGCCCGATCCGGTCGATCGCGCGGCCATTGGTCGACCCCAGCAGCACAGTCAGGTCCTTCAGCGGCGGACAGGCGTTCATCGACGATAGATCACCCTGATTGCGTTTCACCTGCTCGGCCTTGAGCCTGGCGCAATAGTCGATGTGGATCGCGGTCTGAAACGCGGGCAGCGACGTGAACACCGCCTTCGGATCCAGCCGCCGCCCCGCCGCCTTGTCCCAGACCAACCCATGGGAGGCGGGCGAGCCATGCGCGCCGCCGGTGAAATCATAGCTGTCGCCCGACAGGCTGAGGAAGCGCGGTGTGTCGGTCACGACCTTCCACGTCTTGTCGAAGGAATAGCGGTGATAGGGATAGCCCGACTGACGCGCCTCACGACGCGCCGCCACCCCGTCGCGCGCCGCCTTCGCCTGGATGCGTGAGCGGTCGGCGTCGAGCCACGCCTTCAACCCTGCGATCCGGCCTGCCGCCGCCGGATAGGCATAGCTGAATTCGTAATCGGCGGTTTTGACCTCGCGTGTCACGACCTGCGCCGCAACCGGGCTGGCGGCACCGACCAAAGCCAGCGCGATCATCACCTTACGCATCCATCGTCTCCCCTCAATACCGGCAATATGGATCAGACGGGCTGTACGGCCGATGACTGGCGGAGTTCCGCTTGCCCCGCCATGGATGCGAACATATATCGAACGCATGGCGCAACTCGACACCCGTGAGAAGCTGGCGATCCTGGCCGATGCCGCGAAATATGACGCGTCCTGCGCGTCGTCGGGCACGTCGAAACGCAACAGCCGCGACGGCAAGGGGATCGGCTCGACCGAGGGCATGGGCATCTGCCACGCCTATGCCCCCGATGGCCGCTGCATCTCGCTTTTGAAGATCCTGCTGACCAACAGCTGCATCTTCGACTGCCATTATTGCATCAACCGGAAATCCTCGAACGTCCGCCGCGCGCGCTTCACCGCGCAGGAGGTGGTGAACCTGACGCTCGCCTTTTACCGGCGCAATTATATCGAAGGCCTGTTCCTCTCCTCGGGCATCATCAAGTCGTCCGACTATACGATGGAGCAGATCGTCGAGGTCGCGCGCAGCCTGCGGGAGGATCATGGCTTTCGCGGCTATATCCACCTGAAGACCATTCCCGATGCCGATCCCGAGCTGGTGCGCCTGGCCGGCGTCCATGCCGACCGCGTGTCGATCAATGTGGAGTTGCCGACCGTCGGTGGTCTCCGTCGCCTTGCGCCGGAAAAGGATGCGGGCCGGATCGAGGGGGCGATGGCCGATGTGAGGACCGCGATCGAGGATCGGACGGATGCGGCGAAGAAGTACAAGTCCGCCCCCGGCTTTGCCCCCGCCGGACAGTCGACCCAGATGATCGTCGGTGCGGATGCCGCCACCGACCGCGATATCGTCGGGCGGGCGGCGACGCTGTACGATCGGTTCCGCTTACGTCGTGTCTATTATTCGGCGTTCAGCCCGATCCCCGACGCTTCCGCCGTCTTGCCGTTGCAGCGCCCGCCGTTGATGCGCGAGCACCGGCTATACCAGTCCGACTGGCTGATGCGCTTCTACGACTATCAGCCCAATGAAGTCGCGGCGGCGGCCGACGAGGCGACGGGGATGCTGCCACTCGACATCGATCCCAAACTCGCCTGGGCGCTGAAATTCCGGCAGAATTTTCCCGTCGATGTCAACCGTGCCCCGCGCGAGATGCTGCTGCGCGTACCCGGCCTGGGCGTGAAGGCGGTCGACCGGATCATCGCGACCCGCAAATGGCGCAACCTGCGGCTGGAGGATGTCGGGCGCCTGACCGTCTCGATCACCAAGCTGCGCCCCTTCCTGATCGCGGAGGACTGGCGTCCCGTCGCGCTGGCCGAGCGAGCGGACCTGACGTCGCTGGTCAAGCCTGCTCACAAGCAACTCGAACTCTTTGCTTGAATGAGAGTGATTCGCGGGTGAAACGGGCGTCATCGTGCGCCGTTACGCTCCGCGAAGGAGACGATCATGGCCACCGCCGACATCTATGCCGACCTGAAGCGCGATCACGACAAGCAGCGCGACATGCTGAAGCAGCTCGCCGAGCTGAAGGGCGATAGCGCCAAGCGCAAGAAGCTGTTCGAGGCGTTCCGCGTCGAGGTGCAGAGCCACGCCGCCGCCGAGGAGGAGTCGCTCTACGCCACCATGTTGGGCGAACCCGAGCTGCGTGACGATGCGCGCCATTCGGTGTCCGAGCATAAGGAGATCGACGATCTGCTCGGCGAGATGATGGACCTCGACTTCGCATCGGACGAATGGGAGTCCAAATTCTTCCACATGCGCCATCGCTATGAGCATCATATCGACGAGGAAGAGGAGGAGATGTTCCCCGCCGCCGAGAAGGAACTCGATGACGCGACCGAGGAAAAGCTCGCGGAAATCTATGAAGAGCGCAAGCCGATCGAGGCGAAGGAAGCCAAGGCCAACCCGCCGGGCGGCGACGAGCGCGATTGATTTTTGCCACTGGCATATTCCTCCCCTTTAAGGGGAGGTGGCAGGCCGAAGGCCTGACGGAGGGGTGTAACCGGTCGCGAGCGAAGCCTGCGCTTGCAGCCGGGGATATCCCTCCACCAGCTTCGCTGGTCCCCCTCCCCTTGCAGGGGAGGAAAGTCGCGTACCCATGCGCATCATAACCCTCCCCGCCCCCGACGACTTCGATGCCTGGCGCGATGCCGCGCGGGGGTTGATCGCCGACAGCGTGCCGCCCGACCAGGTCCTGTGGCAGGTCGGCGAGCAGCCCGCCGATCTGTTCGGCGCGGTCGCCGAGGACAATCCGACCACCACCGCGCCCCGCTTCCCTGTATCGCGCGCCTTCATCGACCTTGCGCGCAGCGTGATCCTATCCAACGATCCCGAACGCTTTGCGCTACTCCACACCGCGCTCGACCGATTGCGCCGACAGCCCCGGCTGATCGAGGATCAGGCCGATCCGCTGATCCGTCGCCTCGACCGGCTGGCCAAGGCGGTGCGGCGCGACATCCACAAGATGCGCGCCTTTCTGCGCTTTCGCGAGACCGAGGATGATGACGGCCCGCGCTATGTCGCCTGGTTCGAGCCCGAACATCATATCGTGCGGGCCAATGCGGCGTTCTTCGTCAACCGCTTCACCACGATGCGCTGGTCGATCCTGACGCCGGAGGTGTCGCTCCACTGGGACGGCAAGACGCTCGCCGAAGGTCCGGGCGCGACCAAGGCGGACGCGCCCGAGGGCGATCCGACCGAGGCGGTGTGGAAGACCTATTATGCCAGCATCTTCAATCCCGCCCGCGTGAAGATCGGTGCGATGCTGAAGGAGATGCCGCGCAAATATTGGAAAAACATGCCGGAAACCGCGTTGGTCTCGGAATTGATCGCGGGTGCGCAGGCGCGGGAGACGGGTATGATCGCGGCGGCCAAGACGGATGTGCGAACCGGGCGCGGCGGCAATGCGCAAACAGCCTGGGCGGCGCTTCGCGACGAGGCGATGACCTGTACCCGCTGCCCGCTCCATGCACCCGCGACCCAGACGGTATTCGGCGAGGGTCCGGTCGATGCAGCCCTGATGTTCGTTGGCGAACAGCCCGGCGACCAGGAGGATTTGGCAGGGCACCCTTTTGTCGGTCCGGCCGGACAAGTGTTCGACCGGGCGGTTGCCGAAGCGGGGATCGACCGCGCGACCGCTTACGTCTCCAACGCGGTCAAGCATTTCAAGTTCGAGCCGCGCGGCAAGCGTCGTATCCATAGCTCACCCAATGCCGGGGAAATCCAGGCCTGCCGGTGGTGGGTCGAGCAGGAACGGCTGCTGATCCAGCCGCAGGTGACGGTGGCGCTGGGGGCGACGGCGGCGCGTTCGCTGTTCGGCAAGGTCATGACCATCGACCGCGAGCGGGGCAAGGCTCTGACGCTGCCTGACGGTGGCACCGCCTTCATCACCGTACACCCGAGCTATCTGCTCCGCCTGCCCGACCCGGCGGCGAAGGAGATAGAATATGCGCGGTTCGTCGAGGACCTGAAGCTCGCGGCGGAAGCCCTGTCGGCCTGACCGCGGCGGCCCTTCGGTGGTTACGATCACGGCACGCAACCCGTAAGCCCGAAGCCGTTCGACACCTAAGTCTTCTGGGCTTAAGCCCCTGCTGAGCATGGGCCGGAGAAAAAGGCCGGACACTCGGTGCCCGGCCTCGAAATTCATCAGCCGTGGCAGGTGCAACCGGCATGATCGCAACCATTGCCGCCCTCGTGATGCTGGGCGCAGGCATCGCTGCAGAAGCTGCGGCCTTCGGCTTCGATCGCGTTGCTGACGCTGACGATGCAGACACAATCGGCGCAGGCGCACTTCACTTGATCAACGGTAACGGCCATTTGACTTACTCCTCATCTACGGAATCGGGTTCGAGCACATGGTCCATCATGTTGGTAAGCATGGTGCGGATGTGGCAGTCGGGCAGCTCGTAAAGGACGTTTCGTCCCTGCCGACTCTGCTTGAGCAGACGCCCCGCGCGCAGCAGGCGAAGATGCTGCGAAACCAGGCTCTGGCTCACGCCGACCTTTTGCGTCAGCTCGCCTACGGTACGCGGTCCGTCCAGACACGCGACCACTAACCTCAGCCGATTGGGTTCGCCCAAAAGACGAAACACATCGGCCAACAACGCGCCCTCATCCGGAGTCATGCAAATATCAACATATGAACGTATCCTAATATGTTCATGTGTTGCTTGCTGTCAACCGAGATTCTGACGCTAGCGCCGCAAGGAAAGGCCTAAGCATCGTGTGGGAGCGTCACATCTCGCGCGGGTCGGGCCCGATCCGTCCATCCGCAGCGTCCAGGGCGTCGATCGCCGCCATATCCTCGTCGTCCAGCGTCAGTTCCGTTGCAGCGAAATTGTCGGCCATGTGGTCCGCGTCCGCCGCCTTGGGGATGACGGACAGGCCGTGTGCGAGATGCCAAGCCAGCACCACCTGCGCTGCCGAGCGACCGTGCTTCTCGGCGATCTTCACGATCTCCGGCGTCTTCAACAACGCGCCGCCCTGCCCCAGCGGGCTCCAACTCTGGGTCACGATGCCCTTGGCCTGGTGATAGGCGCGTGCCTCCCGTTGCTGGAAACGGGGATGAAGTTCGATCTGGTTGACCGCAGGCACTACGCCGGTGGCTTGGATGATCCGATCGAGATGCTGGGGCAGGAAGTTGGACACGCCGATCGACTTCGCCTTACCCGCGTCCCGCAACGCGATCAGGCTCTGCCATGCCTCGACATAGGCGTCCTCGGCCGGGACCGGCCAGTGGATGAGATACAGGTCAACTGCCTCGACACCCAGCAGCGCCAGGCTCTCGTCCAGCGCCGCCTCGGCATCGCGGTGGCGGTCGTTCCACAGCTTGGTGGTCAGGGAGGCAGCCGCCCCCTGAAACCCTTCGCCCACGCCGCGCTCATTGCCATAGACGGCGGCGGTATCGACCAGCCGATAGCCGGTATCGAGCCCACGCCGGACCACGGCGGCCACCTGCGAATCCGGGATTTGATAGGTGCCCAGCCCCAGCTGGGGCAGGCTGCGGCCGTCATTCAGGGTCAGCATCGTCATGGGCCGTCCAACCGGCAGGCCCACCGCCCGGTTCCCGGTGCCCTCTGCCCCCGTCCCGCGATCAGATCGGCTTGCCGTCCCGGCCGATCACGTCGGTGGCGTAGGAACAGCCATAGAGCGTCTTGCCCGGATGGCTGGTGACGGTCGACACGGAACGGGCGATGATGCTGTGCGTGCCGAATTTTTCCTCGCCCTTGGGCAGGACGGTCTCGTCGCTGACGACATGCTGGCCCAGGAACTTGGCCGCGACACCCTGTCCCGACAGGTCGGGCATGGTGTTGGTGATGCCGATCCGGTCGGCCACCGTCTTCGGATCGGCAATGTCCAGGATCGCGAGCAGCGCATTGGCGCTGAAGGCAATACGGCGCGTGGTCCAGCCCTCGCCGACGCGGATCGGTTGCGGCAGTTCATATTCCTGCAGGAAGGGATTCTTGCCCTCCACCGGCCGCCAGCCGCGCCGCTTCGCCTCTTCGTCCAGCGCCATGGTCAGCGCCCCATAGCTGTCGGTATTCAGCCGACAGTCGATCGCATCGACGACATTGATCGTCGCGGGATCGACCTCGGCATCCGAGGCGGCGGGAAGCGGTGCGGCCGCCAGCCACAGCGCGAAAAGGGCCTGAACCATCATGCGCCCCATCTACCGCAGGAGAAAATGCCCGGGCAAGTCCCCGCCCGCTGTCCCGAAGCAGACAGCGGCGGCCGTCCGGTTCCGATTGACCCCCGCCCCCCGATCGCGCAAGTCGCTGGCCCCATGGTCGAACATATTCTTTCCGCACTGGCGAGCTTTGCCATCTGGGTCATCTCGACGGGCGGCTATCTGGGCATCACCCTGTTGATGGCGATCGAGAGCGCGTGCATCCCCCTGCCCTCCGAGATCATCATGCCGTTCGCGGGCTATCTGGTGTCGACGGGGCAGTTCAACCTGTACCTCGCCGCGACGGCGGGGGCGCTGGGCTGTAATCTGGGTTCGGTCGTCGCCTATGAGATCGGCAAGCGCGGCGGGCGGCCGGTTGCCGAGCGCTGGGGCAAGTATCTGCTGATCGGGCCGGGCGAGCTGGACGCCGCCGACCGCTTCTTCGCGCGCTATGGCTCGATCGCGGTGCTGATCGGGCGGCTGCTGCCGGTCATCCGCACCTTCATCGCCTTTCCGGCCGGGGTGGCGCGGATGAAGCTCGTCCCCTTCCACCTCTACACCTTTATCGGCAGCTGGCCCTTCTGCCTGGTGCTGGCCATCGTCGGGCGCGAGCTGGGCGAGAAATGGGATTCCGACCCCCGGGTGAAGGCTTTCTTTCACCGCGCCGACCTGGCGATTGGCATCGTGCTGGTCGTGCTGATCGGCCTTTATATCTGGCACCGGGTGCGCGGGCTGAAGCGCGCGCAGGACTGAACCAGCCACAGGGCGAGCGGGACCGCGACCGCCGCCCAGAGATAGAGGCCGTGCCACGTGGTCCATCCCCACCATTCGGAGGGGATGGTGCGCAGGTCGCCCGCCAGGAAACGCTGCTGCATCACCGCCTGCCACCAGGCCCAGCGAAAGGGCGGCGGGGCGAAGATCTCGGCCGAGGCGATGGTGAGGTTGATCGCGATCGACACCAGCAACAGGGCGGCGAGCAGCCCGCGCGCCCATGCAACGCGCACCGCGACCCATAAGGGTGCCAGCCCCAGCGCCAGCACCCCCGCCAGCGGCATGGCATGGCGCGGCCCCGTGGCGTTGCCGCCGTCCCAATAGACATAGGCCGCATTGACCAGCAGCGCGACCACCGCCACCCCGGCCGCCGTCAGCGCCAGCCCACGTGTCGCCCGCGTCTCCACCAACAGCCCCAGGCCAAGCGGCGCAAGGAACAGGATCGGCGCCACCCAGAGCAGCCCGCGCGCCGGCTCCAGCAAAATCGCGCGCAGTACGGCCGTGCGGGGAAAGGTCAGCCCGAACAGCCCCTGGTTCATCCCCTCGAACCCGACCACGCCCGAATAGCCGATCCGAAACACCGTCCCGAACGCAAAGAGATTATAGGCAAGCAGCGGAATGAGCCCGACCAGCCCGGCCGCCAGGAACGGTACCAACGCCCGAGGCTGGGCCCGACAACGCCACAGCGCCCATAGCCCGATGACCGACCCGGCCAGCACCGCCTGATATTCGACCACCACCGCCCAGCCGAGCGCCAACCCCGCCAGCGCCAGCCAGCGCACCCCGCCCCGTGCCACGCCGACCAGCGCGATGACGAACAGCGCCGCCACGCTGGCATGGCCGAGCAGCGTGGTCGAATAGCCCCAGATCGGCGTGCCCAGCGCATAAGCCAGGCTGGCGAACAGCGCCGCCCCCGCGCTGCCGGTCAGGCTGAGCGCCAGGTCGAAGAGCAGAACGGCGGCAATAGCGGTCAGCAGCGCGGAGCCGGTGGCGGCGGCCACGCGGGTGCGCAGCTTCAGATACGCGACGAAACCCGGATCGATCGGCGTCGGGTCATGCCGCGCCGCCCGGTCGCCGGTGACCAGGTCGGTCAGCGCCACGGGGGCCAGCGCCATCAGGGTCATGCCCGGCGCCTTGTCGAGATAGGCGTGCGCCCCGAACTGCGCCTTGTCGATGGTCAGATGCGCCAGCGGATCGATGGTCGCGGTCCCGTCCTCGACCATGCGGATCGTGGCGAACAGGCGCGTCGCATTGTTGGGATTGAACTCCCACGACCCGAACCAGGCGCAGGAAAACCAGACCAGCAGGAACAATCCCGCCCGAATGCCGCCCAAGCCCGCGCGCCATTCCCGCCACCGCGCCATCGGATCACTCCCTGTTGCGCCCTGCCGCTACCGGGGCGGGGGCGACGGAGCAATGCCCAATCCTCCCCGGCACGGGGAGGATTGCGGCTACGCCGAAATCGGCAGCGAGGTGGTCGACTTGATCTCCGACAGCGCGACCGTCGAGTTGATTTCCTGCACGCCGGGCAGGTTGGACAGCTTCTCGAAGAACAGCCGCTCATAGGATTCGATGTCCGCCGCGACGATGCGCAGCATGAAGTCGACCGAGCCCATCAGGACGTGACATTCCATCACCTCGGGCAGTTCCCGGATCGCGGCAGTAAACTGGTCCAGATTGGCGCGGCCATGCGCGTTGAGCTTCACCTGGGCAAAGATCTGCGCCTTCAGACCCACCTTGGCGCGATCGACCAGCGCGACGCGGCGCTTGATGATCCCGTCACGCTCCAACCGGTCGATCCGCCGCCAGCAGGGCGAGGCCGACAGCCCCACCGCCTCGGCAATCGCGGCGGTGGACAGACTCGCATCCTCCTGCAGCAAAGCAAGAATACGACGTTCCCAGATATCGAGATCATGCGGCATGATTAACCTTCTAATAGCCTATACCAGGATCAATCAACCTAGCTGGCGGCATAAGACCGCCAACTTGGGTCAGCTTTGCCCGGTCGATCCCGATAGTTTCACCACCATCGAAACGGATCGGAAAACCAGCATGTCCCTCACCGCTCAAGACCATCTCAGCCTGCCACCCGAAGAGGTGGTGACCTTTTACGACCGGGCCAGCGGCGCGAGCGGCGTGATCGTCTTGCACTCGACCGCGCTCGGCCCGGCGGCGGGCGGGTGCCGGCTGTGGCGCTATAACGGCAAGCAGGCGGCGACGGTCGATGCGTTGCGGCTGGCCGAAGGTATGGCGCTGAAGAATGCGCTGGCCGAACTGCCCTTTGGCGGCGGCAAGGCGGTGATCTGCCTGCCCGACGGCCCCTTCGACCGCGAGGCGCTGTTCCGCACCCTCGGCCGGGAAGTCGCCGCGCTCAAGGGCCGCTATGTCACCGCTGAGGATGTCGGGACCGGCGTAGCGGACATGGAAAGCGTCGCCCGCGAAACCCGCCATGTCGCGGGGCTTCCGGCGCGGCGTGGCCAGCCGGGCGGCGATCCCTCGCCCTGGACCGCGCTGGGCGTGTTGCAGGCGATGCGGGTCGCGGTCCGCCACCGGCTGGGCGCCGAACTGTCCGACGTGACGGTGGCGGTGCAAGGGCTGGGTCATGTCGGCTTCGCGCTGTGCGAATTGCTGCATCAGGAGGGCGCGAAGCTGGTCCTGGCCGAGCCGCGCAGCGAGGTCGCCGCCCGCGCCGCCGACCGGTTCGGCGCGATGGTGATGAGCAGCCGCGCATTACTGTCCGCCAAGGTCGACGTGCTGGCCCCGTGCGCCTTGGGCGCGGTGCTGGATGCGCCGACGGTCGCGGGGCTGCGCGCATCGGTGGTGTGCGGCGCGGCGAACAACCAGTTGGCCGATGAAGAGGTGGCGCGAACGCTGGCGGCGCAGGGCGTGCTCTACGCCCCCGATTTTCTGGTCAATGCGGGCGGCATCGTGAATGTGGCGGGGGAATATCTAGGTTGGCGCGCAGCGGAGGTGCGTCGCCGCGTCCTGGCCATCGGCCCGCGCATGGAGACCGTCCTCGCCCGCGCCGAACGCGATGGCGTCACCCCGCATCAGGCGGCACGAGCAGTGGCGCTCGACCGGATCGCCAACGCCCCGCGCATCCAGGCGGCGGCGTAAACCTATTCTTTTGCTGCGAGGTGAAGTGGCAAGACCCCAGCCAACGGCAGTGGTTTCCACCCCAGGTTAATTGACAGTCAGATATGCCCCCTTCCCTCGCCCCTCGTAGAGGGGAGAGGGTTGCGCAGACTTGGTCTTTGCGAAAGCAAACGCCTTAGTCGGAGCTGGGTGAGGGGTGAAGCGCTCGCAATGCGAGCGTGCGAGCCGTTGCCTCGCTCAACCCCTCACTTAAGCTGCGCTAGCCAGCAGGCTGGCAAGCTCCGCTAACCCTCTCCCCTATCCAGGGGAGAGGGGAAAGATGGGCTTCATCAATATCGATTGGCCATAAAGCCATCTATGGCAGCGCGCCACGTGGATCACGGATTACGCGGCGTCTCGTCCCGCTGGCGCTGGGCATTGGCCGCGCGGTTTTCGCGGACGCGCTGGGCGAAGCAACCGGTCGCGCCGCCCGCGCCGACCGCCGAGCAGCTGCCGATGCTGTTGACGCCCGTGCCCTCGTTCAGCGTACCGGTGGCGCGCGCCGCCCAGCTTTCATTCTCCGGCGTCACCTGAAGCTCGCGCAGTTCCTTGGGCACGCGGAACTGCTCCTCCGCACCGCGCCGGACGCAGACGACGATCTCGTTGCCCTGATTGTCGGTCGGGCAACGTTCATTGCCGAACAGGGTCAGCACGCCATTGATGGGGGCGTTGCGCGACACCTCGCCCGGCGCCTGTGCCGGCTTGGGCTTGATCGCGCCCGGGGCAGCGACCTGTTGCGCCATCGCCGAGCCCGCGATCATCGTCGCAGCCAGCAGCGTAGCGGTCCATGCTCGGTTGATCATCCTCTCTCTCCCGCTTCGATCCGTCAGACCCGCTTGGCCGCCGCGATGGCAACCTTGCAGCCAGCCCGGATCAATCCGTACAGCAGCGGATAGGCAATTGCCTCCTCCGCGCCCGCGCCCAGCGCATGGTCGCGATGTTCCAGCTCCTCGGCCTGGAAATCGGCAATGGCCTCGGACAGTTCCGGGTCGCTGTCGCCCAGCTGATCGCGCTGCGCCTGGTAATGTTTGTCGATCTCGGTCTCGACCGCCGCGGTGCAGGCCATGGCCGCCTTGGGCCCGATCGCCGCCGTCACCGCGCCGAGCGCGAAGCCCGCCTTGTCCCAGAAAGGCTGGAACAGCGTCGGGCGCACGCGCCGCTCGGCGATCATCCGGTCGAAAAAGGCGCGGTGGCGCTCTTCCTGTTCGGCCATGTGATGGATCGCACGCGCGAAGGGATGCCGGTCGCCCAGCACCGCCAGCTGCCCGGCATAGATGCGGGTCGCGCCATATTCCCCGGCCTGGTCGACCCGGACCATCGCCTTCATCGATTCCCGCCGGTCGCCCGGCATCCAGCGGAGCTGGCTCATCGTGCCTTCCTCATCAACACCAGGATCGCCGCCGCCCCGCCGAGCGAGAAGATCGCATTGAACCCGGCCAGCGAAATCCCGCCCAGCGTCCATTGCGCCACGTCGCAACGGATGACCGGCGCCTTCAGAATCGCGTTCAGTCGGTCGGCGGCGCTCCCGCCCGTGAAACTCACCGTCGAGGTGCAGGCGGTAAAGCCCTGCCACCAGCCATATTCGACCCCGGCATGGGCGACACCGATCGCCCCCGACACCGCGATCAACAACGCCGCGAGGATGACAAGCGATCCCCGGATGCTCCGCTGGGACACGAAGAAGGCGATCAGCGCGGGCACCAGCGCGGCATAATGCGGCCAGCGCTGCCAATGGCACATCTCGCACGGGTAGAGCCCGCCGAAAAGCTGGCTGCCCCACGCCCCCGCCAGCAGCGCGGCGGGCAGGCCAATGGCGATCCAGTTCGCCAGGCATTCGTTGTGGGTGCGGGTGACGGCCATGGTCACTTCACCGGCGGCTTGGTGGCGGCGGCGATCTGGGCCGGACCACCCAAGCGGGCGATGGTCTTCAGCGCGTAATAGAGCTGGAAGTCCTCGATTCCCTGCTTCTTCAGCTGCTCGGGCGTCATCGTAAAGCGCGGATCGGTCTTGGTATCCTCTTCCAGGATCGCGTTGTCGGCCTTCACCTCGTTGATGAGGTGGCGGCGCAGATCAGCCTCGCGGAAGACAGGGCGCGTCTTGTAATCGGGATCGGAGATTTCCGGCACCTTGATATCCGGCTCGATCCCGCCCTCCTGCACCGACCGGCCCGAGGGGGTGTAGTAGCGCGCAGTGGTCAGGCGCAGCGCCGTCTCGGGGCCCAGCGGCAGCAGCGTCTGCACCGAGCCCTTGCCGAAGCTGCGCTCGCCCATGATGAGCGCGCGGTGGTGATCCTGCAGCGCCCCCGCGACGATCTCCGACGCCGACGCCGTGCCCGAATTGGTCAGCACGATGACGGGCAGGCCATGCGCGTCGTCGCCGGGCTTGGCATAATAACGCTCGATATCCGACTTTTCGCGGCCGCGCTGCGACACGATCTCGCCGTGATCGAGGAAGGCGTCCGACACGGCAATCGCCTGGGTCAGCAGGCCGCCGCCATTGTCGCGCAGGTCGACCACGTAACCCAACGGCCGGTGGCCCAGCGCCTTGTCGATCGCCATGATCGCCGCGCGCGTGTCGGCGCCGGTATTTTCCGAGAAGGTGTTGATGTTGATATAGCCGACATCGCCGCGCACCTCCCACTTCACCGGGCGCTGGACGATGACTTCGCGGGTGAGAGTCAGCTCGATCGGCTTGTCGCGGCCGGGACGGACGATGGTCAGCTTGATTTTGGTGCCCGGCTTGCCGCGCATCTGCCCGATCGCCTCGTCCAGCGACTGACCATAGATCAGCTTGCCGTCGATATGGGTGATATAGTCGCCCGACTTCACGCCCGCACGGCCCGCCGGGGTATCCTCCTGCGGCGCGATCAAGGTCAGCGCGCCGCAGGAGGATACCCCGGCGGGCCGTGCGGGCGTGAA
>CAJYRW010000082.1:0-15548 GCA_913777475.1 uncultured Sphingomonas sp. | reverse complement strand
GGTGAGCAGACCGGTTTCGACGAAGCGGCGATGATGAAGCCGGGCTTCAAGGTCTTCCACATCCCGGAAGTCGATTATCGCTCCTGCGGCACCTTCAAACAGTGCATCGGCCAGATCGACGCCTGGTCGCGCGCGCACCCGCGCCACCTGCCGATCATGGTGACGATCAACGCCGCCGACCGGCCGATCAACAAGCCGGGCGTCACCGATCCGCTGCCGTTGACCGCACCGTTGCTCGATGCGCTGGACAGCGAGATTCGCGACGTGCTGAAGCCCAACCGGATCATCACCCCCGATGACGTGCGCGGGAATGCGAAGACCCTGCGCGAGGCGGTGACCACCAAGGGCTGGCCGACGCTGGAGAGCGCTCGCGGGAAGATCTACTTCGTGCTCGACACGCCGTCCGACGTGTCCGACATCTACCGCGCCGGGCATCCTTCGTTGAAGGGCCGCCCGATCTTCGGCTGGTACGACACCGACCAGCCCGAGGCCTCGGTCGAGATCGTCGGCGATCCGCGCACCGATGGGGCGAAGATCCAGGCGTGGGTGAAACAAGGCTTCATCGTCCGTACCCGCAGCGACGCCGACACCAAGGAAGCGCGCGACAACGACCACACCCGCCAGCAGGCCGCGATCGACAGCGGCGCGCAGGCGGTGTCGACCGATTACTATCCCGGCGCACCGACGCGGGCGTGGAACAAGGGCTTCACCGTAACGCTGCCCGGCGGCGTGATGGAACGATGCAACCCGGTGACCCAGCCTGCGGGCTGCAAGCTGCCGAAGTGATCCAATCCTCCCCGGCACGGGGAGGTGGCAGCGCACAGCGCTGACGGAGGGGGTTTTCCTCATAGGACATCCCTATGTGGCACGCCCCCTCCACCATGCTGCGCATGGTCCCCCTCCCCTTACAGGGGAGGATAAAGTGGCCCGCGGCTGACGCCCTTTTCATCTCCGGGCAAGCCGAGGTTCAGCCTCTTTCCATCACATTAGCCTCCGAGGAAGCCTGCGCCACCCGATCGGCGTCGGGCAGGAATGGAGAGCGGTGCATGGCGCGAGCCGCGAACCTTGTGATGATGGCCCCGGTGCTGATGGTCGCGGCCCCCGTGCACGCCGCCGATCCTGCGCGCGACGCTGCCTGGGCGGAGCGGCTCGGCTGGGGCCCGGCCGCCGCGCCCGCCACCGGCCCCGCGCCGGGCAGCGACGCCTGGCTGCGGCAACAGCTGGACGACCAGCCCGCCCCCCTGCCCCCGGCGGTGCAGGCGCAGATCGACGCGATGCGCATCTCGAAGGAGCGGGTCGCCGCACTCGTGGTCGAAACCGACGCGATGCAGCGCGACCTGAAGGCGATTCCCGATCTCGACCAGCGCAAGGCGGCGCGTGAGGCCTATCAGAAGACGCTCAACAGCCTGGCCGACGAGGCGCGGCAACGCTTCGTCCTGCGCGCGCTCTATTCGCCCGACCAACTGCGTGAGCGGATGACGTGGTTCTGGTTCAACCATTTCAACGTCCAGGCGAACAAGCGCGACATTCGCGCGATGGTCGGCGATTATGAGGAAACCATCCGCGCCCATGCGCTGGGCCGCTATCGCGACCTGCTGGAGGCGACGCTGCGCCACCCGGCGATGTTGCGCTATCTGGACAATGACCAGAACGCGCGAGGAAAGATCAACGAGAATTACGCGCGCGAGATCATGGAGCTGCACTCCATGGGCGTCGGTTCGGGCTATACGCAGGCGGATGTGCAGGAACTGGCGCGCATCCTGACCGGCGTCGGGGTCGACCAGAAACCCGACGCGCCCAGGCTGAAGCCCGAGCTTCAGCCGCTCTATCTCCGCGCCGGACTGTTCGAGTTCAACCCCGCGCGCCATGATTTCGGGACCAAGCATTTCCTGGGCCACACCATCAAGGGATCGGGCTTCGGCGAGGTCGAGCAAGCGCTCGACCTGATCGCCGACAGCCCCGCGACCGCGCATCACGTCTCGCTGAAGATGGCGACCTATTTCATGGGCGACAAACCGCCCGCCGCCCTGGTCGACCGGATGGCGGCGACCTTCCGCAAGACGCATGGCGACATCGCCGAGGTGCTGAAGACCATGATCCGTTCGCGCGACTTTTCCGGCTCGCTGGGCAGCGGGTTCAAGGACCCGGTCGGCTATACGCTGTCAGCGGTGCGGCTGGCCTATGGCGACCGGATGGTGACCAATCCGCAGCCGGTGGTCGGCTGGATTCGCCAGATGGGCGAGGGGCTGTACGATCACGAGACGCCCGACGGTTATGACCTGTCGAGCGCCGCCTGGTCCGCACCGGGACAGATGGCGACGCGGTTCGACATCGCGCGCCAGCTCGGCAATGGCGCGGCGCGGCTGTTCCAGCCTGCGGACCCTCCGCCGGGCATCCCGCCGCCGCCCTCTCCGCCGCCCATATTGAAGGACTCGCCCATCATCGCGGCGCGGATGCCGTCGCTGGGCAAGCCGACCCTGGCCGCGTTGGCGCAGGCGCGATCCCCGGCGGAGTGGAATGCGCTCTATTTCTCCTCGCCCGAATTCATGCACCGATAGGAGGATCGCATGAGGTTTCCCCATATCCATCGCCGCGACATCCTGCGTGGAGCGGCCGCGCTTGCCCCCATGGTGATGGCGGGCCGCGCCTTTGCCGCACCCCAGGCAGGCAGCCGTTTGCTGGTCGTCTTCCTGCGCGGCGCCTATGACGCGGTGAACATCGTCGTGCCCAGCGGCAGCGATTTCTACCACCAGTCGCGCCCCACGATCGCGCTGCCCAAGCCCGATCCGGCCAACCCCAACGCGCCTTTGCCGCTCGACGCCGATTGGGCGCTGCATCCGACGCTGAAGGACTCGATCCTGCCGCTTTGGCAAGCGAAGCAGATCGCCTTCGTGCCGTTCGCGGGCACCGACGATATGAGTCGCAGCCATTTCGAGACGCAGGACACGATCGAGCTGGGCCAGCCGGTCGGCGGGCATCGCGATTACGGCTCGGGATTCATGGCGCGGCTGGCCGACATATTGGGCACGGGCGAGCGGCCGATCGCCTTCACCGACCAGTTGCCCTTGTGCTTTCGCGGCGGAGACGATCCCATCCCCAATCTCGCGCTCGCCAATGTCGGCAAGCCGATCGACCAGCGTCAGGCCGCGCTGATCCAGAGCATGTATGCCGGGCACCCCGACCTCGCCCGCTCGGTCAGCGAGGGCTTCACGGTGCGCGACACGGTGTACAAGACGCTCGACCAGGAGATGAAGGCGGCCAGCCGGGGTGCCGTCTCGGCCAAGGGCTTTGCGCTATCGGCGCAGCGGATCGGGACGCTGATGCGCGACCGGTTCAACCTGGCCTTTGTCGATGTCGGCGGCTGGGACACCCATGTAAATCAGGGCGGCGCGACCGGTTATCTTGCCGATCGGATGGGCGATCTGGGCCGGGGCCTTGCCAGCTTCGCACAGGCGATCGGTCCCGATGCCTGGCGCACCACCACCGTCGTCGTCGTGTCGGAGTTCGGCCGCACCTTCCGCGAAAATGGCGATCGGGGCACCGACCACGGCCATGGCAGCATCTATTGGGTGATGGGCGGCGGCGTGTCGGGTGGGCGCATGGCGGGCGAACAGGTCGCGCTGTCCGCCGCCACGCTTAACCAGAACCGCGACCTGCCCGTGCTGACCGATTACCGCGCGCTAATCGGCGGGTTGGTCCAGCGGCAATTCGGGCTGTCAGCCGACCGCCTGGGGACGCTCTTTCCCGATACGCGCCCGGCCGATCTGAATCTGGTCTAACCCGCCCGATCCGCTCCCGGCCTGCGCATGAATCTCGTCGAGCACATCGTCGAGCGTGAGCCCGGCGAGCTTTTCCTCCAGCGCCTCGCGCACTGGGGTCAGCATCGTTTCCAGACTGGCGGTGATATGCCTGTCGATCAGCCCTTCACCCTCGGGCGGCTGGCGGTGAAAGGCGAAGAAGTTCCGGTCCTCGACCGCCTGATAGACGTCGACCAGCCGGATCTCGGACGAGGGCCGGGCCAGCATCGCGCCACCGCGATTGCCCAGCTGCGACCGGGTCAGCCCCGCCGCCGCCAGACGCAGCAGCAGCGCGCGGACCACCGCCGCGTTGGAATTGACGCTGACCGCGATATCCTCGGAGCGCAGCGGTGTCTCGCCATGCTCCGCCATCAGCGCAAGCATATGCAACGACACGACAAAACGGGTACTGGTCGGCAAGTAACGGCGCTCCTATGCAGGGACGACCTTGATCCCGGTCGTTAAGGACCGAAGCGGATCAAAACCGTCATGTTCCGATCATGGCGGGATTGCAATTCGTAATCCATGTTATTTTTCTACTATTCTACTATGTTAACGCGCGAGTCAGGCACGGTATCCGACATTCCCGTCCGGGTAAGAGGGGGAATGCCATGCAGGGTGCACGGGGACGAATCCGGTATCGGGGCGCCAGGTCGATACGGACGGCGCCGATCCTGTTGGCCCTGACCCTGACGGCAGGGACGACGACCGGCTGCACGATCGGCCGGATGCAGGATTTCGATACGCTCGCCGTCACGCCGGGGCTGGAAGCGATCTCGCTCAGCGGGCTTCCCTTTGCCGATAGCGGGCATGTTCGGCTGGGCAGCGCGAGCGGGTCGGTCGCGTGGCGGGAGGGCCGCGACGCGATCGGCTGGGGCCCGGACGGCATCGGCTCGCCCGCCGATCAGGTGCGGGTGGGACAGGTCGCGCGCTTCGGCGTCTATGCCTTCGATCTCGATGGCGATCCGGTGCGCCCCGGCCATCTGGAGGCGCGATGCCGCTATGGCCGGACCGAGAATCGCGGCCAACTGTTCAGCATCGAGATCGTAACGCCCGGCCGGCCGCTGCGGCTGCAATGCGCGTATCGCGTGGACGGACGCGATGCAGGGATGCTGGAGTTGGCCGCCGCGCCGTCCCAGGCCAGCCCTGTCGAACCACGCGCGGGGCTGATGCGGTTCGACGGACATGCGCTGATCGTGCAATCGGATCACGCCATGGACGGCGTCGGCACGCGGACCGACAGCCCGATGGGTTACCGCGTGACCACGCCCGAGGGGCGGATCGTGGCGGTGGTCGAAACCAATGGCTGGCGTAGCCGCCGCCTGCTCCTGTCCACCGATCCCGCCGAACGCCCCGCCGCCGTCGCCGCCGCGCTGTCGCTCGCGCTGTTCCACGACCCCGGCGACACCGATTAACGCGACGGGAGGGCGATCTCGAACAGTTCGGGCCAGTTCTTGCCGGTGACAAAGATGCGGTGCTTCACCCGGTCATAGGCGATGCCGTTGGGCACCGAGTCCCGGTCGGTCATCCCCACCCGCGCGACCAGATCGCTCAGGTCGACGACACTCGCCACCACGCCCGTCCGGGGATCGATTCGGACGATATAGGGCGTCATCCAGACATTGGCCCAGATTTGTCCGTCGATATATTCCAGCTCGTTCAGATATTTGAGCGGCCGACCATTGACCGTGACGTCCAGCGTGCGCGCGACCTTCATCGTCGCGGGGTCCAAGAAGCGCAGGCGCGGCGTGCCGTCCGACAGGATGATCTGCCGTCCGTCATCGGTCATCGCCCAGCCTTCGCCGTCATAGCGCCACTCGCCGGTGCGCGTCAGCGCCGGGCGGCTCCAGCGAAAGCCCCGTCCGCCATGCCAGGTGACGCTGCGCAATTCCTTGCCCCAGGCGACGATCCCCTCGCCGAACAGCCCATCGGGCACCGTCGCGTGGCGCAGCGTCTTGCCGGTCGCCAGATCGACCTGCCGGATCACGCTCTGCCCCTCGCGTCCGGTGCTTTCGTACATCTGGCCGTCGGCGATCAGCAGCCCTTCGGTAAAGGCGGTGGTATCGTGCGGATAGGCGCGGACCAGCTCGGGCTTCTGCACCGGTGCCGGTTGCTGTTGGGGCGCGGCCTGTTGCGCGGCGGCGGGCAGCGCAAGGGCCAGGACCAGCGGCAGAAAAGCGCGGATCACAGCGTGCGCACCAGTCGCGCGACCCGCGCGATCCAGGCGGGCGCGGGCACCGTCACGCCCGCCGCACCCGGTTCGAGCGGCAAGAGGTGCAGCTCGCCCGGCAGAAGACCCGCAAGCCGGGCAAAGACATAGCCACCGGCAGAGCGGGGCACGAGGATATCGCGATTCATGGCATCGGCAAACCTATCCGGGGCCAGCGGCTCGCACCAGAGCTCATCGCCCGCGCGATAGTCGCCGATCGCGCCGGTCACCGTCACCGCCAGCATCCCCGGCGTGGCACAGGGCGGCGAGACGGCGCGGGCACTGCGCGGCGCCACCGCCCCGCGCGGGCCCAGCAGCGCGGCGACCGGCAGGGTCTCGCGCACCGGCAGGGTCACCAGATCGGCCGTGGTGCAACCCAGCGCGGCGGCGATCCGGTTCAGCCAGGGGAGCGAGACGGTGCGCGTCCCCATCTCCAGCCGCCCGATCGTCTGCGGCGTGGTCGGCGGGCAACAGGCGCGCGCGACATCGTCCAGGGTCATGCCCTTGGCGCGGCGCACCTCGCGGATCGCGGTGATCATCGCCCTGTTCCCCTCCAAACCACGCCCACACCCCCCGCTCGGCACCGCTGGCGGAGCCGGTCCGGCTGGGCTAAGCGCCCACCTCTATCCTGTCGGAGTTATCGCGATGCGGTTCGGACTCGTCAAATGCCATGGGTCGGGCAATGATTTCCCGATGATCGACGCGCGCGACCTTTCGCTGGGCGAGGCCGAATGGGCGGGCGTCGCACGCGCACTGGCCGATCGCAGCGGGCCGGTCGGCGGCGACGGCCTGTTGCTGCTGGTGCCGGGCGACGATCGCTCGGCCTTCGGCATGGTGATGCGCAACAGCGACGGTAGCGAGGCGGAAACCTGCCTCAACGGCGTACGCTGCGTCGCGCGGGCGGGGTTCGAGGCGCTGGGGATCACCGAGGCGACGGTGCGGCTGAAGACCTCGCACGCCGATGCGGTCCAGGACGCCGATCTGGCGCCGGGCGTCTACACGGTACGCGAAACCGCCGGGCCCGCCGGGCTCTCGACCGCCGCCTGGCCGATCCACGGCGCGCCCGAGCAGCTGGTCGAGGCGGTTCTGCCGATGCTGGATGGCGAGAAGCGTTTCACCGCCGTCACCATGCCCAATCCGCATCTCGTCCATTTCGTCGAGACGGTGGATGAAGCCGAGCTGGTCCGGCTGGGCGAGATCTGCGAGGCCGCGCCCGACTGGCTGCCCCATCGCGCCAATGTGTCGTTCGTGGAGGTACGCGGGGACGCACTGTTCGTCCGCACCTTCGAGCGCGGCGTGGGCCTGACCGACAGTTGCGGCAGTGCGATGGCGGCCTCTACCTATGCCGCGTGCCTGACCGGACGGATCGCCTGGGACGTGCCGACTGTGGTGTTCAATCGTGGTGGCCTGGTCCGGGCCTTTGCGGGCGAGGACGGGATGGTCACGCTGTCGGGCAATGCGACCTATGAATGGGCGGGCTCGGTCGACGTCGACCTGGCCAGCGAGACGGCGAGCGACCTGGTGGTCGAACGCCGCTATCCCGACGAGATCGCGGCGTGGGAGGCCGCAAAGCGGGGGTAACGGCCTCCCGGCCATCGCCCCCGACGCAACGCGACGTCCGCCCACGCGTTCCCACCTCATGCGCCCCGTCCGCCGCCAGATTGCCGACCAGATACACGACGTGGTGGGCGGTCGCGAACTCGACCTGACCGGCCCGCCCGGCGATGACGGGCTGTTCGGGCCGGGATCGGCCACTTGGGCGGTGCATGGCGACTTCACCGCGATGATGGCGGGCGGCATCGCCTCGCTGCTCTTGCAGATGCTCCATCCCGCCGCTTTGGCGGGGGTGTGGGATCATAGCGACTTCCGCCGCGACATGGCCGGGCGGCTCCGGCGGACGGCCGGGTTCATCACGGTCACCACCTATGGCTCCACGCAAGCGGCGGAGCAGATGATCGCCCGCGTCCGCGCGGTGCATGACCGGGTCGGCGGCACCCTGCCCGACGGCACGCCCTATGCGGCAAACGACCCGCACCTCCTGACCTTCGTCCATGCCGCCGAGGTGGACAGCTTCCTGCGCGCGCACCGCACCTATCGCGATCCCGATTTCCCCGATGCCCAGGCCGATCGCTATCTGGCGGAGATGGCGGTGATCGCCCGGCGGCTGGGGGCGGAAGAGGTGCCCGAGGACCGCCGTCAGCTGGCCCGCTTCCTGGAGGCGATCCGCCCCGAGCTGCGCGTCGACGCCCGCACCCGCGCCGTTGCCCGCACGCTCCTGAACCAGCCCGCGCCCAGCCCCGCCCTCGCCCCGGTCAGCGCCTGGCTGACCCAGGCGGGCATCGCCCTGCTGCCGGACTGGGCGGCGCGGTTGCATGGACTGGACGGTTACGGCGCGATGCGCCCCGCCATCCGGGCGGGGACGCGCGGGCTGGGCGGCGCGATCCGCTGGGCGCTGGCGGGGTAGAGACGGGCTCGCACAGAGACGCAGACCTATAGTGCGCCCAATCCCCGCAACGCCGCCAGGTAGCTGCGCATCCCCTCCAATGCCTTGTCGGTCAGCACCATGAACGCGCGGCGGCGGTCGACCGGATCGGGCTGGCGCGCGAACAGCCCCGCCTCGGTCATCTTGCCGATCCAGCGCAGCGCGGTGGTCGGCGCGACGGCGGCGGCGATGCACAGGCTGGACACCGACACGCGCGTATTCTCCAGATGCGCGGCATAAAGGTCGAGCAGCATGTCCCAGGCCGGTTCCTCGAACAGCGCTCTGCCGAAGAATCCGTCGCGAAGCCGCCGCGCGCGGATCATCCGGCGGACCAGGGCGGCATCGCCCGGTTGTGCCCGGGTGGGGGCCGCGTGAAAGCTCTGGTGCCGATCGTTGAGGCTGCCGTTTCGTTCCTCATCCTCCGCCACCGACAGCCGGGCCAGCGCCTCGGCGATGCGCGCGACTTCGGCATTCAGCCGCCGCAGCCGTTCCGATTCTCCCTCGCGGACATAGGAGTGGAGAACCCCCGCACCGCTGTGGCTCGCCCCCGCCAGTGCCAGCGCGGCGACCAGTTCCAGCGGGCTGGCGTCGCACAGCATGGCGACGCGCGGGCCGAGCAGCATCGCGGCGACCAGATCGATATCCGCTGTCGCCATGCTGACCACGACGGGCAGGTCCAGCGCGGTCGCCACCGCATCGATCCGGGCGAGCGCGATCTCCATCGCCCCGGCTTCGGCCCCATGCGTGTCGATCATCAACAGCGGCCGCCCCGCCTGTTGCCCGATCTCCTCGGCCACCGCCGCCCATACGACCGTACGCAGCACCCGCCCCCCGGCCTGGCGCACCGCATCGCCCGCGGCGACGGCCAGCGCGGATGCGCTGATCACCACGACCGCAAAGCCGCCTCCATAAAGCTCCTGTTCGTCCACGCCATTCCCCCGCGACCCGCCAGGCGGGTTCGTCCATCGTCATGGTCGCAAGGACGCAGCGGGGACCGTTATCGGCCTGCCCGCGCGCTTCCTTGCGACCCCGACCGACGTCCGGGAGTCGACGTCAGTCCGAATCAGACACTCAGCCGAGCGCCTTGACGATCTCTTCGACCATCTTCTTGGCGTCCGCCAGCAACATCATGGTGTTGTCGCGATAAAAGAGCTCGTTATCGACCCCGGCATAGCCCACGCCGCCCATCGAACGCTTGATGAACAGCACCGTCTTGGCCTTTTCCACGTCGAGCACCGGCATGCCGTAAATGGGCGAGGACTTGTCGGTCTTGGCCGCCGGGTTGGTCACATCGTTCGCGCCGATGACGAAGGCGACATCGGTCTGCGCGAATTCGGCGTTGATGTCCTCCAGCTCGAACACCTCGTCATAAGGTACGTTCGCCTCCGCCAGCAGGACGTTCATATGGCCGGGCATCCGGCCCGCGACCGGGTGGATGGCATATTTGACGCGCACGCCTTCCTTCTTCAGCAGGTCGCCCATCTCGCGCAGCACATGCTGCGCCTGCGCGACCGCCATGCCGTAGCCGGGGACGATGACGACCTGTTCGGCCTGGCTCATCAGGAAGGCCGCATCCTCGGCGCTGCCGCGCTTCCAAGGGCGATCTACGCCTGCGCCGCCGCTTGGCCCACCCGCATCGCTCGCGCCGAAGCCGCCCGCGATCACGCTGATGAAGCTGCGGTTCATCGCCCGGCACATGATGTAGGACAGGATCGCGCCCGAGCTACCGACCAGCGCGCCGGTGATGATCATCGCGCCATTGTGCAGCGTGAAGCCCATCGCCGCCGCCGCCCAGCCCGAATAGCTGTTCAGCATCGACACCACGACCGGCATGTCCGCGCCGCCGATGGGCACGATCAGCAGGAAGCCGATCGCGAAGGACAGGATGGTGATCGTCCAGAAAATCCACGGTGCCTGATCCCGCGTGAACATCGCCACCAGGATGACGATCGCACCCAGGATGCCGAGGTTGAGCGCATGGCGGCCGGGCAGCAGGATCGGCTTGCCCCCCATATTGCCGTTGAGCTTCAGGAAGGCGATGACCGAGCCCGAAAAGGTGATCGCGCCGATCGCGACGCCCAGCGCCATCTCGACCCGGCTGACGACATGGATGCTGGCGAAGGGCTGGCCGATCATCGGCACCACCATGTCGGCGATGTCGAAGGCGACCGGGTTGAGGAACGCCGCACAGGCGACTGCGACAGCGGCGAGGCCGACCAAGGAATGGAAGGCGGCGACCAGCTGCGGCATCGCGGTCATCGCGATGCGGCGGGCGGTGGTGATACCGATCAGGGCGCCGAGGCCGATCGCGGCGAGGATTTCAAACGAAGCGACCCAGTCGATCTGGAAGCCGAAGGGGCAGATGGCGCCTCCGATTTCACAGGCTTGCGTCCAGCCGGAACCAATAGACGGCGCATGGGTGATCAGCGTCGTGACGACGGCGATCGCCATGCCGATCATGCCGAAGCGGTTGCCCCGCTGGCTAGTCGTCGGGCTCGACAGCCCGCGCAGCGCCAGGATGAAGCACACCCCCGCCACCAGATAGGCGAGCGACACCCAGGGATTGGCGGCGACAGTCTCGACCACAGGAGCGGGCGCGACGGGAGCGATCACGAGCGCTTCTCCTTCTTGCGGTACATGGCGAGCATGCGCTGCGTCACCGCAAAGCCGCCAAAGATATTGATGCTGGCCAGCACCACCGCCCCCAGCCCCAGCCATTTGGCCACGCCCGATCCGGTCGCACCCGAAGACGCCGCCGCCGCGATCAGCGCACCGACGATGATGACCGAGGAGATGGCGTTGGTGACCGCCATCAACGGCGTGTGCAGCGCGGGCGTCACCGACCAGACGACATAATAGCCGACGAAACACGCCAGCACGAAGACCGACAGGATCGATATGAAGTCCATGTTTAATCCTCCCCGGAACGGGGAGGGGGACCGCTCGCCGCAGGCGAGTGGTGGAGGGGGGCCGCCACCAGCGAGACAATCGAGGCGGCGACCGCCTCTGCATCGCGCAGGATATCGGTGGCTCCGATCCTTATGACCCTGTACCCGTTTTCACTCAAATATCGGTCGCGCGCTGTATCGCGGACCGGTCGCGTCTCGACGCCGTGCACCGCCCCGTCGACTTCGACGATCAGGCGGGCCTTGGCGCAAAAGAAGTCGGCCACATAGCATCCGATGGGATGCTGTCGCCGGAACCGCATACCATCCGGCGAACCGCGCAAGTGTTGCCAGAGCATGACTTCAGGCAATGTCATCGTCCGTCGCAGCTTGCGAGCTAGCGCTACTTCAGGCCGAGCCATTGGCCGCACGCCCCCTCCACCGGCTTCGCCGGTCCCCCTCCCCGTTCCGGGGAGGATCGTCACGACTGCAACCTCGGGTTCACCACCTGCCCGCCCTTGGTCAACCGGATCGCGTCGCCGATCTCGGCGTCGAGCATCGGGCGTCCGGCCTCCTTGTCCCAGAAAGCGGCCAGGAAATTATGCAGGTTGCGCGCGAACAGGGCCGAGGCGTCGGTCGCCAGGCGGCTGGGCATGTTGCGGTGGCCGATGATGGTCACGCCGTGACGCTGGACCACCTCGCCCAGGACCGCGCCCTCGACATTGCCGCCCGCTTCCACCGCGAGGTCGACGATGACGCTGCCCGGGCGCATCGTCGCCACCTGCGCATCGGTGACGAGGCGCGGCGCGGGGCGGCCGGGGATCAGCGCGGTGGTGACGACGATATCCTGCTTGGCGATATGCCCGGCGACCAATTCGGCTTGCGCGCGGCGATATTCCTCGCTGGTCTCGCCCGCATAGCCGCCCGTGCCCTCGCCCTCGATGCCCGCCACGCCTTCGACGAAGATCGGCTTGGCGCCCAGCGACTGGATCTGCTCACGCGTGGCCGAACGGACGTCGGTCGCCGACACCTGCGCGCCCAGACGCCGGGCGGTCGCGATCGCCTGAAGTCCCGCGACGCCGACCCCCATCACGAAGACGCGCGCCGCCGGAATCGTGCCCGCCGCCGTCATCATCATCGGAAAGGCCCGGCCATAGGCGCTCGCCGCCTCCAGCACCGCCTTATACCCCGCCAGGTTCGACTGGGAGGACAGGATGTCCATCGACTGGGCGCGGGTGATGCGCGGCATCCAGTCCATGGCCAGCGCCTCCAGCCCCGCCGTCGCATAGGCCGAAACCGACTCTTGCCTACGGAAGGGATCGAAGGCCGCGACCACCCAGGCCCCGGGCGCGGTGCCCGCCAGCGTCGCGGGCTCGGGCGCCTGCACCGCCAGCACGATCTCGGCCCCGGCCAGCACGCCCGGGCGGTCCGCGACCTGCGCGCCCGCCTGTTCGTAATCGCCATCGGCAATTCCCGCCGCCGCACCGGCCCCCCGCTCGACCGCCAGGGTCGCGCCCAGCGCGATCAGCTTCTTGACCGTTTCCGGCGTGGCGGCGACGCGGGCCTCACCCGCGACGGTCTCGTGAAGGACCGCGATCCGCAGGGACACCGGGTCAGGCGATCAGCCAGAGGACGATGGCCACCAGGATGGCGACCGCGACCGCGCCCCATTTGAGCAGGCCGATCATCAGGTCATAGGTGGCGACATGCGCCTTCATCTCGCCGGTGCCGCCGCTGATGCCGGTGTCGTTGCTCGCCATGATCCTCACCTCCGCTATCGGCCCTGCGAACCTTTGGCCGCCGCATGATCCATGCTCGACCTTATTCACCGGGCCGGAGGGATCAACCCCGAAACGTAACGAATCCCGCGACTCGGGCCCCGACGTCGATCTTAAAAAAGCGATATCGCCTTTCCGACGACAGAAAAGAGATTGTCCCGAATTAACGCAGATTTTAACAAAGTCTCGGCATACCGCCCTGAATTGGGACTACGGGACATTTTATGACGCGCAACGGCCAACGTCTGCTGCTGCTGATCGACGACGAACCTGCCCAGCGTCGGCTGATCGCCGCCCTGGCGCAGCGCGGCGGCTGGCGCACCCTGTTCGCCACCGATGCGGACATGGCGGCCTCTGTCCTGGGCTCGGCGCAGGGGCGCGAGCTCGACGCGGTGCTGATCGACCATTGGGCCCCCGGCGCCGACGCGACCCAGATGATCGCCGATGTCCACACGCTGCGTCCCGAACTGCCCATCCTGATGCTGACCGCCAACGACTCGGTGGCGCAGGCGGTGGCAGCGATGCGCGCGGGAGCGACCGATTTCCTGGTCAAGCCGCTGGCCCCCGAACGCCTGCTCGCCGCGCTGGAGGCCTGTGTCGCCGCGCAGACCAGCGGCGAGCTGCGCCCGTTGACCGAGAAGATCCCTGCGCTTCTGGCCTTCGACGAGATCGTCGGCGACGCGCCCGAATTCCGCGCTGCCATCGCCATCGCGGCCAAGGCGGCGCGCGCGCGCGTCTCCGTCCTGATCGAGGGCGAAGGCGGCGTCGGCAAGGAATCGCTGGCCGAGGCGATCCATGTCGCCTCTCCGCGCGCCGAACGGCCGATGATCCGCGTCAACTGCGCCGCGACCGCCGCCAACCTGCTCGACAGCATCATATTCGGCCATGAGGAGGGCGCCTTCGCGGGCGCATTCGAGCGGCGCATCGGCAAAATGGTCGAGGCGGACGGATCGACCCTGTTCCTGGACGAGGTGTCGGGCATGCCGCTGGAGACCCAGGGGCGGCTGTTCGACATGCTGCAATCCTCGACCATCGTGCCGCTGGGGGCCCGCCATGCACGCGAGGTGGATGTCCGCATCATCGCGGCCACTGACGGCCGGTTGCTGGAGGCGGTCGAGGCCGGGCGGTTCCGCGAGGACCTGTATTACAAGCTCAACGTTGTCCATGTCGCGGTCCCGCCGCTGCGCGACCGGGCGGAGGACGTGCCCGCACTGACCCGCCATCTGTTGGCGCGGATCGCGCAACAGCCGGGCCTGCGCCAGCTCGACATAACCGATACCGCACTCGACCTGCTGCGCCGGTACGACTGGCCGGGCAATGTCCGCCAGTTGCAGAACGCGCTCTTCCGCGCCGCGGTACTGTGCGAGGGCGATGCGCTCACCCCGGCCGACTTCCCGCAGATCGCCTCGCTGGGCGACCGTCCCTCGGTCAGCACGGGCCAGGGCCAGGCGCTGCAGAATGGTGGCATCAACCTCTTCCGTCCCGACGGCAATCTGCGCGCACTGGAGGATATCGAGGCCGACGTCATCCGCCTGGCGATCGGCCATTATCGCGGTCGCATGACCGAAGTGGCGCGGCGGCTGGGGATCGGTCGCTCGACGCTCTACCGCAAGCTGGGCGAACTCGGCATCGACAACGCGGCGTAAAATCGTTCCTCCCCTGCAAGGGGAGGGAGACCATGCGCAGCATGGTGGAGAGGGCGTGCCGCTAGGGACGCCCCCTCCGTCAGGCCTGACGGCCTGCCACCTCCCCGTACCGGGGAGGATAGATCACCTTACCACAGCACCCCGTCGACGGGCTTCATCGGCTCGGGCGCGGAGTCGCCGATCGACTGGAGCAGGTCGATCTCGATCGTCCGACACATGGCGCTGAGCGGCAAGTCGTGGACCGTATCGCTGAACGGATCGACCAGGTCGTCGCCGATCTGCAGCGCCGCCAGGAACATCAGGCCCGCAATCGACGAGCCCACGGGCGTGGCAAAGCCCAAAGTCTCGACCAGTCCGATCGGCAGCAGCACGCAGAACAGTCGCGTGAAGAAGGCGGGGATGAAGCGATACTGATTGGGCAGCGGCGTATTCTTCAACCGCTCCATGCCGCCTTGCGAGTTGGCGATATCGACCAGCACCGACTCCATCTGCGCCTGCTGGATGGTGTCGATCCAGCCCTTGCGCTGTGCATCGGCGATGCGGCGACCGGTGCCATCGAGCAGGCCGTTGGCGGTGTTGGTCCGCTCCAGGGCGGGCTCCGCCTCGCCGCGCGACAGGAAGCGTAGCACCTCGCCATCGACCGGCTGCTTGCGCAACTGGCATCGCAGGGCGTTCACATAGGCGATCTGGCGCAACACGATCGACCGCTTCAGGTCGTGCGCTTCGGGTTCGGGCAGGAAGTTACGCGCGC
>CAJYRW010000081.1:0-18397 GCA_913777475.1 uncultured Sphingomonas sp. | reverse complement strand
ACCACGAACGTCACCCCAGCGCAGGCTGGGGTCTCGCTGTTGGTTGGCGGATCGCCCCCCTTCAAGAGATTCCAGCCTGCGCTGGGGTGACGTCGGGGTCGGGGGCGTGCCCGATCCCCGCCCCTATTTCCCCTCCACCACCGGCAGCCACACCGCGCTAGGGCTGTCGCCGCCGCGTTCGATCGTCACCGTCGCCTTCTTGTAGTCACCGGGCTGCGCGAAGAAGATGTTCTTCACAAAGGTCTGCGGGTTGCGGTCGTAGAGCGGGAACAGGCTCGACTGGACCTGCACCATCACGCGATGCCCCGGCTGGAAGACGTGGTTCACGGTCGGCAGCCGGAAGCGATAGCGCTGCACCTTGCCTGCCGGGATAGCGCTCGGCTTGGCGAAACTGTCGCGGTAGCGGCCGCGGAAGATGTCGAGGCTGATCGGGAGCTGATAGCCGCCCATCTTCGCATCGGCGACGTTCGGCGGCAGCACGTCGATGATCTTGACGACGAAATCGCCGTCGGTGCCGGTCGTCTTCGCATAAAGGTCGGCGATCGGCGCGCCCGAGACACGCAGCGGCTGCGTCAGCACCGGCGTCATATAGGTCATCACGTCGGTGCGGCCGTCCGCGGGGCGCTGGTCGCTGACCAGCCAGTCGCCCCAGCGGCCGTCGTCGAAATTGACCGGGCGCGGCAGATGCGGGACCGGCTTGGCGGGATCGGACACATAGGCGTCGCCGCCCGCCGCGCCCTTCGCCAGCGACAGTCCTCCGTCCGCCTGAAGGTACATGGGGGTCAGCGGCGCGGCGCAGCCCTGTTCGCACGCCAGCGGCCAGGTGGCGAAGCGATCCCAATGGTTCTCGCCGGTGTTGTAGATCGCGGCGGCCGGCAGGTTCGCGGGCGCGCCGTCCTTGAGGTACTGGTCGAACAGCGGGCGCACCATCTGCTCGCGGAATTGCGCGGCGGTGTCGCCGTTCCACTGAAACGGGCCGAGGCTGCGCCCCTCGCGGTTGATCTGGCTGTGCCGCCACGGCCCCATCACCAGGAAGTTGTTGCCGATCTTCCCCTTGGCCTTCAGCGCCTCCCAGGCGGTGATCGCGCCGTACATGTCCTCCTGATCCCAAAGGCCCTGTTCCCAGAGCGTCGGCACGTTCGAGGGATTGGCGGCGAGCAACTTGTCGAGCGCCTGCCCCTGCCAGAAACCGTCATAGGCGGGATGCTGCGACATCCGCGTCCAATAGGGCAATTGGTCGTAGCCCGACTGCTTCGCCCAGTCGCCGGCCGATTTGTCGCGGAAATTGTCGTAATCGTCATAGCCGCCGGTCGGCGGGAGCGGGCCGCCGCTCTTGTAGCCGGTCTGCCCGCCGAGCCATGCAATATTGGCGAGCCGGAACGCGCCGTAATGGAACCAGTCGTCGCCCATCCAGCCGTCGATCATCGGGCTTTCGGGCGCGGCGACCTTCAGCGCGGGGTGCGGGTGGAGCAGCGCCATGACGACGGTAAAGCCCTCATAGGACGATCCGATCATGCCGACCCGGCCGTTGGATTCCGGCACATTGGCCTTGTTCACCAGCCAGTCGATCGTGTCGTAGGCATCGGTTGTGTGGTCGACCTTGGTCGCGTTCAGCGGTCCGATGACCGGACGCGTCACGACATACTCGCCCTCCGAGCCGTACTTGCCGCGAATGTCCTGATAGACGCGGATATAGCCCGCCTTCACGAACTCCTCGTCCGCCAGCGGCAGCGCCTCGATCATCTTGGTGCTGTCCGACCGCTTGGCGCGACCGGCTGCGTTATAGGGCGTGCGGGTCAGCACGATCGGCGCGTTCACCGCGCCCTTGGGCGCGACGATCACGGTGTACAGCTTCACCCCGTCGCGCATCGGGATCATCACCTCACGCTTCACATAGTCGCGCTCTGCCACATTGGTCGGCGGCGTGAATTTGGCGGGAATGTCGCTGACCGTGGAATCGGTGACCACCTTGACCGGCTCGCTCGCAGTCGGCCCCTGCTGCGCGGTGGCCGGTGTCAGGATGGCGAGCATGCTCACCGCAAGCATCAGGTTACGGACGTTCATGAAAACGGACCCCCTCTTGGACCGGTTGATACGCCATGGTGCCGCGACATTGGGCCCAGGGCAACTGGCGGATTATTCATGATACATGGTATCATCAGGGGTGCAAGCCGATGCCCTGAGTATCGCTACACTTTCCTTTCTGCTCGAGCGTCCATAGAAAGGTCTGACAAACAGGATGGGGCACCCGCCCCGGCCATCGGGGAGGAACCCACCGAGTGACGACCTTGCAGCGACGCGGACCCGCTCATAGCGCTTTGGCGCGGGACATCGGTGTCGCCATCGTGACCGGACGGATACCCACCGGCTCGACCCTGCCGGGCGAGGTCGATATCGCCGAACAGCGCGGCCTGTCCCGCTCGGTCGTGCGCGAGGCGCTTCGGATGCTGTCGGCCAAGGGGCTGGTGGTCAGCAAGCCCAAGGCAGGCACGCGGGTGCGCGAGCGGCATGAATGGAACCTGCTCGACCCCGAACTGCTCGCCTGGATGTTCGAGGGAGAGCCGCCCGCCGGTTTCGTCCAGAGCCTGTTCCAGTTGCGCCTGATCGTCGAGCCCGCCGCCGCCGAGCTGGCCGCCGTCAAGCGTGACACGCGCCAGCTGTCGCGCATGGGGGCCGCGCTGGAGGCGATGGCCGACCATGGCCTGCACACCGAACAGGGCCGCGCCGCCGACCAGCTGTTCCACAACATCATCCTGGAGGCGACGGGGAACGAGTTGCTGGTCAGCCTGTCGGGCAGCATCGGCGCGGCGGTCCACTGGACCACCCTTTACAAGCATCGCAGCACCAAGCTGCCCCGCGACTCCATGCCCGAGCATCGCCAGCTGTTCGCCGCCATTGCGGACTCGGACGCCGCCGCCGCACGTGCCGCGACGATCGTGCTGGTCGACCAAGCCCGCGAAGACACCGAACGCGCGCTGGCGCGGTGATCCCCGGGGCCGATCGGACCTAAGCGGCCGAACGCCCCTCACCCAATTTGCCGTGCCACATCATGGCCGTGCGTCCGGCCAGACGGCGCATCTCCTGCAACCCTGCGAAATCGGCGCGGCGGTGGGTCAGGCGGTGCAGCCAGCCATTCAGGTCGTGCGAGGCAATCTCCGCATCCACGCTGGCGCGTCCAGCGGCGCGGCGCGCGGCTTCGATGACGGCGATCGGCTGTCCGCTTTCCACCGCCTCGCCGTAACGGCGATGGGCCGCGATCCCCGCCTCGATCCGCTTGGGCAAGGGCGGACCGAAATCGGGGCGAAAGGCAAAGACCGCCAGCAACGCCGCGACACTGCCCGCCACATTGTCGATGATCCGCGCCGATGCGATGCCAAGGCCTGGGTGGAGCATGTCGGTCACGAGGACGAACAGCATCGTCAGGAACATGACGAAGATGGTGTAATTGACTGATCGCAGCGCCATGGTGAGCGCCGCCAGCGCCACTGCCCCCAGCGCAGGCACGACCGGCCCACCGCCCAGCAGCGGGAACACCAGCGCCATGGCCCCGCCCAGCAGGCTGCCCAGGATGCGCTCCAGCCCGCGCGACCAGGTGACGCGCACGTCCCCCTGCAACACGACGATCACCGCCATGGCCGCCCAATAGGGATAACCGAGCCCGAACACCGCCACCGCATAATAGACCGCGACCAGCCCCCCGGCCTGGCGCAATCCCTGCTGGATCATCGCCAGCGAGGAGGCGCGCGGCGACCAGCTGTTCTCCGTCGGTGCGACGGCAAGCGGCTCGCACCGTCCGGCCAGGATGTCGAGCGCATTCTCGAACGCCGCCGCGCATCCCCGGAACAGCGCCTCCGCACCATCGGCACGCAACCGTCGCAGGGCGGCGCGCGCCTCGTCCATCGCCGCCGTCTCCCGCCCTCCGCATAGGCACCACGCCGCCACGGCCGCGCGACACGCCTCCGCCAGCGCCGACCGCTCCTCGACCGTTCCCCAGCGATCGATGCAGGCCTGATCGAGCGCCAACAATGCGCCGAACATCGTCTCCGCCGCCGCCAGCGCGCGCCGGGCCGCCTGCTCCGGGTCGGTATCTCCGTCATAGCGGGTCAGGACGTCGCGAAACCGCTCGATCGCCAGGCGGACGGTGCGGCGATGCTCGGCATGATCGCTATGCCATTGCGCGTCACGGTGCGCGGCATCGCGCAGGGCCGCCAGATCATCGGCCATGTCGAGCAGCCGCGCGCCGACCGCCCGGCTCGCGCGGCGGAGCGGATCGAAGGCGTCGATCCGCCACAGGACCGTGACGAGCAGATAGCTCCAGGCGGCACCGGCGAAAAAGGCCCCCGCGAGCAGCAGCGCTTGGTCGAGGCCATGCGGAAAGCCCACCGCGACGACCGCCACGACCGCCGCCAGGGTGCCGACGAGCCCCCCGAACTTCAGCCGCCCGGCCAGCGCGGTCACCACGAAGACCAGCAGCGGGCCGATCACCATGACGCCATGCGGCGCGAACGAAGCGGTCCACGATCCGACCAGCGCCACGAGCGCGCCGCCCACCACGAATATCGCCAGCAGGCGACGGCGCAATCGGTCCGGCCCCGGCGCATCGCACAGGCATGTCCAGAAGGCAGCATAGACCGCCCACCCCCAAAGGCTCTGCCCCGTCACGATGGCCAGGACCAGCGGCAGCCCCACGGCCAGCGCCGCACGCAGCCCCTCCGCATGGTTCCAATGCTCGGGCAGCAGGCTGAACGACCGCAACTCCAGACGCCGCCCCAGCCACCGAAGCGCCCGGTGCACCCCATGTCGATCGACCGGCCGCCGTTCGACACGGGTCTGCTTGGTCACACGCGTCTCCACCGTCCTGCCCTGCCGCTATTCGCCGCTTTTCCGGCCGGGCCCGAACTCGGTCCTCAGTCCGAAGCCGCCGCCCCTCTGAAAACCGAAGGAAATACCTGGGGCAAGCTGGAAACGGAGCGGGCGGGACAGCAATCCGTCGGCAGGCGGCGGGTCGGGCATCGGGCCTAACCTCAACGACCGATCGTCCTTCCGTCCGCAGACGACGACTTCACCGGTCGTCGTCGGGGCGGGGCATGACCGGGGAAGCACCATCACGGGACCCGCAATCGGTGCGGGCAGCGACGAGGTGGCGACTTCGGCCTGCTGAACGTCGAACATGAACCCTCCCGGCGAACGGGCGGATCGTAACCGACAACGAATCCGCCTTCAATCTCGCGGGTCGAGCATCATGCCTGGGTCATTCGTCCGGGTCCGTAACCTTCCTTCGCCATGGCCGACGCCAGCCCCGCCTGCGCGCGACCCAGCGCAGGCCCGCGAGCACACCGCCCCCCAGGATCAGCCAGGGAAACGCCGCGACCATCGCCGTGATCAGCGCTGCCAGACTGTTGCTCAGCGTTTCGCCAACCGAGCGCAGGCTCGCGCCGATCGCCGACTGGTCGTCCGCCCGGTCGTTATAGACATAGCTGATCGTCACCGACGACATGGCGACCCGCTGGGCGAGCCCCGCGCGTTCCTGGCGCGCCGCATCCAGTTCCTCCTGCGTGGTGGCATAGGCGCGCTCGGCCTGGACCAGTTCGCCGACATTGCCTCTGCCGGACCCGATGATCGTCAGCAGCCGCTCGGCCAGCGCCTGCTTGGCACGGACCTTCGCGTCCGCGTCGATCACGCGGCGGGTGACATCCTCTGCCGTCGAGGCGCGCTCGGAAAGGCGCGCGCCACCTTCGCTCGCCAGCGCGTCGAGCCGCTGGTTGATCCCGGTGGCCAGCCGCGCGTCGACCAGCAGCAGCGCCTCGTCGCTGGAGACATGCTCCTCGGGTCCCGGCGTATGAAGGGTCGACCGAACGACCATACAGCGCGCGGCCCCCAGCTTGCGGCACAACGCGAGTTGCGCGCCCTGCACCTGCGCCACGACGGGCCGATCAAAGGCATAGGTGACGGTATAATCATAGGCGATCTGCCGTCCGGCGGGGGACGGTGGCGCGGCTTCCGCGGGCGGCTCCTGCACGTCGAAGGTGCTGAGCTTTTCGGTCGTACGATGGACAGTCGGCTGCCCACATGCCGCCAGCAGCATCGCTGCCCCTATTATCTTCTTACCGCCCATCATCGACACTCTCCCCCTCGGTCGCCGATGGTCGTCGTCCGCCACCCCTTTCGTCAAGGGCATGGCATATTATCGCGCGGGGCGGGCGGCGGGTTCGTGTTCGACCTGGCCCAGATAATCCCGGCGATACCCCTTCAGCGCAGCGAACATACAGGCCGTGCTGGGGCGCGCGTCGGGTCCGTCGGCGTCGATTTCCGATGCCGGGATCAGATAGTCGCCATAGGGCAGCTTGCCCGTCCGCGAATAATGCACGCCCAGCGACTTTACATGGCATTTCGCCGCCGCCCGGGCGAGCGCGCGGTTGGTGAGGAGCGGCTTTTCCTGGGACGTGCTGGCGCATCCGGCCAGAAGCACGCCCAGCGCCACGCCATATCCTGCAACCTTCATATCCAGCCCCCGCCGTTCAGTTCGCCGCCTCGAAAACGAACGCGGCCCCAACATAATCGCCTTTCAGCGGCGCGCGCAGCCCCCGGTTCATCCAATAGGCGCCGGACGCCTGGGCAGGCACGCCCGCAGGCCGCGCCGATCCGTCGAGCATCCTGACCGCATAGGTCCGCGCGGGGTCCAACCCCTGGGCGTGGATGGCCGCAGGATTGTCGCGCCACATCGAGGAATGCAGCATCTGGAACAGCACCGCCTGCCTCTTGTCCTGCCCGACATACATGGTCGCCGCTGTGGCATTGTCGCCCGTCGGCGACTCCAGCCGATAGAGCGCACCGCGCTGCACCGTCTCGCGGATCGTCTTGTAGGCCGCCACCCATTTGCGCGCGGTGGCGAAGTCGGTGTCGCTCCATTTGTCGAGGTTCGCGCCGATCCCCAGCCCGCCCTGCATCGACGACAGGAAGCGATAGTCCAGGCTCGTGACGCGGGTGTTCGCCCAATTAGGGCTGTCGGTGACCCAGGCCATCATGACCGCCACCGGATAGGCGCGGGTAAAGCCGTCCTGGATGGTCAGCCGGTCGGCGGGGTCGGTATTGTCCGACGGCCAGACCTCGTCGGTCAGCCCGATGATCCCCAAGTCGACGCGACCGCCGCCGCCCGAGCAGGCCTCGATCTCCAGCTTGGGGTGACGCCGCCGCAGCTCGGACAGGATATAATAGAGGTTGCGGACATACTCGACATAGACGCGCTGCTGGTCGGCGACCGGCTGCTCGGGCCAGCCCGCCTCGGTCCAGTTGCGGTTATAATCCCATTTCAGGAAGGCGATGTCGTTTTCGCTGACCAGCTTGTCGAGCACGCTCAACAGGTGGTCGCGCACGTCCGTGCGGGCGAGGTTCAGGACCAGTTGGTTGCGCCCCTCGGTCCGCGGGCGTCCGGGGAAGTTCAGCACCCAGTCGGGATGCGCGCGATACAGGTCGCTGTCGACATTCACCATCTCGGGCTCGACCCACAGACCGAAGTCCATGCCCAGCCCCTTAACCCGGTCGATCAGGGGTTTCAGGCCGTTTGGGAACTTGGTCGGGTTGACCGTCCAGTCGCCCAGACCCGCCTTGTCGCTGTTGCGCGCACCGAACCAGCCGTCATCGACCACGAAGCGCTCGACGCCGATCTTCGCAGCCTTTTCCGCCAGCGCCATCTGCCCCGCCTCGGTCACGTCGAAGGCGGTCGCTTCCCAGCTGTTATAAAGGACCGGCCGCAGTCGCGCCTTGGTTCCATGCGGCAGGATATGCGCGACCTCGAACTGGTGGAAAGTCCGCGACGCGCCGCCCAGCCCGTCGCCCGAATAGCCCGCATAGAAGACCGGCGTGTCCAGCGTCTCGCCCGGCTTCAGCGTCCAGGAAAAGTCGTAAGGGTTATAGCCGCCCGCGATCCGCACCCGGCCCAGATTGTCCGACGCCACACTGATGCGGAACGACCCCGACCAGGCGAGCGCGCCATACCAGACGGGTCCGTGGACTTCGCTGGTCAGCCCTTCGCGGCCGATCGCGAACCACGGGTTGTTGCCGTGCCCGGTCGATCCGCGACGGCTCTCCAGCACGGTCTCCGCCGCTTCGACTGGCACGACCTTTTGCGTCCATTCGGCGGCGTGGCGGCCGGTGAGATAATGGAGTCGGTAATCATCCCCGACCGGCAGCGAGAAGACCGCCGCCGCCAGCTGGTCCAACCGCACCGGCTTCGCCTCGCCGTTACGTACCTTCGCCGAGCGCGCGACGATGCCGGTCTCGGGGTCGATGGTATAGGTCAGGGTGACGAAAAGCGGGCGGCGGATATCCGCCAGCTCGACGGTCAGCGTCTCGCCGTTCGCCCGGTGGCTGCGATATTTGAGGACCAGATCGCGATTGCCGTCGGCAAATAGCGCCTTGACGCCCGGCTCGCTGACCAGCCCCTCGCCCTGCCCCGGAAATTCCTGCGGCGTGACCGACCCGGCGGGATCGAAGCCCGATAGTTCGCCGGGCGCCTTCAGGACGATGGGATCGCCCGTCTTGACGGGATCGCCGGAGACCAGCGGATCGCCCTCGGCCAGCGCAGATCCCCAATAGAGCGGCTGGAGATAGCCTTTCTCATCCACGCCCATCGCATAGGTGACGCCGCCGCCATCGAGGCGGAACACCCTGGCCCCGGCGGGCGCCGTCACCTTCGCCATAACGGGCGTGGCGAAGGCAGCCACCGCCACCCCCGCCAATATTGCGTCGCGCCAGCGCATCAGATTCTCCTGCAAACCTTTGCATTAAGTCTGACATAGTGCAACGACGCGATGCAAGCGCTTGTTTCAGAAAGCGACGCGCGCCGACACCCGAACGGTGCGCGGCGCACCGGGATAGGTCCAGACCTGGCTGTACGAGCTCATCGCATAATGAACGTCGAACAGATTGTCGGCTTCGGCCCGCACGGTCAGCGCGGGTGTCACGCCGATCTCGCCCGCGATCTTGGCCTTGGTATAGGCGGGCAGGCGCAGGCCGCTGGCATCGAGCGCCCCTGCCCGATCGCCGACATAGGTCGCACCTGCCGAGACCGACCATTCGGTGCCCCAGCCGGTCGGGTAACGACCGACCGCGAACAGCGTGCCCGAATGCTTGGCGACGTTCAGCACATCGGGCGTCAGGAAGGTCCGGTCGTCCGCCCGCGCATCGATATAGGCGTAATTGCCCACGATTTGCCACCGCTTGGCAAGGTCGAGCGAGGCATCCAGCTCGACGCCGCGGCTCTTCAACGATCCGACCGGCGCATTGTAGTTGGCGTTGACCGGATCGGTGGTCAGGATGCCGCGCTTGTCGATGTTGAAATAGGTAGCCGCGACGTTGACGCCCGGCCAGCGCGCCGCGACGCCCAGCTCATAGCCTCGTGCTTCTTCGGGGCCGAACGCCGCGCCTTCGGGATCGCTGGCGGTCGGTCGCCCGCTGCCCGAGTTGAGCAGGAAGGATTCGCCCCAATTGGCGTGGACCGCCACCGTGTCGGTCACCCGGTAGCGTGCACCAACCCGGAACTTGACCGGATCACCGGTAGCCCGGGTGGTCAGACCCGTCAGGTTGCGACGCAGCTGCTGGCGATACAGGTCATACCGCACACCGCCGGTCAGGGTCAGCCGGTCGGTGACGTCCCACATATCCTGCGCATAGATCGCGCCCGACGTCCGCGTCTCCGTCTGGTTCAGGAAGGGCAGCAGGGTCGGCTGCGGCCCGCCATAGACGGGATCGAACACATCGATGGCATAGGGGTTCGCCGCACTCGGATTGCGACGGCGCAGCAATTCCAGATACCGCAGCGTATAGCCCTTCAAGCCGATGCTGGGATGATGCACGCCCCATGCATCGAAGCGCCCGGCCAGCTCGATCCGTGCCGCCAGATCCTCGGACTCATAACCCCGCTCGCGCCGTTGCCGCCACAGGGTGCGGTTGTCGACCAGCCGCGACTGGTCGCTCGACAGGCCGCGCAGCGTGGCATAGCGCCAGACCACACCGCCGTTCAGCGACCATTCGCCGCCCAGCGCCTGCTCGCCGGTCAGCTGCAACCGGGTGTTGCGCGCCCGCGTAATCCCGTCACGGGGCTCGCCATAATAACGGTTGCTCGGCACCGCGAGCGCATCGCCGCGGATCGCGGGTACGCCCCGGTCGAAGGCAGAGTCGAAAGTCGTATATTCGGCCAGCGCGGTCAGCTTCGTGCCGACACGCGGCTGCCAGGTCAGCGACGGCGACACCACCCGACGCGACGGGTTGGTGAAGTCACGGTAACCATCCGAGTCCTCGGCCGCGACGACGATCCGCCCCGCCAGCGTCGAGGATAGCGGGCCGGTCACGTCCAGCTCGCCACGCCGCGTGTTGAACGATCCGTAGAGGACCGTCGCGTTCACCGCCGAGGTGAAGCGCGGCGTCTTCGACACGATATTGACCCGGCCCGCCGGATCGATGTCGCCGAACACCGCGCCAGCCGGGCCCTTCAACACCTCGATCCGCTCGGTCGTCGCCGGGTCGCGCGGCGGGGCGAGGCCGCGATTGGCAAGAAAGCCGTCAATATAATATTCCGCGCCGCCATCGGGCGTGCCCAGGAAACCCCGGATCGCGAAATTGTCGAGGAAGCCGCCGCGATTATTCTGCTGGCTGATCCCGCTGAACAGCTCCAGCGCATCTGACAGGCGATAGGTGCCGTTGGCGACCAGCAGGTCACGCTCCAGAGAACGACTGGACTGCGACATGCGCCGGGTCAGAAGGTCGGACCCGAGGCTGGTATCGCGATCCGACCGGGTGCCGAGCACGACGATATCGCCGTGATCGTCCGGCACCGGACCGGTGCCCTGCGCCTGCTGGGCCAGGGCGGGCGTGGCGGCCAGCACCAGCGCCAGGCATGAGGACGTCAGCCGAAACCCCCTCGGCTTGTTAAAGATGACCATGTAATTCTCCCGTGGGAGGCGCGCATATCCGGCGACCAGGGATGTTACAACATCTCTTTAACAAAAATGTCAGGTAAGCGGCCACAGCGTCTTGAGCGGCCGGTCGGTGTCGGCCAGCGCGTCTTCGGCAACCGTCGCGCCATCGGCGACCAGCGCCTTGCCCTGGACAAAATCGCGCATCGCATTGACGCAATCGAGCGCGATCACTCGCCCCTTTCGCAGATACACGACCGAGAAACTCCGCGTCGCCGGATCGCCGCGCAGGACCGTGCGGTCATGGCCGATCGACAGGCCGACCGTCTGCAGTTTCAGGTCGTACTGGTTCGACCAGAACCACGGCACCGCATGATAGGCCACGTCGCGGCCCATGATCGTGCGCGCGACGACGGTCGCTTGGTCGTTGGCGTTCTGCACCGACTCCAGCCGGATCACCGCGCCGTCGGCAAAGGCGTTGGCATGGGCGGCACAGTCGCCGATCGCAAAGACATGGGGCAGGCTGGTGCGCCCCTGCGCATCGACCGTCACGCCGTTCTCGCCCGCCGCCCCGGCGGCGACCAGCGGCGCGACCGCAGGCACGATCCCGATACCGACGATCACCAATTGCGCAGGCAGGACCACACCATCGGCCAGCCGCACACCGGTGACGGCTCCCTCCCCTTCGATACAGGTCACGCCGTCGTTCAGGCGGACGGTCACACCATGCGCGCGGTGCTCGCCTTCATAGAAGCGCGACAGCGGCTCGCCCGCGACCCGCGCCAGCACCCGGTCCTGCGCCTCGACGATGGTGACGGCCTTGCTGAACTTGGTCAGCACGGCGGCTGCCTCCAACCCGATATAGCCGCCGCCGATCACCACCACCTGCTCGACCGAAGGCAGCTCGGCGATCAACCGGTCGACATCGGCGCGGGTGCGTACGGAATGGACGCCACGCAAGTCATGGCCGTCGCAGCTCAACCGCCGCGCATGGCCGCCCGCCGCCCAGATCAGCGTGCCATAGGCGATCAGCGTGCCGCTCGCGCTGGTCAGGCACCGCGCCTCCGCATCGACCGCGACGATCCGCTCGCCCAGCCGCAGCGTCACGCCGCGCTCCGCCCAGAAACGCTCCGGCCGGATCAGGATACGCTCGAACGGCTTGTCCCCGGCCAGATACTCCTTGGATAGAGGCGGTCGCTCATAGGGCGGGAAATCCTCTTCGCCGATCAGCGCGATCGTGCCGTCGAACCCCTCCTGTCGCAGGGCGATGGCCGCCTGCGCCCCGGCATGGCCGGTGCCGACGATAACGATGTCGTAAGAGGGATGGTGCATATCGGTCATGGCGCTATCCCTAGGATGGATGGACGGCGTCTGCCAATCACCATGCCGCCGTCCCTATGACAAAGCGTTGCGATAGCGAAAGAGCGTCTTCAATCGCGCCGCCGTTGTCGCTAGGGGAAAGCGCAAATCCTCAGGAGATACCATGAGCAAGCTGCACCTCGTGTTCGGCGGCCGCGTCAGCGATCCGCAGACTCTCGATTTCGTCGATCCTTCCGCCCTCGAAGTGGTCGGCATCTTCCCCGATTATGCCAGCGCCGAAAAGGCCTGGCGTGCGGCCGCACAGCGGACCGTCGACGATGCCGAGATGCGGTTCGTGGTGGTGCACCTGCACCGCCTGCTGGAGCCGACGCTGGGCTGAGCCGGATACTGGGCGAGGTTAGGGGCGCAGCCTTCGACCTCGCCCGGATCGAACGAAGCTCGGGCATTACGCCCCCCCTTAAGCGTTACGATAACGCCACAGGAGAAGCGGGCGGGCAAAGACCAGCCCCGCGATGAAGCCGCCGATATGCGCGGCGACGGCAATCGCGCCCATGCCCATCCCGGCATAGCCGATCAGCAGCTGGATACCGATCCAGCCCGCCGCCAGCCACAGGACACGGGTAAATTCCGCCGACAGCCCGGCGACGCCCTTGGTCGCCCGCCGCCGCCCGAACAGCAGCGCATAGGCCCCGACGATCGCGGAAATCGCGCCGCTCGCACCGATCATCGGCATGGGCGAGGCAGGATCGGGAAAATATTGCGCCAGCGCGGCGGCATAGGCGCCCACCACGTACAGGATCGCGATCCCGCGCGGCCCCAGCGCGCGCTCGGTCTGCGCGCCGCAATAGACCAGCATCACCAGGTTGAACGCGATATGCGCAAAGCCGCCATGGATCAGCGTCGCGGTCAGCGGCGTCAGGATCGTCGGCATCGCAAAACCGAAATCGGGGGGCAAGGCCGCCCCCTCGAAGCGCAGCGGGATGAAGCCGCCCGCAACCGCTGCATCCGGCACCATGCCGGTGACGATCAGGGCCAGCGACACGGCCGCCGTGACGGCCGCGATGGCCGTGGTCGCCCGTGCCGCTGTCCAGTCCATCGGATCAGATGAACTCGATCTTGCTGACGACGTAATAACGGTCGCCCGACGGCACCGTCACCTCGACCTCTTCGTCCAGCTTGCGCCCGATCAGCGCACGGCCGAGCGGCGAGTTGTAGCTGATGCGGCCGGTCTTGGCGTCCGCCTCGGTCTGGCCGACGATCTGGTACTTGACCGGCTTGTCATCCTCGTCGAGCAGCGTGACGGTCGCGCCGAACACGATCTTGTCGCCCGACAGGTCCTTCGGATCGATGATCTGCGCCCGGCTCAGCTTGTCCTCGATGTCGGCGATCGTCGCCTCCACCTGGCCCTGCCGCTCCTTGGCCGCATGATATTCGGCGTTTTCGGACAGGTCGCCGTGTGCACGCGCTTCCTCGATCGCGTCGACGATCAGCGGCCGCTCTTCTTTCAGACGCCGCAAGTCCTGGGTGAGCTTGTCATAGCCCTCCTGGAGCATCGGCATCTTTTCGACGGTCGCCATATTCCTAGTCCCCAATTCTTACGCATTCCCGGTACGGACCGCCCTCCCCAAAGGGACGAGCGGCCCGCCAGCACATCATGTTCTCATGTCGGGATCAGTTGTGCGAACGCGAATAGTAGGATTGCAGGGGACGTACTTCAAGACCACGGGTGCCAGCAGCCGCAATCGCCTTCGCCGCCTCGACGCTGGCGGGCGCCGTGGTGAAGTAGGGAATCTTCTGCCCCAACGCGGCTTCGCGGATCGGCTTGGAGTCCTTCAGGCTCTGCCACCCCTCGGTCGTGTTGAAGATCAGGGTGATACCGCCGTCCTTGATCCGGTCGACGATATGCGGCCGCCCTTGCGCCACCTTGTTGATCTTCTCGACCGTGACGCCCGCACGATCCAGATAATCGGCGGTGCCGCCCGTCGCGACGATCGCGAAGCCCGCTTCCGACAGCATCCGGGCGGCGGGAACGATCTGTTCCTTGTCGCCGTCCTTCACGCTGATGAAGACCGCGCCCTCGGTCGGCAGGACGGTGCCCGCCCCCAGCTGCGACTTGGCGAAGGCGGTGGTGAAGTCGGGGTCGATGCCCATGACTTCGCCCGTGGACTTCATTTCCGGCGACAACACCGGATCGACACCGGGGAAGCGCGCGAAGGGGAAGACCGCTTCCTTGACCGCATAATAATCGATGTGGCGATCGATCTGCGGCAGGTCGGCCAGCTTCTCGCCCGCCATGACGCGCGCGGCGATCTTGGCGATGGGCGTGCCGATCGCCTTGGCGACGAAGGGCACGGTGCGGCTGGCGCGCGGGTTGACCTCGATCAGATAGACCTGGCCGTCCTTCACCGCGAACTGGATGTTCATCAGGCCGCGCACGTTCAGGCCACGCGCCAGCGCCTCGGCCTGGCGCTCGATCTCGGCGATGATCTCGGCCGACAGGCTATAGGGCGGCAGCGAGCAGGCGGAGTCGCCCGAATGGACGCCCGCTTCCTCGATATGCTGAAGCACGCCCGCCACGACGACCTGATCGCCGTCGCAGATCGCGTCCACGTCCACCTCGATCGCATCACGCAGATACTGGTCGATCAGCACCGGCGCGTCGCCCGACACCTGCACCGCCGTCTGGATGTAATCCTCCAGCTGCTGCGGGCCGTCGACGATCTCCATGGCGCGACCGCCCAGCACGAAGCTGGGGCGCATCAGCACCGGATAGCCGACGCGCTCGGCGACGATCAGCGCTTCCTCGCGGCTGCGCGCGATGCCGTTCTTGGGCTGGAGCAGCTTCAGCTTGTCGACAAGGGCCGCGAACTGCTCGCGGTCCTCGGCCAGGTCGATGGCGTCGGGGCTCGTGCCCAGGATCGGGATACCGGCCGATTCCAGCGCGCGGGCGAGGTTCAGCGGAGTCTGGCCGCCGAACTGCACGATCACGCCGACCAGCTCGCCCTTCGACTTCTCGACGTCCAGGATCGCCAGCACGTCCTCGGCAGTCAGCGGCTCGAAATACAGCCGGTCCGAGGTGTCATAGTCGGTGCTGACCGTTTCCGGGTTGCAGTTGACCATGATCGTCTCATAGCCCGCATCCGCCAGCGCGAAGCAGGCGTGGCAGCAGCAATAGTCGAACTCGATGCCCTGCCCGATCCGGTTCGGACCGCCGCCCAGAATGACGATCTTCTTGCGGTCGCTGGGGACGGCCTCGTCCTCGGGCTCACCGAAGGTTGGGGCTTCGTAGGTCGAGTACATATACGGCGTCTTGGCGTCGAACTCTGCCGCGCAAGTGTCGATCCGCTTGAAGACCGGACGCACGCCCAGCTTCTGGCGATGCTCGCGCACCTCCTGCTCGGTGACGCCGCCGGTCATCATCTTGACGACCTCGTGGATCAGGCCCGAGCCGCGCGCGATGCCGCGATCCATGCCGCGCAGGTTCGCCGATTGCAGTGCCAGATAGGCCAGCCGCTTGTCGGAGAAGCCCATCGCCTTCAGACGGCGCATACCCGCTGCGTCCTGCGGCAGGCCGTTCTGCATGACCTCGGCTTCGGCCGCGACGATCTCGGCGATCCGCTCCAAGAACCAGGGATCATACTTGGCGATCGCATGGACCTCGGCGACGGTGAAGCCTTCGCGCAGTGCCTGCGCCGCGACCAGCAGCCGGTCGGGGGTCGCCTTGGCCAGCGCCGCCTCGATCTCGGCACGCGGGGCACCGACCAGATGCTCGACATCGTTGAAACCGCTGAGGCCCGTCTCCAGGCCGCGCAGCGCCTTCTGCATGGACTCGTGGATGTTGCGGCCGATCGCCATGACCTCGCCGACCGACTTCATCGCGGTCGACAGGACGGGTTCGGAGCCCTTGAACTTCTCGAAGGCGAAGCGCGGGATCTTGGTGACGACATAGTCGATCGTCGGCTCGAACGAGGCCGGGGTCGCGCCGGTGATGTCGTTCTCGATCTCGTCCAGCGTATAGCCGACCGCCAGCTTGGCAGCGACCTTGGCGATCGGGAAGCCGGTCGCCTTCGACGCCAGCGCCGAGGACCGCGACACGCGCGGGTTCATCTCGATGACGATCAGGCGGCCGTCCTTCGGGTTGACCGCGAACTGGACGTTCGAGCCGCCCGTCTCCACCCCGATCTCGCGCAGCACCGCGATGCTCGCGTTGCGCATGATCTGATATTCCTTGTCGGTCAGCGTCAGCGCCGGCGCGACGGTGATGGAATCGCCGGTGTGGACGCCCATCGGATCGATGTTCTCGATCGAGCAGATGATGATGCAATTGTCCGCGCGGTCGCGGACCACCTCCATCTCATATTCCTTCCAGCCGAGCAGCGATTCCTCGATCAGCACCTCGGTGGTCGGCGAGGCGTCGAGCCCCTTGCGGACGATCTCGATGAATTCCTCGCGATTGTACGCGATCCCGCCGCCGGTGCCGCCGAGAGTGAAGCTCGGGCGGATGATCGCCGGCAGCCCGACCTTCTCCAGCCCCTCCAGCGCCTCCTTCTCGGTATGCGCGATATGGCTGCGCGCGCTTTCCAACCCGATCTTGTCCATCGCGTCGCGGAACTTGAGGCGATCCTCGGCCTTGTCGATCGCATCGGCGTCGGCGCCGATCATCGTCACGCCGAACTTCTCCAGCGTGCCGTCGCGGAACAGCGCCAGCGCGGTGTTGAGCGCGGTCTGTCCTCCCATCGTGGGAAGAACCGCGTCCGGACGCTCACGTTCGATGATGCGGGCGACAACTTCCGGGGTGATCGGCTCGACATAGGTCGCGTCGGCCAGCTCGGGATCGGTCATGATCGTCGCCGGGTTCGAATTGACCAGGACGATACGATAGCCCTCTTCCTTGAGCGCCTTGATCGCCTGCGTGCCCGAATAATCGAACTCGCACGCCTGCCCGATGATGATCGGGCCCGCGCCGATGACGAGGATGGAGGAGATGTCGGTGCGTTTGGGCATTAGTATCTCTTGTGCATGAGGCGGTCAGGCATCGCGAGCTCTCGGCGTATTGCTGTCGACAGCCTTCTAAGGCCATTTAGTCTCGGAGTTCGATCGATGTAATTTGCCAGTCTACGCAGACGGTCTGGAGTGAGTGCTAACGGCACCGAAAGCCTCAAAGCCCTAGGCGAGCGCTGCGCAACTTGAACAAACGCGATGCCATAATGTTCAGCTATGCGCTTCATGCCAGACCGACTTAAATTAGGGCCGAATCGCAGAGCTGGAACAACTCGCTTATTCGCCCTGAGATCGTGCGCAAAGTCAAAGCGACGAAACTTATATTTCGGTCGCCATGGCTTTGACCGAGCAATCACCGCAGCGCCCCCACGAACCGCTCGAACAGGTAGAAACTATCCTGCGGCCCCGGGCTCGCCTCGGGGTGGTATTGTACCGAGAACGCCGGCCGGTCGGTCAGTTCCAGCCCCGCGTTCGACCCGTCGAACAGCGACACATGCGTCTCGCGCGCGTTCGCGGGCAGCGAGTCGCGCTCGACCGCGAAGCCGTGGTTCATGCTGGTGATCTCGACCGCGCCGTCGTCGACGCGCTTGACCGGATGGTTCGCGCCGCGATGTCCCTGGAACATCTTCGTCGTCCGCGCACCCACCGCCAGCGCCAGCAACTGGTGCCCGAGGCAGATGCCGAACAGGGGCTTGCCGGTGTCGAGCAACTGCCGGATCACCGGCACCGCATATTCCCCGGTCGCCGCAGGATCGCCGGGGCCGTTCGACAGGAAGATGCCGTCCGGGTTGAGCGCCATGATCTCGTCGAACGTGGCATTCGCCGGTACGACCGATACCTTCGCACCCGCCTGAACGATGTTCCGGAAGATGTTGAATTTGCTACCATAGTCGATCGCGACGACATGCGGCCGCGCCGCGCTCTGTGCCCCGTCTGCGGCACCTTCGCCAACATCGAACCCGAAGCCGAGCTTCCAGATGCCGCCCGCCCACGTCCCGTGGGTCTCGCGGGTGACGTCCTTGGCGAGGTCCATCCCCTCCAGCCCCGGCCAGCCGCGCGCCATCTTGAGCAAGGCGTCGAGATCGAACTCCCCGGTCGGCGAATGCGCCACCACGCCGTTCGGCGCGCCGCCCGAGCGGATGCGCCGCGTCAGCGCGCGCGTG
>CAJYRW010000080.1:0-29746 GCA_913777475.1 uncultured Sphingomonas sp. | reverse complement strand
TTCATCGAGTCGAAGAAATCCTCGTTGGTCTTCGAGTTCTTCATCTTGTCGAGCAGGAACTCCATCGAGTCGATCGTGCCCATCTGCATGAGGATGCGGCGCAGCACCCACATCTTGGACAGCTTGTCCTTCTCGACCAGCAGCTCTTCCTTGCGGGTGCCCGACTTGCCGACGTCCATCGCGGGGAAGATGCGCTTGTCGGCGACCTTGCGGTCGAGGACGATGTCCGAGTTACCGGTGCCCTTGAACTCTTCAAAGATCACTTCGTCCATGCGGCTGCCCGTGTCGATCAGCGCGGTGGCGATGATCGAGAGCGAACCGCCCTCCTCGATGTTGCGCGCCGCACCGAAGAAGCGCTTGGGCCGCTGGAGCGCATTGGCATCCACACCGCCGGTCAGCACCTTGCCCGAGGACGGGACCACGGTGTTGTAGGCGCGGCCCAGACGGGTGATCGAGTCGAGCAGGATGACGACATCCTTCTTGTGCTCGACCAGGCGCTTGGCCTTTTCGATCACCATCTCGGCGACCTGGACGTGGCGCTGCGCCGGTTCGTCGAAGGTCGAGGACACGACCTCGCCGCGCACCGAGCGCTGCATGTCGGTGACTTCTTCCGGACGCTCGTCGATGAGGAGGACGATCAGGAAGACTTCGGGGTGGTTGTCGGTGATCGCCTTGGCGATGTTCTGCAGCATCACCGTCTTACCCACGCGAGGGGGTGCGACGATCAGCGTGCGCTGGCCCTTGCCCTGGGGCGAGACGATGTCGATGACACGCGCCGACTTGTCCTTCTGGGTCGGGTCGGCGGGGTCGAGGATCAGCTTCTGCTCGGGGTAGAGCGGGGTCAGGTTGTCGAAATTGACGCGGTGGCGGACCGCCTCCGGATCGTCGAAATTGACGCTGGTCAGCTTGGTCAGCGCGAAATAGCGCTCGCCGTCCTTGGGCGCGCGGATTTCGCCTTCCACCGTATCGCCGGTGCGCAGGCCGTGCTTGCGGACCTGGTTGGGCGAGACATAGATATCGTCCGGACCGGCGAGGTAGTTCGCTTCCGGCGAGCGCAGGAAGCCGAAACCGTCGGGCAGCACCTCGATCGTGCCCAGCCCCATGATCTGGTCGCCCTTCTCCGCCTGCTCCTTCAGGATGGCGAACAGCAGGTCCTGCTTGCGCAGCGTGGACGCGCTCTCGACCCCCAATTCCTCGGCCAGCTGCACGAGGTCGGCGGGGGTTTTCTTCTTGAGGTCTTTCAGATGCATGATCGGTCCGGATGGTCGGAGGGCGTCGGTCGGCGAGGATCGCGGCGAAACGAGGCTGTCGATAAGGAAGCGTACCCGACGCGAGGACCGCGCCGTACGGGGGAGGAGTTAGGATTGGGGGTTCCCCAAGTCAATGGGGAAAGGCGTCTTAAGCCCCTCCCGCAGGCGGGAGGGGTTTGGGGAGGGAAAAGCCGCGGGCGATGGTCTCTGTGAGACTCCCTGCCCTCCCCCAACCCCTCCCGCCTGCGGGAGGGGAGAAAGAAGAGGTACCCTCCCGTTTACGGGAGAGGAGTAAGGAAGTCAGAACGGCTTGATCACCACCAGCACGACGATCACCGTCGCCGCGAGCGCGGGCACCTCGTTGATCATGCGCAGCTGCTTGCCGCTGAGCTTCGTCTCACCCCGCGCCAGCTTCTTCGCATAGCCGACCATCCAGCCATGATAGCCGCTGAGCAGCAGCACGAAGAACAGCTTGGCATGGAGCCAGCCCAGCCCCGGCACCCCGGAGAACAACCCCAGCGAGCCCGCCAGCAACAGCCCCAGCCCCCACACCGCGATCATCGCGGGCGTCAGGATGATGCTGCGCAGCTTGCCCTCGCGCTCGACCCAGCGCGCGGCGTCCGTCGCATCGCCCGCGACCAGCGCCTCCTGATGATAGACCAGATAGCGCGGCATCATGAACAGCCCGGCCATCCAGAAGATCACGAAGATGATATGCGCCGCCTTCACCCATTCATAGGCGGCCCCCAACAATCCGATCATCGCTCTTTCCTCACACGGGCGATCAGCCGCTCGACATGCGCGATCGGCGTGTCGGGCAATATGCCATGGCCCAGGTTGAAGATATGCGGCCGTTCGGTGAAGGCCGCCAGGATGCGATCCACCGCGCCGTCCAGCGCCTCGCCGCCGGCGATCAGCGCCAGCGGATCGAGATTGCCCTGCACCGGCAGACCTTCGGGCAGATAGGTGTCGGCCCAGACCGGATCGACCGTCTCGTCCAGCCCGACCGCGTCCACGCCCGTCTCCCGCGCATAAGCGGGCAGCTTGCCCCCTGCCCCCTTGGGAAAGCCGATCACCGGCACCCCCGGACAGCGGGCGCGGAAGCCCTGAACGATGGCGGCATTGGGCGCGATCACCCAGCGCTCGAATTGTGCCGGCGACAGCGAGCCAGCCCAGCTGTCGAACAGCTGCACCGCCTCGACGCCGTTTTCGACCTGTCCCGCCAGATAATCGATGGTCATGGCCACGATCGCATCGATGATCGCGCCGAACCCCGCCGGGTCGGTATAGGCGAAACGCCGCGTCTCGCCCTGGTCCTTCGACCCCTGCCCCGCCACCATATAGGTCGCGACCGTCCAGGGAGAGCCTGCAAAGCCCAGGAAGCTGGTCTGTGGGGGCAACTGGCCCGCGACCCGCGCCACGGTGGCATAGACGGGGTCGAGGCGCTCAGGGACGCTCTGCAGGGCATTCAGTGCATGATCGACCAGCGCGGGTGCCAGACGCGGCCCCTCCCCCGCCCCGAAGCTCAGATCCTGGCCCAGCGCCCAGGGAACCATCAGGATGTCGGAGAACAGGATCGCCCCGTCAAAGCCGAAACGACGGATCGGCTGCAACGTCACCTCCGCCGCGGCTTCCGGATCGGTGGCGAGCGCCAGGAACCCGCCCTTCTGCGCCCTCAGTTCGCGATACTCGGGCAGATAGCGTCCGGCTTGGCGCATGAGCCACATGGGGGGTGTCGCCAGCCGCTCACCCTTTAACACGGAAAGCAGCGATTTTCGGATCGGAACGTCGGTCAGGGGACCCCCCTTCTTCTATTAAAGAAGATTCTAAGAATGGATTGTTGAAGTGGTTGGCACGTTGGTTGTCGGGATTATGCGGCTCTCCCCGTTATGCCAACACGTTGACTCATGGGGAATCGCCGATTCAACGGGATTCGGATTCATCGCTCCCATAACTCACAGGCTGTGGAAAAGAATCGGGCCTGTGGGATTCGATGTGGACGAATCATCGCTTATCCACCGCTGGTCCGTCGCTTGGCCGGTCGGCAAAGTTACGCTACCGATTCGTGACACGTTATCCACAGAGTCATTCGCCCGCCCATGACGACGCGCCTCCACCTCCATCTGCTGTCCGATTCCACCGGCGAGACGCTGGAGAACATCGCCAAGGCGGCGCTGGCGCAATATGACGATGTGGAAACCGTCCGCCATTTCTGGCCGATGGTCCGCACCGAAAGCCATCTGGAGCGCATCCTGCAGGAGATCGCGCAGAATCCGGGGCTGGTCATCTATACGCTGGTGAACCCGGTGACGCGGCGGGTGCTGGAAAGCCGGTGCCACGCGCTGGGGCTGCCGACGGTCGCGCCGCTCGATCCGGTCAATGCGGCGCTGTCGGGACTGCTGGGCGTGCAGGCCAAGATGCGGCCGGGCCGTCAGCATGTCCTGGACGCCGCCTATTTCGCGCGCGTCGATGCGATCCAGTTCACCATTGCGCATGACGACGGCATCGCGTGGGAGGAATGGGAAGAGGCCGATATTGTGCTGGCCGGGGTCAGCCGTTCGTCCAAGACGCCGACCTCCATCTATCTCGCCAATCGCGGGTACAAGACCGCCAACATCCCGATCGTGGTCGAAAGCCCCCCGCCCCCGTCGCTCTATACGCTGAAGAAGCCGCTGGTCGTCGGCCTGACCACCAGTGCCGACCGGCTGATCGCCATTCGCCGCAACCGCCTGCTCTCGCTCAACCAGGCGCCCGACACCGATTATGTCGAGCAGGAGGCGGTGAACCGCGAACTCACCTTCGCGCGCCGGATGTTCGCCGACAATGACTGGCCGGTGATCGACGTCACCCGCCGCTCGATCGAGGAGACGGCGGCCGCGATCATCTCGCTCGTCAATCAAAGGAAGCCCGCATGATCATCCTTGCCTCGCAAAGCGCCTCGCGCCGGGCGATGCTCGACGCCGCCGGGGTCGCCTATGAAGCGCTGCCCGCGCGGGTCGACGAAGCGGGCGTCAAGGCGGCGATGGCGGGGGCTTCTCCTCGCGACCTGTCCGATGCGCTGGCCGAGATGAAGGCGGTGAAGGTGTCGGCGAATGCCGGGCCGGTGCCGGTGCTGGGATCGGACTCGATCGTGGCGCTCGCCGACGGCACGCCGCTCGACAAGCCCGAGAGCCGCGAACAGGCGGCCGAGCATCTCGCTCGGATGAGCGGCGGCAGCCACGAACTCTGGAGCGCGGCGGTCGTCGCCGAACATGGCCGCCCGGTCTGGCGGCATGTCGAGCGGGCGAAACTCCATGTCCGGCCGCTGTCGGGGGCATTTATCGACCGCTATCTGGATCAGGAATGGCCCGAGATTGCGGGCTGCGTCGGCTGTTTCCGGATCGAGGGGCCGGGCGTGCAGCTGTTTTCGCGGATCGAGGGGAGTCACTTCACCATTCTCGGCATGCCGCTGCTTCCGGTGCTCGGCTATTTGCGCGAACGCGGCTGGATGGCCGCCTGATGGCCAAGCCCTATGCAGAGGTGATCGGCGACCCGATCAGCCATAGCAAATCCCCGAAAATCCATGGTTTCTGGCTGAACGCGCTGGGGATCGAGGCAGAGTATCGCGCCACCCATGTCACGCCCGACGCGCTGCCTGCCTATTTCGCCGAGCGGAAGCGCGATCCGGACTGGCGCGGCTGCAACATCACCGTGCCGCACAAGATCGCCGCCCTGGATCATGTCGAGGATCGAGAGGATGTGCGAACCGCGATCGGGGCGACCAACACCGCGTTTTGCGACGCGGACGGCGCTTTGGTCGGGACCAACACCGATGCGGCGGGCTTTGCGGCACCGCTGAAGCCCTATGATCTGGCGGGCAAGCCGGTGACGGTGATCGGGGCAGGGGGGGCGGCGCGGGCGGTGCTATTCGCGCTGGCCGAGATCGGCGTCGGGCCGGTGACCCTGTTCAACCGCAATGTGGAAAAGGGTGCAAGCCTGTTGTCGTCCTTTGGACTGGAGGGCCGGGCCTTGCCGATCGGAGAGGCCGTCCCGCCCGGTTTTCTGGTGGTCAACGCGACCAGCCTGGGAATGACCGGCCAGCCGCCGCTCGACTTGGATCTTTCGGCGCTTCCGCCCGAGGCCGTGGTCTACGACATCGTCTATGCGCCACTGGAAACCGGCTTGCTGGCGGCGGCGCGGGCGATGGGGCTGGCGACGATCGACGGGCTGGACATGCTGATCGGCCAGGCGGCGGTGGCGTTCGAGCGGTTCTTCGGGGCCGCGCCGCCGCGCGACCGGGACGGCGAACTGCGCAAGATCCTGCTCGGATGATCGTGCTGGGTCTCACCGGCTCGATCGGCATGGGCAAGTCGACCGTCGCGCAGATGTTTCGCGACGAAGGCGTGCCGGTGTTCGACGCCGATGCCTGTGTGCACCAGTTGCAGGGGCCCGGTGGAAAACTGGTGTCCGCGATCGAATCCGCCTTTCCCGGCACGACCGGGCCGGACGGGGTGAATCGCGCGGCGCTGGGCCAGGCGGTGCTGGGCGATGACGCGGCGATGCGCCGACTCGAGGGAATTGTGCATCCGGCGGTGCAGGCCGAACGCCTGGCCTTTCTGGCGACTCATGCTGGATCGTCCCTTGTCGTGATCGACGTCCCGCTTCTGTTCGAAACGGGCGGTGATAAGTCTGTGGATAAGGTGTTGGTCGTATCGGCAGAACCCGCCGTGCAGGAGGCGCGGGTGTTGGCAAGACCGGGCATGAATCTGCCTAAGTTTCAGGCGATTCTCGCGCGTCAACTGCCCGATGTGGAAAAGCGGGCGCGTGCCGATCACATCATCGCGACCGACATTCCACTGGGCGAAACCCGCGAAAAAGTCCGCGCGCTCATCACTTGCATGCGGGACTCCGAAGGCCGATAGTCAGGTCATGAGAGAGATCGTTTTCGACACCGAAACGACAGGGTTCAAATTTTCGGAAGGCGACCGGCTGGTTGAAATCGGCTGTGTCGAACTGGTCAACCGGGTCGAGACCGGCCGTACCTATCACGCCTATTTCAATCCCGAACGGTCGATGCCTGCCGAGGCGCAGGCCGTTCATGGCCTGTCCGACGCGTTCCTGAAGGACAAGCCGGTCTTTTCGGCCGGGGTGGCCGAGTTTCTGGACTTCATCGGCGACGCGCCGCTGATTGCGCATAACGCGACCTTCGACTTCGGCTTCATCAATGGTGAGTTGGGGGCGCTTGGTTTTCCGCCGGTCGATGAAAAGACGCGGATGGTCGATACGCTGGCGATCGCGCGCAGCAAGCATCCGGGCGCCAAGCATACGCTCGACGCGCTTTGCTCGCGTTATGGCATCGACCGCTCGCACCGTGTGCTGCACGGCGCGCTGCTCGACGCGCAGCTGCTGGCGCAGGTCTATGTCGAACTGATGGGCGGGCGGCAGATCGGCCTGGGTCTGCTCGCCGACTCCGTCGAGGAGAGCGGGCCGGTAATCGTCGCCCGTGCGCCCGCCAAGGTCCGCCCACCGCGCACTTTCCGGCCGAGCGAGGCGGAACTTGCCGCCCATGCGACGTTTCTAAAGGACATAAAAGATCCGGTTTGGGGGGCCGAGGCGTCCGGTTGACGCCACGGGACAGGCCAAAAGGACCGTCCTATCAGAGTGCATCAAGGAGAAGACGATGGATATCCGGATTTCTGGTCATCAGGTCGAAACGGGCGACGCGCTGCGGACCCATGTGACGGACCGGCTTCAGGGTATCGCCGAGAAATATTTCGCCCGCGCCATCTCGTCCGAGGTGACGTTCGGCAAGGGCCCGCATGACGTCGGGTTCAAATGCGATATCGTGATGCACGTCACCCGTGGTCTGGTCCTGAAGGGTCGTCATGATGCGCAGGACGCGCATCTCGCCTTCGACGGCGCTGCGACCAAGATCGAAAAGCAGCTGCGCCGTTATTCGCGCCGCTTGAAGGATCGCAACCAGGGTCAGGCGATCGAACTGGCCGAGGCCGGGGCCTATGACGCAGGCTATACCCTGTTCGCCGAACAGATCGATGAGGACGAAGCGGGCGATGCGCCCCTGATCATCGCCGAGACCCGCGTCGATATTCCCGATGCCAGTGTCTCGGATGCGGTCATGATGCTTGACCTGCGCAATACTGCGGCCCTGTTGTTCAAGAATTCGGGGACGGGTTCGTATAATATGGTCTATCGCCGGGGTGACGGAACCATCGGCTGGGTTGAGCCACAACGGGGCAGCACGGCTGGATAAGCTCTATCGTTCTTCCGCGCGGGCCGCTAATAGGCGGGCCGCGCGGGGGCGCTTCGGAAAGACCATGAACGATTTCAGCGATCTGTTGCGCCACGACACGGTGCTGGCCGGACTCACGGCCGCGAACAAGAAGAGCCTGTTCCAAACTCTCGGCACCGCTGCGGCGGGTCCGGCGGGACAGGATGCCAAGCTGTTGGCCGATGTCCTGACCGAGCGCGAAAAGCTGGGCTCCACCGGTTTCGGCGGGGGGATCGCCATTCCGCACGGCAAGGTGGCGGGGCTGGAGCAGATTGTCGGCGTCTTTGCGCGGCTGGCCCAGCCGGTCGATTTCCAGGCGGTGGACGACATGCCGGTCGATCTGGTCTTTGCGATGTTCTCGCCCGCCGATGCGGGGTCCGCGCATCTGAAGGCGTTGGCGCGTGTATCCCGGCGGCTGCGCGACAAGGGCTTCGTCGCCAAGTTGCGCGGGGCGGGCTCGCCCGATGCGATCTGGGCGCTGCTGACTCAGGACGAGGCGCGTGACGCCGCGGCCTGAGGGCGAGGCCGCGCATTTCCGGGCGCTCGAGACGCTCTATGCCGAGGCCCCGATCAACCGCCTGTTTGAATCGACGCTGGACATTCCCGAACCCGGTATCGCGCGGATACGCTTTCGGGTCGACGAGCGTCATTATCACGCGGCCGGAGCGGCGCATGGCACGAGCTATTTCAAGATGCTCGACGATGCTGCCTTCTACGCCTGCAACAGCCTGGTCACCGACCGTTTCCTGCTGACCACGCAGTTCAACCTGCTGCTCACCCGCCCGATGAAGGCGGGGGAGGTGGTGGCCGAGGGGCGCTGGGTCAGCGGGCGGCGGCGGGTTTTCGTTGCCGATGCCCGGCTGATCGATGCGCAGGGCGAGGAAGTCGCACGCGGCACCGGCACCTTCATGCGCTCGCAGATCGCGCTCGCCGGGCTCCCAGGATACCGGACCGCCTGATACGATGGACGACCGCCTGCCCAGCCATATGCTGGTCACCGCCCTGCTCCGCCGGATGAACGATAGCGGCGGCATGGGCATGGTACTGGCCAAGGGCGATGCGCAGGGTGGGGGCATCCTGGTGATCATCGTCGATGCCGACCGGCGCGAGCGCGTCATGGAACGCGGCATCGGTCCCGATGGTCGAACCACCCTGATCGACTCGACGCCTGCAAACGATATTTTAAGCTATTGGCAGCGGCGTCGGGCGCGTGATCCCGATTTGTGGGTGGTCGAACTGGATGGCGCTGCGGCGGAACGGTTCACCGCTGAAACGATCCTGCAACATTGACGAACGCGGCCGGATCGGCCACGAGCCCCCCATCGTAATTTCGCGTTGTGCTTATCGGGTGCGATCCGGTGGGTTACGCAGTCGGGGGGAAGCCCGGACGAGCGCCTTTGGGCAATGCTCGGGTCCGTGATCCAACCGCATGTCTGTTTGAGTGAATGACCGTTTTCAAGCGAGTCGCGGCGTCTGCTGCCATGGCTCTATCTCTGGCGGGTCTTCTCGCCACCAGCACCCCCAGCCTCGCGACCAACGTTGCCGGTGCTGCTGCCACTCCAGTCAGTGCGATGACTGTTTCCGGGATCAACGTCGCCGATGTTGCGATGGTTCCCCAGAGCGCCCGGGCCACCATGTCCGCGCTCCCCGATTTTTCCCAGATTTCTGAAGGCGATGACGACAGCGAATATGACTCGCTGGCCGACGCCGTGGCCGATCAGGACGAGATCGCGTCGAGCGAAGAGCTCCGCTGTCTGGCCGGTGCCATTTATTTCGAAGGTCGCGGTGAACCGCTGGCGGGTCAGCTCGCCGTCGCCCAGGTCATCCTGAACCGCACCAAGTCGGGCCGTTTCCCCACCGACGTCTGCAACGTCATCAAGCAGCGCGGCCAGTTCAGCTTCGTGCGTGGCGGCGAAATCCCCGCGGTCAGCCCGTCGCGCAGCGCCTATCGCACCGCCGTCGCGGTCGCCAAGGTCGCTCTGGCCCAGGCGTGGGACAGCACCGCCGGTAAGGCGCTGTACTTCAACACGCCGGGCAACCGTCCGGGCGTGCGCGTCCAGAAGGTCGCCGCGATCGGCAACCACATCTTCTATCGCTGATGGTCATGGCCCTGATTTGGGGCCTGTTTTTTGCCTGAGCCCCGCGGGGCTTTGCAAATGTTCGTCAAATGTTCTAAGTGGGTGGCATGTTGGACATGCCGCCCGCTTCGTGTGTCGATGATCCGCTATCGCCACTCTGCGCCGCCGATGTCGCGCGCGGCGTGACCCGGATGCTGCTCCGCCACGACCTGATCACCATTCCCGAAGTCCCGTTGGAAGGCGGCCGCCGCGCCGACCTGATGGCGCTCGACGCGCGGGGACAAGTCGTCGTGGTCGAGATCAAGGTGTCGCGCGCCGACATGCTGGGTGATGGCAAATGGCCGGACTATCTGGCGCATTGCGACCGCTTCTACTGGGCGGTGCCCGCCGGGTTCGACTGGTCGCCGCTCGACAGCGCGGCGTTCCTGCCCGAGCGGACAGGGATCATCGTCGCGGACCGCTATGACGCGGCGATCATACGCGAGGCGCATAGCGTGCCGCTGCCTGCGCATGTGCGGAAGAAGGCGACGCTGAATTTCGCAAGACGGGCGGGGCGGCGGATGATCGGGCTGACCGATCCTGATGCGGGGATGTGAATAGGGGCAGGGGACGTGCCTGCCACTATCTCACCGCGTCAGAACCAAGGTTACTATCGACTGCGGCGGTGCGACATTCCCCGGCACTTCCTTTGCCGTGTGTTCTGCATCGGTCACGATCATCCGCCGCTGCCAACGCCCCGGCACCGTTACGGTCAGCGGTCGTGGCGACAATCCGGCATTGACGTGCACCAGCACCAACCGCCGTCCATCGGGTGACAGCGCCCCCACCGTGTCCATGTCGTCCACCGGCACCAGCCGGTCACCGGGGCGGATATAGCGACTGAACTGCGCCATCGCCCAATATTTGCCGGTGACGTGGATCGCATGGGGCTGGTCCGCCGCGCCCATCAGGTCGGCCTTGACGATGCCCCAGTTGGAGCCCTTCTCCCCCTTGCGGGTGCTGATATCCTCGACCGCCTGCCAGAAGACCCAGGCGGCGGGTTCCAGTCGTTTCAGATCGCCGACGACATGCTCGGCAAAGGCCAGCGGCGTCGCCATGCCGGTCAGGTCTTCGGGATCGCCCGACAGCGGCGAGTCGTTTTCGCTCATCCACAGCTTGATGCCCGAGGCGCGCGCGATGTCGCGGACGGCGGTCTGGTGGACCGTGCCATAGCTGTGGACGTTGAGCTGCCCGATCGCCGCACGGGTAGCAGGAGGATAGGCCGCCCAGTCCTCCACGAACAGATGCGAGGCGGTTTCGTCGGGGGCCGAGACGACCGTGGATAGCCCCTTGGCCTTCAGCGCGGCGGCGGTGGCGTCGATCATCTGCGCCTGCCGCGCGGGAGACCAGTGCGCGCCTTCCTGCGTGTTGGCCGCGAACCAGTAATTGGTGTTGGGCTCGTTGACCGGTGACAGGGTGCGGAAGGTCAGGTGATGCCGCCGTTGCAATTCGTCGGTGACGCGGACCAGATAGGTGGCGAAAGCCTGTTCCTGGTTGGCGCGCAGATTGTCGTCGGTGCCCTTTTCCGCGCCGGACACGCGCCCGCTGACCGTCATGAACCAGGGCGGCGAGTTGGAAAAGGCCTCAAAGATCGGCTGCTTCACGCGGGCGGTGATCGCATCCAGCCACCAGCGCTGGTTGGCGTCCTGGCTCCAGTCCCACATGGCGGGATCGTCGGCGCGCCACCAGTCCTTGCCCGTCATGCCTGCCGGTTGTCGCCAGAAACCCGGCACCGCGCGCCCGACCTTCATATAGGGGGGCGTGTCCGCCGCATTGCCGCCACCGATATTGTAGCGCGCGATCGTCCAGCCCAGCCCGTCAGGACCATAGAAAAGATCGGCCAGCCGTGTCCGTTCCGCCTCGGGCCAGCCGCCAGTGACATGCGCGAACCAGGCGAGGGCTGTGCCCCAGCCCTCGAACACGGTCGACGGGCGGTCGATCGCGGGGCGCAGGGTCACGGGAACGGCATGATCGGCCGGTGGCGGCGATGGGGACTGTGCCTGAGCCTGAGCCTGAGCCTGAGCCTGAGCCTGAGCGGACACCCCCGTCACTGCCATGCCAATGGCCAGCAAAATGGCCAGTCGGCGGGCTCCTGCCTGCCGTCGATGTGATGCCTTCGCCATGACCCTGTCCCCTTTACGTCAGACTATAGGACAGGGCGGTGCGTGGTCGTCAATGGCTGTAATGGGTCGATAAAAGCCTGTTAAAATTCAGTAGCTAAGCAAAAAACCTGTCAGACCAGTCACCGTGATGACAGGAAAACGCCATTTTTCAGTTGCGGCTGATCCGGTCCTTTTCTATTTATCTGACAATAAATCGATCGCATTCCGCAGAACGGAATGAACTATCAGAGGAGGGGGAAACGCGATGAAAATCGGCACTGTTTTGCTGTGCGGCACGTCCATGGCCGCGCTTTGGGCCGCACCGGCCATGGCCCAGGTTCAGGCCGCCACACAATCCACACAGGCATTGACCGCCGACCAGGCTGCCCAGGCCCCGGCCAGCGACCAGGATATCGTCGTCACCGGCGTGCGCGAGAGCCTTCGCTCGGCACAGGCGATCAAGCGCAATGCCGATCAGATCGTCGATTCGGTGCAGGCGCAGGATATCGGCAAGCTGCCCGACGCCAACACGACCGAAGCGTTGCAGCGTATCACCGGCGTGCAGATCCAGCGCCGCTATGGTGAGGGCGCGACCGACTTCGACCATCGGACCCAGCCGGCCGTCACCGTACGCGGCCTGACCCAGGTTCAGAATTTCCTCGACGGCCGCGCGGTCTATTCCGCCTCGGGTGGTCGCGCCTTCGATTTGGAAGGTATCCCCCCCGAACTGCTAGCGGGCATCGACGTCTACAAGAATGCGCCCGCCAACATCATCGAGGGCGGTATCGGCGGCGCGGTCAACCTGCGCACCCGCAAGCCGTTCGATGCGGCGGGCCAAGTCATCTCGCTGACCGCGCGCGGCAATTATTACGACCGGGTCGACAAGTTCGGCGGCTCGATCTCCGGGCTCTACAGCAACCGGTACGACAGTTCGATCGGCGAGATCGGCATCCTGGTCAACGCGGTCTATTCCAAGAGCCAGTATCGCCAGGACGGCCTGCTCGCCGGACCCTTCGCGGAAGCGCAGCCGGGTACGATCGCCAATGCGCCGTCCAATGCGCGAATTCCCTATGGCTTTGAAATCTATGACGACACCGGTGATCGTCGTCGCTTCGGCGTCGCCGCCGCCGTGCAGTGGCGGGCCAGCGACGACGTGCTGGTGACCGCGCAGTATCAGGGCACCAAATACTGGTTCAACCGCACCGGCGCTTATTATTACGATTTCAACAACCGCTCGAACCAGTACAATGCGGCCGGGCAGGTCACCTCCTATGGCACCGGTGCGGCACCGGGCGCGGCCTTCACCTTCAACGAGGATGGCTATGCGACCAGCGGCGCGCTCTCGCCCCAGACCTTCGAGACCGGCCGTTTCGATCAGGAACTGTGGAGCGCCAGCCAGAACTACACCTTCAATGTCGGCTGGCAGGCGACCGAGCGGGCGAAGGTCAACTTCGACGTCCAGTATCTGAAGTCCTATTATAACGCCGACCGCAACGGTCACGTCCTGTCGCTCTACAACCGGTCGGGTCAGAATGCGCTGACCGCGCCGCACCCCTCGACCGTGGTGTTCGACCTGCGCGGCAAATATCCCCGCTGGGACGTGACCGATCCGACGGTGCTGAACAATCCGGCCAATTATACGCTGCCGTTCATCGCCGACTCGCTGCAGCGCAACGACGCCGACACGCTCGCGCTCGCCTATGACATCGAATATGATTTCGAGGGCAGCGTGCTGCAGAAGCTGCGTGGCGGCGCGCGCTATGCGGGCAATACCATCGACCTGCGCGGGACGTGGAACGGCGTTGGCCTGTATCAGGGCGTGACGCCGGGCCAGGACGCGCCCAGCGGCACCGCGCTGATCCCGCTGTCGCGCTTCCCGCAGCTGGCGATGAAGGGTCCGTCGCCGAACTGGTTCGACGGCAACACGGTCAAGGGCGGTATCCTCTATCCGGCCTTCCCGCAGGGTGACGGCGTCTGGGCGCAGACCAAGGCGCTCTATGCGCTGTTCGGCGCGAAGACGAAGGATGCCTTCACCCCCGGCGACCTGAACAACCAGACGGAAAAGACCTACACCGCCTGGGGCATGGCCGATTACGCGTTCGAGGCGGGTGGCGTCCGGTTCGACGGTAGCGCAGGGGCGCGCCTGATCCGCACCGACCTGACGTCCAATGGCACGCAGTTCAACAATGACGGCACCAGCGCCCCGCTGGCGCTGAAGAACCGCTATACCCGCGTGCTGCCCAGCGTGAATTTGCGCGCCCGGCTGACCGACGACTTCCAGATGCGCTTCGCCTATTCCAAGGGGCTGGCGCGTCCGAATTTCGACCAGCTGTCGACCAATATCACGCTGAACAACCCGAACCAGGTCAATCCGAAAACCGGTCGCCCCAGCGCCAGCTCGGGCAATCCGTACCTCAGGCCGATCGATTCGGACAATCTGGACCTGACGGCGGAATGGTATTTCGCGCCCACGGGTTCTTTGACCGGCGGTGTCTTCTATAAGAAAGTCAATGGCTTTCTGGCCAGCGGCCAGTTCGTCGGTACCTATGGCGGTCGGGCCTATGACGTGAATACCGTCGTCAATTCGGGCAGCGGCACGGTCAAGGGCGCGGAGATCGGCTATCAGCAGTTCTTCGACTTCCTGCCGGGTCTGCTCAGCGGTCTGGGGATTCAGGCGAACTACACCTATGTCGACTCCAACGTCGCCAATCCGTTCGCGGGCAACAATCCCAACGCCCCCTCGTCGCTGCCGCTCGAGAAGCTGTCCAAGCACAGCTACAATTTGATCGGTCTGTACGAAAAGGGACCGGTGACCGCGCGTGTCGCCTGGAACTGGCGCTCGAGCTATCTCGATGCGACCACGGGCAGCGGCGCCAATGGCGAGGCGCAATATGCCAAGCCGTACGCCTCGCTCGACGCTTCGCTGAACCTCAACCTGACCAAGAATCTCGCGGTCTCGATCGATGCGGTGAACATCAACAACCGGATGAACGTGCTGTATATCGGCACGCCCTCCGCGCCGCTGCAATATCAGCTCAACGACCGGCGCTTTGGTGCGTCGATCCGGGTCCTGTACTAAAGTCCCCAACTCGGCATGGGGGCTGCACCGTCCCCATGCCGCTTTTCTGGTGACACCGGTGCGATCGGACGAGTGATGGAACGACCCGCTACCGCCCCACAGCCCCGTGGTTCGGCTGGAGATCCTGCGGCGATCGGGCGGATCGTGGTCCTGGGCGGTGGCACCGGCGGTTGGATGGCGGCGGCGGCGCTGTCGCGGGTGCTGGGCCGGGATGGTCCGCAAATTACCCTGATCGAATCCGAAGAGATCGGCACCGTCGGCGTCGGCGAGGCGACGATCCCGCCGATCCAGGCCTTCAACGCCTTGCTGGGTATCGACGAACGGGCGTTCGTCGCGGCGACCAACGGCACCTTCAAGCTGGGCATCGAGTTCGTCGACTGGCGGCGGACCGGCCATCGCTATTTCCACCCCTTCGGCACCTATGGCCATGATTTCGGGGCGATCCCGTTCGAGGCGATCTGGCAGCGCATGAGGCAGCAGGGCCGTGCCGAGCCGCTCGACGCCTATGCGCTGGCGACGCTGGCGGCGCGGGCCAATCGTTTCACCACACCGCGCCCGGGCAACACGCCGCTGGGCCATATCGGCTATGCCTATCATTTCGATGCCGGGCTCTATGCCCGTTTCCTGCGCGGCCGGGCGGAGGCGCAAGGCGTCGTCCGGCACGAGGGCCGCGTGGCCCAGGTCGAGCGAAGTGCCGAGCCAGGCCGGATCGAGGCGATCGTGATGGAAGACGGCACGCGGATCGCGGGCGACCTCTTCCTCGACTGTTCAGGCTTTCGTGCGCTGTTGCTGGGTGAAACGCTGGGCGTGGGGTTCGAGGATTGGGAGCATTGGCTGCCCAACGACCGGGCCATCGCGGCGCCGTCGCAAAGGACCGGGCCACTCACGCCCTATACCCGCTCGACCGCGCATGGAGCGGGATGGCAATGGCGTATCCCGCTTCAGCACCGCACCGGCAATGGGATCGTCTATGCGTCGACGCATTTGTCTGACGATGAAGCGACCACGCGGCTGCTTTCCGGCTTGGACGGAGCGGCCTTGGCCGAGCCGCGGATGCTCCGCTTCCGCACCGGGCGACGCACGCGGCTATGGGAGGGCAATTGCGTCGCGCTGGGGCTGGCGGGGGGCTTTCTGGAGCCGTTGGAGTCGACCAGCATCCACCTGATTCAGGTCGGCATCGCACGGCTGCTCGAAATGCTGCCGACGCGGGCGTTCGAGGCGGCCGACCGGCGGCGTTACAACCGCCTGATGGCCGAAGAATATGAGGATATTCGGGACTTTATCATCCTGCACTTCCACGCCACCGAGCGCGACGACACACCCTATTGGCGCGGCCTGCGCGATATGGAATTGCCCGAAACGCTGCAGGACCGGCTCGCCATCTACCGCGCGACGGGGCGAATCTATCGCGAGGGCGAGGCGCTGTTCACCAAGACGAGCTGGCTGGCGGTGATGGACGGGCAGGGCCTGAGCCCGCGCGGTTTCGACCCCGTGGCGCTGGGCATGCCTGCCGACGAGGCGGCGGCGCGGTTGGCGCATATCGCGCTGGTCACGCGAAAATCACTTGAGCTGATGCCGGATCATGACGCATTTCTCCGACAACATGGTTATAGCATGACCGACAGCGCGTAACGCGCGGCAAAAAACAAAGGGGAGTGGTATGAAGTGGCGTTTGGCGGCCGGTGCGGCCGTGGTGGCTCTAGCGAGTCCGGTCATGGCGCAGGACGGCCCGCAAGTCGCCCCGGTCCAGGTCGATCCCAGCCGCCCCGATTGGGAAAACCCCGCCGTCAACGCGCGCGGCACCCGTTCCGCCAGCGCCACCGCCTTTCCCTATGAGAGCCGCGCGCTGGCGCTCGCCGGAGACCGGGCCCAGTCCAGCCGCTATCTGAGCCTCGACGGCGATTGGTCCTTCGCCTTTTCGGCCTCGGTCGACGGTGCGCCCAAGGGGTTCGAGCGGCCCGGTTACGACGTGTCCCAATGGAAGACCATCAAGGTCCCCGCGATGTGGCAGGCCGAAGGCTATGGCCAGCCCAAGTACAACAACATCACCTATCCCTTCCCGGCCAACCGTCCGCTGGTGCCCCATGACGATAACGAGACGGGATCGTACCGCCGCGACTTCATCCTGCCGGACGGGTGGCGCGGGCAGGACGTGATCCTTCAGATCGGCGCGGCGGGATCGGCGTATCGCGTCTGGGTCAACGGGCAGGAGGCCGGGTACTCCGAGGATTCCAAGCTTCCCACCGAATATGACGTCACCCGGCTGCTGAAGCCCGGCCGCAACGTCGTGGCGATCCAGGTCCATCGTTGGTCGGACGGCAGCTATCTGGAGGATCAGGATTTCTGGCGTGTCTCGGGGATCGAACGCTCGGTGTATCTGCGGGCGGTGCCGAAGGCGCGGATCGACGATCTGTTCGTCCATGCGGGCCTCGACAAGGCCTATCGCGACGGCACGCTGTCGACCGAACTGACGCTGCCCGCGCTGCCCCAGGCGATGACCGCGCGGATGACATTGCTCGACGGCGAGCGGGCGGTGGTGACGCGGGAGGTGGCGCTGGCGAAGGGTGCGACTTCGGCCAAGCTGGATGCCGCCGTGCCCGGCGTGCGCAGCTGGTCGGCGGAGACGCCCAACCTCTACACGCTGTTGGTCGAACTCATCGATGCAAATGGCCAAGTCGTTCAGGCCACGCCGCAGCGGATCGGCTTCCGCACCGTCGAGATCAAGGATGGGCAGGTCATGGTCAATGGCCGCCGCATCGTGATCCGTGGCGTCAACCGGCACGAGCATGACCCGGTGACCTTCCACGTCATCTCCGAAGAGTCGATGCGCCGCGACCTGGAGCTGATGAAGCGCAACAACTTCAACGCGATCCGGACCTCGCACTATCCCAACGACCCGCGCTTCCTGTCGCTGGTCGATGAATATGGCTTCTACCTGATGGACGAGGCCAATATCGAGAGCCATGCCTATATGGAGCAGGGCAATCGCCATCCCGACGAGCGGGCGAAATACCAGCTCGGCTTCGATCCCGCCTGGGAAAGCGCGCATGTTTCCCGCGTGATGAACATGGTCGAGCGGGACAAGAACCACCCCTCGATCATCTTCTGGTCGCTGGGCAATGAGGCGGGCATCGGCCCCAATTTCGAGAAGGCGGCGGCGGCGATCCGGCGGCGCGACCCGGCGCGGCTGATTTCCTATCTCGGCTGGGGTACGCTCGACTGGAGCCACCAGCCGAACGCTTACGTCGATATCTATGCGCCCATGTATGACGATATCGAGAAGATGGTCGACTGGGCCGAGGACCCGACGCGCACCCAGCCGATGATCCAGTGCGAATATGCCCATATGCAGGGCAATTCGGGCGGCAATTTCAAGGATTATTGGGACACCATCTACGCGCACCGCAAGCTGCAGGGCGGTTTCATCTGGGATTGGGTCGACCAGTCCATGTACCGCTATACCAAGGATGGGCGGCGCTATTGGGGTGACGGCGGCGAGTACGGCCCCAATCCCGGTGGCGATATCGAGTTCGGCGACGGGCTGAACCAGCCCGACCGGACGCCCAATCCGCAACTCTATGAGGTGCAGAAGGTCCAGTCGCCGATCCGCTTCGACGGTTATGATGCGAAGACCGGTCGGCTGACCGTGCACAACCGGCATGATTTCATCGACCTGTCGGGCTTCACCTTCGACTGGGTGGTCGAGAAGAACGGCGTCGTGGTGGCGAAGGGCGATATGCCCGCGTTGACCACCGCCGCCGGGCAGGTGCAGACGGTGGCGCTCGCCCCGAAATTCGCGCGGGAGCCGGGGGCGGAATATCTGCTGACCGTGCGCGCCCATGCCAAGCAGGGCACCATCCGCGCGGTGCCCGCCAATTATGTCGTCGGCTGGGAGCAGTTCGCGTTGAGTGACGCGCCCGCCATGCCGGTCGCGGCCAAGGGCAAGGTGGCAGTCGCCGACACTGCCGACAGCGTTACCCTGTCGGCGGGTGGCGCAGAGCTGGTCATCGACCGCAAGACCGGGCTGATCACGCGCTATGCCTCGGGTGGACGGGTGCTGGCGCAGGGCGGCAAGCCCAACTTCGTCCGGGCCGAGACCGACAACGACACCGCCAACGGCACCGTCGCCCAGCAATCGCCCTGGTTCACGATGAACGGCCGCTATCAGGTACGGAGTGTATCGATCGGTTCGGACCAGAGCGTGACCGTCGATCATGAGCTGGGGGCAGGCGCGGCGCGCTTCGTCACCCGCTATACGATGGCGGGCAATGGCGCGGTCGATGTCGACGGGCAGTTCGTGCCCTTGAAGGCCGATCTGCCGCCGCCGGTCCGTATCGGCCTGTGGTACACCATGCCGACCACGATGAAGACGGTCGAATGGTATGGCCGCGGCCCGCACGAAAGCTATGTCGATCGCAAGACGTCCGCCGCGATCGGGCTGTGGCGAGGGAGCATCGCCGAGCAGAATCACGACTACATGCGGCCGCAGGATACGGGCAACAAGGTCGATGTCCGCTGGATGGAGCTGTCGGGCGAGGGGGCGGGGCTTCGTGTCCGCGCGCCGAAACCGCTGATGATGCAGGCGCTCGCCTTCCCTTACACCGACCTTTACCGCCGGGCACCGGGGACGTGGAAGTCGACCGATATCGTGCCCCATGGCGAGACGACGCTGATCGTCGATGCCGCGCAATGGGGCGTCGGCGGCGATACGACCTGGAGCCATGTCGGCCAGCCGCACATGAAATATCGCACGACATTGGAGCCGACCCGCGTCGCCTTCCGCCTGGAACCCTTTACCGGCGAGGGCACGACGCCCGACCAGGCAACGCCTGCGCGTGCGACAGAGCCGCAATAGGGCTGTTCTTTACTCGGACAATAAGCCATCATGCCGCATCAGGCAGAGGAGAATCCATGAAAAGGGCAACGAAATTCCTGTTCGCGGCGGCGGTCGCCACCCTGTTCGCAGGGACCGCGACGGCGCAGGTCGCACCGGCGGGCAGCGGCGACACGGTGGCGGTGCACGCCGACCGTCCCGGCGCGACCTATGACCGTCACATCTTCGGCCAGTTCGCCGAGCATCTGGGCACCGGCATCTATCCGGGCATCTGGGTCGGCAAGGGCAGCAAGATCCCCAACATCAACGGCTATCGCCGCGACGTGATCGACGCGCTGAAGGCGATCCGCGTCCCCGTGATCCGCTGGCCGGGCGGCTGCTTCGCCGACGAATATCACTGGCGCGAAGGCGTCGGCCCGCAGGCCAAGCGCCTGACCAAGGTCAACACCAACTGGGGCGGCGTGACCGAGGACAACAGCTTCGGCACCAACGAGTTCATGAACTATACCGAGCTGGTCGGGGCGGAAGCCTATGTCTCGGGCAATGTCGGCTCGTCCGCGCCGTCGGAAATGGCCGAGTGGGTCGAATATATTACCTTCCCGTCCAAATCGACCTATGCCGAGGAGCGCCGCAAGAACGGCCGCGACAAGCCATGGAAGCTCGCCATGTTCGGCATCGGCAACGAGCTGTGGGGTTGCGGCGGCAATATGCGCCCCGAATATGCGGCGGACGTGACGCGTCGCTATTCGACCTTCCTGAAGGTCCCCGCCGGGGAAAAGCTGATGAAGATCGCCAGCGGCGCGAACAGCGAGGACTATAACTGGACCGAAGTGATGATGCGCGACGCCGGAAGCGCGTTCGACGGCATCGGCGTCCATTATTACACCGTCCCCGGCACCTGGGAAAAGAAGGGCGCGGCTACCGGCTTCGACGAGGAAGCCTGGGCGCGCACCCTGTACAAGACGCTGAAGATGGAAGAGCTGCTGACCAAGCACTCGGCGATCATGGACAAGTACGATCCGCGCAAGCGGGTCGCGCTGCTCGTCGACGAATGGGGCACTTGGTATGATGTCGAACCCGGCACCAATCCGGGCTTCCTGTATCAGCAGAACTCGCTTCGCGATGCGATGGTCGCCAGCCTGAACCTCGACATCTTCGCCCGCCATGCCGACCGTGTGCGCGGTGCGAACATCGCGCAGATGGTCAATGTGCTGCAGGCGATGATCCTGGTCGACGGCGCGCGCATGGTGAAGACGCCGACCTATTGGGTGTTCGACATGTACAAGGACTATCAGGACGCCACCGTTCTGCCGGTCGATGTCCAGTCGCGCTGGTACAATAAGGACCAGTGGGTGATGAAGGCGGTCAGCGCCTCGGCGGTCCGCGACAAGGCGGGTGTAGTCCATGTCGGCTTGACCAATGTCGATCCGAACCAGCCCGCGACCGTCACCGTCAAGCTGGACGGCCTGAACGCCGCCCAGGTGTCGGGTCGTATCCTGACCGGTGCGACGATGGATGCGCACAACACGTTCGACGCGCCCAACCAGATCGCGCCGCAGCCGTTCAACGGCGCGACGCTGTCGGGGGGCACGCTGACGGTGCAGATCCCGGCCAAGTCGGTCGTGATGCTGGACCTGCGCTGATGAAGGCCCGCGCCGGAGCGCTGCTCGCCGCCGTCCTTCTTACCGGGGCGGCGGGGTCCGCTGTGCCCCGGCGCGATGTTGCATGGAACAGTCCGGGGGCGGGCAATCCGCTGCTCCCCGGCTATTTCGCCGACCCCTCCATCGTACGCGATGGGGGGCGTTGGTATATCTTCGCCACGGTCGATCCGTGGGGCGATGACCGCCTGGGCCTGTGGACCTCGGACAATGGCCGCGACTGGACCTTCTCCCAGCCCAACTGGCCGACCAAGCAGGCGGCGACCAGCCCAACCTCGGGCGATGCGAAGGTCTGGGCCCCCTCGGTGGTCAAGGCGGCGAACGGCCGCTGGTATATGTATGTCTCGGTCGGCAGCGAAGTCTGGGTCGGCTCCGCGCCTTCCCCGGCGGGGCCCTGGGCCGATGCCAATGGTGGGAAGCCGTTGATCGCGCGCGACTTTGCGCCGAAATATCACATGATCGATGCCGAGGCATTCGTTGACGAGGACGGCCAGGCCTATCTCTATTGGGGATCGGGGCTGAACTGGGTCAACGGGCATTGCTTCGTCGTGAAGCTGAAGCCCGACATGGTGCATTTCGACGGCGAGCCCAAGGACGTGACGCCCGCCAATTACTTCGAAGGCCCCTTCATGGTGAAGGAAAAGGGGCGCTATCTGCTGATGTACAGCGACGGCAACACGACCAAGGATACGTACAAGGTCCGATATGCGGTCGGGTCCTCGCCGATGGGACCCTTTACCGAGGCGGCGAACAGCCCGGTTCTGGAAACCGATGCGGCCAAGCAGATCATCAGTCCTGGCCATCACGCGGTCTTCGCCGACAAGGGGCGGTCCTATATCCTCTATCACCGCCAGGCGCTGCCTTTCGTGATGGGCAGCGAGCGGGTGCTGCGACAGGTGTCGATCGATCCGCTGACCGTGAAGGCCGACGGCACGCTGGAAAAGGTGGTGCCGAGCCATGATCCGGTCATTCCGGCCTTTGCCGCGCACCGAACGCGGGGCTTGCGCTGGACGGGCAAGGCCGCGGCGGCGCTGGCAGCGGACGACAATTACGCAACCGCCTGGCGGCCCGAGCCGGGACAGGCGCCGATGCTGACCGCCGATCTGGGCGCGGTGCGGACCCTGCGCGAAAGCCAGATCCGCCCGGCCTTCGCGATCCAGCCACAGGATCTGCGGGTCGAGGCGTCGGTGGATGGCAAAGCCTGGCGTCAGGTCGCGGCGGAAAAGGGTGCGAGCGGTTCGCCGATCACTCTGCGCCATCCGGGCAAGGCACGGTTCCTGCGCATGATGGTGGCGGCGAAGGAGCCCGCGATCCTGGAATGGTCGATCTTCTAATTTTTAAGCCCCTCCTCCCGGCAGGGGGGAGGGGTTTGGGGAGGGGGCTCGGCCGCGGGCGATGGTCTCGGTGAGACTCGTTGCCCTCCCCCATCCCCTCCCGCCTGCGGGAGGGGCGTGTCTGGGGCGATTGCTTGCGCTCCAACCTTCGTTCAACCTGAGCGAAGTCGAAGGCCAAGGGAACCCTCACCCCTTCGGCAGCGCAAACGCCATCGTATAGTCTCCATAGCGCGTGCCCAGCGCGCCATGTCCCCCGGCGGTGATGACGACATATTGCCGCCCGTCCCGTCCACGATAGGTCATCGGCGTCGCCTGCGCCCCCGCAGGCAGTCGGGCGCGCCACAGCACCTTGCCGCTCTTCAGGTCATAGGCGCGCAGATACTGGTCGGTGGTCGCTCCGATGAACACCACCCCGGAGGCGGTGATGATCGAGCCGCCCAGATTGGGCACGCCGGTCTTGATCGGCACGCCCAGATGGCTGCCGAACAAGCCGGTATCCTGTGCGGTGCCCAGCACCTTTTTCCACACAACCTGCCGCGTGTTGAGATCGACCGCCGTCAGATGGCCCCAGGGCGGCGCGTTGCACGGTGCGCCGAACACCCCGATCCAGGCGGCGACCACCGCGACATAGGGGGTGTTATACTGGGTCTGGAGATTGGGCTCGCGCGCATTCTCGCCGCCTTTCTTCTTTTCCATGTATTTTTTCACGCGCGGATCGTCGCGGCGCATCAGCCAGATCTTGAACGGCATCTCCATAGTGTTGACGGTGAAGACCTGCCGCACCGGATCGAGTGCAGCCCCGCCCCAGTCGGTCACGCCGTCGAACGCCGGATGACCGATGATCGGCTTCAGTCCCGTCGGCTGGTAGATGCCCGTCCCCTGCGCACGGCGGATATCGATCCGGCAGAAGAGCTGGTCGATCGGCGTCGCGCCCCAGGTCGAGACTTCGGTCGGGGCGGGGGGCGTGAAGGAGGGCAGGCCGACCGACCAAGGCTGGGTCGGCGACACCTTGACCCCCGGCGTCGCGCCATCCTGTCGCGCGGGGCGCTCGACGATAGAGGTGATCGGCGCACCGGTCAGGCGGTTGAGGAAATAGACCTGGCCCATCTTCGTCGTCTGGATCAGCGCCGGGATCGTCTGGCCGTTCGGCGCGCGATAGTCGAACAGCGACGGGCCGATCGGAATATCCATGTCCCACATGTCGCGGTGGACCAGCTGGCGGACCCAGCGCAGCTTGCCGGTGGCGATCTCCAGCGCGACGATCGAGGTGCCAAACCGGTCGTCGAACGGCCGCCGCCAGCCGATCCAGTAATCGGGCGAGGCATTGCCGGTGCCCAGATAGACCAGACCATTGGCCGGATCGGCGGTCATCGCGCCCCAGACATTGGGCGTGCCGCGCGTATAGGTCTCACCCGCCGGCAGCGGCGGGATCGCGTCCTGAGAGCGCCCGACGTCCCAGGCCCAGATGCCCGCGCCCGTGATCGGGTCATAGGCGCGCACCACGCCGCTGGGGATGTTGCGGTTGACGTTGTCGACGATCCGCTCGCCAACGATCAACCGGCCGTTCGCGACCACCGGGGGTGAGGTGCTGATCTGGTCGGCGGGACCCGACACGCCCATGTTCTGGCGCAGGTCGATCGCGCCGTTGGTGCCGAAGCCGGGGCAGGGCTTGCCCGTATCAGCGTCCAGCGCCATCATCCGCGCGTCGAAGGTGGGTGCGAAGATGCGGCGCGGACAGGGTGTGCCTTCGGGGGCCTGATAGAAAGCGACACCGCGACAGACGAGATAGGAGTTGCCCTGGCGGCTGACCTGATCCTTCCAGCTCCACTTGGTCCGCCCGGTCGTTGCGTCGATCGCCTGGACGATCGAATGCGGCGTGCAGGTATAGAGCGTATCGCCGATATGGATCGGCGTCGCCTCGGAATGATATTCGCGCTTATGCTCGACGGACTCCGCGCGGTCGGGCAGGTCGCCGGTCCGCTGGGTCCATGCGAGTTCCAGCTTGCCGACATTGGCGGGCGTGATCTGCGACAGCGCGGAATAGCGCTGGCCCGACAGGGTGCCGCCATAATCGGTCCAGTCGCCGACCGGTGCCTGGGCCGCGACCGGCAGCGTGGCGGGGAGCACTGGGTCCTGCGCTTCGGCGGGACGGCTTTTCAGCACCGGCACCGCCAGCATCAGCGCGATAATCCCCAGGGCGGCGGGCACGGCGCGGGTTCGCGCCTTGGGCGTACGCATCGCGGCGATCAGCCAGGGCAGGATGACCGGGATCAGCAGCACGGTCGGTGCGACGACACGCGGCACCAGCTGAAGCAGGTCGAACCCCACTTCCCATATCGCCCAGATGAGCGTCGCCAGCCAGATCGCGACATAGAGCCAGCGTCCTCGCACATCGCCACGCCCGATCAGTGCACCCGACAGTATCATCGCCAGCCCGGTCAGGACATAATAAGGCGATCCACCGAGCAATGCGAGATAGCCACCTGCGAAGGCGAAGAATCCACCGAGCAGGGCGAGCACCCAGCCCAATATCCTCGCGCCCCATTTTTTCGCCAAGCCGCCACCGCACATGGGCGATCCCCCTATGACTGTAACAAAATATTGCTCTCAGATGAACGCGTGAGGATGGGCTTGGTTCGCTCTTCTGCTCGGGCGACGCTATTATTTCCGGCGACTGGAGGTGGATACGGCATGGCGACACGGTCTCTGGAGGGTCTTGGCGAGGCGTTGGCACCCTTCCTGTCGCGCTGGACCGCGCCGGATGGCTGGACGCATCGCCGGTACGATCGACCGCGCGAGCCAGGGACGGTTCGCCGCGGGCGCCTGTTGTTCCAGACCGGTCGTGCCGACATGATCGAGAAATATCGCGAGGCGATCGACGATTTTCGTGCGCGCGGCTGGGACGTCACTGCTTTTGACTGGCGCGGGCAGGGCGGGTCGGGGCGGCTGACCCAGGACGGGACCGGCCATATCGACCGGTTCGATCGGCTGACCGACGATCTCGCCGCTTTCCATGCCGATTGGGTCGCGGAAGGCGAAGGGCCGCATGTCGTGCTCGGCCATTCGATGGGCGGCTTTATCACCCTGTCCGCACTGGCGGCGCAGCGGATCGCGCCCGATGCGGTGGTGCTGACCGCGCCGATGATCGCGCTGCGCTCGCCGGTCGGGCAATGGGCGGGGGCGCAGTTCGCGCGCTGGCAGGTCGGGCGCGGCGATCCGCTGCGTCCCGCCTGGCGTCGCCTGGAGACCGAGGCGGCGGCTGCGGCGCGGCAGAAACGACTGACCCATGATCTGGCGCGCTTCGCGGACCAGCAGGAGTTTCGGCGGCAATGGCCGGACCTGTGCCTGGGCTCACCCAGCTGGCACTGGGTGGCGGAGGCGTTTCGCGCGACGGCGGCCTTGCGCGGCGATCCGGCGCTGGCGCGGATCGAGGTGCCGGTGCTGATGCTGGTGGCGCTGGCCGACCGGCTGGTCGAGCCCCGTGCGGCCGGGCGGGTGGCGGCGCGGCTGCCCAAGGGGGAGCTGGTCGCCTTCGGCAAGGACTGTGCACACGAGATATTGCGCGAGGCCGATCCGATCCGCGCCAATGCGTTCGCCGCGATCGATGCCTTTCTGGCGCGGGTGGTTAGGGCGCCCCGCAGCGCACCGGACCGCCACCCATGATCCGGCATTTGGCCGTGCCCTCGACGGTGACGTGGCCGAGCCCGGCATTGGTGACCGTCGCGGTGTAGCGCGCCCGCGCATCGATCTCGCCCGGCCCTTCCAGTGTGACGAACAGGTCGCCCGCCTCCAGCCCATTGGCGGCCAGCGCGACCGGGCCATTGGCGAGCAGCCGTGCCTTGGCCACGCGCCCGCCGCCGATGGTCAGCTTGGCGGGACCGAGCAGCGTCGCGTTCAGCTGATCGCCCTCCGCCCGGTCGACACGAATCTCGCCCGCGCCGGTGATCGAGAGCGTCATCGCCGCACCCCGCATTGCGTCGGCCGTCACCTGCGCGCCGCCGATGACGGTGATCGCGGACAGCGGCGGGGCGGTGAGGGTCAGGGTGACCGGGCCGCCGCCCCGTGACGATGCGCCGTCGCCAGCGATCCGCCGGAGGACCAGCGTGCCGTCCGACAGCCGCGTCTCGACCCCGCGCAACGCCTCCGTCTCGCCCGACAGAAGCCCTCGCGGCGACGGTCCTGTGGTGAGCGTCACCAGGAACGGGCCTTCCACTCGCAACTTCTGGAAACTGCTCAGGTCGACCCGGCGCTCGATTTCAGGGGCGGCGGCCTCCGCCGAGGTAAGGGGAAGCAGTGCAGCGAGGATGATCGGCAGGGCGGGACGGAGCATGGCGCTATCCTCGCCCGCTCACGCCCGCCCCGCAACCCGGATCAGCGACCGCAGCGCGCCGAACCCGATCCCATCTTGCTGACCGTGCAGGTCGATTGCGGACCCAGATCGGCACTGCCCGATCCCATCAGGCTGACCGAGGCCGCGCCCTCGACCCGCGCGGCGACATTGCCCGAGCCGGCGATCGAGACATTGGCCTGGCGCGTGCGCAGTCCGGGACCACGGAAGTCGCCCGATCCCGCGACGCTCACCTTCAGCGATCCGGCCGTGCCGGTGGCGGTGATCGATCCCGATCCAGCGATCCCCATATCGGCCTGGCCGACGCGCATCGCGCCGATGACCATATCGCCCGACCCTGCGATGCCGCCATGGAAGCGCGGCCCCTCCACCCGGTCGATCGTCATCCGGCCCGATCCTGAGACACCCGCATCGGCCAGGCGCGGCAGGGTGACGAGGATGCGGACCCCCTTGCCCTTGCTCCAGCCCCAATGAATGCCCTTCTTGCGGCCGATGCGCAGGGTCGCGCCGTCGCGCGCGATCTGCAACTGGTCGAGCGCGTCCGCCGGTCCCTCCGCCCGGACCGAATAGCCGCCGCCGACCCGAACCTCGACCGGATCGCTGCCGCGCAGGTCTACGCCAGTGAAATCGCGCGTGGCGAAGGTGCGTGTGTTGCCCGATCCTTGCGCGGGCACAACATCGCCATCGGCTGAGGACCAGCCGAACGAACAGGCGGCGGTCGGGATGGCCAGGGCAGCGATAGCGATCAGGGGCAGGCGGTAGGATCGGATCATGGACACTCTCCTGTGTGTTGTTAAATCAATACACCACGAGGTCATCTGCCCGCAAATGAAAAGGGGCGGCCCCATCGGAGCCGCCCCTTGTTCGTCTCGGAGAGAACCGACCGCGGATCAGGCGGCGGGCTTTTCCTTGTTGTAGATAGCAGCGGCAGCGCGCAGGATTTCCAGGATCTTTTCCTGGGCGCGCGGCTCGTCCACCTCTTCCATCGCGGCGAGTTCGCGGGCGAGGCGGCTGGTCGCGGCCTCGAAGATCTGCCGCTCGGAATAGCTCTGCTCGGGCTGGTCGTCGGCGCGGAACAGGTCGCGGACCACCTCGGCGATCGACACCAGGTCGCCCGAGTTGATCTTGGCTTCATATTCCTGGGCGCGGCGCGACCACATGGTGCGCTTGACCTTGGGCTTGCCCTTCAGCGTTTCCATCGCCTCGCGCATGGTCTTGTCCGAGGACAGCTTGCGCATGCCGACCGACTCGGCCTTGTTGGTGGGAACGCGGAGCGTCATGCGCTCCTTTTCAAACCGCAGCACATAGAGTTCGAGCTGCATCCCTGCGATTTCCTGCTTTTGCAGCTCGATAACGCGGCCCACGCCATGCTTGGGGTACACGACATAGTCACCGACGTCGAAGTGGAGCGCCTTGGCAGCCATTGGGGGCCTTTCCGGGTCAAAGGCCTTCGCGCGAGCGCCGGACGAGCGGAATGGGGTCCACTGTTCTCATCGGCCTCGGGAAGGAAGGGTCGAACACATCAAGGCGGGCGGTCGCGAAAACAGCTAGGCCCGTCGCGGAACCATATAGCATGGTCGCAACAAAATTACCAGCATCTGTGTAAGGTAGCGGAACCCTTGGGCGCGAACGCCCCATTGGTCGCCATTCCATCTTTCCTCCCCTGCAAGGGGAGGGGGACCATGCGGAGCATGGTGGAGGGGTGTCCCGCTCTCGATGGGGGAACACCCCTCCGTCAGGGCTTCGCCCTGCCACCCCCCCCTTAAAGGGGAGGAATGATCGGGGTCAGTCGCCCTTGCCGGGTTCCGGGCTGAAGAACTGCTCGTACTTGTTCTCGACGCCCTTCATCGCGTCCGCGTCGGGCGGCGTCTGGTCCAGCTTGCGGGTGACGTTGGGCCACTGGGCGGAGAAGGTGTTGTTCAGCTCCAGCCACTGTTCCAGCCCGCTCTCGGTGTCGGGCAGGATCGCCTCGGCCGGGCATTCGGGCTCGCACACGCCGCAGTCGATGCACTCCGACGGGTTGATGACGAGCATGTTCTCGCCCTCATAGAAGCAGTCGACCGGACATACTTCCACGCAGTCCATGTACTTGCAGCGGATGCAGGCGTCGGTGACGACATAGGTCATGGTCGGCTAATTCCTCACTTCTCGCGCGCCGCTTTCGCGCCGTCGGTGTCGCGCGTCAACGCTCCTGCTGACGAAACCGGCCCGGACAGGGCCAGTTCCTGATAACAGGCCTGCGCCTCGGGGGCGGGGCCGCGCCGCGCCGGCAACGCCTCGACGCGCAGCACGCGGACGCGTCCGGCATGGAAGAAGGTCAGGATGTTGCCGACCCGCACCGGCGCATGCGCGCGGTCGACCGCGCGGCCGTCGATCCGGAAATGCCCGTCGCAGGCGAGCGCCTGCGCGACGTCGCGGGTCTTGGCGAGCCGCGCGAACCACAGATAGCGGTCGAGCCGCATCATCGTGTCGGCGGTCATCGCCCCATCAGTCCGGCGAGCGCGGCGAAGGCGTTGGCGGGATCGGGCGCGGCGACCTTCGCGCGCGCCCGGCCGCGCCAGACGTAGTGCGGGGCCGCATCGGGCATGGCGACCGGACGGAAGCCGAGCTCGGCCATCAACCGCGCGACCGTCGCGGGTTCGAGCCCGATCGACACCGCCAGCGCGGGATCGGGCGCGAAGGGCGCGCGGCCGTGCGCGCCGCGCGCGTCATGCGCGGCGCGGGCGACGCGCTCGACGAGATCGATCCGCACCGCC
>CAJYRW010000079.1:0-117226 GCA_913777475.1 uncultured Sphingomonas sp. | reverse complement strand
TCGACGCGGTGTTCGACAGCGTCTCGGTCGCGACGACCTTCCGCAAGGAACTGGAAGCGGCGGGCGTCATCTTCCGTTCGATCTCCGAGGCGATCAAGGAATATCCCGATCTGGTCCGCAAGTGGCTAGGCAAGGTTGTGCCGCAGCGGGATAATTACTTCGCAACGCTCAACTCGGCGGTGTTCTCGGACGGCACCTTCGTCTACATTCCGGAGGGCGTTCGCTGCCCGATGGAGCTGTCGACCTATTTTCGCATCAACGCCGAGAATACCGGCCAGTTCGAGCGCACGCTGATCGTCGCGGACAAGGGGGCATATGTCTCCTATCTCGAAGGCTGCACTGCGCCGATGCGCGACGAGAACCAGCTGCACGCGGCGGTCGTCGAGCTGGTCGCGCTGGACGATGCCGAGATCAAATATTCGACCGTCCAGAACTGGTATCCGGGCGACGAGAACGGCGTCGGCGGCATCTACAACTTCGTCACCAAGCGTGCGCTGTGCCAGGGTAAGAACAGCAAGGTGTCGTGGACGCAGGTCGAAACCGGGTCGGCGGTGACGTGGAAATATCCGTCCTGCGTGCTGGCGGGCGACGGCTCGGTCGGCGAGTTCTACTCGGTCGCGGTGACGAACAATCGTCAGCAGGCCGATACCGGCACCAAGATGATCCATCTCGGCAAGAACACGCGGTCCACCATTGTGTCGAAGGGGATTTCGGCCGGGCATTCGGACAACACCTATCGCGGGTTGGTTCGCGTCGCGGCGACCGCCGAGAATGTCCGCAACTTTACCCAGTGCGACAGCCTGCTGCTGGGCGGCCAGTGCGGCGCACATACCGTGCCGTACATCGAGGTGAAAAACCCTAGCGCCCAGATCGAGCATGAGGCGACCACCAGCAAGATCAGCGAGGACCAGCTCTTCTACGCGATGAGCCGTGGTCTGGACCAGGAAGCGGCCGTCGCACTGATCGTCAACGGCTTCGCGCGGGAAGTGCTGCAGCAACTCCCAATGGAGTTCGCGGTCGAGGCGCAGAAGCTGCTGGGGATTTCCTTGGAGGGTTCGGTCGGGTGATGGCTTGGGGTAAGAAAACATCCCATGAGGTCGAGGATGAGAATACCCACGTTGTCGTAGCGACGTCGGGGCTTTCGGTGCCATTCTCGGTGATTGACAGCGTGACGGCTATCGCAAGTCAGGACGCCGGTTTCGGAGGGCACGATCTCGACAGTATCTTCCGAAAGGTAAAAAACAAGCTGCGGCAGCAGTGTTTAGATCTTGGCGGGGATGCCGTAATTTATTGCCATTTTAGCGAACGTTCTGCGGTCTCAAAGGGATTGGTGGCGACGCAGGTAATCGAAATTTGGGCCTATGGCACCGTAGTGAAGTTGGATCGATGATGCTGAAAATTGAAAACCTCCACGCCGAGATTGACGGCAAGCCGATCCTCAAGGGCCTGACGCTCGAGGTGAATGCGGGCGAAGTCCATGCGATCATGGGGCCCAACGGCGCGGGCAAGTCGACGTTGGGCTATGTGCTGGGCGGGCGTCCGGGTTATGAAGTGACCGAGGGTTCGGTGACGTTCGACGGCGTCGACCTGCTCGAGCTGGAGCCGAACGAGCGCGCCGCGGCCGGTCTGTTCCTGGGCTTCCAGTATCCGGTCGAGATCCCCGGTGTGTCCAACGTCCAGTTCCTGCGCGAGAGCCTGAATGCGCAGCGTGGACAGCGCGACGAAAAGCCGTTGTCGGGTGGCGAGTTCCTGAAGCTCGCCCGCGCGCAGGCCGATGGGCTGGGGCTGAACCAGGACATGCTCAAGCGTCCGGTCAATGTCGGCTTCTCGGGCGGTGAGAAGAAGCGCAACGAGATGGTCCAGATGGGCATCCTGAACCCCAAGTTCGCGATCCTCGATGAAACCGACTCCGGCCTCGACATCGACGCGCTGCGTATCGTCGGTGACGGTATCAACCGGATCATGCGCGCGCCCGACAAGGCGGTGCTGCTGATCACCCATTATCAGCGGCTGCTCGACTATGTACAGCCGGACCGGGTGCATGTGCTGGCCGATGGCCGTATCGTGCGCTCGGGCGGCCCCGAACTCGCGCTCGAACTGGAGCGCGAAGGTTATGCGGGCGTCGAGGGAGCCGCCGCGTGACGACCACGCTGGAACTCCCCTCTACGCGCGAAGAGGCGTGGCGCTGGGCCGATATCGACGCGCTTCGCCGCGCGGCGGAGAGCGAGCGGGCAGTGCCGGTCGCGGGGGCGGATCGCTTCCTCGACTTGGGCGGCGCGCGGTTGTTGTTCGTCGACGGCGTGCTGGATGAGAGCGCCAGTGATCTCGGCCCGGTGCAACTGACCCAGATTGACGCCAGCGACCACCCGCTCGGGCGGCAGGCTCTGGGGCGCGGCTGGTCGCTGCGGCTGGAGCGCGATGCGGTCGCCGAGCCCGTGCAGATCGTCCATGTCGCCAGCGGCGCGGCCAATCACCTGCCCGCCGAGATCGTGCTGGCCGAGGATGCGGCGGCGCAGGTCTATGAGACCTATATCGGGCGCGGCTGGACCAACCGGCTGACGCGCCTGAAGCTCGCCGCATCGGCACGGCTGATGCGCGCGGTGCGGTTGATGCAGGATGACGGCTTCGTCTCGCTGCGTGAGGAAGCCGAGCTGGGCGAGGGCGCGAGCCTGACCGCGACCTTCCTGGCGGCGGGCACGATGGGCGTGCGGATCGACGGCGGGATCACGCAGACCGGTGACGGGGCCTATGCCGAGTTCGGCGGCGCGTTGCTGACCAAGGGCGAATTGAAGCAGGAATGCGCTGTCGCTCTGCGCCATGCCGCGCTCAACGGCCAGAGCCATCAGCTGTGGCGCGCGGTCGCCGCCGATCGCAGCCAGGCAAGCCTTGCCGCACGGGTCGAAGTGGCGCGCGATGCGCAGAAGACCGATGGCGAGCAGTCGCTCCGCGGTCTGCTGCTCCAGCGGACGGCGACGGTGAACTTGAAGCCCGAGCTGGAGATCTTTGCCGACGACGTGAAGTGTGCGCATGGTGCGACCGTGGGCGAGCTGGATGCCAAGGCCCTGTTCTACATGCAGAGCCGGGGCATTCCCAAGCCCCGTGCGCAGGCGCTGCTGACGCGGGCGTTCGTGGCGGACGCGATCGACCGCATCGGCAACGAGGTGGTGCGCGAAGCCTTTGCGGCGGATGCCGACGCTTGGCTGGAGGCTGCGCTTTGACGAGTGCCGCGCCTCTCGACCGGGTGGCGGATTTTCCGGCGATCCCGCACGGCTGGGCCTATCTGGACACCGCCGCGACCGCGCAGAAGCCGCAAGGAGTGATCGACGCGATCACGCGGGCCTATGACACCAGCTATGCCACCGTGCATCGCGGCGTCTATCAGCGTTCGGCCGACATGACGGTGGCGTATGAGAAGGCACGCGAGGCGACGGCACGGTTCATCGGCGCGGGATCGGCGAACGAGATCGTCTTCACGCGCGGCGCGACCGAGGGGATCAACCTGGTCGCGCAGTGCTGGGCCGCGACCAACCTCAAGGCGGGCGATCGCATCCTGCTGTCGATGCTGGAGCATCACTCCAACATCGTGCCGTGGCAGATGGTCGCCGAGCGGTTGGGCGTCGCGATCGACGTGCTGCCGCTGACGGCGGATCACCGCATCGATCTGGATGCGATGGAGCGGATGCTGACGCCCGCATACAAGCTGGTGTCGCTGGGCCATGTGTCGAACGTGTTGGGCTCGGTGCTCGACGGGCGGCGTGCCGCCGATCTGGCGCATGGCGTGGGCGCGAAGATCCTGCTCGACGGGTGCCAGGCGGTGCCGCGCATCGCGGTCGATGTCGCCACGCTCGACTGCGATTTCTATGTTTTCTCCGGCCATAAGCTCTATGGCCCGACCGGCATCGGCGTGCTGTGGGCGCGGCCTGAATTGCTGGAGGCCATGCCGCCCTATCAGGGTGGCGGATCGATGATCGACCGGGTGAGCTTCGAGAAGACCACCTATGCCCCGCCGCCCGGCCGGTTCGAGGCGGGCACGCCGCATATCGTCGGGGCGCTGGGGCTTCACGCCGCGATCGACTATGTGTCGGCGATCGGGCTGGACGCGATCCATGCGCATGAGGCAGCTTTGGTCACGCAGGCACGCGAGGGGCTGTCGGCGATCAATTCGGTGCGGCTGCTGGGGCCGGAAGACTCGGCGGGAATCGTCAGTTTCGCGGTCGAGGGGGTTCATCCTCACGACATCGGCACCATATTGGACGAGAGCCGGGTGGCGATCCGCGCAGGCCATCACTGCGCGCAGCCGCTGATGGAGGGGCTCGGCCTGCCCGCCACCGCGCGGGCGAGTTTCGGCGTGTATAACGGACCCGATGACGTCGCGGCGCTGGTGGATGGCGTCCGGCGGGTCACGAGGATTTTCGGATGAGCGATTACAAGATCGAAGAGGTCGACAGCGTGGCGCAGCCGCCCAAGGCGCGTGTGCAGGATGTGGTCGAGGCCCCCGCAGAGCGGCAGCGCGACTATCTGTCGGGCTTCCTCTCGCAAAAGCCGACCGCCGACGATCCGACCCAGCCGGGCGGGGCGCTGTATGACGGGATCATCGACGCGCTGAAGGATATTTTCGACCCCGAGATTCCGGTCAATATCTATGACCTGGGGCTGATCTACGGCGTCGAAGTGACCGAGGGCGGTCATGCGGTCGTCACCATGACGCTGACCACCCCGCATTGCCCGGTCGCCGAGTCGATGCCGGGCGAGGTCGAATTGCGGGTCTCGGCGGTGCCGGGGATCGCGACGGCGGACGTCAACCTGGTCTGGGACCCGCCATGGGACCCGCAGAAGATGTCGGACGACGCCAAGCTCGAACTGGGGATGCTCTGATCATGGCGACCACCTTGCGTGCCCGTCCCGCCGCGTTGAACCTGACGCCCTCCGCCGAGGCGCGGATCGCCGACCTGATGGCGCGCGCGCCGGAAGGGGCGATCGGCGTCAAGCTGTCGACGCCGCGGCGGGGTTGTTCTGGGCTGGCCTATTCGGTGGATTATGTCACCGAAGCCAAGGCGTTCGACGAGAAGATCGACACGCCGGGCGGCACGCTGTTCGTGGATGGCGGGTCGATCCTGTACCTGATCGGCTCGACCATGGACTGGGTGGAGGACGACTTCACCGCCGGGTTCGTGTTCCAGAATCCTAATGCCAAGGGTGCTTGCGGGTGCGGGGAGAGCTTTACGGTTTGAGGGGACGCTTCGGCGCCACTCAGGTCGACCTAGCTATTCTATAGCCGTTCCCCGGCGAAGGCCGGGGCCCAGTTTCTATTCGGCTGAGAGGGCGGGATGTCGCCGCGTGGGAGGCAAATGCCTCGCGCTGTCGAGAGTGCACCGCAACTTGGCCCCGGCCTTCGCCGGGGAACAGGTGGGGTCAGACCCGGTGGTCCAGCTTTAGGCTGGCGCCGTCCCATTCCACCGACAAATCGCGATAATCCGCCACTGTCGCATGGGGCGTATCCATCGCCCCTCGATGCGTTTCGGTCATCACCACCACCGTCATGCCCGCCGCCTCGGCCGCTGCGATCCCGGCGGGCGCATCCTCGAACGCCAGGCAATCATCGGGCGCCATGCCCAGCCGCTTCGCGCCCAGCAGAAAGCCATCTGGCGCGGGCTTGCTCCGTTCCGCATCCTCGGCCGTCACGAACACGCCCGGCAGCGGCAGGCCCGCCGCCTTCAGCCGTACCTCTGCCAGCCGCTGGGGCGCAGAGGTCACGATAGCCCAGCGATCGGGCGGCAACGCGGCGAGGAATTCCGCCGCGCCACCGATCGGCACCGCATCGTCGACGTCGAGCATCTCCGCCTCGGTCAGTGCATGCGCCTCTGCGACCGGATCGACGCCGGGCAGGTTTAGCCGCCGGATCGTCTCGACCGACTGAACCCCGTGAATGGTCGGCAGGAACGCCGCGACGTCCAGCCCCTGCCGCTCCGCCCAGGCGGTCCAGGCGCGCTCGGCGGACGCGATGGAGCTGAGGATCGTCCCGTCCATGTCGAACAGGAAACCGCCAAAGGCGCGGGTCGGCAGGGGCGTGGTCATCGGCTGAGGGTCAGTTCGCCTGGAACACGCCGCAGGCGATGCGGCCGCCGCTATTGCCGCTGGGGTTGGTCTTCAGGTCGTCGGCCCCGGCATGGATGACGATCGCCGAGCCGTCCGCATCGAGCAGCCCTGCCAAAGTCGCGCCCGGCAGCACGATGCCCAGCGTGCCGCGCCCGTCGGTGCCGACGGTCATGTTGGGCATGTCGCCTTCATGTGGCCCCTGCGGGTTCATGCTGCCATGCTGGCGCTGGGTGGGGTTCCAATGGCCCCCGGCGGTCGTGAAGTCGGGCGCGTCGCAGCGGCCTACGGTGTGGATATGCACGCCGTGCATACCCGCAGGCACGTTCATCGCATCCAGGGTGATGCGCAGGCCGCCAGCGACCTCGGTCGCGGTGGCGCGGCCCGCATCGGAGCCGGTGCCGGTACGCAAGCTCGCGGTCGCGCTGGCACCACCGGGGGTGGGGGAGCCCGTTTCCATCTTGGTCTGCTCGCAGCCCGCAAGGCCCAGCGCGACGGTGCCGATGGTCAGCAGCGTGAGATATTTCATGATGGAAGCTCCCTGTTGAACGCGAACTTTACGGCATGTCATCCGCCGGTTTCCAGCGGCCAACGCATCACCGGTTCATAGGATGCGCCGCCATGTCCCAGATGGCTTTGATAAAGGACCAGGTGCGCCATCGTGAAGGACTCGCTCGACAGCCCGGCATGGACCGCGCGCCATCCCTCGATCTCCGGCGCATGACCCGCCGATCCGGGGAGGCGGGCCAGCGTGATGTGCGGCAGATAGGCCCGCGATTCGGGCGCCAGACCGGCGCGGACGCACGCCTGGTCGACCTTGCGATGGAGGTGCGCCAGCGCATCGTGCGGGGTGATCCCGGCCCAGAGCGTGTCGACCCGGCCCCTGCGATCGAAGGTGCCGACACCGCTAAGGCGCACTATGGGGGCGGGGGCGTGAACCTGGCCCAGCGCGGCGGCGATGTCCTCGGCCACCGGGCGGTCGACCTCCCCGATGAAGCGCAGGGTCAGGTGCAGTTGCTCGTCATCCTGCCAGCGCGCCTGGGGTACGCCGTCCATCGCATCGGACAGCAGGTTCCGGATCGCGGGGGGCGGGCGGAGAGCAACGAACAGGCGGACCATGACAAAATATGTCTATCGCATTCTGTAACGCCTGCGGGAACCTCTTCCGCTTGAAAAGCGTCGCGGAGAGGGCGATATTTCGGGTAACCGGCATGTGGCCGGGCAAAGGAGCAATCATTCACCATGGCAAACTGGTCTGATCCACGGCCGAGCGCCGCGCCGTTCGGTACCACAGCCACCACGGGCTCGACCGCCTATGATGCGGGTCTGCGTTCGTACATGCTGTCCGTCTATAACTATATGACGTCGGGCGTGCTGCTGACGGGTATCGTCGCGCTGCTCTTCGCATGGGGTGGTCGTGACAGCATGGCCGCGCAGGTCTTCCTGCATGGCGGCGCGCTGAAATACGTCATCATGTTCGCGCCATTGGGCTTCGTGTTCGCGCTCAGCATGGGCGTGACCCGCATGAAGACCTCGACGATGCAGCTGCTCTTCTGGGCGTTCGCTGTCGTCATGGGCCTGTCGCTGTCGACCATCTTCCTGGTCTATAGCGGCGGTTCGATCGCGGGCGCGTTCTTCGCCACCGCGGCGGGCTTCGCGGCGCTGAGCCTCTATGGCTACACCACGAAGCGCGACCTGTCGGCGTTCGGCACCTTCCTGATCATCGGTCTGGTCGGCCTCATCGTCGCCAGCCTGATCAACGTCTTCCTGCAGTCGGGGACGATGGGCCTGGTCATCAGCTTCGTCGGCGTGCTGCTGTTCGCAGGCCTGACCGCCTATGATACGCAGCGCACCAAGTCGATGTATTACGAGGTGCGCGGCACGTCGATGCAGGACCGTGTGGTCATCATGTCGGCGCTGAGCCTGTATCTCGACTTCATCAACATGTTCATGTTCATCCTGCGTCTGACCGGCTCCAGCCGCGACTGATCGGGTAGAGCAGAGCAAGACCTTCAAGGGCTCGGCGGAGTGTCCGCCGGGCCCTTTCTCATGCACAAAGGGAATGCGGCCATGCGCCTGTCGATCGACGTGACGCTGGACTATGTCGTGAAGGACCCGGCCGATATCCTCCTCCAGATAGAGGCGGCGGCGACCTCCGACCAGCGGCTGGAGCATCAGTCGTTGACCATCTGGTCCGATCACGCCGTAACGGCGGTGGCGGGCGAGGAAGGCATCGGCCAGCGTTGCTGGGTCCGCGCCGATCATGGCCTGATCGCGCGCTATGAGGCGATCGTGGCGATCGACCGGCCGATGGTGCGGCTGGAGGAACTGGGCGCGACCCCGGCGCGCGGTCTCGGCGGGGCGTTGATCCCTTATCTGCTGCCCAGCCGCTATTGCGAGTCGGACCGGTTGGAGGGCTTTGTGCGTCGGCGGTTCGGCGGACTGTCGGGCGGTGCGATGGCCGCCGCGCTGGCCGAGTGGGTCGAAACCCGGCTGATCTACCAGGCGGGCACGTCCAGCGGGGTGACGACTGCGCTCGACACCTTCGGATCGCGCAGCGGGGTGTGCCGCGACTATGCCCATCTGCTGGTCGCGCTGGCGCGGGCGGCGGAGATTCCGGCGCGATGCGTCGCCGCCTATGCGCCCGGTGTCGATCCGCCCGATTTCCATGCGGTGGCCGAGCTGTGGCTGGAGGGCGGCTGGCATCTGGTCGATGCGACGGGCATGGCCCGCGCCGACGAGATCGCGAAAGTCTGTGTCGGCCGCGACGCCACCGACATCGCCTTCATGACCGTGTTCGGCGAAGCCCAGCTCTGCGATCAACGGGTTAGCGTGAAGCGACTCGACTGATCCAGGACAGGGAAGGAGGCAGGAACGGTTGCGCGTCATGGCTCGTTGATCCGGTCCACTGATGATGGGGAAGTGACATGACCGACAGCATCGACGATCGCGCGCTGGACAGCGTTTCGGTCGCACCCGGCGGCGAGCAGGCCGAACAAGGCAATCGCCTCAACCCGCCCCAGCAGGATGCCGGGCAAGATTCCGATATTAGCGAGGAACTGGCGAAGAACCCTGAGGATGTCGACGCGCAGCTCGACGAGAGCCTCGACGAGTCGATGGACGCCAGCGATCCGCCCTCCAATACCCAGCCGGGTCGTGACGGTCCGGCGGAATCGTCCGGCTATAGCGAAGACGATCGCTGATAAGAGATTGGGGCGAGAGGGCGGAGCCAGTGCCGATCCGCCCGATCCCCCCGCTCCCTATTCGCGGCCGAATTACCGCACAGGGTCGGGCATGGCCGCTAAGCCATTGCGTGATCGCAACAAAAATCGCGATTGTATCGCCTGTAACGGCTCTATCGAAAAATTATTGCCGTGATAACCGTTCGTCGCAATCTATGTTGCGGCGCGGTGCTTTTCATGTTCGTCTATCTCGGCTCGTTCAGCACTGCGTTAACCAAATGCGCGCATGATGACCGGGTTGGTTTCGATGGGCGGGGTGAACGCATATGGGATCGAGGAGCAGACCGGCCGAAGGCGCGATGACATTGGCCGAAATGAAGGAGTTTGCCGGGTTCGCGGCAGCGACGCAGCGTTACATTCGTCGGTCTCTCGATATCGGGTTGGACCGGGAGGATGCGATGGCGCGCTGGTCGCGCGACGTGGTGGAGGCGGCCAGCATCCGCGCCCAGGCCCGGCTGTACCGTAACCTGCCCGAGATCCGGCATCTGATCCCGGTCGACAGCGGCCTTGAGTCGCTGGAGCCGTTCATGGCGCCGTTCGTGACGATCGCGGCGTTCGATCTGGGGCAGGGGCGGCTGACCAGCTTCTCGGCCTTCCGCTTCCTCTATGAGCGGTTGATCGGCGCCGAGGTGCGGCCGTGGTTGCCGTCGGTGTTCTGCGCGGCGGCGGCGCTGCCGCATCTGCACCCGGAACTGCGGCGCAAGCTGCTCCAGTCGATCAGCGAGGCGGCGGCGACAGCCGCAGGCTGGTCGAGCCGCCAGCCCGCTTTCTTCCCGCATTGGGTCGAGAAGGTGGACACCAACGGCACCTCGCTCGCCAGCTGACGATGGGCGGTGACGGCCCGGGGGGTGCCGTCACCGTTACCGACAGGCGCGCCAGCCCATCGCCCCGCGATGGGCCTGGTCGAGGTGGAAATGGTCGGCATGGGCGGTATTATAGTCCGGCGACAGGGTGGTCGCGAACAGCTCGCATGCGCCGTCACGGACCCGGCGGAGAAACTGCCCCGCCGGGCCTTGATCCTTCCAGTCGCGCACGACGCGGATCTGTCGTCCGTCGCTCAGCCGGAATGCGGCGATGTCGATTGCATTGGCGCGGGCGTGTTCGCTCCAGTGGCTGGTGCTGCGCCCGCTGATCCGGCGGCAATTATAGCTGCCGAAATGCTCGATCGCGACCACCTCCGCCCCCAGCAAGGCGCGGGCGGCGGGCTGGACGCTGTCCCATTCCCATAACGCCAGCGAGGCGGCGACCGGGCAGGAAATGCCTAATGAGGCGGGGCGGTAGCCGATGCTCCGCGCTCCGCCCGCGGTCAGGCGCACCACGTCGTCATAGCCGCATTGCGCGCCGTCCGCTCGGGCGGGGAGCGCAGTATAGCGAATGCCTGCCCGCTCCAGCAGCGCGGTGCATTGCGCCTTGTCCTGGGTGAGGGCGGTCAGCTTTCGGCCCGTGAACAGGCCCACCGGCTGGCCCAGGTCGAGCGGAGCCCAGGGCACATCCTGCGGCCGGTGCCGCGCCATGCCCCAGAGCAGCAGCGCCGCCATCGCCAGTCCGACGAGCACGACCAACAGGATCGTCCATCGCCGGAGCGCCCGCATCAGCCGCGCTCCGCACTGGCGACCGGCTGGGCGGTGATCGGATAGCCCAGATCGTCGGGGATACAGATACAGTCGACGCCGTCCCGCTCGGCGCGGAAAGGGGTGATGCGGCGGATCGGCCAGGCATGTGCATCGGCCACGGCGCTGGCGAAGTCGGGATATTGGGCCAGCCGTTCCAGTGTCCGCCGGGTGGGAAAGATGATGCGGATCGCACCGCGATCGGCCTGGTCCAGCGCTTCGGCGGCGGTCAGCCATTCGGCGCGCACCGTCTCCGTGCCATCGATGACCGGTGTGGATTGGGCGCGGGGCAGGGCGGCGAGATAAAAGCGTGCATCGAAGCGGCGCACGGGCACATGCTCCGGGCACCACCGCGCAAACGGCGTCAGCGCGGCCGGATCGATCCGGCTTTGCTGTTCTTCGAGTGCCAAAGCGAAGGGCCGTCCCGCTGTCATCGCCGCGCGAAGTCGGGCGAGCCTGATGGGATCGGGAAGCGGCGACAGTCCGACCGCCAAACCGACCTCCTCGATCGTCTCGCGGATCGCGGCGATACGGGCGTCGGCGTCTTCCGGGTCGGGGACGTCGGCCGAGACCATCCTATGGTCGCCGGGATCGACCCTGCCGCCGGGAAACACCATGGCCCCGCCCAGAAAGGCCAGCGCCGCGCCGCGCTCGACCATCAGGATTTCGGGCGACGAACCGGGCGCGGGGCCTTCGCGCATCAGGATCAGGGTGGCGGCGGGGATGGGATCGGGGATCATCGAACGACCAACGTTCTGATCATGCGAAGGGGCCATGGCTAACCGTGGAGGAGGTTAGACGCGGAGAGGGCCAAATCCGGCCGATTTGCGATGTTGGGGAAGGCGGGGTGGTGGAGCTGAGGGGAATCGAACCCCTGACCTCTGCAGTGCGATTGCAGCGCTCTCCCATCTGAGCTACAGCCCCGCCCCGTAACCCGACTATGGTCGGGAGCGACGCCATTAGCCCGTGATTTCGGGCGACGCAACACCGCGTTGCCGCTGGCAGCCAAAAATTTTCGACGGCTTTCGACCCCTGCCAACGCTCCGTCCGTCGCGCGCGGTCCCGCGCCAACGGAACAATGTCTTGATCTTCCTCATTGAAACGCACGGAAGGCACGGCCCGCCGGACGAGCGGCGTCGGCCCCCGCAGGACCGAATTTCAGGAGGGTTTAGGATGGCTTACGACCGCTATTCCCGCGACGCCAATCGTGGCGACCGCGATTTCGACTATGGCCGGGACTACGGCTCCGGGCGGGACTATACCTATTCCAGCGCGCGAGATTACGAAGCTGCGGGCGCATTCGATGACGACCGCAACAACGACCATCGTCGCGGCTATGGCGCGCGGGATTATGGCCGACAGGGATATGATCGCGGCGACAATTACGGTGCCTCGCGTCAGGATTTCGGCGGCCGCTATAACGAAGGTCGTTATGGCGAGGGCCGTTCGGGCACCTATGGCGCCTATCGCAGCGGCGGCGACTATGGCCGCGACAGCTATCGCGGTGGCGAGCGCGACTATGGTCGCGAAGCTTATCGTGGCTCGTCGTCCTACGGCGACTCGTCGCGTGGCTATGGTTATACCGGCGACCGATACGGTCGTGATGACCGTCAGGGTCGCGGCGACTATGGGCGGTCGCAGTCTGGCCGCGATTATGGTCGTCAGCCCCAAGACTATGACTATGAGGATCGCGGCTTCTTCGCCCGCGCCGGGGATGAGGTTCGCTCGTGGTTCGGCGACGAGGAGGCGGAGCGTCGTCGCGAAGCGGATGCGCGCATGGACGAGCGTTACTACGCGCAGCAGGACCATGACTATAACCACTGGCGCTCGGGCCAGATCGCCGCGCTTGACCGCGATTATGACGAGTATCGCAGCGAGAACCGCACCAAGTTCCAGAACGAATTCGCGAGTTGGCGCACCGAGCGCGAAGGCCAGCGCGGCCTTCTTCCCAAGGTGAAGGAGCATCAGGAGGTCGTCGGTTCGGACGGCAGCCATGTGGGCACCGTCGACAAGGTGCGCGGCGACCGCATCCTGCTGACCAAGAACGACAAGGATGCTGGCGGCCAGCACCACTCGATCCCGTCGCGCTGGCTGAAGTCCGTCGAGGACAAGGTCACGCTGACCAAGACCGCCGAGGAGGCCAAGGCCCAGTGGCGGGATGAAGAGAATGCGCGCGCCATGTTTGGCGATCGCACCAGCGAAAACGACCGCTATGGCCAGGCGAATCGCTATGGCCAGACCGGCGGTCAGACGAGCGGTTACGGCCAGAGTGCGACCGGTACGACCAGCTCGACCCAGAACAGCACCGGGACCACCGCCACCACGGCGGGCACCGGGACGACTTCGGACACCAATCGGGGTTATTGATAAAGAAAAACGTCACGACGGCGTGACTTTTCTTGGAGGGCTCGGGTGGACTTCACCCGGGCCCTTTCCCATGTCCGCTCCCACGCAATGAAAAGGATATAAAGATGAAGGCCTGGACCCTGGCGGCCCGCCCCAAGGGCACGCCCGTCGATAGTGATTTCGCTCTGGTGGAGCGCGATCTACCTGCCCTGAACGAGGGTGAGGTACGGGTCGCCAACCGCTGGCTGTCGGTCGACCCCTATATGCGTGGCCGAATGAACGACACGAAGAGCTATGTCCCGCCCTTCCAGCTCGGCGAGCCGATGCAGGGCGGCGCGATCGGCGAGGTGGTCGAGAGCCGCGCCGACAGCATCGCAGTCGGCACCTTGGTCAGCCACATGGCGGGCTGGCGCGACGAGGCGGTGCTTCCCGCCGCGCATGTCCAGCCGCTCCCCGATCTGGGCGTCGACCCCCAGGCCTTTCTGGGCCAGTTCGGCATGCCGGGCATGACGGCCTATTACGGCCTGCTGCAGGTGGCCGAAGCGAAGGCGGGCGATACGGTGTTCGTCTCGGCGGCGGCGGGCGCGGTCGGATCGACCGTGGTGCAGATCGCCAAGGCCAAGGGCATGACGGTCATCGGTTCGGCCGGTGGCGCGGACAAGACGGCCTGGGTGCGCTCGCTCGGTGCCGATGCGGTCATCGACTATAAGTCGGGTCAGTCGGTCGTCGATGCGCTGGGCGAAGCGGCCCCGGACGGGATCGACGTCTATTTCGACAATGTCGGCGGCGACCATCTGGACGCGGCGCTGGCCCATGCCAAGCCGGGTGCGCGTTTCGCGATCTGCGGCATGATCGACGTCTATAACGATGCAAAGCCGACCAGCCTGAAATATCTCGCACGCCTGATCGGCAATCGCGTGCGGATTCAGGGCTTCATCGTGTCCGACTTCAAGGGCCAGCAGGACTTCTACCGCGATATGGCCGGGATGCTGAAGGGCGGTCAGTTGCAGCGCGAGGAGACGGTGGTCGGTGGGCTGGAGAAGACCCCCGAGGCATTCCTCGGGCTGTTCACCGGCGGCAACAAGGGCAAGATGCTGGTGAAGCTGTAAATCGACTCCCCTCCCGCAGGCGGGAGGGGTTGGGAGAGGGTAGGGCCACGGGCGACGGTCTCGGTGAGACTCCAAACCCTCCCCCCGACCCCCTCCCGCTTGCGGGAGGGGGAGTTGTTTCAGATTGCGCCCGAGAACGTGTCGCACTGGGCGGGATCGCCCGTTTCCATGCCCCGGCGCAGCCAGCGCATTCGCTGTTCGGAGGTGCCATGGGTGAAGCTGTCGGGGACGACGGCCCCTCCGGCCTCGCGTTGGAGCGTGTCGTCGCCGATGGCGCGGGCGGCGGTCATGCCTTCCTCGACATCGCCGGGCTCCAGCCGGTTGCGGTTCTTCGCCGCCCATACGCCCGCATAACAGTCCGCCTGCAACTCCAGCCGCACGGACAGGGCATTGCCCTCCGCCTTGCTGGCGGCGCGCTGCGCCTGGTTGACCTTGTCGGAGGTGCCGAGCAGCGTCTGGATGTGATGGCCGAACTCATGCGCCACGACATAATAGCGCGCGAAATCGCCCTTCGCGCCGAAGCGGTTGGCCAGTTCGTCGAAGAACTTGGTGTCGAGATAGATTTTGCGGTCCGACGGGCAATAGAAGGGCCCGACCGCCGACGGCGCCTCGCCGCAGCCCGTCTTGGCGGTGTTTGCCACATAGAAGCGCAGCCCCGGCGCCTGGAACCGCTGCCCGCTATCGGCGAAGATCTTTTCCCAGGTGTTGTCGGCATTGCTGAACGCTTGGCAGGTTTCCCGGCGTTCGGGCGAGACTTCGCAGACCTGCCGCGCGCTTTCCTGACCGGAGGAATCGGCCGAGCGGGTGACCGGCGCGTTACCGCTGCCGCCGCCGCTCAACAGGCTGAGCGGGTTCATGCCGACCACCGCCAGGATGATGAGGACCACGATGATGCCGCCGCATCCGAAACGGCTGCCGATCAGGGGGAGCAGGCCGAAGAGCAGCCCGCCGCCGCCGCCGCCGAAGCCGCCGCCACCGGGCTGCGCCTCGCCGACATCGATGTCGTTGTCATAATCGTCGAGCCGCATCGCGCTATCACCCCTTTGTCATTCGGCCCGCCTATGCGGGTCCCTGTCGCCCTGTTGAACCCGCAAAGCCTTCCGGCGGTTGCACGGGCGTGCATCTGACCGCATGGTGCGGTGCCAGAGCAAGGGAGAATGGCATGTTCCTGAAGGGCAAGACGGCGGTGATCTCGGGCTCCACCTCGGGCATCGGGCTGGCCTATGCCAAGGCGCTGGCGGCGGAGGGGGCGGCGATCGTCCTCAACGGTTTCGGCGATGCGGATGCCATCGAGGCGAACCGGGCCGCGCTGGAACAGATAAGCGGCACCCATGCCCTCTACGACCCCGCCGACATGACGCAGCCGGAGCAGATCGCGGCGATGATCGATCGCGCGGCGGCGGAGACCGGCTCGGTCGATATCGTCATCAACAATGCCGGTATCCAGCATGTCGCGCCGATCACCGAGTTTCCGGTCGAGAAATGGGACGCGATCATCGCGATCAACCTGTCCTCGGCCTGGCACATGATGCGCGCCGCGATCCCGCATATGCGCAAGCAGGGCTGGGGCCGGATCATCACCACCGCCTCGGCGCACAGCCTGGTCGCCAGCCCCAACAAGTCGGCCTATGTCGCGGCCAAGCACGGCGTGGTCGGCATCACCAAGACCGTGGCGCTGGAGGTCGCGACCGACGGCATCACCGCCAACTGCATCTCGCCCGGCTATGTCTGGACGCCCCTGGTCGAGAACCAGATCCCCGACACGATGAAGGCGCGGGGCCTGACCCGCGAGCAGGTGATCGACGACGTGCTGCTGAAGGCACAGCCGACCAAGGAGTTCGTGACCATCGAACAGGTCGCCGCGCTCGCCCTGTTCCTGTGCCGTGACGAGGCCAAGTCGATCACCGGTGCGAACCTGTCGGTCGATGGCGGCTGGACCGCGCAGTGACGATGCGTCGCCTGATCCTGGCTTCTGCCGTCGCGCTGATCGCGGTCGGCGCGGCGCAGGCCCAGCGCGCCGAGGAGGCGAGCGACTGGCGGCTGGCCGCGACCGAGGATGACCGAGTGCGCCTGCGCGGCTGGCGCAACGCCTGGATGAAGGGGCTGACCCAGGCGCGCGCGGGTGGCGCGGCGGCGGAGATCGCGGCGCTGGGCAATCTCGTGGACCCCGATCATTCGATGGCGGGGCCCGAACTGCCCGATGGCGATTATCGCTGTCGTACGTTCAAGATGGGGACGCAGGGGCGGGCGCTGCTGACCTATGTCGCCTATCCCTATTTCCGCTGCCGCGTGTCGGACGGAGGTGTCCGCCTGACCAAGATCGACGGGTCACAGCGGCTGACCGGGCGTATCTATCCCGACACCGACGCGCGCAGCATCTTCCTGGGCACGATGATCTTGGGCGATGAAGAACGGTCCTATGCTTATGGCCGCGACCGGGCGCGCGACATGGCAGGCGTGGTCGAGCGGATCGACGCGCGTCGTTGGCGGATCGCCTTCCCGTTTCCGGCTTATGAGTCGGTGGTCGACATACTCGAGCTGGTGCCCGTCGCCGCGCCCTGAGCGGGAATGCGATTATCGTTGGCCGGGGCGGCGGGTAGCGGCGGCAGCGAGGCGAGATAGGCCTTGCCGCCTTTACCGATCACCGTCACCCGGTCCGTATTCGCCTGCGCCACTGCCTTCAGATAGGAGCGCGGCTTCTTCATCAGATCGGGATGGTCCAGTCCGACCAACCCCAGCCGCCGCGCCGCCTCCTGCACGAAATGGACGCAGTTGCGCTGGTTGAGATTGTAATGCGCGTCGCCCGTCTTCTCGTCCCACCCGGCGACCAGCGCCAGGATGTCGGCATATTGCGCGTCGGTCATCACATAGGAAAATTGCGCGTCGCTGGTCGAGATGTAGAAGGGCTTGGAGATATCGAGCCGCCCCTTGACCGTGCCCATCAGCAGTGCGGGCGACACCGACTTGGCGGTAAAGCCGTAATTGGCATCGACCGGCGCGCCCGTGGCATCGACCGTACCGCGCAAGGTGAAGAAGGCATGCGGAAAGCTGTTGCCCAGCTCATGGCTCCAGAAGGTGATCGTCACCGCGGCCTGGGCGGGCAGGGCGCAGGCCATCGTCAGGAACAGGGCGATGGCGATTCGCAGGAGCTTCGTCATGACCGTCCTCATAACCCATGTTGGGGCGATGCCGCAGCCGCATTTTCATGCTTTTCCGGGCGGATATAGATGGATGACAGGCTGGGCACGGCGACGCGAAGATCGTCTTCCAGCATTTCGATCATCGTCTCGGCCGCGCCCATAGGCATGCTGTCGACGAAATCGGCGCTGATCGCCGCGAAGATGCTGTCTGGGGCGGTGTGGATGGTGCGGACATGGTTGACCCGCGTGATCCAGGGTCGCGCGGCGACGATGCCACGGATGGTCTCGACCACTTCCGGGTCGGCGCGCTCGCCGATCAGCAGCCCCTTGGACTCGCGTGCCAAGAGGATCGCGACCAGTCCGAGCACGATGCCGATCAGGATCGAGGCCACCCCGTCGATGCGCGGATCGTTCAGCGCATGCGACAACCAGACGCCCAGCGCCGCGATGATCAGTCCGGCGAGCGCCGCCGAATCCTCGAACAGCACGATGAAACCGGGCGGGTCCTTCGATTCATGGATCGCGCGCCACCAGCCGCTATCGCCCTTGGTCCGCGAGAACTCGCGCACCGCGATGGTCCAACTCGCCCCTTCCAACGCAAAGGCGATGGCGAGCACGATGTAATTGACCGTGGGATCGCGCAACGGCTCGGGCGTCTGGATATGCAGCCAGCCCTCGTAGATCGAGATGCCGGAGCCCAGCGCGAAGATCAGGATGGCGACGACGAACGCCCAGAAATACAGCTCGCGCCCATAGCCGAAGGGGTGGATGGCGTCCGGCCCCCGCTTGGCGCGCTTCTGGCCGTAGAGCAGCAGGATCTGGTTGCCGCTGTCGACGACTGAGTGCACGCCCTCGGTCAGCATCGAGGACGACCCGGTGATCCCCGCCGCGACGAACTTGGCTATGCCGATGCCCAGATTGGCGGCCAGCGCGCCGTACAGGACGATATTCTCGCGAATGCGCGCGGTCAGGCCGGTGTCTGGCATGGCCGGTACAGCGTGCGATCGCGGCGGTTGTTCCGCTGGAAAAACAAACCCCGCCGATACGGATCGGCGGGGTCGCTTCCTTCCCCAAGGAAGAGGGGTGGCAAAGGGGCCAACGCGCCCGGGATCACATCACGACGCGATACGCCCCAGCCGGTGGTACAGATGCGCGAACTTGATCGAGCGGGGATCGTCGGCGACGCGCTTGACGTGTTCGGCGATGGCTTCCTTCATCAGGGCGAAGTCTTCGGTGGAGAAGACGGCGCGGCTGCGTTGCGGCTCGGTCGGCATGGCATTCTCTCCTTTGAAACGGTGGTTATCAGGCGGCTTGGACGAACTGGGCGGCCTCGGTGGATTCGGCGAGCGCGGTGGTGGAGCTGTCGCCGCCCGCCGCGACTTGCGCGATCAGGTCGAAATAGCCGGTCCCCACCTCGCGCTGGTGACGGGTCGCGGTATAGCCGTTCGCTTCGGCGGCGAATTCGGCCTGTTGCAGCTCCGAATAGGCCGCCATGCCGCGATCCCGATATCCACGCGCCAGCTCGAACATACCATAGTTGAGCTGGTGGAAGCCGGCTAGCGTGACGAACTGGAACTTGTATCCCATCGCCCCGATCTCGCGCTGGAAGCGGGCGATGTCGTCGCGGTCGAGATTGGCCTCCCAGTTGAAGCTGGGTGAGCAGTTATAGGCCAGCATCTTGCCCGGATACTCACGCTGGATCGCCTCGGCAAAGCGGCGCGCATCGGCGAGATTGGGCTTGGACGTTTCCCACCACAACAGATCGGCATGGGGCGCGAAGGCCAGGCCGCGCTGGATGCAATGGTCGACACCGGTGCCGTCCTTCAGCCGGAAGAAGCCCTCCGCCGTCCGCTCGCCGGTCAGGAACGCCCGGTCGCGCTCGTCCACGTCCGATGTGATGAGTCGCGCGCTCTCGGCATCGGTACGCGCGCAGATCACCGTCGGTATGCCCGCCACATCCGCCGCCAGCCGCGCCGCATTCAGGTTGCGGATATGCGCTGCCGTCGGGATCAGCACCTTGCCGCCCAGATGGCCGCACTTCTTTTCCGAGGCGAGCTGGTCCTCGAAATGCACGCCCGCCGCGCCCGCCGCGATATAGGCCTTCATGATCTCGTAGCAGTTGAGCGGGCCGCCGAATCCGGCCTCGGCATCGGCGATGATCGGCGCGAACCAGTCGCGCGACACCGCGCCCTCCGCATGTTCGATCTGGTCGGCGCGGGCCAGCGTCGCATTGATCCGGCGGGCAAGCTCCGGCCCGGCATTGGCGGGGTAGAGCGACTGGTCGGGATACATCTGCCCGGCGGTGTTGGCGTCCGCCGCGACCTGCCAGCCCGACAGATAGATCGCCTTCAGCCCGGCGCGCACCATCTGCATCGCCTGGTTGCCCGACAGCGCGCCCAGCGAATGGACATAATCCTCGGTCTTCAGCAGCTCCCACAGCTTCAGCGCGCCACGCCGGGCCAGCGTGTGCTCGACCGCGATCGATCCGCGCAGCCGCGCGACATCGGCCGGGGTGTAGGGGCGGGTGATGCCATCGAACCGTCCGGTGGGGGCGGGGATGAGGTCCTGGAAGCTCGGCATCGCGTCGTCCTTTACAAATAGGGGCTTGTTGACGAGGACTTTGTCGGGTTTTCGACCATTGATGAAGGCTCTGGCGTGTTGCCACCGCGTCTCCGGGTCGCGGCCACGCCATCCTTCCTAAGTCGCGTTGTAAAGAATTGACAGGCTGGAGGCGGTGGCGCAGCCTGTCCGCAGGAGGGCGGAGCATGAGCGCAACCAAGCTGATCGCCGGACATGCGGTGCGACGGGTGCGTCGTCAGAACGGGCTGTCGCAAGCCGCGATGGCGGAGATGCTCGACATCTCGCCCAGCTATCTCAATTTGATCGAGCGTAACCAGCGCCCGGTATCCGCCGCGCTGCTGGTTCGGCTGGTCGAGACGTTCGACTTCGATCCGCGCGCCTTGACGGCGGCCGCACCGGGGGGCGGGGCGGCGGCGATGCGGCGGCGGCTGGCCGATCCGATGTTCGCCGACCTGGAGATCGATCGTAGCGAGCTGGAGGAATGGCTGGCGGCGGCTCCGGGCGGTGCGGAGGCGTTTGCCCGCGCCTTCGACCGGCTGGGCGGCGGCGTGGCGGAGGTGGCCGCGACACCCGACCCGACCGTGCAGGTGCGCCGCGAGATCGAGCGGTGGCGCAATCATTTCCCCGATCTCGACGCCGCTGCGGAGCTGCTCGCGGACGAGTTGCGGCTGATGGCGGGCGATCTGTACGGCGCGCTGGCCGAGCGGTTGCGGGTTCGTCATGCGCTGTCCATCCGGGTGCTGCCGGTCGACATCATGCCCGACCGGCTGGTGCGGCTGGACCTGCACGCCCGGCAATTGCAGCTGTCCGAAATGCTCGAGGCGCCGGGCCGCATCTTTGCGCTGGCGGTCCAACTGGCCCAGTCGGAGGCGCGGGTCGAGATCGAGGCGCTAGCGCGCGGCGCGGCCTTTGGCGACCGCATCGCGGAGCGGCTCTTCCGTCGCTATCTGGCACAGTATTTCGCCGCCGCTTTGGTCATGCCCTATGCCCGGTTCCTGCGCGCATGTGAGGCGACCGGTTATGATCTGGCCGTGCTGCGTCGCCGCTTCGGGGTGTCACACGAGCAGCTGGCGCACCGGCTGACCACGCTGCACCGGGTCGGCGCGCGGGGGCTGCCCTTTTTCATGCTGCGGGTCGACCGGGCGGGGCAGGTATCGAAAAGGCTGGTCGGGGCCGCCGACCCCGGTCTGGTCGAGGCCGAAGCCTTGTGCCCGCTCTGGCATGCGCTGGGCGCGTTCGACCGGGCGGGGGACCCGATATCGCAAAACGTCGTCATGCCCGATGGCGCGGCCTTCCTGACCCTGGCGCAGCGGGTCGACCGGGCCGGGCGATCGGCATCGGGCGTCCCTGCGCAGTTCGTCATCATATTGGGGCTGGCGGCGGCCTTGTCGGGTCAGCTTTCGGAGAGGCTGGGGGGCGAGACAGCACGGCCCGCGACGCCGATCGGCCCAGGGTGTCGTCGATGCCCCCGTCCCGATTGTCCGCAACGCTCGCTCCCGGCGATCGGTCGTGCGTTGCTGGTCAACGAGCGCGAACGGACGGTGGCGTCGCTGCCCTGTGCGGGCGACTGAGTGCCGGGTCGATCGAATGATCAGCCATTTGGTGGAAGGATTTGGTCCACTATACCAGGTGTTTATCAAATAGTGGGTCGTTTTCACCAGTTGTAAGGGGTCATCGTGTAGCGGTGGCCCCCGATGAATTGGCTCTTCCTCCGTCTCCGTTCATTGGAATTCCGCTTTGCGGTCACGCTGTCGACCGTGCTGTGCATTTCGGCCGCGCTGGGCCTGACAGGGGTGTCGTTCCATCGGCAGCTGGTGGCGACCACGGAGGCGACCGGGCGCATCGCCATGGACCTGGACGACTTTGCCGCCGCCGATACCCAGTTGCGGGTGTTGCGTATTCATTTGACGGATGTGGACCGCCGCCTCGACCGACATGACGGGAACAGGGAGGCGGATTGGGCGGCGATGGAGCAACTGCTCGCCGCGCAGCTGGGGCCGCGGCAAGCGGGGCCGCTGGCCCTGACGCCGCGCGGTCGGCGCGTGGAAGCGCAGCTGCGGAAGGCCGAGCAACGCTTCTTCCGCGAAACCCGAACGATCCTGCGAGACACGCGGGCCGATCCCCGGAAGCTGCAAGCCGCGCTGCCCCGGTTTCAGCGCTCGCTGCGCTCGCTGGAATATTGGCGGGACGATATGCGCCGGACGATGCGGCGGGATCTGACTCGGCGTACGCATGAAGCCGCGCTGCTGGCGCGCCGCGGACTGATGGAAATGACGCTCGCCGCCGTATCGATGCTGATACTGGTCGGCGCACTGATCCTGTGGTTGCGCTGGCGCATCATCGAGCCGCTGATGACGATCGTTGCCGCCGTGCGGGCGATGAAGGGCGGGCGGTCGCTGCGACCCTTGCCCTATACACAGCGGGTCGACGAACTGGGTGAGTTGACCCGCGCGTTGCAGGCGTTCGCGCAGGAAACCGAGGAGCGCGAGCGTATCCAGCGCCAGGTCGAATATCTGGCGCATCACGATCCGCTGACCGGTCTCGCCAACCGGCTGGTCTTTGCCGAGCGGCTGGAAAAGGCGCTTCAGGCGGGGCGGCGGATCGCGTTGCTGGCGATCGATCTGGACGGGTTCAAGGGCGTCAACGACACGTTGGGCCATGCCACCGGCGACGCGATGTTGCAGCGGGCCAGCGCGATGCTGCTCGCGGCGGTGGACGAGGGGGATGTCGTCGCGCGCATCGGCGGCGACGAATTCGCGATCATCCATTATCTGTCGGAAACCGAGCGCGATGCGCAGGCGGTCGCGGATCGCATCTATGGCGTGGCCGCAGCCGATCCGGCGACACCGTCGGTCCGCCTGAGCATCGGCATCGCCCTGTCCCAGCATCACGGCATCGAGTGCGACGAACTGCAAGCCTGTGCCGATATCGCGCTCTACCGGGCCAAGGCCGATGGCCGCCACCGGGCGCGCCACTATGACGCGGCGATGGACGAGGAACGGCGGCAGCGCCACTGGCTGGCCCATGAACTGCGCGATGCCAGCGTGCGGGGCGAGTTGAGCCTGGCGTTCCAGCCGATCGCCGATTGTCCCTCCCGTCGCATCATCGGACAGGAGGCGCTGGCACGCTGGACCCATCCGGTACTGGGGCCGGTCAGCCCCGACATCTTCATCGCGCTGGCCGAGGAGAATGGGCTGATCGCGGAGATCGGCCGGTTCCTGCTGGTCGAGGCGCTGGTCGCCGCGCGCGACTGGCCCCGCGACTGGATGCTGGCGATCAACCTGTCCCCTGTGCAGTTGCGTGACCCGTCGTTGGCGAACGAGATGCTGGCGACCATCGCGGACCATGGCATGCATCCTTGCCGGGTCGAGGTGGAAGTGACCGAAGGCGTGCTGATCGACCGGCGCGAAACCGCCACGGCCAATCTGCGCACGTTGCGCGGGGCGGGAGTGCGTATCGTGATGGACGATTTCGGCACCGGCTATTCCTCGCTCAGCAGCTTGCAGCAATTCCCCTTCGACAAGATCAAGATCGATCGGAGCTTTATCCGCGCAATGGATGCGCATGGCCCCGCGCTGTCCATCGTGCGCGCGTCGTTGGGCTTGGGGCGCAGCCTGAACATCCCGATCGTCGCCGAAGGGGTCGAAACCGAGTATCAATATGCGATGCTGCGCGACCTGGGTTGCGACCAGATCCAGGGCTATCTGATCGGGCGTCCCGCCATTTCCCACGCCCAGGCGGCCTGATCCGATCAGGGTCGGGAGCCGCTGTCGATCAGGCGACCTCTTCGGAAATCATGCGCACGATCATGTGCCCCGAATAGGGTTTGGGCACGAAGCGAACGCCGGTTGGAAGATTGTCGGGAACATAGCTCTGGTCGCCCGACGTCACGAGAACCGCGACGTGCGGATGCGTCTCGCTCACACGTGTCGCCAGCGCCGCACCATCGAGCGTTCCGGGCATGGTCACATCGGTGAAGATCACCCGTATTTCGGGATGCCGCTCCAGCGCGACCAGCGCTTCGTCGGCACTGCTCGCCTGCACGACCCGGTATCCCGCATCCTCGAACGCGAACTGGACGTGGATGAGAAGCAGAGGCTGATCTTCAACGACCAGAATGGTGGGGGGCTGGACATCCATGGTCCCGCTAAAAGCCCACCATTCTGCATACGTTCCGAAATTGATTAAAATTAAGTGTATCCGGTTTCATGCGCCGCTGTCGGTCAGGAGGGCGAGTTGCTCCTCGGACAGGGTGAGCCGCATCGCGGGAGTCAGCTCTGACAGCTGCTTCACGCTGGTCGCGCTGGCGATCGGCGCGGTGACACCGGGCTGCGCCATCAGCCAGGCGAGCGCGACCTGTGCCGGGGTCGCACCGGTTTCCGCTGCCACCGCATCCAGCGCCGCCAGCACGGCGCCACCCTTGCCGTGCAGCAATTCGCCCATCTTCGCGCCGCGCACGCTTTGCGACAGGTCGGCATCGCTGCGATACTTGCCGGTCAGGAATCCGGCGGCGAGCCCGTAATAGGGAACGACGCCGATATTTTCGGTTACGCAATAATCCTGCAACTCGCCTTCGAATGCGTGGCGGCTGACCAGGTTATATTCGGGTTGCAGGACGTGATAGCGCGGCAGCCCCGCATCGCGCGCGGCCTCGTTTGCCGATTTCAGCCGGGCGGCGTGGAAGTTGGACGCGCCGATCACCCGAACCTTGCCCGCTTTGACCAGACGGCCAAAGGCCTCCATCACCGCGTCCTGCGGCTGGTCCTCGTCATCCTGATGCGCGAAATACAGGTCGATCCGATCGGTGCCGAGCCGTTTCAGCGAAGCTTCGGCCGCCGCCGCGATACGGGCGGGGGCCAGCTTCGCGCCGCCTTCGCCGGGCAGCATCCCGACCTTGGTCGCGATCAGCACTTGGTCGCGCTTGCCGCTGGCCTTCAGCCATTCGCCGATCATCGTCTCGGACTCGCCGCCCCGATGGCCGTCGACCCAGGCGGAATAGACGTCCGCCGTATCGATCATCGTGCCGCCCTGGTCGACAAAGGCGTCGAGCACCGCAAAGCTCGCCGCGCGGTCGGCGGTCCAGCCAAAGACATTGCCGCCCAGCACCAGCGGCGCGATCATCAGGTCGGTCGAACCCAGGCGGCGAAGCGGCAGGTCGGTCATGGCGGGATCAGCTTTCGTTTTCGGTGGGATTTCCCTCCTCAACGTCCGAAGGGGCCATCGCGTTCAGATCGACCGCATTGGCGTCGAGCATGGCGGCGGCTTCGTTGAGCTGGCGATTTTCCTCCGCGCTCAGCCCCTGGGGCTGGTCATGCGAGGAGCAGGCGGCGAGCGGCAGGAGCGCGACGGCAAGGGCAAGGCGTTTCATCGCGCCATCATGGCAAAAGCCCGGATGAAAGGAAAAGGGGGAACCGGCATGGCGGGCGGATGCGTTGAGGCGGCTCTTGTTCCCTATCCGTGAGGTCGACGTCATGCTCGCATCGTTCAAAATGGGTCTGGTCGGTGGGCAGCGCGCGATGACGCCGCTGGCCGCCGTGTCGATCGCCGCCGCGCGCGGGCAATTGCCGCTCGGCAAGGGCGTGCTGCGCTGGCTGGCGAACCCGATCGTCGCGGCGGGTACGCTGGCCCTCGCGATCGGCGAGATGGCAGGCGACAAGCAGAAGACCGCGCCCGACCGGATCGTGCCTATCGGATTGGCGGCACGTTTCGCGACCTCGGCCATCGCGGGCGCGGCGCTAGCGTCACCGAAGCGTCGCTGGCTGGGCGCGGCGGTCGGCGGGGTGACGGCGGTCGTCGCCTCCTATCCCGGCTGGCGCGGCCGGATGGCGGCGCTGGGGCGCTATGGCCAGACCAATACGGGGTTTGCCGAGGATGCGGCGGTGCTGGCCAGCGCGGTGGGGATCGTGAGGGGGCGCGCATCGACCTGAGGCGATGCGCGCCCCCGATCAGGAAGCGGGCCGGGGTGGCTGGATGCCAGTATACTGGACGGACATCATCTTCCATTCCCTGCCGATCCGCTGCTCGACATAGGTTACGCGGACGCTGCGCGTGACCGTGCCACCGTTGGGATTGGGCAGCGTATAATCGACCGAGCCGATGACGATGGCACTGTCGCCATGTCGGCGCACGTCCTGTGTGTGAAAGTTCATGGGCGGCACCTGACTCGCCTTTTCGGGCGCGTAGAAGGTGAGGACCTCTGGCCGCCGGTCGATCTCTCCCAAAGGAGACACCTCGATATAACCCGCCGCCAGCAGGCCATCGAGCGCATTCGCATCGAAACGGTTGCGCGCATCGTTGAACGACTGGACGAGCTTCAGGATCGCCGGATCGCTCGACCCTTGCGCCGACGCCGGGGCCGCCAGCAGTGCCAGACCGGCGACGATGTACCAAGACCGCATGTTTCTCTCCCCCCAAACGGGGGCAGGCTATCCGCGAAGCATCGCCACGTCCACCATGGGAAACGCCGTCCATTTCTCCTGCGATTGCGCGCTTTCCAAAACGGCCTCGACGAACGCCATGGTGCGCAGTCCCGACTCCAGGCTCGGATACCAGTTCGCCTCGCCCAAGGCCTCGCCCTCTATCGGATCGCCAGCGCGCAACGATCCCGCCACGGCGCGGTAGAGGTTGCCGAACGCCTCGATATAGCCTTCCGGATGGCCCGAGGGGGTGCGCAGGCGGGGCAGGGTGGAGGGGCTGAGGCCGGGGCCACCGGCGCGGACGATTTCGGCGGGACGATCGAGCCAGCGCAGGGTCAACGTGTTGGGCTCCATCTGCGACCATTCCAGGCCGCCCTTCTCGCCATGTATGCGGATGCGCAGGCCGTTTTCCTCGCCCGCCGCCACTTGGGTCGCGCGGAGCGTGCCGCGTGCCCCCTCGGTGAAGCGGAGCAGGACGTTGACGTCATCGTCGAGCATCCGCCCCGCCACATGCGTCGTCACGTCCGCCGACAGCGCTTCGACGGTCAGGCCGGAGATATGCTCGGCCAGCTGGAAGGCATGGGTGCCGATATCGCCCAGCGCCCCGCCGAGCCCCGCGCGCGCCGGATCGGTGCGCCATTCGGCCTGCTTGTTGCCCTCGCGGTCGAGCGCGGTGCTGAGCCAGCCCTGCACATATTCGACATGAACCAGTCGGATACGCCCGAAATCGCCGCGCGCGACGCGGGCGCGCGCCTCCTCGACCATCGGATAGCCGCTATAGGTGAAGGCCAGGGCATAGAGCTGGCCCGACGCCCGCGCCGCATCGGCGATGGCGCGCGCCTCGGCCAGGTTCATCGCCATCGGCTTTTCGCTAAAGACCGGAAAGCCAGCGTTCAATGCCGCGATCGCCATGGGTGCGTGGAGGTGGTTGGGGGTGACGATCGCCACCGCGTCGATGCGCTCCCCCTCCGGTCGTGCGCGTTCGTCGGCGAGCAGGGCGTCGATGGTGGCATGGACGCGGGCCGGATCGAGGCCCAGCGCCTCGCCGCTTCGCCGATTGCGTTCGGCGTCGCTGCTGAAGGTGCCCGCGACCAACTCCCAGTCGCCGTCCAGCGCCGCCGCCATCCGGTGCACGCCGCCGATGAACGCGCCTTCGCCGCCGCCCGCCATGGCCAGCCGCAACTTTCGTCCCGCCATCATCCTCTCTCCTGTCATCCCAATCGCTTATAACGCGATATTCGGTGCTTGCATGGCATCGGTTTAACGGTAAACTCCGGCAAGAACCAGCGAGTCTGGGCAAGAAAATTTCGGGAGAGAGAGGATGAGGCAGCTCATCGGGCTGGCTGCTGCCGTACCGGCCTTGGTCGCCGGGATCGTGGCCGTACAGGCGCCGTCCACCGCGCAGACCGCCCCTGCGGCGGGTGCGCAGGCCTTTGCCGCGTGCCGAGCCTGTCACACACTCAACAAGGGCGGGCGCAACGGTGTCGGCCCCAATCTGAACGGCGTATTCGGGCGGCCGGCGGGCTCGGTCGCGGGCTTCAACTATTCGCCCGCGATGAAGGCGTCCGGGCTGAAATGGGACGACAAGACGCTCAATGAGTTCATTGCCGCGCCGATGAAGAAGGTGCCGGGCACGCGGATGCCGATCGGCGTCGCCGATCCCGCCAAGCGCGCCGCGCTGATCGCCTATCTCAAGGCCGAGACCGCCAAGTGACCGCCGCCGGTGCTCCGTCGTCGGCGATGCGCGGCCCGGGCATCTTCCTGGCGCAGTTCATGGGTGACGCCGCACCGTTCGACACGCTGGACTCGGCGGCGCGCTGGATGGCGGAGGCGGGTTACGAGGGCGTGCAGATCCCGACCTGGGATGCGCGCTGCATCGACCTGAAGGCGGCGGCGGAAAGTCAGGACTATTGTGACGACCTCGCCGGGCGCTGTGTCGAGGCGGGGGTCGCCATCACCGAATTGTCGACCCATTTGCAGGGCCAGCTGGTCGCGGTTCATCCGGCCTATGACGCCGCCTTTGACGGTTTCGCGCCGGAGGCGGTGCGCGGCAAGCCCGCCGAGCGGCAGGAATGGGCGGTTCAGCAGCTTCTCTATGCGGCGAAGGCCAGTCGGCGGCTGGGCCTAAGCGCCCATGCGACCTTCTCGGGCGCGCTGCTCTGGCCCTTCGTCTATCCCTGGCCGCAGCGGCCCGCCGGGCTGGTGGCGGAAGGGTTCGCCGAACTCGGCAAGCGCTGGCGGCCTATCCTGGATGCATTCGAGGAAGAGGGCGTCGACCTCTGCTACGAGTTGCATCCCGGCGAAGACCTGCACGACGGCACGACGTTCGAGCGGTTTCTGGAGGCGGTCGGCGGCCACACCCGCGCCAACATCCTCTACGACCCCAGCCATTTCGTGCTGCAGGCGATGGACTATCTGCAGTTCATCGACTTCTACCACGATCGCATCCGCATGTTCCACGTCAAGGATGCCGAGTTCAATCCGACCGGCCGCGCGGGCGTCTATGGCAGCTATAGCGACTGGGTCGACCGGCCGGGGCGCTTCCGTTCGCTGGGCGACGGGCAGGTCGATTTCGGCGGCATTTTCTCCAAGCTGACGCAGTACGGCTATGCCGGTTGGGCGGTGCTGGAATGGGAATGCTGCCTGAAGCACCCGGAGGACGGCGCGCGCGAGGGCGCACCCTTCATCGCGGCGCACATGATCCGCCGCGCGGAACGGGCCTTCGACGATTTCGCCGGTGGGGGCGATCCGGCGGCCAACCGACGCTGGCTGGGAATTTAACGATTGCACAGGCTTGACCATCCGCCCCGGAAGGTAAAGTCTGACAAAAAATAAGCGGGAGAGGGGCATGGAAGCGATACCGGACAATCGGTCGCGTCTGTTCTGGCTGAGCGTGCTGGCGCTGTTCACGGCGGCGGCGAGCGCGGCGTTGCGGGCGGCGGTGGCGAGCAGCCTGAAGGCGCAGTGGATCGATCCCATCGCGCCGGTTCAGGCGGGCGAGCTGATCGGCTCGGCGCTGGGCTCGGCGTTCCTGGGCTTTGCCGCGACCCTGTTCGTGGCGAGCGCGCTGCTCGACCGGATCGGTGCGCGGCAAATGCTGATCGGGTGCGGCCTGTGTTTCCTGGTCGGCACCACCGCGATCATCGGGGCGGGGCATATCGCCAGCGGCATGGGCGTCTATCATATCGTCTGGGGCGGGATGCTGCTCAGCGGCATCGGTTGGGGACTGGCCGAGGCGTCGATCAACCCGCTGACCGCGCGGCTTTACCCGGAGGATACGACGCACCGGCTGAACGTGCTGCACGCCTGGTATCCCGGCGGGTTGATCGTCGGTGGGCTGGCGGGCGTGCTGCTGGCCGAGCTGTTGTCGTGGCAGGCGATCATGGCGCTGGTACTGATCCCCGCGCTCGGCGTGTTGGTGATGGCCGCGACCACGCAATTCCCGCCGGTCCCGCGCGAAGTGCGCGATGTCGGCTTCGGCGGCATGATCGCGGAGGTGTTCAAGCGGCCGAGCTTCTTCGTCTGGTTCGGCGCGATGTTCCTGACCGCCGCGTCCGAACTGGCGCCTGGCCAATGGCTGGATGTGGCGCTGAGCAGCCGGGTCGGCATGCGCGGCATTCTCCTGCTCGTCTATGTCAGCGCGCTGATGTTCGTGTTCCGCCATTTCGCCGGGCGGATCGCGGGGCGGCTGTCCAATCCGGGGCTGCTCTGGGTGTCGAGCCTGATGGCGGGCATCGGCCTGTTCCTGCTGTCACGGGCACAGTCGCCGGCGGCGGCGATTCTGGCCTCGACCGTCTGGGGCTTGGGCGTCTGTGCGATGTGGCCGACCATGCTGGCCTCGGTGGCCGAGCGCTATCCGCGCGGCGGTGCCTGGGCACTGGGGCTGGTCGGATCGGCGGGCGCGCTGTCGAGCTTCTTCGTCCTGCCACAGCTGGGCGCGATGTTCGACGCCGCCAAGGTCGAACTGGCGGGTGGGCCCGACGCGTTCAAGCGGCTGACCGGCGAAGCGTTGCGTCAGGTCGAGGATGCGGCGGCGTCGCAGTCCTTTGCGCGGCTGGCGATCGTGCCGGTCATCCTGCTGGTCGTGTTCGGCGGCATCTGGCTGGCCGAGCGTCGCAATCCGCGCCGGGTGATCATCGGCGAGCGGGTCGCGTGACCCTCTCGCGCCGCACCGTGATGGGCGGGCTGGCCGCTACGGTGCCCGCCGCCGCACTGGGTGGGCAGAAGGCTGGCAAGCCGTCCAACGCCGCGCGCTTTACCCTGGGCTTCGCGCCGCATCTGGGCAGCTTCGCCAGCCGGGGCGCGAGCTCGGTCGAGCAGATCGCCTTTGCCGCCGACCAGGGCTTCTGGGCGTGGGAGGACAATGAATATGCTCTCCGCCCGGTCGCCGAGCAGGAGGCCATCGCCAAGGCGCTGCGCCAGCGCAGCATGACGATGGGCGTCTTCGTCGCGTCGATGCCGAAATGGGCGGAGTCCCGGCCCTTGCTGGGCGGCGAGGACGAGGGCGAGCGTCAGGCCTTCCTCGCCGATGTGCGCAACGCGGTCGAAGTCGCCAAGCGCGCGAACGCCAGATGCGCGACGGTCGTCACCGGCTTTATGGACAAGAAGCTCCATCCTGCGATCCAGCAGGGGCGGATCATCGACACGATGCGCCGCGCCGCCGATATCGTCGCGCCGCACGGCCTGACCTTGGTGATGGAGCCACTCAACACGCGGACCAACCATCCGGGTGTGTTCATGCAGTCGATCGCGGAGGGCTATGCCGTCGCGCGCGGGGTGAACAGTCCCGGCGTGAAGGTGCTGGCCGACCTGTATCACGAGCAGATTCAGGCGGGGAACCTGATCCCGACGTTGAAGCTCTGCTGGGACGAGATCGGCTATATCCAGTTCGGCGACAATCCGGGCCGCAACGAACCGGGCAGCGGCGAGATCAACTATGCCAATGTCTGCCGCTATCTGAAGGAGCGCGGCTACCGGGGCGTGATCGGCATGGAGCACGGCAATTCGGTGAAGGGCCGGGCGGGCGAAGACACACTGATCGCGGCCTATCGCGCGATCGATCCGACAGCATGAGGAGGGGAGCGATGCGGATGCTACCGTTGATCGCACTGATGATGGCCGGAAGCGCCATGGCGCAGGACAAGCCGGGTTTGGGGTTTCGCGACACCCCGATGCTGCCGGGCGGAAAATGGCATGTCCATGATCCAGACCGGCCTGCGCCCAAGGTCGTGACGCCGGCCGCGCAACCCGGTGGCGCGCCGTCCGATGCGGTGGTGCTGTTTGACGGCCGCTCGATGGACGCGTGGACGCCCAGCGGTAAGTCCTGGCTGCTGAAGGACGGCGCGATGACCGTGCCGCCGCGCGACGGCAAGGCCGAGAGCGTGCTGGTCAGCAAGCAGAGCTTCGGCGACGTGCAGCTTCACCTCGAATTCCGCTCTCCCAATCCGCCGCAGAAATCGTCGCAGGACCGGGGCAATAGCGGCATCTGGTTCATGCAGCGCTACGAGGTGCAGATCCTCGACGGCTATAACAACCCGACCTATGCCGATGGGCAGGTCGGCGCGGTCTATGCCTGGAAGCCGCCGCTGGTGAACGCGGCGCGCAAGCCCGGGCAGTGGCAGAGCTACGACATCATCTTCGAGCGGCCGCGCTTTGGCGCGGACGGCAAACTGCTGCGCCCGGCCTATGTCACCGCGCTGCTGAACGGCGTCGTCGTTCAGAATCATCAGGCGATGCTGGGCACCACCGTCTGGCGGCAGGTCGAGAAGTACCAGGCGCATGGCGACGCCGCGCCGATCCAGCTTCAGGATCATGATTCGCCCGTTTCGTTCCGCAACATCTGGGTCCGCCCGCTGCCGCCCGAGGCGATTGCGCAGGACCTGCCGGAGGATGCCCGATGACCCCCCATATCGACCGCAGACATGCTTTGGCGGGCATCACCGCCATGTTCGGCTCCGCGCTGTTCGCGCCCATCGCCCGTGCGGCGGGCGCGGTCGAGCAGGCGCGCGGCACCATCCCCGTCATCTCGGACGGTCCGCCCAGCATGGCCGTCTTCACCCCGACCCAGCGTGCGACGATGGTCGCCCTGTCCGAGCGGGTGATCCCGACCACCGACACCCCCGGCGCGATCGCGGCCAAGGTGCCCGAGTTCATCGAGAAGATGCTCGCCGATTGGGCCAGCCCCAATGACAAGACCCCGATCATCGCCGGGCTGAACGCGATCGAGGCGCGCAGCCAAAGCGTCAACAAGCTGTCCGCCGCCAAGGCGACCGCGGCGCAGCAGGACATGCTGCTGACCGAGGCGATGGAGGGCGTGCTGCCCGAGGGGCGGGCCTTTTTCGAGCCGTTCCGACAGCTGGTCATCACCGGTTATTACACGTCGGAAATCGGCATCACGCAGGAGCGTGAGTATCTGCCCGTGCCCGGCGAATATAACGGCGCCTATCCCTATTCCAACGTCAACAAGGTGTATTCGGCATGATCGATCGTCGTTCGTTGATGGGCGCAGGGCTGGGCCTGGGCGCCGCCGCGCTGGTGCCGGGCATGGCGCAGGCTGCGCAGCTGGGGGCGATCGGGCTGCAACTGTACACGATCCGCGAGCTGTTCGCCGCCGATCCGGTCAAGACCTTGGAGGCGGTGGCCAAGATCGGTTACCGCGAGGTCGAATATGGCGGGGGCGGTTATGACGCGATGGACCATGCGATGCTCCGCCGGACGCAGGATCGGCTGGGGCTGAAGGCACCGTCGATCCATGTCCCTTACGACTCGCTGCTCGGCAAGTTCGATGCGTGCGTGACCATGGCCAAGACGCTGGGTGCCGATACCGTCGTCCTGCCCTATATGACCGACGAGCACAGGACCGAGGCGGGCTGGAACGCGGCGCTGCCCAACATCAACCGCTTCGCCGAGCAGTTGAAGAAGGCGGGGCTGGGCTTTGCCTATCATAACCATGATTTCGAGTTCACCACCAAGCCCGGCGGCGTCAGCCTCTATGACCGGCTGCTCAAGGACACGAACCCCGCGCTCGTGAAGGTCGAGATCGACCTCTATTGGGCGATCCATGCGGGCGAGGATGCCGCTGCGCTGATCCGGCGGCTGGCGGGGCGTATCTATGCCTATCACGTCAAGGACGCGCGCGCCGATGGCAGCATGACGGCGGTCGGCGCGGGGCAGATCGACTTCGCATCGATCTTCAAACTCAACCGCCTTGCGGGCGTGAAGCATTTCTATGTCGAGAACGACCAGGCGCCCGCGCCCTATCTGCCCGACATCACCACCAGCTTCCGCACGCTGCGCGGCTTGCGGTTCTAAAATCATAACAAGATCATAGGGAGGACAGCCATGGCGGCGACGAACCGTTTCGACGCGATCGTGATCGGGTCGGGCATCAGCGGCGGGTTCGCCGCCAAGGAACTGACCGAAAAGGGCCTGCGCGTCCTGATGCTCGACCGGGGCATCATGGTCGAACATGGCGAGGGCTATCCCTATGACGGCAAGCCCGCCTTCGAGGTGCCGGCGCGCAACATCATGCCCAGGTCGTTGCTGGAGAGCGATTATTTTATCGCCAAGCACGGCTATGTCGCGCCCAGCAACCAGAAATTCTACAATGACGACCGGTTGAATCCCTATGCCTATGACGAGGGCAGCAAATTCTACTGGATCAGGCCCGCTGCGGTCGGCGGCAAGTCGCTGATCTGGGGGCGCTGGTCGTTCCGCTGGAGCGAGGGCGATTTCGAGGCGAACAAGCGCGAGGGCGTCGCCGCCGACTGGCCGATCCGGTACGACGATGTCGCGCCCTGGTATTCCTATGTCGAGAAGTATATCGGCGTCTCCGGCTCGCGCGAGAACCTGCCCTATCTGCCCGATAGCGAGTTCCAGCCGCCCATGCCGATGAACGTCGCGGAAACGTGGCTGAAGGAACGGCTGGAGGGACAGTTTCCGGGGCGCAAGCTGATCCACAGCCGCCTGTCCAACATGACCGAGGACAAGCCCGACCAGAACCGCACCAAATGCCAGTTCCGCAACCAGTGCGGCAATGGCTGCTCGTTCGGCGCCTATTTCTCGACCCAGGCCGTGACCCTACCCGCCGCGCGCGCGACCGGGCGGCTGACGCTGCAATCCGATGCGGTGGTGACGGGGATCGACTATGATCCGGCGAAGAAGAAGGTCACCGGCGTCCGCTATGTCGATGCCAAGACGGGGCAGGCGCAGACGGTCAGCGCCAATCTGGTCTTCGTCTGCGCTTCGGCCATGGGATCGGTGCAGATCCTGATGAACTCGCGGGCGCCGGGTTCGGAGCGGAGCCATTTCGACAGCAGCGGAACGCTGGGCCGCTATGTCATGGACCATATCTTCCGCGTCGGCGTTTCGGGCGAAATTCCCGGCATGGACGACCTGATCGAATATGGCCGTCGTCCGGGCGGCGTGTACGTGCCGCGCTTCCGCAACCTAAAGGGCGATGAGGGGCTCGGCTTCCGGCGCGGCTATGGCTATCAGGGCTCGGCCTATCGCAACGCCGCCAGGCCGGTTGGCTTCGGCGCGGAGATGAAGCATGGCATGCGCCGCTATGGCCCCTGGCAGTTCAGCATGGGCGCGTTCGGCGAATGCCTGCCCTATGAGGATAATCGCGTGTCGCTGCATGCCAGCAAGGTCGATCGCTTCGGCGTGCCGCTGATGAAGTTCGACGTGACCTTCCGCGACAATGAACTGAAGATGATGGCCGACGCCCGGCGCGAGGGCGAGGCGATGCTGCGCGCGGCGGGGCTGAAGAACGTGACCAGCGGCGAGTCCGAGCATGTGCCCGGCGACGCGATCCACGAAATGGGTGGTGCGCGCATGGGCGCGGACCCGCGCCAGTCGGTGCTCAACAAATGGAGTCAGGCGCATGACGCGTCGAACCTCTATGTGACCGATGGCGCGCAGATGGCGTCGGTGTCGTGCGTGAACCCGTCGCTGACCTTCATGGCGCTGACCGCGCGGGCGGCGGACCATGCGGTCAAGGGGCTGAAGGCGGGGGCGGTTTGAGAATAGCCGTAACCTTTATTCCTCCCCTGCCACCTCCGCTTGCAGGGGAGGAATAGGGAATGGCTACTGACGTCGCCAAACGCCCCGAAGGTGTCACCATCCGCGCGGTCGGCGAGCGCGCGGGCGTGTCGGCGATGACCGTGTCCAACGTCATCAACGGCGCTGGCAAGGTCGGACCGGCGACGCGCGCCGCCGTGCTCGCCGCGATCGAGGAACTGGGATACCGCCCCAACATCGCCGCGCGTCGCCTGGCCAAGGCGAAAGTGACGACGCTGGGCCTGCTCTACAGCGATCGGGGGACGCCGTTCATCGACTCGATCCTGCTCGGCGCGCTGCGGGCGACCAATGCGCGCGGGTTGCAGTTCATCGCCCAGGCCGAAGAGGTGCTGACCCGCGCGACGGCGGAGGCGGCGGTCCGCGCGTTGGTGCAGGGCGGTGCGTCGGGCGTGCTGCTGGTGCCGCCCTTCGCCGAATTGCTCAGCGGCTCTGGGCTGTTCGCCGAGCTAGGCGTGGCGGCGGCGGCGATCGCGACGGGGCTGCCCATGGCCGATATTTCGACCGTGCGGATCGACAATCGCGCGGCGATGGCGTCAGTGACCGCGCATGTCGCGGGGCAGGGGCATCGGCAGATCGGTTTCCTCGCCGGGCCGGAGAGCTTTTCGGTCGCGGCCGAGCGGTTGGCGGGGTTTCGCGACGGGCTGGCCGCGAGCGGGATCGCCTATGATCCGACGCTGGTCGTGCGGTGCGGTTTCGATCCGGTATCGGGGGCGCAGGCCGGGCGCGCGTTGCTGACGCTGGCGGAGCGGCCGAGCGCGATCCTGTGCAGCAGCGACGACATGGCGGCCGGGCTGATCGGTGAGGCGCATCGCATGGGGCTGCGGCTGCCCGATGACCTGGCGGTGACGGGGTTTGACGATACCGCCATCGCGGCGCGGCTCTGGCCGCCGCTGACCGTCATCCGCCAGCCGGTAGGCGACATGGCTTTCCGCGCGGTCGAGCAGGTGCTGGCCGCGCTCCGCTCGCGGATGGTGGAGGACCGGGTGCTCGATTTCGAGCTGGTCGCGCGGGAGTCGGTGGGACGGGGGTAGGGCCCGGCTTTTCGTTTAGGCGAAACGCGGGTGGAGAAAGCCACCCTCAAAACATCCGGTCGACCCCGGCGAAGGCCGGGGCCCAGGCTCCAGCAAGCGCGTGACGCGCAAACCGGTGAAGGGGAGGCAATGACACCCCGCCTTCGATGGTTCCCCGCAACTGGGCCCCGGCCTTCGCCGGGGTCGAGGAAAGGGTAAACCGCTTCGTTCCGCCCACCAACTTCGGCAAAGAAGGCCAGGCGATCACCTCACCCCGTTCGCCCATATTCCGCGATCATCGTCACCTCCTCGGGATCGCCCAGTACCACGCCGACGCGCTGGTGGAGGCCGATCGCCGCGACGTCCATGATCGGGACCGCCCCGTCGATCGACGCGCCGCCGGCCTGTTCGATCAGGAAGCTCATCGGGTTCGCTTCATACAGCAGGCGCAGCTTGGCCTTGCCGTCCTGGCGGTGGTCGCCCGGATAGAGGAACACGCCGCCGCGCTTCAGGATGCGGTGGACATCCGCGACCATCGAGGCGGTCCAGCGCATATTATAGTCGACGCCGCACGGCCCCTCGGTGCCCAGGATACGCTCTTCGACATAACGGGCGATACCCGGCGACCATTGGCGGCGTCGCGCCATGTTGATCGCGAATTCCTTGGTGCCGGTGGGGATACGCATCGGCCCGTCGGTCAGCCGCCACGATCCGATCTCGCGGTCCAGCGTGAACTCATAGACGCCGGTGCCGACGGTCAGGACCAGCAGCGTCTGCGGGCCGTAAATGGCATAGCCCGCCGCCACCTGCGAACGGCCGGTCTGGAGGAAATCCTCCTCGGTCACTTCGCGGCCCGCGCAATCCTCGGGCGCCTTCAGGACCGAGAAGATGGTGCCGACCGACAGGTCGACATCAACATTGCTCGACCCGTCGATGGGATCGAACAGCAGCAGATATTCGCCGCGTGGGAAGCGGTTCGGGATGCGGTGGATCGTCTCCATCTCTTCCGATGCCATGGCGGCCAGGTGTCCGCCCCATTCATTGGCGTCGAGCAGCAGGTCGTTGGCGATCACGTCCAGCTTCTTCTGGACTTCGCCCTGCACATTCTCGCTGCCCAGGCTGCCCAGCACATCGCCCAGCGCGCCCTTCGAGATCGCCTGGTTCACCGCCTTGCAGGCGCGGGCGACCGTCTCGATCAGAAGGCGAAGCTCGGCGGGGCAGGTCTCTTCGGAGCGGCGCTGCTCCTCGATCAGGAAACGGGTGAGCGTCGTCTGGCGCGGGGTCGTCATCGTCGCGAATGCTCCGGGAAGGGCATGGGGATGATCGGCCCCGCGGGCTCCCTCCCGCCGGACCGCGCCATGGTGGCGGCGCTACCCATGGACCGGGGCGCACCGCTTCGCAATCGGCTGTTAAGGCAGGTCGTGCTTTATTGGGGCGTAGCATTTCTGTTATATCCCATTTGCTAAGTGGGATATGATGGGGGTCGGAGGATCGTCCATGTCGACCAAGCCGTTCACTGCTGCCACCTCTCGCGAGGATGTTTCCGCGACCGGGATCGACGGAATCGTCTCGGCGCTGCGCACGGCGCGGCAGGGCTGGCGGGTGCGGCAGGACGGGACGCGCGACGTCGAGCGATTTCCGTCGCGCGCCGGGGTCGAGGATGTCGTCGCGCTGGTCGCCGCCGCGCTCTATCCGCGTCGCCTGGGCCATTTCCGGGGGGCGGCGCAGGAGGAGGACCGGTTCGTCGCCGCCAAGCTGCTCGCCGCGCTGACCGCGCTGGAACGCGAGATCGGCGCGGAGCTGGCTTATTGGCAGAAGGATGCGGACGAGACCTTCCCGCCCGAACAGGCCGCGCTGGTCGCGCGGTTGTTCGGTGCGACCCTGCCGCAGGTGCGCGAACTGATCGACAGCGATGTCGAGGCGGCGTTCCTGGCTGACCCGGCCGCGCGCAGCGTGGACGAGATTCTGCTCTGCTATCCGGGCGCGGTCGCCAGCCTGCACCACCGCATCGCGCATGAACTGAACGCGCTGGGCGCGCCGATCGTCGCGCGCATGATCTCCGAACTCGCCAATGAGCGGACCGGGATCGACATCCATCCCGGCGCGACCATCGGGCGGCATTTCTTCGTCGACCATGGCACCGGTGTCGTCGTCGGCGAAACCGCGATCATCGGCGAGCGGGTGCGCGTCTATCAGCATGTGACGCTGGGCGCGCGGTCCGCGCTGGGCACCGCGCCGCGTTCGCCGCGTGACCGCTTCGCCCGGCATCCGATCGTCGAGGACGATGTCATCATTTACGCTGGCGCGACCATATTGGGTCGTGTCACCATCGGCGCGCGCTCGGTGATCGGGGGCAATGTCTGGCTGCTGACCGATGTCGCGCCCGACAGCGTGCTCGTCCAGCCCGAGGCTTTGCACCTGCCGCGCGCCGAGGGGAGGGCGTTGCGCCAGGAACTGGAGGGAACGGCATGACGGGGGGACGCAAGCCGATCATCGGCCTGATGTGCGGCAATGAAGTGGCGAACCGGCCGATCCAGGCGGTGGCGACGCGCTTCATCGACCCGCTCGTTCGGCTGTGCGGCGCCAGTGTGGTCATCGTGCCCGCGATCCCCGAAGCGGTCGATACCGTCATGATGGCCGACATGCTCGACGGCCTGCTGCTGACCGGCGGGCGCTCGCATGTCGCGCCCGCGCAATATGGCGATGGCGCCACGCTTGCCCCCTCCGCCTGCGATCCGCAGCGCGATTCGGTGGCGCTGGCACTGGCTGGGCGGATGATCGATCGCGGCAAGACGGTGTTCGGCATCTGCCGGGGAATGCAGGAGATCAACGTGCTGTTCGGCGGCTCGCTGACCTGCCTGGGCGGCCTGCCGCGCCATCACCGCGGCAATTGGGACGCCGATTACGAATCGCTGTTCGACCACCACCACGCCGTCGACCTGATGCCCGGCGGCGTGCTGGCGGGGCGCAGCACGCAGCGGCGGGTGCAGGTCAATTCGGTGCACCAGCAGGGCGTCGACCGGCTGGGCTATGGCCTGGTGGTCGAGGCACGCGATGCCGAGGATGGGCTGATCGAGGCGTTCCGCGCGCCGGGATGCGACGCCGATGTGCTGGCGGTGCAATGGCATCCCGAATGGGACATCGCGACCTGCGGGGTCGCGCAGGGATTCTTCTCGTTGATGAGCGAATCGGTGCGTGGTCACGCCTGATCGCTCAGGGCGACCCGGCTATCATATTTGCAAGTGACAGGACGCGGTCCGGCTGGATAAGAGGGGCGGACATACCCTTTTTACAGGAGTCCGGGTCGATGAAGCTGCTGCGTTATGGAGAAATCGGGCAGGAGCGCGCCGGGGTGCTGGATGCGGACGGTCACATCCGCGCCTTGCCAGAGGCGCTGGGCGATCTGGGCGGCGACCGCCTGACGCCGCAGGGCCTGGCTGCAATCGCCGCGCTCGATCCCGCCACCCTGCCGCTGGTCGAGGGGAACCCGCGCCTGGGGTCGTGCATCGCGCGGCCGGGCAAGTTCGTCTGTATTGGCCTCAACTATCGCGACCATGCCGCCGAGAGCAATCTGCCGATTCCGGCCGAGCCGGTGGTGTTCGGCAAATGGTCGAGCGCGATCGTCGGCCCGAACGACGATGTCGAAATCCCACGCGGCTCCGAAAAGACCGATTGGGAGGTCGAGCTGGGCGTCGTGATCGGCAGCCGCGCGCGCTATGTGTCGCAGGGCGAGGCGCTGGCTCATGTCGCGGGCTATTGCGTCGTGCATGACGTCAGCGAGCGCGCCTACCAGCTGGAACGCGGCGGCACCTGGGACAAGGGCAAGGGCTGCGACACGTTCGGCCCGACCGGCCCCTGGCTGGTCACCGCCGACGAGGTGGGCGATCCGCAGACGCTGCGCCTGTGGCTGGAGGTCGACGGCCAGCGCTATCAGGACGGCAACACCGCCGACATGATCTTCACCATCGCCGAGATCGTCTCGTACGTCAGCCAGTTCTGCACGCTGGAGCCCGGCGACATCATCACCACCGGCACGCCCAAGGGCGTCGGCATGGGCCAGAAGCCGCCGGTCTATCTGCGCGCCGGGCAGATGGTGCGGCTGGGCATCGATGGCTTGGGCGAGCAGACTCAGCGCTTCGTCGACGCCGCGTGACGGCCAGGCTGGCGTAAAATGAAGCGGTCGGGGAGCGACGCAGGGTTCGCGTCGCTCCCGTTAACACTTGCCAAGCGTGCACCAGCCACCATAAGGTTACACATATAAAATATAGATTTCATGGAGAAGGAGCGCAGCCATGGTGGCCATTCGAGCGTCCCGGTGTGAAGGAGGGCAGGACTGATGGCCATTCCCGCCGATCTGACCGTCGACCCGCGTCCGGGGGAGCCGGGTCATGCCGCCCCCGCCGGGCAGGGCACCGTGGCGCGCGGCTATCTGCCCGCGCTCATCATCACCGTCAGCCTGTTCTTCCTGTGGGGCATGGCCAACAACCTGAACGACATCCTGATCGCGCAGTTTCGCAAGGCCTTTACGCTCAGCGACTTCGGGACCAGCTTTGTCCAGCAGGTCTTCTATCTCGGCTATTTCCTGCTCGCCGTGCCCGCCTCGATGGTGATGCGGCGCTTCGGCTACAAGGCGGCGATCGTGCTGGGGCTGACGCTGTACGGCACCGGCGCGCTGCTCTTCTATCCGGCGGCGGCGGCCAGCCTGTACCAGCTGTTCCTGCTCGGCCTGTTCGTGATCGCGGCGGGTCTGGCGTTCCTGGAGACCTCGGCCAATCCGTTGATGGGCGAGCTGGGCGATCCGGCGGGCGCGACGCGGCGGTTGAACTGGGCGCAGGCGGCGAACCCGCTGGGCGCGATCACCGGCATCCTGATCGGGCGCAACTTCATCCTGTCGGGCATCGAGCATGACGAACGCGCGCTCGCCACGATGGACGCTGCCGCCCGCACCGCCTTCTACAAGGCAGAGGTGCAGGCGATCGCGCCGCCCTATGTCGCCATCGCCATCGTCGTGCTGCTGTTCGCGCTGGCCGCCGCGCTGGTCCGTTTCCCCAGCGGCACGCCGTACCGGGCGAGCGACGGGCCGTCCTCGGGCGGTCGTTTCGTCGATGTGTTCCGGCAGAAGCGCCTGCTGGGCGCGGTGGTCGCGCAGTTCTTTTACGTGGGCGCGCAGGTCGGCGTGTGGAGCTACACCATCCGCTATGCGCAGGCCAATGCGGGTCTGAACGAGCGGAGCGGCGCGGATGCGTTGTTCGTCTCGCTGGTGCTGTTCGCCGCCGGGCGGTTCCTGGGCAGCGCGCTGATGGGGCGTGCCGCGCCGGTCAGGCTGCTGGCGCTGTTCGCGGGTCTGTCGATCGCACTGACCGCGGTGGCGGGTGTGCTGGGCGGCTGGCCGGGGCTGATCGCGCTGGTCGCGGCGAGCTTCTTCATGTCGATCCAGTTCCCGACCATCTTCGCGCTGGGGATCGAGGGGCTGGGGCCGCTGCGCCGTGCCGGGGCCTCGCTGATCGTGATGGCGATCATCGGCGGCGCGGGCCTGACCGCGCTGATGGGGCTGGTGTCTGATCGCGCCGGAATCACCTTTGCGATGCTCGTTCCCACGCTCAGCTTCGCGGTTGTTTTGGGTTTTGCGGTCCTGATCGGACGCCACAAGGAGAAGAATGGATGAACCGTCTGTCGGGCAAGCGGGCGATCGTGACCGGTGCTGGCCAGGGTATCGGCCGCGCCGCCGCCGAATTGTTCGCGGCCGAGGGCGCGCAGGTGATCGCCGTCGATCGCAATGCCGAGGCGCTGGCGAGCCTTCAGGGCTGCACGATCGAGACGCTCGACCTGCTCGACCCGGCTGCCATTGCGGCGTTCGGTGAGCGGACGGGCGCGGTCGACGTGCTGTTCAACTGCGCGGGCTATGTCGATGCGGGTGATTTGTTGGCGACGAAGGATGCGGGCTATCGCCTGTCCTTCGACCTGAACGTCCATGCCATCACCCATATGCTGCAGGCGTTCCTGCCCGCCATGATCGCGCAAGGGGGCGGGGCGATCGTGAACATGGCCTCGGTCGCCGGGGCGGTCATCGGGGTCGGCAACCGCTATGCCTATTGCGCGTCCAAGGGCGCGGTGGCGGGGATCACCCGGTCGGTCGCGCTCGATTATGTCGGCCAGGGCATTCGCTGCAACGCCATCTGCCCCGGCACCGTCCAGTCGCCCAGCCTGGACGAACGGCTGGCGGCGACCGGCGATGCCGAGGCGGCCCGCGCGGCCTTTGTCGCCCGCCAGCCCATGGGACGGCTGGGCCGCGCCGAGGAGATCGCCGCACTCGCCCTGTATCTCGCCTCGGACGAGAGCGCGTATACGACCGGGCAGATGCACGTCATCGATGGCGGATGGACGATGGCGTGAGCGCCGCGCGGCCGCCCTTTGTCGATGCGCATTTCCACCTGTGGGACCACGGCGTGCTGCGCTATCCCTGGTTGGACGCGGCCGAGAATGCGGCCATCGCGCCCGACTATCGCATTGCCGATTATCGCGCCGAGCTGTCCGCCTGGAATCTGGTCGGGGCGGTGCATGTCGATGCGGGCGCCGATCCGTCCCAGGGCGCGGACGAGACGGTCTGGCTCCATCGGGTCGCACAGAACGATGGTCTGCCCAGCGGCATCGTCGCGCGGGTCGAGCTGAACCATCCGGCGGTCGAGCCGCAACTGGCCTGGCAGGCGGGCCACCCTCGCGTGAAGGGCATCCGGCACCTGATCAACTGGCACCCGACCGACCCGTCGCGGCGCGCCTATGAAGCGGACCTGACCCGCGACCCGAACTGGCGAGCGGGCTATGCGCTGCTGGGGCGCTATGGCCTGAGCTACGACTTTCACGGCTTCCCGCCGCAGCTGGCGGGGCTGGCGGAGGTCGCCGCGCGGCACCCGGAGGTGCCGGTGATTCTCAACCATCTGGCGCTGCCCATCATGGCGGACGGGCTGGAGGAATGGCGCGCCGGGCTGATCGATTTTGCCGCCATGCCGCACGCTGCGATCAAGCTGTCGGGGGCGGGCTTCGTCGGTCCGCGCTTCGACCCCGCCGGGTTCGCCGATATCGTTGCTGAGGTCATCGACCGGTTCGGCACGGAGCGGGTGATGGTCGCGACCAATTTCCCGACCGACCGGCTGGCGGCCGATCTCGACCGGACGCTGGGCGCCTATGAAGCGCTGCTGACCGGCTTTTCCGACGAGGAGCGGCGCGACCTGTGGGGGCGCAACGCCAATCGCATCTATCGACTGGGCCTGAAACTATGACCGACTTTCCCCGCCGCCGGGTGGGCAAGACCGACTGCACGCTGCCCGAACTGGGCTTTGGCGCGGCGGCGATGGGCAATCTCTATGCCGCCATGGACGACGCGCAGGCCGAGGCGACGCTCGACGCCGCGCTGGCGGCGGGCTTCTGTTATTTCGACACCGCGCCGCATTATGGCCGGGGGCTGAGCGAACGCCGTCTGGGTGATGCCCTGCGCGGACGGCAGGATGTGATCGTCTCGACCAAGGTCGGCCGGTTGATGGAGCCCGACGCCACCATCATCGACGATCGCGAACGCGATGGCTTCCACACCGCCATGCCGTTCCGCGCCCGCTACGACTATACGCATGACGGCATCCTGCGCAGCCATGAGCACAGCCTGCAGCGGCTGGGCCTGGGGCGGGTCGACCTGCTGTTCATTCACGATATCGGCCGTGTCACGCATGGCGAGGCGGATGCGAAATATCGCGAGCAACTGACCACGGGCGGCGGGTTCAAGGCGCTGGAGCGATTGCGCGACGAGGGCAGTATCGCCGGATTCGGCCTGGGCGTGAACGAGGTCGAGGTCTGCCTGGACCTGATGGAGGAGGCGCGGTTCGAAGTCATCCTGCTCGCCGGTCGCTACACGCTGCTGGAGCAGGGCGCGCTGGACGGCTTCTTCCCGGCCTGCGCGGCGGCGGACACCGCCATCGTGATCGGCGGCCCCTATAATAGCGGCATCTTGGCGACGGGCAGCGAGGCGGCCGCCCGCTACAATTACGCCCCCGCGCCCGAAACCGTGCTGGGCAAGGTCCGCGCGCTGGAGGCGGTGGCGGCGCGGCACGGCGTGACGCTGCCCGCCGCGGCTCTCGCTTTTGTGCTCGCCCATCCCCAGATTGCCAGCGTCATTCCGGGCATAGCCGATCCCCGACAGGTATCCGATACGATGCGACTTTACGCCGAACCCATTCCCGCCGCCTTCTGGATGGAGCTGCGTGGCCAAGGGCTGGTCCGCCCCGACGCCCCCCTGCCGGGAGAGGGCGTATGAGCGTCGCCGCGATCCGCCTGACCCCGACCGACAATGTCGCGGTCTGTTGCCGCACGGTCGAGCCGGGTGAGCATATCACCGTCGATGGTTACGACCTGTCGATCACCGAGCGGGTGGCGCTGGGCCACAAGCTGGCGGTGGTGCCGCTGGCGACCGGCGACAAGGTCATCAAATATGGCATGCCGATCGGGTCGATGACCCATGATGCCCCGGCAGGAGGCTGGGTCCATATGCACAATATGCAAAGCGACTATATCCCCGCGCATCTGCGCGACGCCCATGGAGATCACGCATGATGGCCGAGCGGACTTGGCAGGCCTGGGCCCGCCCCGACGGGCGCAAGGGCATTCGCGACGCGATCGTCGTCGTCTATCTGGTCGAATGCGCGCATCATGTGGCGCGGCGGATCGTCGACCGGATGGACGATCCGCGCGTGCAGCTGATCGGTTTTCCCGGCTGTTACCCCAATGACTATGCGCTGGCGATGATGAAAGCGCTGACCACGCACCCCAATGTCGGCGGCGTCGTCCTGCTGTCGCTGGGTTGCGAGAGCTTCAACCGCGAGGCGCTGGCCGCCAATGCGCGCGAACAGGGTCGCCCGGTCGAGACGATCGTGATCCAGCAGTCGGGCGGCACCCGCGGTGCGATGGAGGCGGGCATCGCCGCAGTCGAGCGCGTCCGCGCGGCGGCGGATGCGCAGGCCGTGCGCGTGCCCATGGCCCTGTCCGAACTGGTCATCGGCACCATCTGCGGCGGGTCGGACGGGACAAGCGGGATCACCGGCAACCCGGCGGTCGGCCGCGCCTTCGACACGCTCTACGATGCGGGCGCGATCTGCATCTTCGAGGAGACCGGCGAGATGATCGGATGCGAAGGGCATATGGCCGAGCGCGCCGCGACGCCGGAGGTAGCGGAGGCGCTGATCGCCTCGGTCGCGCAGGCCGAACGCTATTACCGCGCCATGGGCTATGGCAGCTTCGCGCCCGGCAATGCCGAAGGCGGCCTGACCAGCCAGGAAGAGAAGTCGGCGGGTGCCTATGCCAAGTCCGGCAGTCGTCCGATCACGGGCGTCATCCTGCCTGCCGAACAGGCGCCGGGACCGGGCCTGTATCTGCTCGACGTGGTGCCGGCGGGCGATCCGAAGTTCGGCTTCCCCAACATCGTCGACAATGCCGAGATCGGCGAGCTGATCGCGTGCGGCGCGCATATCAATCTGTTCGTGACGGGGCGCGGCTCGGTGGTCGGCTCGGCCATCTCCCCGGTCGTGAAGATCGCCGCCAACCCGGAAATGTATGCGCGCATGGAAGGCGACATGGACGTGAACGCCGGTCGTATCCTGTACGGCGAGGCGACGCTGGACGAGGTGGGGGCGGAGATCGTCGACCTGATCGTCGCGGTGTCGGGCGGCGCGCAGACCAAGTCGGAGGCGCTGGGCCATCAGGAGTTCGTGCTGACCTACAAGGCGGCGGGCGCCAAGGGCCCGGCCTGCCTGCCGAGGGCGGCGTAGGCTACTTACCCCTCTCCCCTGGACAGGGGAGAGGGGTAGCGGAGCTTGCCAGCTGGCTGGCTAGCGCAGCTTGGGTGAGGGGTTGAGCGAGCCGAATGGCTCGCGCGCTCGCACTGCGAGCGCTTCACCCCTCACCCAGCTCCGACTAAGTCTTTGCTTTCGCAAAGACCAAGTCTGCGCAACCCTCTCCCCTCTGTGAGGGGCGAGGGAAAGAGGGCTTATCTGGATGGGGATTCGTCTTGGGTTACTTGCCCGCTGATCAAGTGCGGCGAGTATACGCCACCCATACCCTTCGCGCCGTTCAGCTCGGCCGTGCCGCCAAGGCCCGCAATTCCGGCATCGCCACCGCCTTACCGGAGCCGTCCACCCAGCGGATAAACCCGCCGATGCGCTTGTCGACCTTGGCGGCGTGACCGCCGAAGATATCCGACAGCCGGTGGTCGAGAAACGGGTTGGCGAACCGCTCCAAGGTGGTGGCGATATAGTCCTTCGCCTCGTCCGCCATTCCCTGTGCGGCAAAGCCTGGCAGCACCTCCTCGGCCATCACCCGGTCGAGCGCGGTGCGCGTCTCGGCGTCGGCCAGTGCGGCGCGGACCGTCTGGTCCGCCGCGTCGCCTTGCCCGCGCCAGCGCGCCGCCAGCCAGCTATGCCCCAGGTTGAGGATATGCAGCTTCAGCCGCTCGAACCGCTCCAGATCGCCGGTCAGCACGATGTCGGGATGGGTGAAGGGCAGGACCAGCGTCGGCTGCCGCTCGATCACCCAGAGCGCATAGGGCTCGGCCACCGCCCCGGTGGGCAAGAGCGGTTCGCTGACGATCCGGTCGACCAGCGTGTTGGCCCAGATACAGGCCTCATCCAGCCATGCGACGAACGCCACATCGCGTCCTTGTTCACGCGCCAGCCCGATGATCGCGACGCGCAGCACGTCGCCATTGCGCACGACCAGCTCGCACGGAAGCATCGTCACCCCCGGACGCCCCGCCTGCCAGCGGCGATGGAGCAATTCGGTCAGCATCCCGCAGAAGCTGGCCGGAACCTCACCCCCTCGCGGCGCGGCACGGTCGCCCTCGGGAACGGCATAGCCGGTGTCGCCGGTGTTGGAGACGATATGGCTCGCCGCCTCGACTGCCAGCGCGACCAGCCGGTCCCAGTCGGCGGCGGCACTCAGACCCTCACGCACGCTGCGCACCTGGACGGTGCGTTCGTCCCGCACACCGTCGCGCAGGCCTCGCAGGATGACCGGAAAGCCCGCCGGATCGGCAAAGCCCGCCAGGCGCCGCGCCCGTTCGGGATCGCGGGTCGTCTGAACGATCACGATCGGCGGCACCTCCTGTCCGGCGGCGCGGGCCTCCTCCGCGAACAGATCGACATGCGCCTGGAGGAAACGGCTGGTGCCGAATTGCAGGATCACCGGAGCAGCCATCGTCACTGGCCGTCCAGCGCGAAGATGCGGTCCATCGCCACCCATTTCTCGCCCGGCGCGGCGTGGGGCAGTGGCTTTTGGAAGCGATCCATCGCCGCTTCCCATTTCGCATCGATCGCCGCCAGTTCTGCCGGGATGACGCGGGGCCAGTCGTCCGCGACCTCGGCAATCATGAACAGCCGGTCGCCGGTGCGCCAGATTTCCATGGCGGTGAACCCCTTGGCTCGGATCGCCTCGGTTACCTCCGGCCAAGCCGCGCCGGGCGCATGCGCGCGTTCATATTCCGCGATCAGCGCGGCATCGGCGACCAGATCCAGGGCGAAACATACGCGTCGGGCCATGTCGGGGCCTCCTCTCTTGTCGGTGCGCTTGGGCCGTTGGTCGCCCTTTGCATGATGCTGTCGTTTTAGCGTTCCCTCCCCCGTGCTTCAATGGCATATGTGAGAGTATGATCGCATATAGGAATTCGGGAGAGGCGGAGATGAAGGCGCTGGTCTGCGTGCAGCCGGAGGAGATCCGGGTCGAGCAACGCCCCCGCCCGGTGCGCGGCGACGGCGAGGTCCTGCTGCGGATGCGCCGTGCGGGAATTTGCGGGACCGACTATCATATCTATGGCGGCAAGCATCCGTTCCTCGAATATCCCCGCCTGATCGGCCATGAACTGGCGGGCGAAGTGGCCGAGGCGCCAGAGGGTTCGTCGCTGACGGTGGGGCAGGTCGTGACGATCAATCCCTATATTTCCTGCGGGACGTGCCGCGCCTGTCGCCGGGGCAAGCCCAATTGCTGCGCCCGGATCAGCGTGCTGGGCGTCCATGCCGATGGCGGCATGTGCGAATGGCTGTCGGTGCCCGAAAGGGCGGTGATCGACGCGACGGGCCTGTCGCTGGACCAGGCGGCGATGGTCGAGTTTCTGGCGATCGGGGCGCATGCGGTGCGTCGCTCGGGCCTGTCCTTCGGTGAGGATGCGGTGGTAGTCGGCGCGGGGCCGATCGGCGTCGCGGTGGCGCTGTTCGCGCGAATCGCCGGGGCGGGCCGCATCGTCCTGGTCGACACGCGTGCGCCGCGCCTGGCCTATGCCCGCGATCACCTGGGGCTGGACGAGGGCGTCGTCGCGGACGAGGGCCTGGCCGAGGCGCTGTCGACGATCAGCAAGGGCGAGATGTTCGACCATGTGTTCGACGCCACCGGCAATATCCATGCGATGCGCGCCGGGCTCGGCTGGGTCGCGCATGGCGGCAGCTATACGCTGGTCGGCGTGTGCAAGGACGATCTGGTCTTTGCCGATCCCGAATTCCACAAGCGCGAGACGACGCTGATCGCCAGCCGCAATGCGTTGTCGGTCGATTTCGATCATGTCATCGCCAGCATCCGGTCGGGTGCGATCCCGACCGACGCGATCTGCACCCACACGCTGACGCTGGACCAAGCGCCGCGGCGCCTGCCCGAGCTGATCGCCGAGGCGGATTCGGTCCTGAAGGCGATCGTCACCATCGCGTGACGGCCTAGGCGACGCGCCTTGCCCGATGCCCGGCGGCGTCCTAATCGATAGGACTGGTTCTGGGGGACGGTATGACGGTTGAGGGCGGCAAGACGGGCGAGGGACGTATCCGCAAGGGCAGCTATGCCGCCCCGGCGCTCGACAAGGCGTTCCTCATCATCGAACTGCTCGCCAGCCATCCGCAAGGCATGTTGGTCAGCGAGATGGCGACCGCGCTCGGCCGGTCGCTGGGCGAGCTGTTCCGTATCGTCGTGGTGATGGAGGAGGCGCGCTACCTGGAAAAGTCGCCGATCGACGACCGGTATCGCGTCACCTACAAATTCCTCGACATCGCCTATCGCGCCACCCCGGCGCGCCAGCTGACCGCCGCTGCCCTGCCCGAGATGCAGTCGCTGGCGCTGACCGTCGGGCAGTCCTGTCACTTGGTGGTGATCGAGGGCGGTGCGGGCCTGGTCATCGCGCGCGAGGAAAATCCCGGCACGCGCGGCTTCGCGCTGCGCATGGGCGCGTCGATCGACATCGTGGCGAGCTGTTCGGGCAAGGTGCTGCTGGCCTTCGCCCCCCCGGCACAGCTGGGACGGATCATCGACCGGGCCGAGCTGGCGCAGGGGCGGCCGATCGGCCGGGTGCGTCTGGCCGAGGATTTGGAGCGGGTGCGGGCGCAAGGCTATGAACTGCGCGAAAGCCCGATCACGCGCGGCGTGACCGATATCAGCTATCCGGTATTCGGCTTTGGCGGCGACTGCATGGCGGCGCTGACCATCCCGTTCCTAGAGACGATCGACGGATCGCAGTCGGTGACGATCGCCGAGGCACGACTGATCCTGGCCGAGGCGACCGCGCGTATTTCGCAGCAGCTCGGCTATCGTCCCGACACCGGCGTCGCCGCCTCGTAACGCGGCCTGCCTAGCGCCGTCGCGCCATCGGCAGGACCGGGGCGTCTTCATCGGTCATGCGGACCGGACGGATGGTGCCATCCGGGGCGTAGGTGATGCGGTCGATCGCCACCACGCGTTCGCCCTGGAAGGGGCCGGGGCCGGGCGCGCGGTCCCATCGGTGGTAGACGATCAGCCAGCGACCGTCCGGTATTTCGACGAAGCTGTGATGGCCTGGGCCCTGATGCGTAGTGTCGCTGGTCAGGATCGCGCCGCGATAGCGCCATGGGCCGATGGGCGAGGGGGCCGTCGCGTAGTGCACCGAATAGTCCGGCCCGTTGAACCGGCCATGGCTGTAGGACAGATAATAGATGCCATTCCGCTCGTGCAGGAACGCGCCCTCGGTGAAGTGCGGCGGGGTGGCGACCGGCACTTCGCGCGCGATGGTCACCATGTCGGGCTTTAACTCCCACACGCGCAGCTTCGCGCCCGCGCTGCCACCCGCATAGAGATAGATTTTCCCCGATCGGGCATCCTGGAAGACCATCGGGTCGATCGCCTCGAAACCGCGTCCCCCGGCGACGAGCGGACGACCGCTGTCGCGATAGGGCCCCTCCGGCCGATCGGCGACCGCGACGCCGATCCGGCTGGGCGTCGGATTCTGTGGGCCGACCGAGTAATAGAGATAATATTTGCCCTTGCGCGTCGCGACGCCGGGCGCCCACAGGAAATGCTCGGGCGCACCGTCGTCCTTGATCCAGCGTATCTGATCGCGCCGGATCAGCTCGCCGCGCGGCCGCCAGGTCTTCAGGTCGCGGCTGGAAAAGGCCCCGAACCGGTCCGCCGCCCAACTTCCGCCCGGCCCGCCGGTCGGGAAGATCCACATCTCGCCGTCGATCATCATCGCATGAGGGTCGGCTCCCTCGAATTGCGGGTTCTTCGCCGCGACCGATCCGGCGACGGTCAGCGCCAGAACAAGCGCGGCGGCGGTAGGGGCGAACGGCCTCATCCTGATCCTCTCCTTGGCGAACGGGCGCTCTGTGTCGGGCGGCGGCCTCGTTCGATGACGGACATGACTTGATAAGTCGGACTTTTTCAAGGACATTCGGTCGGATATCGGCCTGGGCAAAAGACCTTGGGCGTCGACGCGGGAGAGACGGGAATGGGGATGCGCCTATGGTTGGCGGCGGCGATCGTCGCGATGGTGCCGCTACTGCCCGCCGAGGCGCGGCCCCGCTGGACCGAGGCGCAGGCCAAGGCCTGGTATGATCGCCAGCCCTGGCTGGTCGGGGCGAACTACACCCCCGCCAGTGCGATCAACCAGCTGGAGATGTGGCAGGCCGAGACCTGGGACCCCCAGCGGATCGACCGCGAACTGGGGCTGGCGCAGGGCATCGGCATGAACACGATGCGGGTGTTCCTGCACGATCAACTCTGGACGCAGGACCCGGACGGCTTTCGGCGGCGGATCGACACATTCCTGACCATCGCGAAGGCGCATGGCATCCGCCCGCTGTTCGTGCTGTTCGACAGCTGCTGGGACCCGAACCCGAAACTGGGTCCGCAGCATCCGCCGATCCCCGGCGTCCACAATTCCGGCTGGGTGCAAGGGCCGGGCATGGCGGGCCTGCGCGACCGGGCGAACTGGCCGGGATACCGGGCCTATGTCCAGGGGGTGATCGGCGCGTTCAAGGACGATCCGCGCGTCCTGGGCTGGGACCTGTGGAACGAGCCCGACAATGGTGCCGACCAATATCCGGGGCAGGAGGGCAAGGAACCGCTCGTCCGTGCGATGCTGGCGCAGGTGTTCGACTGGGCGCGCGCGGCCGAACCGTCGCAGCCGCTGACTTCCGGCGTGTGGCAGGGCGACGACTGGACGCCGGGCGGAAAGAGTTCCGCGATGGATCGGCTGCAATTGTCGCAGTCCGACGTCATCACCTTTCACGACTATAGCTGGCCCGAGACGTTCGAGCGGCGGGTGAAGCAGTTGCTGCCCTATAACCGCCCGATCCTGTGCACCGAATATATGGCGCGGGGCAACGGATCGACCTTCGACGGCTCGCTGCCCATCGCCAAGCGCTACAATGTCGCGATGACGAACTGGGGCTTTGTCGACGGGAAGACGCAGACGCGCTTGCCCTGGGACAGCTGGAAACGGCCCTATGTGCTGGAGGAGCCGACCATCTGGTTCCACGAGGTGTTTCGCCACGACGGCACGCCCTATCGTGCGGCGGAAACCGACCTGATCCGCCGCCTGGCCGCCGCACCGAAGGGCGTGGTGCCGGTGGTGCGTTAGTCGCCCGCCGGAAAAGGCATCCAGCGCGCGGCGCAATCGGGTGCCGGGCCGGTGGCGGGCGGCAGGGTCAGGCCCGGCGGGGTCGGCGATACGCCGCCCGGGCCAGCCGACAGTGCTGCATTTTCGACCTGCCACCGCGCGGTTGCGGCGAAGCGCACACCGTCCAGCGTCACCTGCACCGGGTGGTGCGCATCATGGCCCCGCAGCACGAGCGTGCCGTCCTCCCCGGTGACGCCCTTCAGCAGGATGTCGCGATAGACCGGGATATCCATCCCGCTGGCCCCCGGATCGTAGCGGGTGTCGAAGTCGATCGGCCGCTGATTGCCGCGCAGGCAGACGCCCTCATAACGAACTCGTGTCACGAGCCCGCCCCGGCTGGCATCGCTCTTGATCCGCAGGCCCGAGGTCGTGCCGTCCAGCGTCACGTTGCGGACCAGGATATCGCTGACCCCGGCATTGGTCTCACTGCCAATCGACAGGCCGTGGCCCGCATAGAAATGGCTGTCGAGGATCGAGATGTAGCGGGTCGGCCCATGCCCGGCCTTGATCGCGATATTGTCGTCGCCGGTGCGGATAAAGCTGTCGGCGATGGTCACGTCCTGCGACGCGCCCGGGTCGATGCCATCGGTGTTGCGCGCGTCGGCGGGCGTATCGATGCGGATGCCCCAGATGGTCGCACCCTCCACCCCGTTCAGCACGAGATGGAAGTTGGGCGCATCGTGCAGGGTCACGCGGTATAAGGTCAGGTCGCGCGCGTCGTCCGCCTCGATCAGCCGGGGATTGTTCTGCCTGCCGCCCTCGCGCTGGGCACGGCGGGCGAGCTGCCACCAGCTTTCGTCATGTCCGGCCATGACCGCGCCGCCCGAACCGTCGATTGCTCCGTCGCCGACGATCCCGCCGCCGCGCGTGCCGGTGAAGGAGAGGAAGGGCAGGCAGCCATTGCCCTTCGCCGCGATCGTCCCGCACAGCCCTTGCCCCCGGTCATAGGCGCGCGGATCGGGGACCGCGGTCAGGATCGCCCCGCGATCGAGCCACAGCGTCACGCCCGATTTCATGCGCAGCGGCCCGCTGACGAAGCGTCCCGCGCCGGTCAGCCGGACGGCGGCACCCGCCGGACAATGGTCGATCGCCGCCTGTATCCGCCGCGTCTCCTTCGGCCACGCGGCATCGTCGGGGGCTAGGCTGGTGCAGACCTGTGTCGGCAGCGCGGGCTCGCCGACCTGTCGCCGGTCCTGCGCGCTGGCCGGAGCGGCGACCAGTAGGAGGAGCGGCAGCGGAGCAAGCCAGAAGCGCAGGGGCAGGGCGTTCGTCATGCGCCGCATCCTGCCACCCCGATCCCCACTACGGCATGTCCGGTTGAGGACGGTTCGTTCACCTCCCTCAGGCGCGCAGACGGTAGAGCCCCGATCCGTGCGGCGGCAGGGTTCGGGCGAAGCGGCGCGTGGCCCGGCCCAGACTCTTGCCCTCCCACAGGTCGATCGCTTCGACCTCACGCGACAGGCCCAGCTGCGACAGGGCGATGGCGACCTCCAGAGGTTTGTCGGTAGTGTTGAACAGCGCAAGATAGCGGTCGCCGGGCGCGCCTTCGGGCTTGGCGGACCAGATGCGCGTGCCGTCCGCGACGAAATGCGGCTGGTTGTCGGTCGAGGCCTGGTTGACCGCCAGCACCGCGCGGTTGGTCAGCAGGGCCAGCGTGGCGGCGTCCAGATAACGCAGGTCGCCGCCCATGATCAGCGGCGAGCGCGCGATCGACCAGAGCGTCATCAGCGTGCGCTGTTCGTCGGTCGTAAACTTGGTATCGCGCTTGCCCAGCGCCAGCCGTCCAAGCGGCAGCATGTCGGCATCGGGCCATGCGCCGGGCCCGCGATGGGGTGTCCAGTTCTCCAGCCGGGTGAACTGCGCCTCCAGCATTGCCCATTCGTCCCAGAAATCGTCCGAGATGCGCCACATCTGCGCATGGCGGCGGACATGCGGACCCCGGATGACGGGGGTTTCGCCCGGCGACAGGCTGAGGATGATGGGACGGCCGGTTGCGCCGATCGCCTTGTGCGCCGCCTCGATCTCGGGCGCGTGGGCGTCATAGGGGCGGCTCATATCGTCCATCTTGACGAAATCGACGCCCCATCCGGCATAGAGTGCGAACACGCTGTCATAATAGGCCTGTGCGCCGGGCCTGGTCATGTCGACGCCGTACATGTCCGGGTTCCACGGGCAGATGCTGGTCGTATCGGCGATGTCGGCTGCGCGGTAGCGGGTGCCGAGGATCGGCAGGTTCCGCTTGACCGCCAGCCGGGGAATGCCGCGCATCAGGTGAATGCCGAACTTCATGCCCATGGCATGCACATCGGCCGCCAGCTTCGTGAAGCCCGAGCCGTCGGCGCTGGACGGAAAGCGGTTGGGCGCGGGGATCAACCGACCATAGCCATCCATCGCGGGCACCGGCGCCGCGTTATAGGTATAGCTGGACGCGTCCGGCTCGTACCACTGAATGTCGACGGTGAAGATGTCATAGCCGAAGGGCAGCAGCTTTCGGGCCATGATGGCGGCGGTCTCGCGCGCCTGCGCCTCGGTGATCGTGGTGGCAAAGCTGTTCCAGCTGTTCCACCCCATGGGTGGGCGGGGTGCCAGCATTGCGGTGTGCGGTGGCGTCGCCATGGCGGCCGAACCCAGCATCGCGCCACCGGCCCATGCCCCGCCCGCCAGCGCCTGCCGACGGCTGATCCCGCCGTTATCGATCGTCATCCGTTCCTGCTCCCGTCACGGTTATGTTTTAGTCGAACAAGTGTAGAGGATGCCAAGGGTAGGGCAAGGATTATACCGCGCGCCGAAAGTCGGACATTTGGTCACGTCGTCCCGTCGCGTCGCTTTAACATGCGCGGCATACGCGGCCCTTTCGGGCTGCTATGGCAGCGGAAGCGAGGATGCAGGCGGCTGTCGGAATGGCGCGGGTGGAAGAGACGAACGGGCAAGAGCAGGACGCCGCCGTGTTGCAGGCCAGCTATGAGCTGTTGCAGGCGACCATGGACGCGTCGACTGATATGATCCAGGTGTTCGAGGCGATCCGCGACGACCAGGGTCGGATCGTCGATTTCCGCTGGGTCCTCAACAACCACACTTCGGCCAGCCGCTATGGCGAGGTGCATGGCGAAAGCCTGTTGCAGCGCAATCCGGGGGTGATCGTCGAGGGTATTTTCGACGCCTTTTGCCGCGTGACCGAAACCGGCCAGCCCGAGCAGGCCGAGCATCACTATACCCATGAACAGTTTGATGGCTGGTTCTATCAGACGGTCGTGAAGCTGGGCGACGGCGTGGCGACGACGACGCGCGACATCACCGAGTGGAAGGTGGCGCAGGCCGAGATATTGCGGCTTCGCGAAGAGGTGGTGCAGGTCAAGCTGGCCGAGACGGAAAGCCAGCTTGCGGCGATCTTCGCGACCGCGCCGGTCGGCCTGTCGGTCATCACGCCGGACGGGCGCTTCCAGCGGGTGAATGACGAACTGTGCCGCATCCTCGACCGTCCCGCCGAGCTGCTGCTCCGCTCCAGCGTGGCCGATATCACCCATCCCGACGATATGGCGCCCAGCCTAGCGGCGATCGAACAAGCCGCCGCGACCGGCCGTCCCCGCACGCTCGACAAGCGCTATTTCCGCCCCGACGGCTCGCAGGTCTGGGCGAGCAGCACCATCTCGCTGCTGCCGCTGGCGGGCGGGCATGGCAACCGCTTCCTGGTGGTAACCGCCGACCTGACCGAGCGTCACAAGACCGAGGCCGCGTTGCGACGGAGCGAGGCGTCGCAGCGCGTGCTGATCGCCGAGTTGCAGCACCGGACCAGCAACCTGATGGGGGTCGTCCGCTCCATTGCCGACCATACGGCGCGGGGCACCGACGAACTGCCCGATTTCCTGGCGCATTTCGACGATCGGCTGGCGGCGCTGTCGCGCGTACAGGGACTGTTGTCGCGGTTGAGCGATCATGACCGGGTGTCGTTCGAGGACCTGATCCAGACCGAATTGGCGGCGATGGACGGACGGGCGGGGCGGGTGACGCTGGACGGGCCGAAGGACGTGCGGCTGCGCTCCTCGACCGTGCACACGCTGGCGATGGCGCTCCATGAACTGGCGACCAATGCGATCAAATATGGCGCGCTGGGCCAGGCCGATGGGCGGCTGTCGATCACCTGGTGCCTCGACCCGTCCGGCCCGGACGGCAAGCCCTGGCTGCATATCGACTGGCGGGAGAGTGGCGTCGCCATGCCGCCGCCCCAGCCCCATCCCCGGCGGGGCGGCCAGGGGCGCGAGCTGATCGAGCGGGCACTGCCCTATCAGTTGAACGCCCGCACCACTTATGTGCTGGGCCCCGACGGGGTGCATTGCACCATCGCCATCCCCGTCTCGGCCAGTACCGTCGACGGATCGCCCTAGCCGCTCAGCCCTGCCAGCCGGGGCGCAGGGCGATGCGCAGGATTCGGTCATTGGCCGCCATGAACAGCGCGCGGCCGCCCTCGCCAAAGGCGCAATTGGCGATCGGCGCGCCTTGTTCGATCAGGCCCAGCGGCTCGGCCTCCGGGGTCATCAGCATCATGCCGCCGGGCACCGAGCAGACGAGCGTCCCGTCGCGCGCGACCTTCATCCCGTCGGGCAGCCCCGCACCGCCCGCCGCCGCCATCGCCCGCGCATCGAGCAGCACGCGCCGCCCGCTCACCTGCCCGTGCGGATCGACGTCATAGACCATGATCCGGGGTGCCGCCGCATCCGACACCGAGACATAGAGCCGCCGCTCGTCGGGAGACAGGGCGATGCCGTTGGGTCGGGTCAGCGTGCCGTCGATCAGGTCGATCCGTCCATCGGCGCGGCGGCGATAGACGCCGTTGACCGGCTGCTCCTTCAACGAGGAGGAATCGCCGTCCTGAAAGCCATAGGGCGGGTCGGTGAACCAGATCGCCCCGTCGCGCGCGACGTGCAGGTCGTTGGGGCTGTTGAAGCGCTTGCCCGCATAACGATCAGCCAGCACCGTTCGGCGGCCGCTCGCCAGGTCGACCCGGTCGATGCTGCGCCCGCCGCTATTGGCGATCAGCAGTGCGCCGCGCGCGTCGAGCGCCAGGCCGTTGGCGCCGGGCTCGCGCACCAGCCGGGGGGCGGTGCCGCCCGCGCCCGAGGGGTTCAGCACCACCGAAACGCCGCGCCCCCGCTGCCACCGGCGCACGATATTGGCCGGCGGATCGGAGAATAGCAGATAGCCGGCGCGCGGCACCCACACCGGCCCTTCCGCCCAGCGGATACCGGTCGCGATCACCTCCGGCTCGGTGCCCGGCGCGATCATCCGGTCGAGGCGGGGCGACAGGCGGCGAAGGCGCGGCGCGGTCTCGGCCGCTGCGCCGGGGGTGGCGACCAGGGCAAGCCCGGCGGCAAGGACGGAGCGGCGGGTGGGTGTCATGCGGCGGATGATGCGGGAAGGCCAGGTGGGGCGCAAGCGTCGCCAGAGAAGCGGAACCCTTTGCGCGGGCCGACGCTCTGACGGGACGACCACAGGAGACGAACATGGCGGAGCAGAAGACGGCGATCCTCTATCGGATGATCCTGCCCGAACACACCTGCCCCTTCGGCGTGCGGGCCAAGCAGATGCTGGAGGCGGCGGGTTATCAGGTCGACGACCGCATCCTGTCGTCACGTGACGAGGTCGACGCGTTCAAGGCGGAGCAGGATGTCGCCACGACGCCGCAAGTCTTTATCGACGGCGAGCGGATCGGCGGCAGTGACGCGCTGGAGGCGTATCTCAGCCGATAGCGCGTCCGACCAGCCGCTCGGCGCTCTCGGTCACCGCCTCGCACAATTCATGGGTGGCGAGGATATCCTGCGCCGGAGTTGCCCTGCGTTCCCGCGCGGCGGCGAGGAAATCGAGGCACATTGCCCGGAACCCGCGCTGCTCGCCGACCGTGGTCCAGTCGCCCCGCCGCGCGCGGCTTTCGGTCCCGGCGGCGATGCGGACCTGCGTGGCCATGTCGAGCACCGCATGACGGACGCCACCGCCGGTCAGTTCAAGCCGTTCTTCGTTGAGGCCACTGTCGCGGTGCATCATGCCGATAGCTGTAAAGCCGTCACATGCCAGCATCAGCGTGACCGCATGCAATCGCCCATCGACCACGCGCGGTTCGATCACATGTCGATACACCGGTCCGGGGACGAGGAACAGCAGCGTGTCGACGACATGGATGAAGTCGTCGAAGACCACCCGGCGCGGAGAGTCCGGCTGGCGATGGCGGTGCTTCTCCATGACGATCAGGTCGGCGCCCGATTCCCGCAGCGCCGCATAGCAGGGTGCGAACCGCCGGTTGAAGCCGACGCGCAGTAGCGTGTCCTGCGCCTGCGACAGGGCGACCAGACGTTGCACCTCCGTCAACGTATCGGCAAGCGGCTTGTCGACAAAGGTCGGGATGCGTGCAGCGAGCAGACGCTCCACCAATGCCGGATGCGCCTCGGTCGCGGCATGGACGAAGGCGGCGTCGAACGGACCCGTGCGCAGGGCTTCGTCCAGACTGGAATATGCCGCCGCCACGCGAAACGCGCGCGCCGTGTCGTGCAGGACCTGCGCGTTGCGGGTCACCAGATGCAGTTCCAGCGACGGCTGCACCGCGAGGACGGGCAGATAGGCTTTGTGCGCGATGTCGCCCAGACCGATGACCAGCACTCGCATTCCCGTCTCCTCCGGTCGCCTGTCGCCCGCAGGATCGGGGCCCCGCCGCGCAGGCGGGGCTTTCCCGTACCATCGGGGTGCCTGTCAAACCCCGATGGGACCGGTTCCCGTTACCGCGTCCTGCCTTCGCGTTCGTCGCGGTAGCGGAGCAGGTCTTCGACCGCATCGGTCTGGAACAGCTTCACGCCCATGTCGGCCAGGCGTCCCCACACCGCCTTGGGGTCCTGCCGCGCCTCAGGGTCACCGCCCATGCCGGTCACGAAGCCCTTGAACAGCGTGTTGATCCAGATGGGCACGCCCACCGCCTTGGCGCGCTGTATGACGCGAGGCAGGGTGGTCAGCGGCAGGACCGGCAGCTCGATCGCGATCGGCTTGACCCGGCCCGCCATCTGGTTGGCAATAATCTGCGGCACGTCTCCGGCATCGGGTTGCGGGCTGATCGGGATGACCGCGAAGGGAACGCGGTCATAGGGCGCGATCGCGGCGAGCGGGACCGACGCGACACCGGCAAAGGTCTTGACGATCACCCGGTCCTGCGCGCCCGCCCGGTGCACGGCATCGACCACCTCGCCATAGATGGCATCCTTGACGTCGAGGTTCAGGACGACCCGACCCTTTGCGAGCGCCAGCAGTTCGTCCAGCGTCGGGATATGCTGGTCGGTCAGCGCGGTCCCCGCGCCGCCCTCGTCCTGGCGCAGGCGCAACGCCTTCAGCTGGGCGAGGCTGAGGTCGGCGACCTTGCCGGTGCCATTCGTGGTCCGGTCGACGCTGTCGTCGTGCATGATGACCAGATGGCCGTCGCGGCTGCGGCGCACATCGGTTTCCATCACATCGGCACCCAGCGCGACACACTGCATCAGCGCGGCGGGCGAGTTTTCCGGCGTCGTGCCCAGGCCATGACGCGGCGCGGCCTCGTGACAGCCGCGGTGCGCGATGACGATCAGGCCGCCCTCAGGATCGTGGAGACGGCGCATCGTGCCTTCGGGCGAGGCATGGGCGGCGGACGCGGCAAGGCAGGTGGCGATGACGGCCAAAAGCGGACGGTTCATGACGGGCTTTCGATCAAAAAGGGGGGCGGGCGGCCAGAGAGGCTGCCCGCCCCAGGGTGGGGATGGGTGTCAGCCGCCGATCACCATTTGCGGCTGACGATCAGGCGCACATTGCGCCCGAACAGGGGACGTCCGAAGATCGCAGTGGGCACGCCCTGGCCGAAGCGGTCGCCCGCCGTATTGCCCTCGGTAAAGCCGTGCGCGTTGGTGATGTTGTCGCCGACGACCTGGAACTGCCACGCGCCCGACGTCACGATCCCGCCCAGTCCGAACGACCCATAGGCGGGCAGCGCGGTCGAGTTGAAGAAGTCGGTGTAGCGGCGGCCGACATAGTCGTATCGGCCATAGATGCTGACATTCGCATCGCCGATTGGGAAGTCGGCGGTGGGGCGGACGTTCAGGAACAGTTTGGGCTCGCGGATGATCTGCTTGCCGTTCGCCCGGCTGCCGTCCAGGCCGGTATTGCTGCTGAAGTTCAGATAGCGCGGGTTCTGCACCGTGACCGAACCGGCGACCGAGAAGGGACCGGTCAGCTTCAGGCGGCCATCGGCCTCCATGCCCTTGGTCTCGGCGGTGCCGATGAAGTTGGTCGTCACGTCGGCGCGGCCGGTCGCGGGGTTGAAGCCCGCAAAGCTGGCATTGAGCGGATCGAACTTGGTGTAGAAGCCGGTGACGTAGAGGTATGAGCTGCCCGCGGCCAGTTTCACGCCCGCCTCATACAGCTTGGCCTTGGTCGGGATGACGGCCGGGGTCGGATAGCTGAAGGCGAGGGTCGTGCCCGGCGGCACTTCCAGTTGCGAGGCGCGCAGATACATGCCGATATGGCGGCTGAGATCGTAATTCGCGCCGACCGTCCAGTTGGACGCCTGCTGCTTCAGCTTGAGCGCGCCGGTCGAGCCGGTGAAGCCGCGTGTGCTGTTGTCGGCCAGCGTCGTCGCATCGCCCAGATTGTACGAGCCGGTCAGCCGGGCATAGCCGTTATAGCTGTACCATTCGTGGCGAATGCCCGCATCGAAGCGCAGCCGGTCGGTGATGTCCCAGGTGTCGGTGCCGTAGAGCGCGATCACCTGCCCCTCGACACTGCCCGCATTCAGCGACACCGCGTCGTTGAGCGAACCTTTGTCGGTGACATAGCCCATCACCGCGCCGTTCGCGCCATAGGCCGCGAGGTCGAGCAGCTGCGGCTTCGACTTCACCTGGATCAGATAATTCTGGTACGCGGTGAACATCTTCTGGCCCCAGAACGAGCCATAGGTGCCGACGCGGATATCGTGGCTGCCGATACTGGTATCGAACTTGCGCGTGACCGACAGGTCGCCCTGAGTTGAATAGAAGTCGGTCTGGATCGAGCGATACTGCGCCTGCATCACCAACCCTGAGTCGCTCGCCGGATCATAGGGCGTCTGCCCGCCAGTGCCCGCGATGCTATAGCCCATGCGCGTGATGCCGGGGCCGAACGCGGTCGTGGCGGCGGCCAGGTAGTTGTTGGCGAAGCTCGTGCCGTCGACCGGGTTGGACGTCGAGTAGAAGGCGTCGAAATGCACCTTGCCCATCGTCAGGCCGCCCTTGGCCGAGACGTGCCAGTCGCCATGATCGCCCTCATAATCGAAGGCGACATTGCCGAACTGGATGTGACGGCCATTGGCCAGGTCGCCGCGCTGGGTCTGCACGATGCCCGATCCGTCGCGATACCGGATGCTGACGTCGCGCAGCGCGGGCGTGTTCAGCGTGCCGTTGAAATAGTCGATATAGGGGTTCAGGCTGACCGACGGATTGCGCGGATCGTTGGTCGGGATCGACAGATAGAAGACATTGTGGTCGTCGGTATATTGCCCCGACAGCTTGATGAAGCCGTTGGCCAGGTCATGCTTGATATTGGCGCGGATCTGGCCGCCGCGATCGCTGGGGAAGCCCGAGTCGCGATAGCCGTCATGATAGCGGAGGAAGCCGCCGATCGCGTAATAGGTGTCCTGGTTGACCGGGCCCGCCTGATAGGCGTCGAGCCGCAGATAGCCGGTGTCGCCGACCGTCGCCTGCACCTTGCCGCGCGTCGTGGCGGTGCCGGTGACGGTGATGACGTTGGCGATCGCGGCCGCCGTGCTGGCATAGATCGGGGCCGGACCGCCGCGCACGACTTCGATCCGATCGGTCATCAGGTCGAGCCGGTTCATCCCGTCGCCCTGGTTGAAGAACCAGCCGTCCAGCTCCTGGAACAGCGGCAGGCCGTCCTGCTGGTAATAGAGGAACCCGCGATCGGTCGGGATGCCGCGCACGCGGGTGATGTTCTGTACTTCGCCGCCGGTCGCCTCGGCATGGATGCCGGGCAGGGTGCCGATCAGGTCGGTTGTGCTCTTGGGCGCCAGCTTCTGGATATCGGTCTGCGACAGCGAATTGACGGCATAGGACACGTCGAAGCGGCGCTGCTGCCGGGCGGAGCCGGTGACGATGATGTCCGAATGGTCGGCATCGGGCTTGGCCGCGTCGGGTGCCGTCGTTTCGGCCTGCGACGGCTTTTGCGTCTGGGCCAAGGCCGGTTGCGTCATCATCGGCGCCACGAACAGCGCCGCGCCCGCCAGGAATTTGGTCTGCATGCTAACCCCCCAAGGTTTCGGAATGCGGCCCCCTTGGCGGTCGTCGATGACAGTTTTATTTGCTTACATGTAATTAAATCGGGCCATGGGTCGCGGTGATGGCATGGACCGGTATCATCGCCGCGCCGATCACCACGGCCCGGCTGCCGATCGTGGAGGCATGGATATCCGGCAGCGACGAGCGGTAATTGTCCTTGCGATGGCGCGACCGCTCGGACAGCCCGTCGCCGATCCGCCGGAGCAGTGGCAGCGGCAGTGCGCCGGAGATGACCACCGCGCCCGGATCGAGCCAGACGGTGCCGCTCATCACCGCCAGGTCGAGCTGTCCGATCACCCGCTCGGTCCAGGCAGTGATGATCTCGGCATGGCTGTCGAGCAGCCCCTCGATCTCCGCCAATGAGTCGATCGCGACCCCCTGTTCGCGCAGGGTCAGGAGCAGGTCGATGCCCGAGGGGCGTTCGCGGTGACCGGGAAACAGCCGCCCGACCTCCCCGGCATTGCCATGTTCGCCCAGGAACAGGTCACGCTCGGCAATCAGGCCGCCGCCGACGCCATGGCCCAGGAACAGCGTCAGGATCGATCGATAGCGCCCGATCATCCCGTCCTGATAATATTCGGCCAGCGTCGCCGCGCTCGCGTCATTCTCGATCCAGACCGGCATGCCCAGCGCATCGCCCAGCAGCTCGGCGAGCGGCACCTCGTTCCATCCCGCCACCCGGTCAACGACGATGCGCCGGTTGCGGTCGCCGGGCAGCGCATAGCCGGGCACCGCGACGCCGAGCCCCAGGAACCGGCCGCGCATGAAGCCATGCGTCGCCGCCAGCGCCTGGAGCCGCGCCTCCACGACCTTGGCGAAGACGCGCGGGTCGGGGCTGTCGAACGGTGTCGTGTCATGGACTAGCGGTCGCCCGCGGAAGTCGACAATCACCAGTTCCAGCCAGCCGGGATGCGGCGTGGCCCCGATCGCCCAGCCGCCATGGCCCGACACGGTCAGCGGCACCATCGGCCGCCCGCGCGTGCCCGCGTCCAGCGAGCCGAGTTCCTCGATCAGGTCCAGCGCCTGCAGCGACTGGGTAAGCCGCGTCATCGTCGCGCCGTTCATGCCCAGCAACTGGGCCAGCCGGGTGCGTGGCGCGGCCCCTTCGATCCGCAACTGCATCAGCACGCGGCGCTGCGGTTCGCTCAGGCGGATCTGTGGTCGGTGCGGGCGGGCCATCGCGCGGCCCTATATTTTCGCCGTGTCAAATAAATGAAAGCCGCCGGGTCTAGGGGCGTGGGTCCATGGCGACGGTCGACCCCGACATCCTTTCCACCGAGTCCTCTGCCCGCACGGGGCGGGGAGCGGACGGATCGGTCCTGGGCACCCAGCTCGGCTATAGCTGCGCCAACATGGGCAAGAGCGTGGTGTGGACCAGTTTCGAGAGCATCATGCTCTTCTATCTGGTGTCGATCGCGGGGTTTGGGCCCCTGGCGGCGGGGGCGTTGCTGGCGGTTACCTTGCTCTGGGATGCGGCGTTCGATCTGGCGGTCGCGCGCTGGACCGATGCGCGGGGCGGCTCCCAGGGATTGGCCCGGCTCGTCCTGTTCGGCGCGCCCTTGTGCGGCATGGGCTTCTGGCTGATCTTCGTGTTGCAGGCGCCGATGGCGGTGGCGGCGGCGATCGTCGCGTGCCGGATCGGCTATTCGCTATGTGATGTCGGTCACAACACGCTGCTGATCCGGGTGGCGCAGCGACCGGGCGATGCGGCGCGCGTCTCGGGTCTGCGGCTGCTGTTCAGTGCGTCGGGTGTCGCGCTGCTGGCGCTCGCCTCTGGCACCAGCCTGTCGCTCGCCGATCCGCAGGCGCAGCGCCAGTCGCTGGCGATGGCCGCCATGGGCGGCGGCGCGCTCTATATGGGGACCCTGTTCGTCGCGCTCTGGGCCACGCGCCATTTGGCGCCGCCGTCGCGCGCGGCAGGCCGAACCGGCACGCCGAAGCCGCTGTGGGATTATGCAAGCAACCCCGATTTTTCCCGCCTGTTGCTGGTCATCGCCGCGCAAGCGGCGTTCGTGCCGCTGTTCCAGCGTGCCCTGCCTTTTTACGGCGCGGCGGTGCGGGGCGATCCGGGTTGGGCGGGCCCTGCGCTGTTGACCGTGACGCTCGCCCAGTCGCTGGCGCTGCCCGGCTGGATGGCCATCGCGCGGCGCTGGTCGTCACGCCGCATCGCGATGGTGGCGCACGCGCTGACCCTGCTGGCCATGACGGGCCTGACCCTCGCGCCGAGCGAGCGGCTGGACTGGGCGATGCTTGCGCTGCTGGGGACGGGGCTCGGGGGGATGAACTTGGCGGTCTGGGCGTTGCTGACCGCGACGGTGCACCATGCGATGGCGAGCGGCTCGCAGGACGAAGCGACGCCGGTCGGCCTGTTCCTGGCGGTGCTGAAATCGGCGGCGGCGGCGGGAAACCTGCTGTTCGCCGCGATCGTCGCCCTGGGGCCGGTGTCCTTGGGCGGGTGGGGCGGAGACGGCGTGACCCTGCTCACGCTGAGCGCCACGACCGTACCGATCCTGGGCAGCCTGGTGGCGCTGGCCCTGTTGTGGGGCAGCCGCGATCGGGCGTCCTGAAACGCCGCCACCGTGCGCCGAACGGCTGGGGTGACGGGGTTGGAGGTCGATCCCGATCGCGGTATCGCCGATGCCGCCCAGCCCACAGGAGCGCCCGCACGCCATGACAGACCTGCCCAAGCTCCTCGTTACGCGCCGCCTGCCCGATGCCGTTGAGCGTCATCTCACGGAGACCTGGGACACGACGCTGAGCGCCGACGACCAGCCGCTCGATCGTGCCGCACTTGTCGCGGCGATGACCCGCTATGACGCCTGGATGCCGACCATCTCCGACCGGATCGACGCGGACCTGCTGGCCACGCCGGGACGGCGGGTGCGCATCCTCGCCAATTATGGCGCGGGCGTTGACCATATCGACTTGGCGGCGGCGCGGGCGGCGGGCGTGGTGGTGACCAACACGCCCGATGTGCTGACCGAAGCGACGGCGGAAATCGCGATCCTGCTCATGATGATGGCCGCGCGCCGGGCGGGCGAGGGCGAGCGGGAGCTGCGCGCCGGGCAGTGGACCGGCTGGCGTCCCTCGCACCTGATCGGGCAGGGCCTGTCGGGCAAGACGCTGGGCCTGATCGGCTTCGGCCGGATCGCGCAGGCGACCGCGGCCAAGGCCAGGGGGCTGGGGATGCGCATCCGTTATGCCAGCCGCTCGGCCGCGTCGCCCGAGGTGGAGCGGGCGCTGGAGGCGACCCGTGTGGAGACGCCCGAGGCGCTGGCGGCGCAGTGCGATATCCTGTCGCTGCACGTGCCGGGGGGCGAGGCGACCCGCCATCTGGTCGATGCCGCCCTGCTGGCGCGGATGAAGCCCCATGCCATCGTCGTGAACACCGCGCGCGGCCCGGTGATCGACGAAGCCGCGCTGGCCGAGGCCTTGGCGCAAGGGCGGATCGGCGGCGTCGGGCTGGACGTCTATGAGCATGAGCCGGTCGTCCATCCCGGCCTGCTGGCCCATCCGCGCGCGGTCCTCTTGCCGCATCTGGGCAGCGCGACGATCGAGGCACGCACCGCCATGGGAATGCGCGCGGCCGACAATCTGGCGGCGTTCCTGCGCGGCGAGGAGCCCGGCGATCGTGTCGCCTGAAGCGGCGGTCGCTAGACTGGTCGAGGATCGGCTGGCCGAGCGCCGCGCGGGCGGTCCGCCGCTAGTGCTGGGGCTGTGCGGCGCGCAGGGCAGCGGCAAGTCGACCGTCGCGGCCCGATTGGCCGAGCGGTTCGAGGGCAGCGCGATCCTGTCGCTGGACGATCTCTACCGCACCCACGCCGAACGTCAGCAACTGGCGCGCGAGGTGCACCCCCTGTTCGCGACGCGGGGCGTGCCGGGCACGCACGACGTGGCGCTGGGCGTCGCGACCTTGGCGGCGATCACGCGCGGCGGGGCCGTCCCCTTGCCGCGTTTCGACAAGGCGATCGACGACCGGGCGTCGCAAGCGACATGGCCCGCCGCGCCCGTTCCTTGTTCGCTCATCATCTTCGAGGGCTGGTGCGTCGGCGCGCGTCCGCAAGGAGAGGAGGCGTTGGCCGCGCCGATCAACCGGCTGGAGGCGGAGGAAGACGCCGAGGGCATCTGGCGCCGCTATGTGAACGCCGTGCTCGCCGCCGACTATCCGGCGCTGTTCGATCGGCTCGACATGCTGGTGCTGATGATGCCACCCGACTGGCCGACGGTCCTGCGCTGGCGCACCCAGCAGGAGGAGGCTTTGCGCCGTGCGCGCGGCTCGGGCGCGGGTGTGATGAACGATGATCAGCTCGCCCGCTTCGTCAGCCATTATGAGCGGCTGACCCGCCATATCTGGGCCGAAATGCCGTCGCGAGCCGACCTATGCCTGCGCCTGGACGAGCACCGCGCCCTGATCGGCTGAGCCGGTTGCAGACCGCGTGACGGAAAAGGGGCTCTACCCCGGCTTTCGGCGCGACTGCTCGTTATAGGCCTGCCGGAATTCCTTGGCGAACATGTCGAGAAAGGCTTCGTCCGACCCTTGCGCGACACCGCCGAACTCGCGTTCATAGGCCTGCCACAGCGCCGCGTCGCGGGCGGCGGGAAGGATGCGTTCGATAACGCCGCCTGCCTCGGCACGCGCGCGGATGGCCGAGGGGGAGAAGCGTTCCAGCGTGGTGCGCAGCGCGCCCTGCATCGCGCGCAAGGTCGCGACCTGGTGCGATTGCAGGTCCTGAAACGCATCTTCGATGGCCTGATCGGCTGGCAGGAAGCCGGGCTGGGCCGGGCCGAGCAGCATCGCCACCGCCTCATCGGGCGTGCGGGCATATTTCAGCGGATTGTGCCCGCCGGGGCTGAAGGCGGTGGCCTCCGCCCCCAACTGCGCCTTGGCCCGCGCACGCGCCTCAACCATCACGACCAGACCCGCGACCAGCCGCCGGAACAGCGCGCCAGCACGGGCCGCGTCATCGGGCCCCAGTCGTGAGGGATCGATTCCGGCAGCCTGGGCGAACGAGGCCAGCGCATCGGAGGTTGGGGCTGGGGTCGGCGCCACCTGGGGCGGTTGGGGACGCTCGGGCGGCAGGGCGGTGGCACCGGATGCCGGCGACAGGCCCAGCGGATCGCGAACCGGCTCGCTGGGCTGTCCAAATCCGCCCCGCGCCCAGTCCACCACATTGCCCTCCGCAATCCGTCCCCACAGGTCGTCGGGCGACAAGGATGCGGGCTGGGCGGGTGCGGCGCTCGACCAGGGCGAGGCGGGCGGCGGGGGCGGGGTCGCGGCTTCCCAGGTCGATACGACGGGAGGTAGTGCGGCGGCGGCGTCTGGCCGCCAGCCGCCCGAAGTGGGCGGCGCAGCCGGGGTGGGCCGCGAGTCCCATCCGGCGGCGGCCCGATGGTCGTCGGGGCGCGCGAGGCTCGGGCCGACCTGGGGCTGCCAGGCGGAGCCGCCGGGTGCCGAAGGCGGTGTCGGCGCCGAGTCCCATCCACCGCTCCCGGCCGCAGGCGTCGGGGCGGGGCCCCATCCGTCGCCGGCTGGCGCAACAGGGGGAGCGGGTGTGGGGGCCGCATCGTCCCACCCACGCCACACCGGCTCGGCCTGGTCCGGCGCGACAGGCTGGGCCGTATCGGCCCGTCCCGTCAGTCGCGCCGCGATGACGAAAGTGCCGACATGGAAACGATCGCCATCGGCGACACGGTGCGGCGCGGTCAGGCGTTCGCCGGTCTGCGCCAGGGTCGTGCCGTTGGTGCTGCAATCGATCAGCAGATAGTCGCCGCCGTCATAGCGGATCTCGAAATGGCGCGAGGAGACGTGACGTGTCGGATCGGGCAGCGCCCAGTCGCAGGTGGCGGCCCGGCCGACGATCGCGCCCCGGCGATGCAGGACGAGTTCGGCGGGCGAACCATTGTCGAGGCGGCGTGCGCCTTCGATGGAGAGGGTCAGGGTCATCGGTCGAGGGCGGCCAGTCCGCGCGCGGCGACGGCTTCGCCCAGCGTCAGTGCGGCATCGAATGCCGCGGCGGGGTCGGGGGCCTGGCGGCAGGTGGCACCGATCGCCCCGACGACATAGCGCGCGGCGACATGGTCGGGTGCGGGCACCGCCGCCTGGCCGGGGGCGGCGATCGAACCGCCGGAAAAGAAGACGGCGGAGGCGAGCAGTCGCTCGGCCACCGGGCGCGGGATCGCGGCGGCGGCATCACCTGCCGTCCGGCGATGATGTTCGCTGGGTGCCTCCAACCAGCGCAACGCCATGTCGAGCGCCTGGCGACGACGCGGGGGCGGGGGATCGTGGCGCGCGGCATCCTCCACGATCCGCGCGGCCCAGCCGATCGCCTCCAGCCGGGGCAGCGCATGGGCCAGATATTCCAGCGCGGCCGAGCGATGGCGGGCCGCGCGCAAGGCATCGTAATGCGCCGTGACCGACAGGGTGGCCGGGGGCCATTCGTCGCGATCGACGCCCATCAGCGCCAGCACCTGGCGCGCCTCCGTCAATCGTACCGAGTCCCAGGACTTCACGCCACCATCCGCCGCCATCCGGTCAGCCTTCGCCCGCGGCCGGACCCAGCGTCTGGGGCGCGCCGAATGCGCCGTCGCCGAGTCCCTCGGGATTGATCTCCGTGATGGCGCCGTTCAGCACCAGCTTGGCCTTGCCGTTGATCCGCGTCTCCGCGCCGCCGTTGACGATGGCCTCGGTCGTCGCCTGGACTTCGACATGCGGCGACTGGATGAGAATGCCGCCGGGGTTCATGACGATCACCGAATTGCCGACGCGCAAGGTGATCGATGTCTTGGACTCGATCGACAGCGTGCCGTCGACCAGCAGGCCGTCCTTGCCCACCACATGCGTCGTCCGATCGCGCCCGATCGTCTTGGTGTCGTCGCGGCCGACCTTGGTGGTGCGGTCCAGCCCGACCTGACGGTCCTGGTTGTGGCCGACATGGCGGCTTTCATCGAAGCGGACGCGACTGTTCATGTCGCGCTCGGCATGGATGAACAGCTCTTCCTGGCCGCCCTTGTCCTCGAAACGGATTTCGTTGGAGGTGCGGTTGGTGCCGCTGTCCAGCGCCTGCGTCTCGGGATAGTCGCCGGAGGGGCCGTAGGTCAGCGTCCGCCAGACCGCCCGCGTCTTGTTGGCGGGCAGGTCATAGACCGGCATATGCGCCTTGTTGAAGACGCGCCCGACGATCAGCGGGCGGTCGGGATCGCCATCGAGGAAGTCGACCAGCACCTCATGCCCGACACGGGGCAGGATGACATTGCCCAGCCCGCCGGTCTGCGACACGCGAATCCAGCAGGTGGACCGCTCGCCCGGCGTATCCGCGCGGTCCCAGTGGAAGCGGACCTTCACCCGGCCATATTCGTCGGTGTAGATCGTCTCGCCCGGCGGCCCGGTGACGATCGCCGACTCCAGCCCCTGGACGCGCGGACGTGGCGTTTCGAGGCGGGGGCGGAAGACGGTGTCGGCGGGAATCGCCTCGAACTTCACATTATACGAGTCTTCGTCGTCCTGCTGGCCGGAGCGATAGCTTTCCGCCGCGATGGAGTGTTCGGCCGAGGTGATGAGGTAGGACCCGTTCATCCGCGCCGCCGGATGCTCCTCGACATCGACGCGGTAGCCGGTGGTCAGGCCGGTGGCCTGCGACGTGCCGGTAAAGGTCCGCCGCCCGGCGCGCTGCGCATCCAGCAGCGCCTGGCCCCGGTCGCGGCCCGTCTGCTCCTGGTCGCCGCGCCCGGTCTTTTCACGCGTGTAGCGGCCGGGATAGACAAAGATCTCGCGATCGTCGCGCGGGTGTGCGCCTTCGCCGCTCGCCTCCGCCGACAGCGGCTGGTCGGGCGACTCGAAGTCGAAATCGCGCACCGTCACCTTGGCTTCGGCGGTGGAGGCGACCCGCTCGATCCAGGTCTGCAGATAATCGCCCTGCGCGCCGAACCGCGACTTGGAGTCGGCGGTGAACACCGACACGCTGTTGGCATTGTATTTCAGCCGCAATGGCTTGCCCGGCTGGTGCGAGGCGGGGCCCTCGCACAGGATCATGACATGGCGGTCGGCGTCATGGCGGAAGAAATAATAGATTCCCTCCTCCTCCATCAGGCGCGAGACGAAGGCGAAGTCGCTCTCCCGATACTGCACCGTGTAGCCGCGCGGGATGCGGGGCTGGACCAGCCGCGTATAGTCGACGTCCTGCACCCCGGCATTCTCGAACACCTGCTTGACGATCTGGACGACGGTCTTGTCCTGATAGATCGCCATCTGTCGGTTCTGGTCGAGATAAAAGGTCCAGGGCCGGATCGACAGGCGATAATGATGCCCCGACTGGGTTTCCTTCACATATTCGCCCGCCGTCACCAGACCGTGGAAGCGGCGCAGCAACTCGCCATCCTCCAGCACGGCCAGCCCGGCCGGCTTGCCGAGATGCGGCTGAAGATCGATTTCCAACGGCGAGATGATGTCGGCCAGCACCTCGAACGGTGTGCTCAGCCTTTCCGAACTCCGTATTCTTTCCAGGACGACCTGCTCGTCGCCCACGTCGATCGCCATCTGCGTCAGGCGTTGCGTCGTGTCTGTCACCAACCACTCCCGCCGATCGCGCCAAACCGCGCGCAGGCCCCGATCCTACCGGCTTCGTTCCGGCGATACAACGGCTGGCGCGCCGACCGGTTGCAAGACGCGAAACAATCGATATCAGCGCGCGTAAGATATTTTGTGACGATCATGAAACAAAAATGTGACGTGGAGCGTATAGGGTAAGTTTTGCCCATGTCAGGTCGGGGTCGGGCGAGCTTGTGGCGGTAATGCTGCCATATGGGTTGCTTCGTAAGAGCGCTCGACCTAATGTGAAGCAGCATCGGGTACATGCACGGGAGTAACCATGTCGTTGCGGATGCTCACAGCTTGTTTGGCGGCCGTGTTGGTCGTCCCCTCGGCTCATGCGCAGGAGGCGGCGTCCTCCAAGGCGCGGCCGAGCGTCGAAAGCTATCTTTGTACCTTCGCGGGCAAGTGCGACGGCGTGGCGGGTGGCCAGCCTGTGGCGACGCGCGATGCGCCGCAGACCAAGGGTTTCCGACTGGCGAAGCCCACTGCCGAGGCGAGCGGTACGGCCGCTGTCGCCGCACCGTCCCGCGGGATCGAGCGGGCGACTCGCCGGCCGACGCCGCGCCGCGCCCATTATGCCGCGCCGTCCGCTCCGGCGGTGAATTATGGCGCGACCCAGCGGCCGCGGGCCGATCTGATGATCGGATTCGAGCTTAATTCGGCGCAGTTGTCCGCTGAGGGCACGCGCGCGGCGCAGGTCTTTGCCCGTTCGCTGCTGATGCCCGAGCTGAAGGACAAGCGCTTCCTGATCGAGGGGCATACCGACCTGCGTGGCGGTGCGCGGATCAATGGTCCCTTGTCGGCGGCGCGCGCCAAGGCGGTGGCGGATTATCTGGTCGTGCTGGGCGTCGATCGCCGTCGGCTGGAGACGCGGGGCTTCGGCTCGGCAGTGCCGCTGCCCGGCCATGGGAAGGGCGACCCGGCCAATCGTCGCGTCGAAGCCGAGCTGATTTCCTGAGGCGCTGCCGGTGTCGGACATGGCCCCCAGTACCGATATCGCCGCGCTGCTGACGCCGATCGCGCCCGACGCACCGGCGGGGCCGGACCTGTCCTACGAGCCCGCGCGCCAGACGATCGAACAGGCGTTCAGCGATCCGGCGGACGAGGTGGACTGGCGCAGCACGATCGCGATGATCGAGGTGCAGGCGCAGCTGACCCGTGACGTCTGGCTGGCCGTCTATCTGGCCCGGGCGGGTGCGCGGGCGGGCGATCTTTCGGCGGTCGAGGCGGGCGTCCAATTGCTCGCCGGGCTGTTCGAGCATTTCTGGGACAGCGCGCATCCGACGATCGAGGAATATGGGATCGAGGGGCGCAAGGGTGCCTGCGAGTCGCTGGTCCGGATCGGCGAGTTCCTGGCGCCGCTGCGCCGCGTGCCGCTGATCCAGCATCCGCGGCTTGGCGAGTATGACGGGGCGGATATCCAGCGGTTCAGCGAGGATGGCATGGCCGACGGCTATGGTCCGTTCCGTGCCGCGCTGGCCGATACGCCGGTCGAGCGGGTCGAGGCGATCGTCGACCAGTTCCGCCGGATCGAGGCGGCCCTGCAACGCGCCGACGCGGTTCTCTCCGAAAAGGCGGGGGAGGCGGGGCAGACCGGCACCAATTTCCGTCCGACCTATGAAGCAATCGAGGGTATCGTCCACGCGCTGACCCCCTTTGTCCGTCAGACCGGCGACGTCGGGGCTGACGCCGGCGACGACCGGCCGATTGCTCTGTCGGCCGCGCCGGGTGGCATGGGCTCTGGCGGCACCGGGCGTATCCAGTCGCGCGAGGATGTGGCCCGCGCGCTCGATGCCGTCATCGACTATTATGGCCGGGTCGAGCCATCGAGCCCGATCCCGGTCGCGCTGGGTCGGGTAAAGGGTTGGATTACCATGGATTTCATGGCGATCCTGGCGGACATCGCACCGAACAGCGTCGGCGACGCGGCGGCGGTGCTGCGGACCAGGGCGGAGGCCGATGCCTCCTCAGATATGATGTAGATCAAGGTAAAGCAGATCGTGGGCAGGGAGCCATTACGGCTCTGAAACATTAAGCGGGGGAAGCCCCGCAGAGGCTGAAGAACGGGACGGAGCACATGGCGATCAAAAGCGGTCAGCGGTTCATTCGCGAAAATCGGAAGCCTCGGGTCCATATCGAATATGAGGTCGAGACCTATGGCGCGCGCCAGAAGATCGAACTCCCCTTCGTCATGGGCGTGATCTCCGACCTGTCGGGCAAGAGCCTGAAGGACAAGAAGGCGGCGGAATCGCGCGAGTTCATCGATGTCGACATGGACAATTTCGACCAGCGGATGGAGGCGATCGCCCCCCGCGTCGCCTTTGCCGTCGACAATACGCTGAACGGCGACGGTAAGATCGCGGTCGACATGACCTTCAACTCGATGAACGATTTCTCGCCGGGCGAGATCGCGCGCAAGATCGAGCCGCTGGCCAAGCTGCTCGAGGCGCGGACCCAGCTGGAGGATCTGTTGTCCTATATGGACGGCAAGCACGGCGCGCAGGATCTGCTCGACCGGGTGCTGCGCGATCCGGCGTTGCTGCAGGCGATTTCGGCCGCGCGCCAGACGGATGGCGAGGCGCCGACCGCCGAGGCGAAGGCGGACTGACACCAGACAGGTTGGCGAATAGCGGCGGCCCGGCAGGGGGCCAGTCCATTAACGGATCGGAGCGGTATCATGGCGCAAGAGGCGCTCAGTCAGACCAATCAAGCAGCCCCCGCGACCGCAGGGGAACTCGACGATTTCCAGGCGTTGCTCCAGAAGGAGTTCCGCCCCGCCAATGACGAGCGCAAGAACCGCATCGAACAGGCGGTGCAGACGCTCGCCCAACAGGCGCTGGGCGATGCCAAGATCATCGGCGGCGACGTGTTCGCCACGGTCGATGCGATGCGCGCGGCGATCGACCGCAAGCTGACCGAACAGATCAACCAGATCATCCATCACCCGGAGTTTCAGCAGCTCGAAGCGGCATGGCGGGGGCTTAACTACCTCGTCATGAACACCTCGACCGGCAAGGACATGAAGATCCGCGTGATGAACATGTCCAAGGAAGAGTGTCGGCGGATGTTCCGCCAATATCGCGACGCCGCCTGGGACCAGAGCCCGCTGTTCAAGAAGGTCTATGAGTCGGAATTCGGTCAGCTGGGCGGCCAGCCTTACGGCGCGTTCGTCTGCGACTTTTATTTCGACCACAGCGCTCCCGATCTGGAGGTGATGCGCGGACTGTCGCGGATCGGCGCGGCCAGCCATGCCCCCTTCATCGCGGCCGCCGCCCCCAGCCTGCTCGGCATGGACAGCTGGACCGAGCTGTCGAACCCGCGCGACCTGGGCAAGCTGTTCGACGCGACCGATTATGCCGCCTGGCGCTCGTTCCGCCAGTCGGAGGATAGCCGTTACCTGGCGCTGGCGCTGCCGCGCTTCCTGGGGCGTCCGCTCTACGGGGCCAAGACCGATCCAGTCGACGAGTTCGATTTCGAGGAGGATACCGGCGGCGAGCACGACCAGCATCTGTGGCTGAACGCCGCTTATGCGATGGGCACGCGCATCACCGAGGCGTTCAACACCTATGGTTGGACGACGCGTATCCGCGGCGTGGAATCGGGTGGCACGGTCGAGGAACTGCCGACCGCGACCTTCCCGACCGACGAGGGCGGGATCGACCAGAAATGTCCGACCGAGATCGCGATCAGCGACCGGCGCGAGGCGGAACTGTCGTCGGCGGGCCTGATGGCGCTGGTCCATCGCAAGAACACCGACCAGGCGACCTTCATCGGCGCGCAGACGGTCCATCGTCCCGCCGCCTATGACAAGAAGGAGGCGACCGCCAACGCGAACCTGTCGGCGCGTCTGCCCTATATCTTCGCCAGCTGTCGCTTCGCCCATTACCTCAAGTGCATGGTCCGCGACTGGGTCGGCGGTTCGCGCGAGGCGGAACAGTTGCAGCGCGATCTGAACAACTGGGTCCTTCAATATGTCGATGGTTCGCCCACGACGTCGAACGAAGAGACCAAGGCTCGCCTGCCGTTGAAGCAGGCGAAGATCGAAGTTGTGCCGGATGAAGAGAATCCCGGTTATTATAAGGGTAAGTTCATGTTCGTTCCGCATTACCAGCTGGAGGGCATGGACGTTACGTTGAGTATGGTTTCACGCCTACCCAAGACGTCGGGTTGAACCGGCGCATCCCAATCCTGAAGTAGAGATAGGAGAAACTCATGGCAGTCGATCTTTTCCTCAAAATTGACGGTATCCACGGCGAATCGAGCAAGAAGAACCACCAGGGCGAAATCGATATCATTTCGTTCGATTTCGGTGCGGTTCAGCATGGTTCGTTCCACTCGGGCGGTGCCGGTGGTGGTTCGGGCAAGGCCGAAATCTCCGACATCCGCATCCAGAAGGAAGTCGACAAGTCGTCGCCGCTGCTGTTCAAGGCCTGCGCCTCGGGCAAGCACATCAAGGAAGCGATCATCTACTCGCAAAAGGCGGGTGATGGCTCGTCGCCGCTGACCTATTACAAGATCAAGCTGGAAGACATCATCGTCTCCGACATCCACAATAATGGCGCGTCCGGCGGCGATGCGATCATGGAATCGGTGACGTTCAACTGCGCCAAGGTGACCTTCGACTATCAGGCGCAGAACGCGCAGGGTGGCAAGGACGGCGGCGTCGTCACCGCTTACTACGACATTCGTCAGAACGAGGCAGGCTAAGCCCGGCCGATCGTCCGCTGGAGAGCGATATGAACGAAGCGGACGATCGTCTGCGTGCGGGCGATCTCGACGGGGCACGACGTGCCTTGGTCGAGGTCGTCCGGCGCGACCCCGGAAACGTGCCCAACCGCATGTTCCTGTTCCAGTTGCTGGCGATCGCCGGGGAATGGGACAAGGCGAAGGCGCAGCTTGGTTCGCTTGCCCAATTGTCGCCGGAAGCGCAGATGCTTTCCGTCGTCTATGGCCAGGCGATCGAGGCGGAGCGTCAGCGCGAAGCGGTGTTTGCCGGGACCATCCGGGCCGACATTCATGGCGGGGCCGAATGGGCCGCGCCGCTGGCCGCCGCACTGGAGGCGGAAGCGCAGGGCCGGACCGACGAAGCCGAACGGCTGCGCGAGGCCGGTTTCGATGCCGCGCCAGATACGCCTGGACAACTGAACGAGATTCCCTTCGACTGGATCGCCGATGCCGATCCGCGCTTCGGCCCGACGCTGGAGGCGATTATCGGAGGCCGATATGGCTGGCTCCCCTTTGCCAGCGTGACCGAGATCGTCTGCGAGGGGCCGCGCGATCTGCGCGACATCGTCTGGTATCCGGTCGAGATCACCCTGGCGAGCGGCCCCCGCATCGCCGCGCTGCTTCCCGCCCGCTATCCGGGCCAGGCGCGCGACCCGGCGGAGACGCTGGCCCGCGCGACGAGCTGGGGCGAGGACGGCCATGGTTCGGGGCAGCGTGTGCTGATCACTTCGGGCGATGAGGATCATGGCCTGTTGAGCCTGCGCAGCCTGCGGTTCGGGTGACGCAGCGATGGCCGTATCCCAACGCCTGACCCCGACGCTTTACGACAAGCTGGTCGCCGACCTGGAAATCTCCGGCCTGCGCGACGTGAGCGATGAAGCGCCGGAGGTCAGCCGCGAAAAATTCCGTTATTATTCGGTGCCCAAGCTGGAGCGCTTCAACGAGACCGCGTTGCGCGCGACCATAAGGCGCGATCTCGCCTGGCTGCTCAACACGACCAATCTGGAATCGCTGGTCGATCTGGAGCCTTATCCGCATGTCCGCGACTCCGTCCTCAATTACGGATTGACCGATCTCGCGGGGCGGACGCTCAACCGGCGCGCGGTGCTGGCGCGGGCGCGCGAGATACGGCGGGCGGTCCGCCTGTTCGAGCCGCGCCTGTCGCGGGAAGGCCTGACCGTCGATCCGGTGGAGAGCGAGGACGATCCCCACGCCCTGACGTTCCTGATCCAGGGCGATATCACCTCGGCGGCACAGGTGATGCCGGTCAAGTTCCGTACCGAGGTCGAGGCGGAAACCCTGTCGGTCAACGTGCGCGAATAGGCGATGTCGTCGGGAATCGATCCGCGCCTGCTGCGCTTCTACAACGACGAACTGGCCTATCTGCGCGAGGAGGCGCGGGCGTTCGGCGAGGAGCATGAGGCGGTCGCCGGTCGCCTGGGCCTGAAGACACCGACCGATCCCGACCCCTATGTCGAGCGGTTGCTCGAGGGCGTCGCCTATCTGGGCGCACGGGTGCAGTTGAAGATCGCGGATCAATATCCCGAGTTCACCCAGCACCTGCTCCATGCGGTCCAGCCACATTATCTCGCGCCCATGCCCTCCATGTGCGTGGTCGGTTTCGAGCCGAAGGAAGGCGACCCGATCCTCATCAAGGGGCATCAGGTCGCACGGGGCACGCCGCTGACCGCGACGGCGACCGAGCAGGACGGCGTACCGGTCGAGTTCCGCACCGGGCATGAGGTCACGCTCTGGCCGCTGAAGATCACCCAGGTCGAATATCTGGCCAGCCGCGCGGCGGTCGCGCCCTTTGCCAGCGCGGCCAATGTCCGCGCCGAAGCCGCGCTGCGCATCCGGTTCGAGGCGACGGGCGGGGCGTCTTTGCCCCAGGTGCTGCCCCGCTCGCTGCCGCTCTATCTGTCGGGGGCGGAGGCCTTGCCCGCCGAACTCTATCGCCAGATGGTCGGCGAGACGCTGGCGGTGATCGCGCGCTCGGCCGATGCGGCGGCGGGGGCGGATGGGTGGAAGAAGCTGTCCCTGCCCGAACAGGTCGGGTTCGAGGACGATCAGGCGCTGCTGCCCGCCGAACTCCGCTCGTTTCGCGGTTACCGGTTGCTCAGCGAGTATTTCGCCTGCCCCGAACGCTTCCTGTTCGTCGATCTGCCCCGGCTCGACCGTGCCTTTGCCGATAGTCCCAAGGCGTGTGACGTCGTGTTGCTGTTCAAGCGGTCGGCACCCGTGCTTCACAATGCGGTCGAACCCGCCAATCTCCGCCTGTTCGCCACGCCCGCGATCAATCTGTTCGAGAAGCAGCTGGGCCGCGTTCGCGTCTCGCGCTTCGAGCATGAGCATCACGTCATTCCCGACCGCGCCCGGCCGCTGGATTTCGAGGTGTTCCGCCTGCTCGACGTGCAGGCCTATTCGGCGAACAACACCGACGCGCGCACCGTCGCGCCGCTCTATGCGTACGGCGCGCTCCTCTACGACTGGAACGAGGCGCTATTCTATACGACGCAGCTTCGTCCCCGACGGCTGTCGACCCGCGAACAGAAGCTGCGGCGGCGTGGCGAATATACCGGGACCGAGACCTGGATCAGCCTGACCGCGCCGGGCGATGCCACCCGACTGGACCAGATCGACGAGCTGGCGGTGCGCGCTCTGGTCACCAATCGCGAACTGCCCGAACTGCTCCAGTTTCGTGGCGACCAGCATTTCATCGTCTCCGGCGTGCCCGCCCGCGCGGTCAGCGTGCTGCGCGCGCCGACCCGGCCCAAGCCGCCAATGGGCATGGGCGATGCGGCATGGCGGGTGATCGGCCATCTGACGCCCAACTATATGACGCTGGCGCCCGAAGATGGCGACGATCCGCAGGTGCTGCGCGATCATCTGGCGCTCTATGGGCGACAGGATGATGCTGCCTCGCGCCGCCAGGTCGATGGCGTGGCGGCGATCCGCTCGACCCGCGTGGCACGGCGCGTGCCCGGCATGGACCGGATGGCGATCGCGCGCGGGCACCGGATCGACGTGACGCTGGATGATGCCGCGTTCGACAAGGGGCGGATGTTTCTGTTCTCCGCCGTGCTCGAACGCTTCCTGGCCGAGTTCGCCAGCATCAACGCCTTCACCGAAACCCATGTGTCCAGCACCAACGAAGGGGAATTCCAGCGATGGCCGCTGAGGATCGGCCGCCGCCACAGCATCTGAGCTTTTTGCAGGCGGCGGCGGCCGCGCGAAAGCGTTTCGGGCTGTTTCCCGTCGTTCGGGGCGCGGAGGCGCGCGCGCCCGGCCTGCCGCGTCTGGGCCTCGCGCGCCGCCCGTCGCAGAGCATCGCCGACCTGACGCAAGTCCCGACCCTTGCCTTCCCGGACTCGACGCTGGAGGAGGTGGAGGTCCGTAAGGGCCGTGCGCGGATTGGCGGCTTCTGGTTCGGACTGACCGGTCCGATGGGGCCGCTGCCCTCGCATATGACCGAATTCGCGGTGTTCGAGCGCCGCTATGCCAAGAAGCGGCCGTTCGGAGGCTGGCTCGATCTGCTCGCGGGGCGGATGCTGCAATTCTTCTACCGTGCCTGGGCGGATTCGCAGCCTGCCGCGCAAGCCGATCGACCGGCCGATGACCGCTTCGCCGATCACGTCGCGCGCCTGACCGGCGCAGCGGAAGGCGTCGGCGATGCCAGCGACTTCCCGGCACGGGCGCGGCTTCATTATGCAGCGCTGTTCGCGTCGCGGCGCAGTGCTGGTGCGATCGAGGATGCGATGACCCATCTGCTCGGCCAGCCGGTCCGCGTGCTGGAGTTCCAGCCGCGCTGGCGCGAGATCGACGACGCGGACCGGACGCGGCTGGGCCGCTCCTTTTGCGGCTTGGGGAACGAGGCGATGCTGGGCGGCCGCGCCAAGATCGCCTCCGATGCCTTTCGGGTGGTGATCCGCGCCCGCTCGCGCGCGGATTACGAGGCGCTGCTCCCCTCCGGCGCGCGGTTCCGTATCTTGTCGGAGGCGCTGACCGCCTTCGCCCCGAGCCATCTGGAATGGGACGTCGCGCTGGAAGTCGAGGGCCGCGACGCCCGTCCGGCCCGGCTCGACGGCACGACCCGCCTCGGCTGGACCGGCTGGCTGGGCGGCGGCGGGGAGGGCGTGCGGGGCGATGCGCATCTGCGGCGGGGCGGGGGTATGGCGCGATCTGGAGCATGATGATCAGCAAAGTGCTTTTGGGAGAATGAAATCATGATCCTCAAGCAAGGCGTGCGCGGCGAAGAGGTAAAGAAACTTCAGCAGATTTTACGGCAATTCCAGTCCGGCCTGCAGGCCGATGGGGTTTTCGGCCCTCGAACGGAGCGTGCGGTCAGGATCGCCCAACGGCGGCTAGGCCTTTACCCTCCAGACGGCATTGTCGGACCTCTGACATGGGGGGCGCTCAATGGGCAGTCACCTCGGCCGTCAAGGCGTTCGGATACGCCGTCCCCATCGGCCAGCCCAGTAGGAAGAGGTGATCCCGGTCGTTTGCGGCCCATTGTCGATCCAGCGCGCAAACGGGCCGAACGTTCGCCCGAAACCGATGCGCTGAAGCGCAGCGCTGCAAATATGCGCATGTCTTTGAAAGGCCGCCAGTTCATCGTTCGCCACGAAGGGCAGCCGGGCGTCAGTCAGCGTCTTCACCATCCGACTGCGGCCAGTGGTGTTACGATCGGCCCCGGCTATGACATGAAAGATCGAACACAGGCGAGCATCGCAGCAGACTTGGAGGCGATCGGCGTCGCACCCAATATCGCTGCCAAAGCGGCGCAGGGAGCAGGAAAACAAGCCGCGGCCGCCACGAATTTCGTAAATGCCAACAAAAATTTACTGTCGTTGACCGATGCTCAGCAAGCACAGCTTTTGCAGCGTGTTATTGCGCAATATGAGCGGCCGGTACGGCGAGACGTGCGCATCGAATTAACGCAATATCAGTTCGATGCCCTTGTCTCCTATGCCTATAATACTGGTGGCGGTTGGTCAAAGGTCATCAAGTTGGTCAATGAAGAGCGCTATCATGATGCGATGATGCAGCTTTCCAAATATGTTTATTCGGGGAAGCAGCGCGTTGATAGCTTGGTTCGTCGGCGGGCTGCCGAAACCAAGCTTTTCCTATATGGAGAGTATCGATGAAATATACAGGTATGTACCGGGTCGTCTGTTTGGCGATCCTGATTTCGGGATGTGGCAAGGTCGTCGGTGCAGACGCCAGCGAACTGCACAACACAAGCACGGTGGAAAATTCGACGGCTGTGATCGGTTCCGCCATAGGGAATGCGGTTGATGGGTCGCCGATGGCCGAGCAAGCCGATTCCGAAAATGCCGCTATCAACAAACGGGCCATGGTGGCGCTTCGCCAAAATCTGATCGGCCACGCAACGTTGGACGGCGAGCCGATCATTGACGTCATTGTGCAAGGATCATGTGCTTCCGCCTTCATAACGACAAAGGCGCGGGCGAATGTCGATTGGTCCAAGGTCGGGAATTTGGCGCCAGAGACGATTGGCGGACGCGATGTGACGATCATCGGCACGGTCGATGGCTCAAAGAAGGTTGCCGTTCCGTCGGGCGACATTGCCGACCGGGTCACCATGGGCATGGGCCTGCTGGCCGAGAATTGCGGAGCCACCTCGGACGCGGGCTGATGCAGGGCGTGGGACGGAAGAGCGATGATAAAGACCCGACATATGATGGCACTTGCCGCGCTTGCCGTGACGGCATGTCAGGCGAAATCGGATGGCGCCACGGTCAATCAAGTCCCAAGTACGACGGAGGCGCCCGCGCCTGTCGCCACACAAGAGGCGTATACTATCGACAGGACGCATCGAACCGGAACGAGGCTGCTCCGCGAAATCCTGTTGGACGGCGGAATGCTGGAGAGCGGACGCATCACCGATTTCCGGCTCGAGGATCGCTGCAAGACGAGCATCCTGACGGCGACCGGATCGACGACGGTCGATTGGACCAAGGTGCAAAACATCCTCAGCCGCACCATCGCCGGACGTCGGACCTTCACGATCGAGCAGGACGGGCAGCCGATCAAGCTGTCGATACCGGAAAAGGGCGATACGCCGAAAGGCAATGCCGCCGAACAATTGGAAAGCGGGTTCAACGTTCTGGCGGCTGATTGCCAGTCATGACTGCATCACCCGCCCTTTGACTCGAACCGTCCAACAGTAACGTCATCACACCATGCAACATTCTGTCATCGAGATCGTTGCACATCCGAAACCGGGCTTGAGCCCGCGCCATTCCGGGGGGAGCGCATGACCGAGATCAGCCGTGCATCATTGTTCGGGCGCCTGGACGCGGCTGCACTGACATCGATTGAATCCGCCACCGGCTTTGCCCGGATGCGGGGCAACCCTTATGTCGAGCTGGTTCACTGGGTCCACCTGATGGTGCAGGACCCGCAGGGCGACGTGGCGGCGATCCGGCGGACCTTCGGCTTGGACGAGGCGAAGCTGGCGCGCGATGTGGTCGGCTCTCTCGACATATTGCCGCGCGGCGCCTCGGCGATTTCCGACTTCGCGCCGCAGGTCGAGGAGGCGATCGAGAAGGGGTGGCTCTATGCCTCGCTGCAGTTCGGGGCGGCGAAGGTTCGGACCGGTCACCTGATCTATGGCATGTTGCGCACGCCGACGCTGCGCAACGCCCTGTTCGCCACCAGCAACGAATGGCGCAAGGTGCAGGTCGAGCGGTTGGGGGCCGAGTTCGCGGCAATCCTGGGCGCATCGGCCGAGCCCGCTGGAGCCTCGGACAGCCCGCCCCAGGCGCCGGCCGCCACTGGCGAGGCGCTGGCGCGCTATTCGGTGGACCTGACCGCCAAGGCGCGGGCGGGAGAAATCGACGCGATCGTCGGGCGCGACGCCGAGATCCGGCAACTGGTCGACGCGCTGCTGCGCCGTCGGCAGAACAATCCGATGCTGATCGGCGAGGCGGGGGTCGGCAAGACCGCCGTCGTCGAGGGTTTTGCACGCCGCATCGCCGATGGCGACGTGCCGCCTGCGCTGCGCCATGTCGAAGTTCGCGCGCTGGACGTGACGCTGATGCAGGCGGGAGCGGGCGTGAAGGGCGAGTTCGAAAAGCGCCTTCGCCAAGTCATCGACGAGGTCGAGGGCGCGGCCACGCCCGTCATCCTCTTCATCGACGAGGCGCATACGCTGATCGGTGCAGGCGGACAGGCGGGGACGGGGGACGCCGCCAATCTGCTGAAACCGGCGCTGGCGCGTGGGCGGCTGCGGACGATCGCGGCGACCACCTATGCCGAGTATCGCCAGTATTTCGAAAAGGACCCGGCGCTCACCCGGCGATTCCAGACCGTCGATGTGGCCGAGCCGGAGGCACCCGTCGCGATCGCGATGCTGCGTTCGGTCGTGCCCGCGATGGAGGCGCATCACGATGTCGTGATCCTGGACGACGCGGTGGCGGCGGCGGTTACGCTGTCGCAGCGTTACGTTCCCGCCCGGCAACTGCCCGACAAGGCGGTCAGCCTGATCGATACCGCCGCGGCGCGGGTCGCCGTGTCGCAGAACGCCACCCCGGCCCCGGTCGAGGACCAGCGGCGGCGACTGGCCTTGCTGGAGGTCGAGCGCGGCATCGTCGAGCGGGAGATCGAGGCGCGCTATCGCCCCGGCGGCGATCTGGGCGGCCTGGACGAGGCGATTGCCGAGGCGCGCGGCGCGCTGGAGGTGATCGAGGCCAAATGGGCCCAGGAAAAGGCCGCGCTGGAGGCGGTGCGGACCGCGCGAGAGGCGGGTGGCGAGGCGCTGGAGACCGCCCTGGCCGAAGCGCGAGCGGCAGCGGGCGATGCGCCGATGGTGTTCGGCGTGGTCGATGCGGACGCCGTCGCCTCGGTCGTGGGGGACTGGACCGGCATCCCGGTCGGGCGGATGGTGAAGGACGAGATCGCCAGCGTGCTGACCATCGCCGATGCGCTGAAGGCGCGGGTGATCGGCCAGGATCATGCGATGGAGGCCATCGCCAAGCGCATCCAGACCAGCCGTGCCAAGCTCGACAACCCGGACAAGCCGGTCGGCGTCTTCATGCTCTGCGGCCCGTCGGGTGTGGGTAAGACGGAGACGGCGCATGCGCTGTCCGAGCTGCTCTTTTCCGGCGACGATTCGATGATCGTCATCAATATGAGCGAGTTTCAGGAGGCGCACACCGTCTCCACGCTGAAGGGCGCGCCCGCAGGCTATGTCGGTTACGGCCAGGGCGGCGTCCTGACCGAAGCGGTGCGGCGGCGGCCCTATAGCGTCGTGCTGCTCGACGAGGTGGAGAAGGCACACCCGGACGTCCATGAAATGTTCTTCCAGGTGTTCGACAAGGGCTTCATGAACGATGCTGAGGGGCGGCATATCGATTTCCGCAACACGGTGATCCTGCTGACCTCGAACGTCGGGACCGACCTGATCTCGACCCTGGCCGAGGACGAGGAGATGGCCCCGGAGCCCGAGGGGCTGGCGACCGCGCTGCGCCCCGAATTGCTCAAGGTGTTTCCGCCTGCCTTGCTCGGCCGGTTACAGGTGCTCCCTTATTATCCGCTGTCCAAGACGGTGCTGTCCGGGATCGTCTGCCTGCAACTGGGCCGGATCGAGCGGCGGATCGCGCAGCATCACGGCATCGCGGTGACGATCGACCCGGCGGTGGTCGATCATATCGTTGCCCGCTGTACGGAGATCGCTTCGGGCGGCCGGATGATCGACGCGATCCTGACCAACACGATGCTGCCCGACATGTCGGTCGCGCTGCTGGAGCGCAAGATGCGCGGCGAAGAGGTCGCGGAGATCGCGGTCGGGGTGGAGGACGATCGGTTCACCTATCGGTTCGATCCGCAGCCCGGCGATTGAGCCTAGGTGCGCGACATGACCAGGAGATGAATTGAACTGAAAATAGTTCGCATTGCCAAGACTTTGGTGCGAAGCTAAGAATAGCCGAACAACTGAAGGAGCATGGTATGCGCCTGATGGAAGTTGATCAGGGGTGCCGGGGCCAACAGGTCCAGATGTTGCAGCACCTTTTGAACACCACCGGCAAGGTTCGGCCTGTACTGGAACTGGATGGTGTGTTCGGGGTGCGCACCGACCGCGCGGTTCGTCAATATCAGGCGGGTCGTGGCCTTCCGGTCGACGGGATCGTTGGTGCGCGGACTTGGCGCAGTCTGGGGGTGGGGCCCACGTCCCGGTCCTCGCTTTCCGTTTCGCGTGCTGAGGCGGTCGGTCTGACCGTGCCGACGCGTAAGGTGCCTGTGGCCGATACCCGCAACCTGCCGTCGCCCGTCGACGGTATGCTCTATACGGGTCTCGTAAGACCCAGGCCCGTTGCAGGATCAATCCCTCGCCGCAGCACCCTGCTCGAGCCGCCGGGGGTGACCATCGGTGCGCCGTGGATGCGGGTGGCGCTGGCCGAAAAGGGCGTGGCGGAAGTCGCGGGTGGCGTCCACAATCCGCGAATCCTCGAATATCATTCCACCACCACGCTTGCGGCCAAGTCGGACGAGGTTGCGTGGTGTGCATCCTTCGTCAACTGGTGTCTCGAGCAGGTCGGGATTCGTGGAATACGCAGCGCGCGTGCGGCGGACTGGGGCAAGTTTGGCGCGGCGCTTGCCGAACCGCGCTATGGTTGCATTGTTCACATCTATCGTAAGCCTCGTGGCGTCGATGGCGCGACGGGGTCCTCGTCGGGGAATCATGTGGCGTTCTTCGTCGGGCAGACGGCGACCCATATCCAATTGCTGGGCGGCAATCAGAAAGACCGTGTCAGAGTCTCCAGCTATCCGCTTGATCAATACACGGTGAAAGCCATGCGCTGGCCGGAGGGACGATGAAGGGATCGGGGACGATGACGTTGAGATACTCGATCCTGCTGCTGGTTTCGGCCTGTGGCAATGGAGAAGCGTCCGTCAAAGCCAATGTCGCGACCCCCGCGGTCACCGGAAATGCGTCCGTCGGGACGGCCGTCGCGTCGGCGACGCCCAAGGTCGCGGCAAGCGCGACCGCCGACGCTCCTGCGCGGGATCAGTCGTTGCTTGCGTTTTGGGTCCGGTTCCGCAGGGCGGCGTTGGCGAACGATGCGGTGGCGATTGCGACCATGAGTGCTCCGGTCGTGATTCAGCATGGCACTCTCGACGATAGTCCGAAAGTCCGCCTGTTGCCGAGGCAGGTCGCACCCGTGCTGGCGAAGATTCTCGACCAGGACGATGGCGTCGATCCGCAAGGCCGAACGCAGCGGCAGATGATGGAAGCCGCTCCCGCGCCTCCAAAGGACCGTAGCGCGATCGCATCCCAATATCGTTTTGGGGACATGCAGTTCACGCGCGGCGCCGGTGGATGGCGCCTGAGCGCCCTCTATTTCGAGGATTAGGGCAGGCCATTGCCCAAAAAGAGAATGACGATCGGATAGCGCCGCAGGGAGCGGCAGACATCAGGGGAACGGGTTTTGCGATACGGGACAGGCCTTCGCTGGGGGGCGTTTGCGGGCATCATCGCCGGGGTGCTGGCGGGGCCGGCAGCGGCGCAGGTGGCCGGGCAGGTCGGGGGCCAGGTCGGTCTGCCGACGCGACAGGAAGTGACGCCGCCGACGCCGCAGCCGCGCGCCGAGTCGACCGCCACCGTCGACTCGCGCGGGGCGCTGGCGGAGGCGAATTGCCCGTTCGACAGCTCGTCCTTGCGGCTGACCCTGCAACGTGTGGCTTTCACGCGGCCGGACGGCTCGCCGTTGCAGCCACAGATCGCCGAGGCCTTGTCGGGACTGGAACTCCCCACCGGGGATCAGCCGATCGCGGTGGTCTGTTCGGTGCGCGATGCGGCCAATGCGGCGTTGCGGCGCAAGGGTTGGGTCGCGTCGGTGCAAATTCCGCCGCAGGAGATCACCGACGGCGTGCTGCGCCTGCAGGTCGTGACCGCGCGCATCGTCGAAGTGCGGGTGCGCGGCGACGCGGGCCGCTATGAACCGTTCCTGCGCCGACGGATTGCGGCGATCCAGGCGCTCGATCCGCTGAACGAGCGTGAGGCGGAGCGTATTCTGTTGCTGGCGGGCGACGTACCCGGCCTCGACGTCGCATTGTCGCTCCGTCCCTCGGGGGGCGAGGCAGGAACGGTGATCGGCGACCTGACCATCAGTTCGCGTCGCTTCGCGCTGTTCGCCAATGCGCAGAACTATAACTCGGCGCTGCTGGGGCGTGAGACGGTCTATGCGCGCGGTGAAGTCTATGGGCTGACCGGGCTGGGCGACATTACCTATCTGGGCGCGTCGACCACGACCGATCTGAAGGAGCAGATCATCGTCCAGGGCGGGCATATCTTCCAGCTGGACGATGACGGCGCGACCTTTGGCGGCCGCGCCACCTATGCCTGGTCGCGGCCGGACCTGGGGGCGCTCGACCTGCGGACCAACACCCTGATCGCCGGACTGGACGTGACCAAGCCGCTGATCCGGTCGGTGCGCGGCAATGCGCGGGCGCGGGCCGGCTTCGATCTGGTCGACCAGATTTCGCGCGTCGGCGGCGGCTATACGGCGGTGACGCTGACCCGCGACCGGTTGCGCATCCTGTTCGCCGGGATCGACGCCGACAAGCAGTTCCTCGACGCCGATGGCCGTCCCTGGCTGTCGGTGGCGTCCTCGCTGGAGGTGCGCAAAGGGCTGGGCATTTTCGATGCCAGCCGTTCGGGTTTCGCCAGCGGCCAGCTGACCTCGCGACTGGAGGGCAATGCGCGGGCGCTGGTCGTGCGCGGCGTGGTCGACGCCACGCTGTCGCTGGGCCCGATCTTCAGCATCGCCGGGCTGGGGCAGGTCCAATGGACCAACGATCCGCTGCTCAACTACGAGGAGTTCGCGCTCGGCAGCCTGACTATCGGGCGGGGCTATGACCCCGGCTCGAACAGCGGCGACCGCGCGGCGGGCGGCCATGTCGAACTGCGCGCGGACCTGCCGCTGACCTCGGCGCTGGGCACGCAATTCTATGGCTTCTTCGACCATCTCTATCTCGAAAATCTGGACCGCACGCGGATCGAGGGGCCGCGCAGTTTCGAGAGTGTGGGCGGCGGCCTGCGCCTGTCCTTCCCCAATCGCCTGGTCCTGGACGTCGGTTACGCCAAACCGCTCGATCGTGCGTTGCTGCTCGACAAGCAGCGACCGCCCGCGCGTGTGCTGGTCTCGCTGACCGTCCAGTTCCGTGACCGCGCCCGATAGGATGCCCGCCATGACCCCCGCCCAGACCCCCAGCCCGACCCACGCCGCGTCGCCCGTCCGCCGTCTTCGCCTGATGCTGGCGCTCAGCAGTGCGCTGGGGACCACGACGCTGGGCGGTCTGGTCGCTGCGCCCGCCTGGGGGCAGTCCATTCCGACCCCGGCGAGCGTCGTGCAGACCCAGCAAAGCGGTGTCCTGGGCAGCATCCTGGGCGCGCCCGATGTGTCCAATCCGGGCGGCAACCTGAAGGTCGTGCTGAATTCGCGGAATACGGTGATCGACTGGAACGGGTTCAATATCCCCGAAGACAAGAGCGCCGATTTCCAGAAGAGTTCCCTGATTCCAGGCGGGGCCGCGGTGCTGAACCGCGACGTGTCGGGCAATGCGTCGCAACTGCTCGGCAAGCTGACCAGCGGTTCCGACGTGGCGGTCTGGGTCTATAACCCGAACGGCATCCTCGTGGGGTCGAAGGCGTCATTCAACACCGGCTCGCTGGTCCTGTCGACGCTGGACGTGAACAGCAGCGATTTCCTGTCGGGCGGCAGCAGTTACCGACTGACGACGGGTAGCGGCAGCACATCGGCGATCACCGTGTTGAACGGTGCGCAGATCAAGGTGCAGGGCGGCAATCGCGGGCTGGTGATGGTCGCGCCTAAGATCGAGGCGGACGGCAACTTCCAGGCGGTCGGGCAGGATGTCGCCTTCGTCACCGCGACCGATGTGAAACTGTCCTATTCGGCCAGCAGCCCGTTGTCGGTGACGATCAATCGCGGCACGCCGGTATCGGGGCGCAGCCAATATGTGCGCGGCACGGTCGGCGGACAGGACGCCCTATTCGCGCTCGCGTCGCAATCGACGGTCACCGATGCGCTGCTCCAGATCGACGCGGGCGTCACCACCGCCACGACCGGCGAGCGCGGTATCATCCTGTCGGCGGGCAAGCCCAGCAATGCGGTCGGCGGCGTCACGGTTTCGGGCGCAGCGGCGGATACGGGCGGCGTGGCCAATCTGCTGGTCAATGGCGGCCTGACCGTCAATGACGGAGGCAGCGACATCACGGCCGGGTCGAGCGGAACGATGGGCCTGACCGGCGCGCTGTCTAGCCAGCGGGATATCCTGTTGTCGGGCGACGGGGCGCTGACCGTATCGGGCGCGGTGACGGCGGACCGCGACTATATCGGCACAGGCACCGGGATCGCGCTGGGCAATGGCGCGGCGGTGGTCCAGAGTGCGGGGCGCACGGTGCGCCTGACCTCCAGCAATGGCGACCTGACCGGCGCGGCGGGCCTGACGCTGCAATCGGGCAGCGCGGGCGTTACGCTGGCGACGACCGGTACGTCGGCGGGCAACATCCAGTTCGATCCGACCAGCAGCCTGATCGGCGGTAACGATCGACAGGGTTATGTCGACATCCGCCAGCGCGATACGGGCAACACCGTTGCGCTCGGCAATGTCACCGCGCGCGGCCTGCGACAGTCGATCGGGACAGGGGCGCTTTCCAACGGCCTGACCACGACCGGCGCGCTGGTGCTGGGCAATGTCGATGTGCGGGACGGGCTGGCCCTGACCAGCGCGGGGCTGACCGCCGGGTCGCTCGCGTCCGATCGCGGTGTGACGATCGCGTCCAACGGCGCGCTGGCGACAGGCGCGATCCTGTCGCGCGGCGGCACGGTCACGTTGACCGGTAGTGGTGCGACCACGATCGGCGGCGCGGTGGGGGCCGATAGCGACCTGACCATCACGCGCGACGGTGCGATCACGCTGGCCGGGCTTTCCTCGGGCAACGATATAGGGATCGATGCCGGCAGCGGCGCGGTCGCGATCACGGGCCCCGTTTCGGCGGGTCTGAAATATCAGGTTTCGGGCAGCGGCGTGACGCTGGGTGGTGCCAGCCCGGTGACGCAGGCTGCGAAGGACGCGATCACGATCACGGCGGGCGCCGGCGGTATCACCGGCGCGTCCGGGCTGACGCTCCAGTCCAATTCGGACAATTTCGGCGGCGGTGCGCTGACCCTGGCGTTGACGGCACCATCGACTACGGGGATCGCCTTTGCGCCCAATACCAGGCTGTTGGGCGGGCCGGATCGACAGAGCGATGTGAAGATCAGCCTGGCCGATCCGGCGAGCCCGATCGCGTTGGGCGCGGTGCGGGCGGCGAACCTGACCGGGCTCAACACCACGGGGACGTTGCAGACGGGCAATGTCTCGGTTCTGGGCGACCTGACCGGACAGGGTGCGTCGATCGCTACGGGCGATCTGACCAGCGCCAATGGCGGCGTCACGCTGACCGCCGCGACGGGCAATGTGGCGACAGGGGCGGTTTCCTCAGCCAAAAGCCTGACCATCACCGCAGCCCAGGCGGTGGCGGTCGGCGGGCTGTCGGCGCAGAACGCGATTTCGGTCGGGGCAAAGGGCGCGGCGAGCTTCGGCGGCGACGTGACGGGCGGCGGGCCCGTTACCCTGTCGGGCACGTCGCTTGCCTTTACCGGCGGCAATGTGCGCAGTGGTGGGGCGATCGACCTGCTGGCCTCCAGCGGCGGCATCACCAGCACGGGGGCGCTAGCGGTCGCCTCGACCAGCGGCCAGTCGAACGATTTCATCCGGCTTCAGGCCAATGGCGCGGACGGTATCGCCTTTGCGAGCGGCAGCAGCATCATCGGCGGCACCAACCGTGCGCTGCGTGTCGGGATCTTCAACGCCTCGGCCGATGCGCCGGTCCGACTGGGCGATGTGACCGCCCGTTCGCTGACCGCGCTGTCGGCGGCGGGCGGCGACGCGACCCGGCCGGGCGGCGCGATCCTGTCCAACGGTGCGCTGGCGTTCGGCGCGCTCAACCTGGTCGATAGCTTTGCCGCCGAAAGCCTGAACGGCAATCTGAGCGTCGGCCAGATCTCGGTGACGGGCAATGGCCAGGGAATCAGCCTGCGCGCGACCAAGGGAACGCTGAGCGTGCAGAACAATCTGTCGACCAGCGGCGACGTGACGTTGGTCAGCGGCACGGGCCTGTCGCTGGGAACGGTGGAGAGCCGCAACGGACGCGCCACCCTGACCAGCGGCGGCGCGATCACGCTGGGCAATCTCAACGGCGCATTGGGGGCGAGCGCCAGCGGCACGCAATTGACCATGGATTCCGTCCGTGGCGGGCCGGTCGCGCTGACCGCGAGTGCGGGAGGTATTCAGGTCGGCGGGATCAGCGGCACCAGCGTGACGGTCGGCGCGACCGGCGGCGCGGTGGCGATCCGCAACGCCCTGACCGCCACCGGCGCGGTGGCGTTGACCGCGACCGGCGATGTCGGCGTGGGCGGTGCGCTGTCGAGTGCCGGACTGACCGTGAATGCGCAGGGCAATGCCGCATTGCTCGGCGGCGTGCAGGCGCAGGGCGATGTCGCGGTGGCCGCGAAGGCCGTGTCGCTGGGCGGAGTGCATAGCGCCACCGGTGCCTATGCCGTCACCAGCACCGCCGGCGGCATCACTGCCGCGACCGGCACTTCCATCCTGTCGGACAGCAACAGCCAGGGCGGCAAGGCGCTGACCCTGACGGCGACCGGCGACATCGCGTTCGATCCGAGCGGCAGCCTGGGCGGCGGCAACGGGACCTCGGCGGTCACCCTGACCACCAGTGGCGGTGCGATCGGCGTGGGCAGTGTCACGGCCAGCGGCTTTACCGCCACGGGCGCGTCGAGCATCCGCACCGGCGACCTGACGCTGGGTAGCGGCCTGTCGCTGGCGGCGGCGGGCGGCGTCACGACGGGTGCGATCAATGTCGGCACCGGCGGCGTAGCGATCGACGCGGGCAGCGGGGCGCTGACCACGGGCGCGATCAATGCAGGCGATGCGGTCACGCTGAACGGCGGAACGCTGGCCTTCGGTCGCGTGGGCGCAAAGACCCTCAAGGCGACCGCGACGGGTGCGCTGACCGGTGGCGCGATCGCGACGCAGGGCGACACGACGCTTCAGGGTCGGAGCATCACGGCGGGCAATGTCGACGCGGTCAATCTGTCGGCGGTGACGGGCAGCGACGCCCTGAACCTGGGAGACCTGACGCTGAGCGGCGCGGCGGCGCTCAGCGGGGGCGATGTCCGCTTCGGCACAATGACCGGCACGTCACTCTCCGCAACGGCCACCGGCGGGCTTCAGGGCGGCGCAATCACCAGCCAGGGCGCGGTCAATGCGACGGCGACCGGGGCGCTCGCGCTCGGAACGATCAACGCGGGTGGTGCCACGACGCTCGGCGGAAGCAGCGTGAATGTCGGGGCCGTCAGCGCGACGGCGCTGACCGCCACGGCATCGAGCGGCAGCCTGACCACCGGCGATATCGCGACCAGCGGCGCGGTCGGCCTGTCGGCGGCGCAAGGGACGGTCGATCTGGGGCAAATCACGACCCGGACGGGCGACGTCACGATCCGCTCGAGCGGAACGCTGAACGCGGTGGGCGTTACCTCGGGCGGTGCGGCGACGCTGTCGGCGGCGGGCGGTAATGCGGACGTCCTGCTGGTCAACGGCCTTGACGCGGTGGGCTCCGCCAGCGTCTCGGCCACCGGCAATGTGCGTGCGCCCCAGATCGTGAGCCGCACGGGCGACCTGACCATCGCAGCGCCCAGTGGCGAGCTGAGCGGCTATACGTCCGGCTCGGGCGTGACGCTGGGGGCGGGGCCGGGGCGCGCCTTTTCGCTGACCATCGGTGCGGCGGCCCGGCTGGGCGACGTCGTCGGCGGCAAGCTGACCATCGTCGCCACCTCGATCAGCGCGGGTCGGGTCGATACGGGCAGCGAGGCGCTGGAACTCCGTGCGACGAAGGGCGACCTGACGGTGCGCGGGCCGGTGACCGGCGGTACGGTGACGCTGGGGGCCAGCGGCCGGACCAGCCTGAACGACGTCACGGCGACCGGCGGCCTGAGCCTGGCGGGCGGTTCGATCGGCTTCGGCAATGTCGCAGGTGCTACGATCGATATCGCCTCGGCCGGGGCGGTGAATGGCGGGCGGGTAACGTCGAGCGGGACGATCGGCGCGAAGGCGGCCGCGATCCAGCTTGCCGCCCTGTCCGGCGGCGGTCCGGTCAGCGCCGTGGCGACCGGCGGCGACCTGACGCTGGGCGGGCCGGTCAACGGCACGGACGTGACTCTGGGCGCGAGCGGCAACGCGTCGCTAGGGCAGGTTACGGCGGGCGGAGCCTTGTCGATCAACGGCGGCAGCGTCGGCTTCGGCGATGTCGCGGGCACGTCGGTGACGGTCACGTCGACGGGGGGCGTCGGCGGCGCTTCCGTCAAAGCGACGAACGCCGTCGCCGTGACGGGCGCGTCGGTCGGGCTGGGCGCCGTTTCGGGCAGCAACATCGGCTTGACCGCCACGGGCGGCGACCTGAATCTGACCGACTCGGTCAACGGCACGGACGTGACGCTGGGCGCGAGCGGCAACGCGTCGCTGGGTCAGGTGACGGCGGGCGGGGCCTTGTCGATCAAGGGCGGTAGCGTCGGCTTTGGTGATGTGACGGGCACGACGGTGACGATCGCGTCGGCGGGTGCCGTTGGCGGCAACTCGATCAAGGGGACATGGGGCGTCGGCGTGACCGGCGCGACGGTCGGGTTGGCAAGCGTGACGGGTGGTAGTGTCGGCCTATCTGCCACGAATGGCGACCTCACGCTGGGCGGGCCTGTGACGGGCACGGACGTGACGCTGGGTACGAGCGGCAACGCGGCGCTGGGTCAGGTGACGGCGGGCGGTGCCTTGTCGATCAACGGTGGCAGCGTCGGTTTCGGTGATGTGGCGGGCACGTCGGTGACGGTCGCGTCGGCAGGGGCCGTTCGCGGCACCTCCATCAAGGGCGCGAACGCCGTCAGCGTGACCGGCGCGACGGTCGGGCTGGGAAGCGTGACGGGCGGTAGCGTCGGCCTGTCCGCGACCGGTGGCGACCTGAACCTGACCGGCCCAGTCACCGGCACCGACATGACCATCGGGGCGAGCGGCAAGCTCGCCCTGACGCAGGCCTCGGCCAGTGGTGCGCTGAAGCTGACCGGCGGCAGCGTGGTCTTTGACAGCCTTGCCGGTGCGTCGATCGATGGCCAATCCGCCGGAGCGATCACGGGCAATGCAGCGCGCGCCGCCAATGGCCTGTCGCTGCGCGGCGCTTCGCTCGGCCTCGGCCAGGCGTCCGCCGGGGCGGGGCTGGCTCTGTCCACGACCGGCGGCGACCTGTCGCTCGGTAGCCTGACCGCGGGCGGCGATGCGGTGCTGAACGCCAGCGGCGCGGCGAGCGTGACCGGCAATGTCGCGGCCGGTGGCGGCTACCGTGTGACGGGCAGCGGCGTGACGCTGGGCGGCCAGGACGGGATCATTCAGAAGGCGGCCGGAGATGTGCGGATCACCGCACGGGCGGGCGACCTGAATGCCGCGCGCGGGCTGACCCTGACCAGCGACGCGGACGGGGCGGGCGCGGAGGCGCTGGTGCTGGATGCCGCTGGGCAGATCGGCTTTGCGGGCACGCGGCTCCAGGCGCGGCCAGGCGGCGGGGCGGCGCTCGGCCTGCGCGCCGGCAGCGGTCGGTCGATCGAGCTGGGTCAGATCGAGGCGTCCCGGATCGGCAGCTTTGACGGCAGTGTCGTGGCGAGCAGCCTGACGCACAATGCCAGCCTGACCACCGACAACCTGACGATGGGCGACCTGTCGATCGCGTTGTCGGGCGGCGATCTGTCGCTGGGCAAGGTCGCGGCGACGGGCTCGGTTGCGCTGCGCACCGATGCGGGGGCGATGACGCTGAGCGACCTGTCGGGCGGCAGCGTCGATTTGGCCAGCGGCGGCGCGCTGTCGACCGGCGCGGTGACCAGCAATGGCGCGGCATCGCTGAAAGGACAGCGTATTGCGGTCGGCGGACGCCTGGCGGCCGCGCGGCAGTTGCTGGCGGAGGCGCGGGCGGCCCTGACGCTACGCGACGTCGCGGCCGGAGGCGCGGTGACGCTCAAGGCGGGCGAGGCGCTGACCGCCGGATCGGTCGAGGGGGCCAGCATCGCCGCGGGTGGCGCCGGAGTGACTCTGACCGGCACGAAGGCAGGCGACACGCTGGCCCTAACCAGCAGCCGCGACCTGACGCTGAACGGCGGCAGCGCGGGCGGTATCGCGACGCTGGACGTGGCCGGGCTGGCGACGATCGGCGGACTGACCGCTGGGCCCAGTGCGACGATCACCGCCAATGACGTGGCGTTGAACGGCCCGCTGCGCGCGCAGACGGTGGCCTTCGTCAACCGGCAGCCAAGCACGGCCGCGCTGCGGATCGGTGACGGGACAGGCAGCGACGGCCTGCGCCTGTCGGATGCGGAGGTGCGGCAGGTGTCGGCCGACACGCTGCGCTTCGACGCGGGCAATGGCACGATGGAGGTCGGTGGGCTGACCCTGGGCAGCGCCAGCGGGCGCACGGTCGACATGCTCGGGACCGGCGATGTCCGCGTCGTCGGCACCGTCAAGGCCGAAGGGACCGGGCGCGCCATCCGCATCGGCGGCGGTAGCGATGGCGGCAACGCGGCCAATATCCATGTCGTCGCGACGCGCGACGGCGGCGGGCGTCTGTTGTTCGATGGTTCGGACGTCGAACTGCGCGGCAACCGCATCGCCATGGGGCTGGCACCCGGCTTCATCGACACGCTGCAGCCCGGCAATGCCGGGCTGGTCCAGGCGCAGTCGCTGATCGGCAACGGCAATTCCGCGCTGTACAATGCCCAGCTGGCCGGTGGCTTCTATGATCCGTCCGCCACCACGACCCTGTCGGCCCGTTCGCTGACCGTCCGGTTCGGCGACTATGCCCTGTTCCAGAATACGGCGGTGCCGGGCGAGTTTTCGGGTCTGAAGATCGGCGGCACGCCGGGCGCGCCGGTATCGCCCGCGCTGCGGATCAGCAGCTTCGGGACGGCGGGGCAGAATGGCGTGGCGCTGTTCGGCACGATCAACGGCATCGGTGGGGCGAGCGCCGCGCTGCTCGGCAATCCGGTGATCGCGATCGACCCCGTGCTGCTGCCCAATAGTCGCATCAATGGCTGTCTGGCCGGATCGGGGGCAGGGTGCATCACCACCATCGTGATCCAGCCGACGCTGCAGGTGTTCCGCTGGAACAGCGAGGAGGTGTTCGGCATCGCGCGCGACGTGGCCGTGCCCTTCTCGCCGGTGATCGGCGCCAACAATGAAGAGCTGCTGAGCGGGTTGCCCGAACTGGCACCCCAGGCGCCTCAGGACCAGGAAGACGAAAAGTGAGCCTGCGCATGATGCCCCGTCCCCGCCACGCCCTCATGATCGCGGCGCTGGGCAGTTCCGCGCTGGTCCAGGCGGCCGGGGTCACGCCGATCGCCCGGATGGAGACGATCGGCCTGGGCCGCAACGCGGCGGGCGAAAGCTGCGTCGCGACGCGCAATTGGGCCGATCCCGCCGTGCCCGATCGCTTCGACCGCGCCTACACGATCGCCTGTTCGGGGGTGGCGGCCAGCCGTCCGCTCGGCACCGTGCGGGCGGTGCGGATATCGAAGGAAGCGGACGCCAGTCTCGACGCGCAGTTCGACTGTGGGCCGGACGGTGCGGTCACCATCGCCGGGCAGAGCGCCACCGCGCGGCGGTGTTTCGACCGGGTGACGGGGCTGGAGTCGCTGCGTCTCGATATGGTGCGCGGCGACCGGCATTATGTCGCGGCGGGGACGCCCGTCCTTCTGCCTCTGCTCGAAGAGGCGGTCGCCGTCATCGCGGAGCTGCGACCGCTCAGCGCCGATACGACACGGACACCGCAGGCGACCATCGCGCTGACCGCCTTCGCGCCCCGGCCGGGTGCCGCCTTGCCGGGCGCGGACGGGATGGACAGCGTTGCGCCGTTCGACGTCGCGACCGCGCTGGCGCAGGGGATCAGCCTGAACCACAAGGGGCTGCACGTCGATGCCTCGCGGGTGTTGAACGACGCGCTGAGCCGCATGGACCCGTCCACGCCCGCGCCGCTCCGGGCCGAGTTGCAGCTGGAGGCGGGGTTGGCCGACTCCAATATCCGCTTCCCCGATGCGGCGGCCGCGCATTTCGCCGCCGCCGATGCGATATTCACCGCCGAGCCCGCCGTGCGCAGTGCGTTCCTGGCGCGCAAGCGGGACACCTATGTCGCGTTCGACGCGATCAACCGCCATGCCTTCACCGAGGCGCTGGCGACCCTCGACCGGGTGGCGACCGCGCCGCTGGCGGCGGATCAGCCGCTCAGCGATCCGAACGTGTTGCGCCTGCTGAACCAGCCCAGCCAGAACGGCACCGCCACCGCGCTGGCGGTGCCCAACGCCGCTGCGCTGTCGCAACTGGTCCTCGATATCGAGACCCAATATGCGCGCAGCGTCGCCCTGCTGGCGAAAGGCGATCGACCGGCGGCGGAGGCGGCGATCGAGCGCGCCGCGGCCACCTATCGCCCGCTGGCCAATGACCGGTTCGACCAGAGCCAGCTGCTCTGGCTGGGCGCGCGCATCGCGCGGCAGCGGGGGCGCTTGCAGGCGCAGCGTGGCGACTATCGCGATGCCTATGACAGCTTCACGAGCGCGGTCGACATGCTGCGGCGGGGTGCGATCGCCAATGCGGGGACGGGCAACGAGCCCGCCATCGCCGAGGCGCAGCTGGACCGCGCGGCCGTCTTTGCCCGCACCGGCGCGCCGCGTCCCGCCGTGCGCCAGGCGTTCGGCGAGGCCGTCGATGCGCTGATCGACTCGCGCGGCACGTCGCTGGGCAGTTCGCTCGGCATGGAGGATTATCTCGACCTGCTGGTGGCCGAGGCCGCCAAGCCGCAGGCGGACACCTATGACCGCTTCTTCCGCGCGGTGCAGGCCAATGGAGAGCCCGCCGTCGCGCGCCAGCTGACCCAGCTGCGATCGGTGGTCACCGCCGCCGGACCGGTCGCCACCGCTCTGCGCGAACGCGCCGATCTGGAGCGCGAGATCACCCGGTTGCGCTATGCCATTGCTGGAACCGCGCCGGGGCAGGGCAACCCCGCCGACCTGGAGCGTGCCCGCGCCGCCGCCGAGCAACGGCTACTGGCGGTGGATGCCCAGCTGGCCGCCGATCCGCGCTATCGTACCCTGGACGACGCACCCGCGACCCTGGCCGAGCTGCGTGCCGGATTGCGACCGGGTGAGAGCTTCATCAAGCTGACCAAGCTGAACCGGCGCATCTATGGCCTGGTCGTCACCCGCGATGCGACCTTCATCTATCATGTCGCGGGCAGCGAGGCGGCGACCCGCGCGGTCGAGACGCTGGGCAAGCAGCTTCGCGCCTCGATCGACGGGGACCTGAACGTCGGCAAGCTCGTCCCCTTCGATGAGGCGCGGGCCTATACGCTCTATCGCCTGATCGCAGGCCCGGCGGCCGCCACGTTGCAGGCGTCCCGATCGATCGTGATCGATCCGGCGGGGCCGCTGGCGACCTTGCCGCTGGGCGTGCTGGTCACGCGCTATGACCCCAAGGCAGTGAAGGCCGATCCCTTCGACTTTTCGCAGACAGCATTTCTGGCGCGCGGTGCGGCGATCTCCAACGCGTTGTCGCCGCGCTCCTTCCTCGTCGCGCGCAACACTCCCGTTTCGCGCGCACCCCGGCCGTTCCTGGGGCTGGGTCAGCATGTCGCCCCGGCGGCGGTCAGTGGCGCGGCGGCCGACAGGCCCATTCCGGTCGGCTATGGCTGCATGGTCGATTATGGCCGCCTCGCCAGCCTGTCGCGCAGCCTGAAGCCGATCAGCGCGCGGGAGATCGATATCGCGGCCAGTGCGCTTCAGGCGCGACCCGCGCAAATGCTGATCGGTCCGGCCTTTACCGATACGGGGGTCGAAAGCCGTGGCGACCTGAACGACTATGAGGTGCTGCACTTCGCCACCCATGGCCTGACCGAGGGCGTCTGGGGCTGTTCCAAGTCGCCGCCTGCATTGGTGACCTCGTTCGGCGATGCGCAGTCGGACGGACTGCTCAGCTTTTCGGAGATCGCCGAGTTGAAGCTCGATGCCAATCTGGTCCTGCTGTCGGCCTGCGACACGGCGGCGGGGGTGCGCGACGAGGCGCTGGCACGCAGCGCGGGGCAGGAGGAAGCGGGCGCGACGCTCGACGGCCTCGTCCGCGCCTTCCTGGCGGCCAATGCGCGAGCGGTCATGGCGACCTATTGGCAGGTCTCGGCGGAGAAGGAGAGCGATGAATTTATCCGCGCCTTCTACACCCGCGCGCGCACCGGCACGCTGGGCCAGGCGATGCAGGCGGCGCAGCAGGCGCTGATCGCGCAGCCGACCTATTCGCATCCCTTCTACTGGGCCCCCTATTTCCTGGTGGGGGACAGCAGCAAGACCGCCCTTTCGGCGACGCCGCCGTCACCGGCCGCCAGCGCACCCGTCACCGCTCGCTGAGCCGGACCTGGTCGTGAAGCAGCCTGTGCGAAATGCGGCGATGGCGGCGATCGGGCTTGTCCTGGTCACGCTCTGGCTGCGTTTCGCACCGGGCTTGGTCGGCGGATGGGTGAGCGAAGGGGCTTGGGGCGAGGCCGGGTTCACCGTGGCGGTATTCGGCCCGCTGCTGCTGCTCGGCTGGGTCGGACGTCGGCTGGCGGGGATCGGTGGAGCGGGGGGCGCATGGGGACGTTCGCTCGGGCTCGGGGCGTTGACCGGACTGGGCGGGCTGTTGCTGGCCACCGGCTATACGGCCATGGCGGGAACATTGGTCCGGGGGCCGACTACGGCGGTCGGGCCTCTGCTCGCGCTGGGGGTGATCGTCATTGCGGTGCAGGTCGCGGCGGAGGAGTTGGTCTTTCGCGGCTGGCTGCAACCCGTGGTGCAATCGCTGGCTGGTCGATGGGTGGCGGTGCCGCTGGTTGCCGCCCTGTTTGCTGCCCTTCACCTGATCGCGGGGGGCGCGAGTGGTGGCGTGGCCCTGCTCAACCTGTTCCTGGGCGGGATGCTGTTCGGCCTGATCGCGGCGGGGCGGCCGGGACTGCCGGGAGCGATGGCTGCGCATTTCGCGTGGAATGCGGGTGAGCAAATGCTGCTGGGCCTCGATCCCAATCCCGGGGTCGGAGCTTTTGGGGCGGTGCTCGACCTCGATCTGCGGGGGGCGTCGCTCTGGGGAGGATCGGATCAGGGGCTGAACGGCAGCTGGGCGATGAGCCTGTCGCTGGTGGCGCTGGTGGTGGGTTGGCTGCTCGCCGCCCGCCGGAGCGGGGCGGCATGATGTGGCGGCTGGGATCAGGTCGCCGACGTCACCCGCGTCGCGTCGATCCGGTCGCGCTGGGCCCGAAACCGCTTCAGCGGCTCGCCGGTCAGCGACCGGCCGCCATCGACCTTGATCGACATGGGGTCGACCGGCTGGCCGTCGATATGCACCTCGTAGTGGAGGTGCGGGCCGGTCGAGCGTCCGGTGGTCCCGACCTCGCCGATCTGCTGCCCCTGGGCGACATGGCTGCCGGGGGCGATCCCGGCCATGATCCGGTTCATGTGCAGGTACAGCGTATCCCAGCCATTGGCATGGTGCAGCCGCACGAAATTGCCGTTAGGCCCTTTTGGTCCGGCGAACGTCACCACGGCATCGCCCGCCGCATAGATGGGCGTGCCGGTGGGCGCGGCGAAGTCGGTGCCCTTGTGCATCTTCCAGAAACCCAGGATCGGATGCCCGCGCATCCCAAAGCCCGAACTGATCCGCGCCGCCTCGACCGGAGTGCGCATGAAGGCGGTGCGGCTGCTCCGGCCGCTGCTGTCATACCATTCGGCCTGCGCGTCGCCGGGGGCCTGGAATCGATACAGGGCGCGCGACTTGGCGGCGGTCGACAGCGAGGCATAGACCAGCTCGGGCGTGCCCACCGGCGTACCCTCGGCGGTCACGCGCTGGGCAAATCCCGCCTCGAACACGTCGCCGGGCGCGACTTCGCGCTGCATGTCGAAATCATAGCGGAAGGCATTGACGAAAGGTCCGATCAGCACGTCGCTGACCCCCGCCGCCACCGCCGAGCTGTAGAAGCTCTGGCCGTCCAGCTCGCCGCGAACGAACCGCACCACGCGGCGGAGATGCGCGGCGAGCGGGGTGGCGACGAAGCCGTCGGCCTTGCTCACCAGCGTCACCCCCGACCCGTCATCGCGAACCGCGTCGAGCGCGGCGAGGCGAACCGCGTCGCCGCGATGCGCCAGCGTAAAGGTCAGGCGTATGTCGCCCTTGCCCTGTAGCCGGTCCCCGATCGCGCCCAGCGCCGCGCGGCCATCGGCGGGGGACACCCCGGCGGCGGTAAGTGTCGGACCGAGATCGGCGGTGCTGGCGATCACCAGCGTCCGGTTTTCGAGTGTTTCCGACGGGCGGGCGATCGGTGCGGTGGCGGCTTGCGTGTCGACATGGGCGGGACGCGCCAGCATCGCGACCACCGCCCCCGACGCCGCGATGGCCAACCCGGCGATCCAGGGCAGGGTACGGCCGCCGTGCCGAAACGCGCCGGGCGCGGTGGCGGGCGTGCCGCTTATCCTATCTTGGGTCGATAGTTGTGGAACCGAAACGGCCCGTCGTTCGATCCATGATCGCGGGTCGAACGAGGGTTCTTCGTCGTGGGGATATGTCATGGACCTCCGTCAGGCGTCCTGTTCTGTCACGCGCGAAATCAGAATTGCTCCAATTACCGTCTGGGGCAATAACCGGGTGGGCGGTCATGGGTTTCCATGTCAGCCCGTCAGCCTGTTTGGGGAGAGCAATTGGCTGGTAAAAATCGGGTCGCCTGGCACGAGGGCATGTTCCTTCGGCCACAGCATTTCCAGGCGCAGGACCGCTTTGTCGAGGCGCAACTGGGGGCACGGGTCGATTCGATCCGTCCCTGGGCCTGGGGACTGACCGCCCTCACCATCGATGAGGATCTGGCGGCGCTGGGCAAGTTCGCCGTGTCGCGGGCGGTGGGTATCTTGCCCGACGGCACGCCCTTTTCCATTCCCGACGACCTGCCGCCGCCCGAGCCGCTGGACGTGCCGGGCGATGCGCGGGATGCGATCGTCTATCTGACGCTGCCCGCGGCCCAGGTCGGCGCGGTCGAGTTCCGCGATATCGATGCGCGCAGCCATGACGCCCGCTATCTGGTCGACGAGGTCGAGGTCGCGGATGCCTTTTCGGACGACCGGACCAGCGAGCCGATCGGGCTGGGCCGCCCCAATCTGCGCTTCGGCGTCACCCGCGACCAGATTTACGGCCGCGTCACGCTGGGGCTGGCACGGGTGCGCGAGGTGCAGAACCGGCGCGTCATGTTCGACGACCGCTATATAGCGCCGACGCTGGACTCCGCCGCCGCCCCGCGCCTGCGCGGCGGCCTGTCGGATATCGTCGGTCGCGCGGGCCAGCGCGCCGAGGAACTGGCCCTGCGCGCGGTGGAGGCGACCGATGGCGGGTCGGACACCTTTGCCAGCTTCCTGCTGCTCCAGGCGCTGAATCGCTGGCTGCCGGTGCTGGAGCATTTGCAATTCCTGCCCGTCGTCCATCCCGAGCGCCTGTTCGAGACGCTTATTTCGATGGCGGGCGAGATCGCGACGCTGATCCGGCCCGAGCGCAAAGCACCGCCGCTGCCGCGCTATGATCATGAAAATCCGCAGACCTGTTTCGAGCCGGTGTTCGACCTGCTCCAGTCGATGCTGTCGGCGGTGTTCGAGCGTTCGGCGTTGCAGCTGCCGCTCGATCAGGCCGGGCCGGGCGCCTATGTCTCGCGCATCACCGACCATGGGCTTTACGAGACGGGCTATTTCTATCTTGCCGTCTCCGCCGCCTCGCCGGTCGAGGAAATCCGGGGGCTGTTCCCCTCGGTCGCCAAGATCGGGACGGTGCAGAAGATGCGCCAGATCGTCGACTCCGCGCTGCCCGGTGTGCCGCTGCGCCATACGCCGACCCCGCCGCCCCAGCTGCGGGTGCTGCCCGGCTTCGTCTATTTCGAGCTGGATCGCGGCGTGGCCGAATGGCGCGATTTCCAGCAGGCGACCGCGCTGGGTCTGCATGTCGCGGGTGACTGGCCGCAACTGAAGCTCGAACTCTGGTGCGTCAAACGGAGCGGTCGATGAGCGAGGACGGCGACAAGACCGTATTCCGACCCTCGCCCCTGCAGGGGCTGAAGCGGGGCGACGCGGCCGGAGCGCCACCGCCGCCGCCACCCGCGCCCTGGGGCAGCATGAGCCAGCCGCCCCCCGCCCAGGGCCCGGCCCAGGGTTATGCCGCGCCACCGCCGCTCTCGCGCGCCGCCGCGCCGGTCGCGCCGGGGCCGGTGCCCTCGCGGCTGGGCGAGGAAGATGTGCCCTTGCCCGCCACGCCGCCCGCGATCCGCAATATCATGCTGGCCGAGGCGGAGCCGGTGCTGGCGCTGCTGGCGGCGGTCCGCGCAGGTCGTGTCCGCCTGCCCATGCCCGAGCTGCATCGCCAGTGCGCCGCCGCGATCGGCCGGTTCGAGCGCGCGATCCAGCCGCATTACCCCGAGGAAAAGCGCCAGCGCGCCAAATATGCCGTCTGCGCCACCGCCGACGATATCGCGCAGAACCTGCCCGGCATCGGCACCGACGGCGCGGAATGGGCGCGGCGATCGATGGTCGTCACCTTCTTCCAGGAGAATATCGGCGGTGATCGTTTCTGGCAGCTGGTCGATGACATGCTGCGCGTGCCGCACGACAATCTCGACCTGATCGAACTGTTCCACGCCTGCCTCGCCGCCGGGTTCGAGGGGCGTTTCCGGGTCATGCCCGATGGCCGCCGGCGCCTGCACGAGATCATGACGCGGTTGCAGGGCGCGCTGCCCCATGTCCGCGCGCTGTCGCAGGTCGAGCTGGTGCCGCATTGGCGCGGCGAGACTGCACCGGTCGGGCGCGTCGGCCTCAGCGTCCTGGCCCTGGCCGGGGCGGGGGCGCTTGCGTTGCTGCTGCTGGTCTATGTCGTGCTGCGGCTGATGCTGGCGTCGAGCGGGGATACGCCCTCGACCCGGCTGGCGGCGCTCAACCCCGAGGCACGGCTGACCCTGTCGCGTCCCGCCGCCGCCATGCCCGCCGCCGCGAGTGCGCAGGCGAGCAAGCTGCGCCGTTTCCTCGAACCCGAAATCCGCGAAGGGCTGGTGAAGGTGGAGGAGGATGCGCAGACGGTTCGCGTGCGCACGACCATCGGCCAGCTGTTCCGGTCCGGCTCGGACGAACTGGAGCCGGGGCGCGAGACCCTGTTCCACCGTATCGGCCGGGCGATCGAGGACGAGAAGGGCGGGGTGGTGATCGAAGGCCATGCCGACAACACGCCCGTCGCCACCGTCCGCTTCCCCGATAACATGGCCCTGAGCGAAGCGCGGGCGGAGACGGTCGCCAAGCTGATCCGCAGCGACCTGTCCGATCCGTCGCGGGTCACGATCAAGGGATTGGGAGATACCGTGCCGATCGCCTCCAATGCCGATGCGGCGGGCAAGTCGCAAAACCGTCGGGTCGAGATCGTCGTGCCGAGGCGTTACTGATGCGGGGCTTTTTTCGGAATTGGTATGCCGTGACGATCACGGCGGCGGTGCTGCTCGCGGCGCTGTTCGCGTTCGGACTGCCGTTGTTCGTCGCCTTCTTCCGGCCGATCCCGGTGCGGATCGGCGCGGTGGTGCTGGTCGCGCTGGCCTGGGCCCTGTGGTGGTTCCTGCGCCGCCGCGCCGCTCGCAAGGCCGCCGATGCCATCGCCGCCGAACTGGCGGGCCCCAACGCCGCCGATGAGGAAGGCAAGGCGCTGGGTCGCCGCATGACCGAGGCGCTGACCAAGCTGCGCGGCGCGGCGGGCGGACGGCGCGACTATCTCTACAGCCGCCCCTGGTATGTCATCATCGGCCCGCCGGGCGCGGGCAAGACGACGGCGCTGCTGAACTCGGGCCTGCGTTTTCCCTTCGTCGAACAGGCGGTGGGCGGGATCGGCGGTACGCGCAACCTGGACTTCTGGTTCGCCGACGAAGCGGTGCTAGTCGATACGGCGGGCCGCTATACGACGCAGGACAGCGATGCGACGGTCGATGCCGCAGGCTGGAATGCGTTTCTGGGCCTGCTCAAGCGCCATCGTCCGCGCCAGCCGATCAACGGCGTGCTGGTGGCGATCGGCATCGATACGCTGGTGGGCAGCGACTGCGCCGCGATCGACGCCCATGCCCGCGCGGTCCGCCGCCGCCTGGTCGAGCTGCGCCGTACGCTGGAAACGGCGGTGCCGGTCTATCTGCTCGTCACCAAGGCCGATCTGCTCGCGGGCTTCACCGACTATTTTGACGATCTCGACGTGGAGGGACGTCGCGCCGTGCTGGGGGCCACCTTGCCCTATGCCGACGGCCGACCGAGCGCGGAGGCGCTGGCGCACGCCTTTGACGAGGCGACCCAGGCGGTCGCCGATCGCCAGGCACGCCGCCTGTTCGAGGAGGTCGACCAGCGTCGGCGCGGCATGATGATCGGCTTTCCGGCGCAGTTGCGGTCGCTTCGTGCGCGGCTGATGCGCTTTGCCGATGGCGCGTTCGTCGCGGGCGACGAGGCGGCGGGCGTGCTGCGCGGCTTCTACATGACCAGCGGCGTGCAGGAGGGCGAGGCGCTCGACCGCATCCTGGCCTCGATGGCGCAGGTCTATGAACAGCCGGTCGAGGCCGCCGCGCCGGGACGTGGGCGGGCCTATTTCCTCAACCGCCTGCTGACCGAGGTGATGTTCCCCGAAGCGGGGCTGGTCACGACCGATCCCAAGGCGAAGGGCCGTCTGCGTCGCCAGATGATCGCGGCGCTGGGCGGCATCGCGGTGGTGAGTGCGCTGGTGCTGGCGGCCTGGGGCGTGAGCTATACGCGCAACCGCGCGTTCCAGACCGCGCTGACCGAGGCCAGCGCGCGCGCCGAGCAGCAGTTCCGCGAGGCTGGGGTCGACCTGACCCAGGTGCGCGAGGACGATGCCGATCTGCGCGCCGCCATCCCCGCGCTCGACACGCTGCGCAACCTGCCGCGCGGCTATGCCGAACGGCGTCAGGGCGGCCCGTCGCTGGCGATGACCTTCGGCCTCTATCAGGGTGGGCTCAGCCAGCGGGCGGAGGAGACGTATCGCGATGCGCTGCGCCGCGTGATGCTGCCGCGCCTGCTCCTGCGGCTGGAGGCGGTGATGAAGGCCGATGGACGCGATCCGATGCGCCTGTACGAGCCGCTGAAAGTCTATCTGATGCTGGGCCAGCAAGGACCGATGGATGCCAAGGCGGTGAAGGCCTGGGTGACGGCGGACTGGGCCAACGACCTGTATCCCGGCGCCGACAGCCAGGCCGAGCGGGCGGCGCTGACCCGCCATCTCGATGCGTTGCTGGAGGACCGGGACATGGCCTCGGTCTGGCCCAATCGCCGGCCGCCGCTGGACGGGCAACTGGTCGCCAGCGCGCGGGCGGCGGTGCAGACGTTGAGCCTCGCGGACCGCGCCTATGCGGTGATGAAGCAGAAGGCGGCCTCGGCGGGGCCCGCCTGGGAAGTCGCCAATGTCCTGTCGCAGGGGGACGCGCTCGCCTTTGCCGCGCCCGATCAGCTGGCGGCGATGCGTATCCCCTATTTCTTCACGCGGGCGGGGTATGAAAAAGCCTATCTGCCCGGCCTCGCCACGGTGCAGCAGGATCTGAAGAAAGACCTGTGGGTGCTGGGCGGCGCGGAAGAGGCGGGCGTCGGGCAGGAACTCAGCAACGTCCGGCCGGGTGTCGCGGGGCTCTACGCCAAAGATTATATCGCCGCCTGGGAAGGCGTGGTCGCGGCGATGAAACCGGCGGCCTATTTCTCCGACACGGCGGCCTTCGGCGCGCTGACGAAGAGCCCGTCACCGCTCAAGCGGGTGTTGCTGGAGCTGCGCAAGAACACGATCTTCTCCGGCGGCGTGCAGGCCGGGCTGGCGCGGGCGGGGCGCTATGGCATGAACCGGTCGCGGTTCGGGCGCGTCGCCGACGAGATCGGCCGTGACCGGGCGCGGGGCATCGATGCGGGTGACGAGATTACCGCCTATTTCGCCTCGCTGCACGAATATGTCGGCGACGGACGCGGCAGCGCGCCGATCGATGACTTCATCGCCGGGATCAAGGCGGCGGGGCAGGCGGTGATCGCCGCGCGTTCCGTCGGCGGCGGCGGCGGTTCGGACACGACCCAGGCCCAGATGGCGACCGCGCTCGCCTCGGTCCGCGCGGCGGCGGCGGGGGCTCCGCCGCAGTTGCAGGGCTTCGTCAATGCCGCGGCCAGCGGCGGCACCCGCGCCCAGGTCGGCGCGGCGAGCGGCGCGGTCGGCGACGCTTATGCCCAGACGGTCCTGCCAGCCTGTCGGGAGGTTGCCCAGGAGCATTACCCTTTTTTCGCCAGCGCGAAGGCCGATGCCCCCATGGCTGAAACGCTCCGCGTCTTCGGCATGGGCGGGGTGTTCGACGGCTTCGTCCAGCAAAGGCTGATGCCGATGATCGACACCTCGGGCGCGGTATGGCGCTGGCGAGAGGGCGATCCGGTGGCGACGGCGCTGAACCCCGCGACGCCGGAGACGCTGGCGCGGGCGGTCAAGCTGCGTGAATTGCTGGCGGCGGGTCTGCCGATCAAGGTCTCGGTCGCCAGTTTCGGCAGCGATATCGGCACGGTCGAGGTGGCGAGCGGTGGCACCCGCTATCGCTTCACGCCGCAGGACAACAAGCCCCGGCCGCTGATCTGGTCGGCGACGGGTAGCCTGCCCGAGGCATCGGTCGTGCTGTACCGTCCCGGTGCTGCGCAACCCGCCGCCAATGCGGACGCCGCGCCGGGTGCCGAAGCGGCGCGGATCGAGACCGAAGGACCCTGGGCGCTGTTCCGCCTGATGGACCGCGCCGACAAGCAGAATGCCGGGGCGCAGGCGATCCGCGCCGCCTTTGGCGACGGGCCGCAGCGGACCGTCCTGCTGATCCAGCTGCCGGGCACCACCAATCCCTTCAGCCGGGCGGGCCTGTGGTCTTTCCGCTGCCCGGCCAGCCTGTGAGGGGGCGGCGATGACGGCCCGGCTGTACGGCAAATTGCCCGCCCATGGCGATTTCGTCGCGCGGGGATGTTCCGGCGAAGAGCGCGGGGCCCTCGACGCCTGGCTGGCCGAATCCATGGAGCGGGCGCAGCGGCATTTCGGCGCGGCTTTCGCCGAGCGGTTCGACATCGCGCAGCCCTGGATCGGCGAGGGCTCCGGCGTGAGCGGCATCATCGCCGCGTCGCAGGATGCGGCCGGGCGCCGCTATCCCCTGATCCTGCTGGGGGCGCCGCGGGACGGGCTGGACGATCTGGCCTATTCCGCGATCGCCGAACGCTGGGACGCGGACCGGGTCGTGGAGGCCCTGGGGCCGGGGGCGTCGGGGTCCGTGACCCGCTGGTCGTCGCTGGACGGGCGAGAAGCACGGGACGACGCCTTTCCCCTCGATATCGTCACCGCGATGCTGTCGGATACGGTCGCATGAACATTTCCCTGCGCCTCGTGAGCACCGCCACCACCCATCCCGGCCTGGTTCGCCGGGTCAATGAAGATCGCCACTGCGAACGACCCCAGGACGGGCTGTGGGTCGTGGCCGACGGCATGGGGGGGCATGCCCATGGCGACTGGGCGGCCCATGCCGTGGTCCAGGCGCTGGAGGGCGTCGAGCTGCCCGCCGATTTCGACGCAGCGGTGCAGACGGTGGCGGACGGCGTGCACAGCGCCAATCGTCGCATCTGGGCCGAGGCGCAGCGTCGCGAGCAGCAGATGGGCTCGACCGTCGTCGCGCTGCTGATCCGGGACGATCGGTTCGCGGCCTTGTGGGTGGGCGACAGCCGCGCCTATCTGTTGCGTGACGACATGCTGGTGCCGCTGACCCGCGACCATAGCCAGGTACAGGAAATGGTCGATCGCGGCCTGATCGCGCCGGAGGACGCCGCGCATCACCCGCGTGGTCATGTGCTGGCGCGGGCAATCGGGGTTGGCGCACGGATCGCCGTCGACGTGGTTGCCGACAGCGTCGAGCCGGGCGACCGCTTCCTGTTGTGCAGCGACGGCCTGTCGGGACCGGTGGTGGACGAGGAATTGCGGCAGTCGCTGTCGCGCTCCTCCCCCTCCGAAGCGGTCGAGGCGCTGCTCGCCCAGGCGCTGGCGCGCGGCGCACCGGATAACGTCACCGCGATCGTGGTGGCGGCGCAGGAGGCGACGCGTCTGACCTTCGCCGATACGAGCGGGGGACGCGCATGACGCCGATCGATGGCGACGACGACCGGACCGTCTTCGATCCCGAACGCACCGTATTCGATGCGGGTGGCGGGGGCGATGCCGTGTCTGGGCCCCGACCGGGCGGCACCGCGATCAAGGTCGGCGATGTCCTGAACCACATGTTCGCCGTCACCGGCTTTCTGGCGCGGGGCGGCATGGGCGAGGTGTTCGTCGGCGCCAACATCATCACCGACGAGCGGGTGGCGATCAAGGTCATGCTGCCCGCGCTGGCGGCCGACCCCAATGTCATCACGCTGTTCCGGCGCGAGGCGCAGACCCTCACCCGGCTGCACCACGAGGCGGTCGTCCAATATCGCGTGCTGGCGCAGGAGCCCGAGCTGGGCGTCCTCTATATCGTCACCGAATATATCGACGGTGCCAGCCTGTCCGACGTCCTGTCCAGTCTGAAGCCCAGTGCGCAGGAACTGGGGGCATTGCTGCGGCGGTTGGCCTCCGGCCTGGCGGCGGCCCATGCGCTGGGCGCGATCCACCGCGACGTCTCGCCCGACAATGTGCTGATGCCCGGCGGGCGACTGGCGGCGGCCAAGCTCATCGATTTCGGCATCGCCAAGGATCTCGATCCGGGCACCGCGACGGTGATCGGCGATGGCTTCGCGGGCAAGCTGGGTTATGTCGCGCCTGAGCAGCTGGGCGATTTCGGCCGGGCCATGGGACCATGGACCGATGTGTACAGCCTGGGCCTGGTGATCGCCGCGGTGGCGCGGGGAAGCGATCTGGGGCTGGGCGGAACACTGGTCGATGCAGTCGACAAAAGGCGCGCGGGCATCGACCTGTCCGCCGTGCCGCAGCCGCTGCGATCGGTGGTGGCGGGTATGGTCCGCCCGGACCCGGCCGAGCGGTTCCAGACCATGGGCGCGGTGCTGGCGGCGCTGGATGCGGCCGAGGTTCCGGGGGCGAGCACCGGGCGATGGCCGCGCTGGTGGCCGGTGGCGCTGATCGGCGCGCTGGTCGCCGCGATCCTGCTGGGCTGGCTGATCTTGCGCGACCGGCCGTCATCGTCATCGTCGTCGTCCGCACCGGTCGCGGTGGCCAGCGATCCGGTCGCCCGCGCCCGCGACGCGATCGACGCGGCCCTGCCATCGGTCAGCTGCACCTGGTTGCGCATCGTGTTGGTCACGCAGAGCCCCGCGGGGCCACGCGTCGCGCTGACCGGCGTGGCGGGCAACCCCACCGACGCCCAGTCCGAGATCGTCCGCACGCTCCAGGCCCAGGGGCTGACCGCCAGCGCGATCGATTTCGCCGATGTGTCGCCGATCACCCAGTCGGGCTGCGCCGCTCTCGATGCGTATCGCCAGATCCGCGCGACGGGGCGCAATCGCCTGTCGGTGCCGCAGCGGCGGTTCGAGATGCGGACCCAGCCGCCGGGCTCGGCCTATGCAGGCAAGCTGGCCGCGAACGCGATCGTCGGCATCGCGATCGGCGACCCGACCCTCGACTTTGCGTTGGTCGGACTGGAGCCGTCCGGGGCGATCGACATGCTGATCCCCAGCCGCGCCGCCTTCGCGGAGCAATTGCGCACGTCGCGCAACGGCGTACCGATCACCGATCTGGGCAATGATCGTTATCGCCTGCAGCTCGATCTCGATCACCAGGGTTGGTCGGGGCTGTTGCTCGTGACGGGCAAAGGGCCGTTCGATCCGGCGATCATCGCGCCGCCGCTGGGGGCCCGCGATGCCGCCTGGCGCACCAAACTCGTCGAACGCGCCGCCGAACAGGGGTGGCAGACCGACATGATCTGGTTCCGATCGGTCGACGAGGCGAAGGACTGAGCGGGATACAGGTTACTGCGGGAAGAAGCCTTCGCTCGGCGGCAGTTCGGCGCTGGCGTCGCGACCCGTATCGCCTGCCAACACCCAACGCCCGTCCTCGCGCGTCGCGACCTGTTCGGCCCGGTGGACCTCGCTCAGCTGACGCGCGAGGAAGGGAAAGGCCGCCCGAATATCCGTTCTCCCGGTCCAGGCGGGCGCCTGTCCGACGCGGTAGTCATAACGCAGCGTATCCTTGCCCTCGGGATGCACGGCCACGACCTGCTTGCGGCCATAGCAGAGCAGCGGTTCGGCCGGGCTGGTGGGATCGAGCCGACGCAGCCAGATGTCCCGGCTTCCCTCCGAGGTCGGCTCGATCCGCATGCGGGGTCGATCACCGGTAGCGGGCAGGGGGACGCGGCGGACCAGTCCGGCGGCGACCAGAGCATCGACCTTGGGGCCGCTCAGGGCGTCGGCGCTGAACTCGATCGGCGTGGTGCCCGACAAAAGCGGTGCGCATTGCCGTTGCCCGTCCAGCTGGGCCCGGAGCTGGGCCAGCGCATCGCCGCCCTCGGCCTGGGGCTGGCTCTTCCCCTCGCTGCACGCGGCCAGCAGGACCAGCGCCGCAACCCCCATGGCCCCGACGCGCATCACGTGCGCAGACCCAGCGGGGCGAGCGGTTGCGTCTTGTCGGACAGCCAAGCGAGCACGCGCTCGGCCTCGGCCACTTCCTTCAGACGGGCGTGGTTGGCGTCGCTTTTGCCGAACCAGCCGCCCGGCGCATAAAAAGCGCTGCCACGGACCTGTTTGTGGACCTTGTCGATCTGGTCCTCGACATCGCCACCCGGCCGGGTCACGCCGACCCATTGGATTGGGCCCCGCTTGGGATCGGTGTTACCGCGCGGATAGTCCTTGGAACTGGGCAGCGCGTCGATCGGCTTGCTGCTGTACTGCCCGCCGCCGCCATAGGGACTCGCCGGTGCGGTCTGTGTCACCAGCGCGTCGGAGTCGAGCAGCCACAGCATGTAGAAGCCCAGCTCGATCTTGGGCGACAGGCGGGCGGGGTCGATCTTGCCATCGGGTTTGTTGGCGATCGGTGCGGCGCGCAGCAGGTCATAGGCGCGCTGCTTGTCCCGTTCGCTCATCGACCGGCTGCGCTCGATCGCATCGGCGGCGTCATAGGCCAGCAGCTTGTGGTTGATCAGCCAGCTGTTGAGTTGCTTGTCGCGGTTCAGCGGATCGGTCGCCAGCAGGTCGCGTGTGTTGCTCATGGTCTTCACCACCGAGTCCTTGATGGCCTTGCCGGTCTCGTCCTTGACGATATCCAGCGCCTTGCCGATCGCGAAGGTGGCGGTCGCGTTGCTGGCGACCGCGTTATAGACGCCCAGCGCGCGCGAGGTGCTGCGCCCGGCCAGCAGGCGCACCGCCGTGCGGTTCGCGATCACCCGAAGCGACGATGTGGCGGCGGTTGCCATCAGGATCGAACCCGGCAGGATCGCCGCGGCCGTGACGAACAACTCGGCGCGAGCCTTGTCGCTGTCGTCCTGTTTCTTGAAGACGTCGGCATAGCTTTTGTACGCCGTATTATAGGCGATGATATAGGGGTTGCAGACATTGGCCTGCCAAGCATCCACCGCGTCGCTGACCTGATTTCGATAGGTCTGCAATCGATCCGCCACGGATTTCTCCCTGATAATCCCAAGACGCCCCGTTCCACCCGGAGGACGGTCTATGGTCGCTCGTCGGGGCTAAGAACCGTAAAAGCGATAAAATGCTCCCCGGATACGATGGTTGGGCTTGGTTCCTCGGCGCGGCACCGCTGAAAACGAATGCAATTTTGTAGAGGGTAGGCGTCGTCGTTTCGAGCCGCTACCTACGGGCACGGCGATCAGTAGCGAGAGACAATGCGCATGGCGTATCGGATCGATGAAGGATCACTGACCTCACCCACGCCGTGGCAGGATCAAAGCATCAATGTGCTGATGCCACGGGACGCCAAGGTGCAGGGCACCAGCCTGGTCATCGCGCGCGACCGGCTGGCGCTGGGCCTGACGTTTCAGGATTATGTGATCCAGCAGCGGCAGAATTTCGCGGCCCAGTTGGTCGGGTTCGAGTTGATCGCCGACACCGCCGGACAGGTTGACGGTCGCGAGGCGCATTTCCTGGAGATTGCCTGGCGCAGCGACGGCAAGCCGATCCAGCAGGTGGTCGCCATGGTGCTTCACCGCGAGGATGCGATCCTGAACTTCACGGGGTCGATCCCGGGCGGCCCAAATGCGGAAAGCCGCAACGCGCTGGTCGCGGCGATAACCTCCTTCACCTTCGCGACCGCCTAACGGAGGCGGTTCGTGGCAGGCGGCATCACCTCTGCTCCGGAGCCGACTGCCGACGAAAAGCTGCGCGCTCTCCGGGAGCGGACGGCCGAGGCGAGCAATGCGGGCACGGTCTCGGTCATCGCCACGACGGGGCATGTCGCCTCGGCGGGCATCCTGGCGGCCGGGGCCTATTCGGCCGGAGCGTCGGGCGGGGTGACCGCGCTGAAGTGCTTTGCGGGCCGCGTCGCCGCGCCGATCGCCGGGGCGATGGCGGGGGCCTGGCTGGCCGAACAGGTTCATGCGGACGAAGGCGCCTTCTGGGTCGCGCAGCAATTCGGAGCGCAGCGGATTGCGTCATCCGGACGGCAGGCCGCGCATGTCGAGCACCAGATCGCGCATAGCAACACGTTCAACGGCCTGCTTGCGGGGATCGCGGCCGGGATCGTCGTGGGCGCGGTGGTGGCGGTCAGCGCGGCCGCGATCATTGGCACGGCGGGCATGGCCGCCCCGCTGGTAGGGGCTGCGGTCGCCTTCGGTGCGGGGGCGGCGGGCGGCTTCGTCACCAGCGCGATCGCGGGTGCGGGGTCCAAGACCGCCACCCTGTCCGGCCCGATCACCAGCGGCTCGCCCAACGTCTTTTTCGAAGGCAAGCGAGCGGCGCGGGCTACCGACACGGCGGACTGTACCAAACATCCCGGCAACCCGCCCTCGACGATCATCGAGGGCAGCAAGACCATCTTCATCAACGGCCTGCCCATGGCGCGGATCGGCCACAAGCTGTCCTGCGATGCCGTGATACAGCAGGGGTGCGAGACGATCCTCGGCGACGCCACCACCGGCAGCTATGGCACGCCGGACGCCGAATTCTCGGTCGCCGAACAACTGCTGCTGTCGGTCGCCGAGGTGGCGGGGATGCGGTCTGCGGTCCGCCAAGGGGGCCTGCTCGATGGCCCGTTACGGCGGCTGTTCGGCGAGCCGGTCGATGTGGTCACCGGCGACTATGCCGATGCGCGGGTCGATTTCGAATATCCGGGCTTGTTGCCGCTGCGGCTGGAGCGGACCTATCCCGGCCGGATGCGGGTCGAGGGGCTGCTGGGCCCGCGCTGGATCTGCAACTGGTCGCAGCGGCTTCTGATCGATGCGGAGGCGGGCACCGCGCTGCTCGAGGATGCGGGTGGCCAGAGACTGGTCTTCGCGATCGGCAGCGATCGCCATGTCGATTCCCGGCACCTCAAGGCGCCCTATTACCGCCTGACCGGATCGCGAGAGGCCCTGCGCCTCTATGACAGCCGCAGCCAGCAATTCCTGTTGTTCGCGCCCGCCCGCGATCCCGCACTGATGCTGATGGCGGGGATCGAGGACCGGAACGGAAACCGCATCGATTTTGCGCGCGATGCCGATGGTCATCTGCGCGTGATCCATGTGCCCGACGGCACGACCTTCCGTGTCGACACCACGCCCGAGGGCTGGCTCAGCGCGCTCTGGATGGAGGGCGAGCGCGAGCCACTGGTCCGCTATCGCTACGATACGGCCGGGCATCTGCGGGATGTGCTGGGTGCGTTCACCGGCGAGTTCCATTATCGTTATTCGCCCGAGGGCTGGCTGAACGGATGGCGGGACAGCGGGCCGACCCAGGTCGAGATCGCCTATGATGCGGCCGGCCGCGTTATCGGCACGCGCACCGGCGACGGCATGTTCAACGACCGTTTCCTCTATTTTCCCGATGAACGCCTGTCGCGCTATGTCGATGCGACCGGCGCGGTCACCAGCTTCCGCTATGATGCGAACAACCTGGTCGTCGAGGAGATCGATCCGCTCGGCGCGCGCACGGTCAGCGAGTGGGACGCGCTGGAGCGGCTGCAACGGCGCATCGACCCCGCCGGTCGCGAGACGCGCTTTGTCTATGATGGCGACGGACGGCTGATCGCGCAGACCGACTGGGCCGGGCGTAACTGGGGCTGGCGCTACGACCGGTGGGGCGCGCTGGTCGGGTTCGAGGGACCCGATGGTACGGCCAGCTGGGCGCGCGACCAAGGCGGCAACATCGTCCGCTGGACCGGAGCCGATGGGGTCAAGGGCACGGCGCGCTATGATGAGCGGGGCGCATTGGTCGAGGAAGGCGTCGTCGGCGCGGGCATCGTCCGGTATGATAACGATGCGGCCGGACGGCCCGTCGCGCGTCACGATCCTCCCAGCGCGTCGGGTCAGGAGCGGGTCACCCGCTATCGTTGGGACCGGTTCGGGCGGTTGCTGGAGCTGACCGATCCGGCCGGGCGTACCAGTGCCTGGGCCTATGAGCGGTCGGCCGAGAATCCGCGCGGCGCGGTCAGCCTGGCCCGGACGCCGGATGGTTGCGAAACCCGCTTCGCCTATGACGGGGAAGGGCTGCTCGCCGCGCGTATCCGCGGCGACGGGCAGGCGACCCGCTTCGTCCACGGTGCCTTCGACACGCTGCGCCGGACGATCGACCCGCTCGGCGCGAGCACCGGCTTCGCCTATGACGGCGCGGGGCGACTGGCCGCGATCGGCAATGCGGCTGGTCAGGAATGGCGTTTCCGTTATGATGCGGCCGGGCGGCTCGCGGCGCAGATCGACTGGGCCGGACGCGAGACGCTCTATCACCGCGACGCGCTGGGCCGTGTACTCGCCAAGCGGATGCCGGATTCGACCGAGCAGCATTTCGAGTGGGACGATCGCGACCGCATCGCGCGGGTGATCGCGGGCGAGGATGCGATCTCCTATCGCTATGACGAAGCGGACCGACTGGTCGGCGCAACGACGTGGACGCGGGTCGAGGGCACAGCCCGACCGATCGCCGATGTCGCGCTGCGATATGACGACAAGGGCCGCTTGGTCGCCGAAGAACAGAACGGCATCGCCGTCACCTATCGCTATGACGAGGCGGGGCGCTGTATCGGGCGCACCAGTCCCTGCGGCACGACCCAGCTGCGGTTCGACGAGGCGGGGCTGCTCCGCCGTTACGAAAGCAACGGCCATGCGCTGCGCTTCGATCATGATGCGAGCGGGCTGGAGACACTGCGCGAGGCGGCCGCGATCGGGGTGCGCACCGCCTTCCAACTGACCCAGGCCTATGATCCGGCGGGCCGCCTGGCGGAACAGCGCGCCGGGGGTGTGGCCGTGTTCTCGGGCGTGCCGCAAGGGCCGGGCGAGCTGGTACGCCGTTACGACTGGGACCGTGCCGGGCGGTTGGCGGGGATCAGCGAGGCGGGGATGGCCGGCGCACGCGGCGACACGCGTTTCCACTATGACCTGCGCGACCAGGCCGTTGCCGTCGAGCGACCCGGCGCGCGCGAGGCCTATCGCTACGACGCGTTGATGAATCTGGCTGAAGGGCTGGCGGGCGAGCATCGCTACTGGCACGACTGTGTGGTGGAGGCGGGGGCCAATCGATTCCGCTACGATGCCCGTGGGCGGATGGTCGAGCGCGTTCTGTCCGAGCAGGGCTTCCGCCCGCGTCGCTGGCGGTATCGCTGGGACGGGTTCGACCGGCTGGTCGAATTGGAGGGGCCGGATGGCGCGCGCTGGCG
>CAJYRW010000078.1:0-15450 GCA_913777475.1 uncultured Sphingomonas sp. | reverse complement strand
GGATGACGGCGGTCGACCGCAACGGCCACGGCATCGAACAGGAGGAAAGCCTCCCCCCCGTCACCCGCGCGACCGAAGCGCTGGTCATGGGCCTGCGCCTGACCGAAGGCGTCGACCTGTCCCGCGTCACCGTTCTGGCCGAAGGACGACCGATGGTGGACGAGGACGCCGCGACGCGAATGGCTGCGCAGGGGCTGATCCGGCGCGATGGCGACCGGCTGATCGTCACCGACGCGGGCGCCCTGCTGCTGGACGCGATCCTGCGCGATCTGGTGATCTGACCGGTTTTGGAGGGTCGGCGGAGGTAAGCGCGCTGTTCGCCGCATAGTGCTGCCTATGCCGCGCCAGTCGACCTGGAGACTGAACCGGCATCGCACGCTGGAACTGACGACGTGGATGGTCTGCTTCGAGGCCGACCTATTCGACCGCTTATTTCAGCGCTCCAGAATCATGGACGCAACCCTACGGCTGAAGCGCATCGCAGCCTTACCATGATGCTTCGCATACTATGACAAGCCAAAAGGTAGCTTGATCATCCAGTGGTTCATTTCACCAACTCACGGCAAATCAGCCTAGATGAATTACAATAAGTGGCGTCCCCGAACACGTACCACCCACAATAATTGACTCTACTTGCACTCTAACATAGCCTCCTTAAGCCAATATCCATGGGAGGATAGTACAATGTACAAGCATGCCTGGAAAGCACGCACCTACGCTCTCGCAGCTCTCGCCATCATTGGATTTTCCGCTGGCCCCGCAACGGCACAACATGACATTCGATGGGCGCAACGCGTTTGGTATTCGGACGCGTCGAAGACGACCGCTGTAGGATACATGGATTATTATTGCGAAAGCGATCCGGTGAGCCACGGCACTCAGACCATTTACTACACGATGGCCTATTTCGCCACGTGCCCATAATCTCAAAACACCTTTGCGATTGCTGCACTTACGGTCGAGTGCAGCAATCGCTCTAATTTTGCCTCAGACCGCCCCCTACCCCCCGAACCCGGTCGGCGCGGGCGAAACCGTCACTGCGGTGCCGTCGCGGATTTCCTGCACTTCCAGCGCGCGTTCGGCCACGCCGTCGCGGCCGAAGCGGAAGGCGCCGTCGATGCCGGCGAAGCCGTCCGACGCGCGCAGGCGCGCTTCGGGGAAGGGCGCGTTCATCTTCCAGTCGCGGGCGATCCGCACGGTCAGCAGAACCGAGTCGTAGCCCAGGCTCGACAGGCGATAGGGCGCCGTCTTGAACCGGGCGCGGTATTTGGTCGCATATTGCCGGTAGAGCGCATTCGACACGCTGGCGTACCATGCCCCGTTGAGCGGCGCGCGCGCGGCGATGCCCGATTCCGAATTCCACAGCTCGGTGCCCAGCAGCCGAGTCGTCGCGCCGGAGCCGCGCTTGATGATCGGCGCCGCCGCCGCCGCGGTCGCGCCGCCATCGGCGATCAGCACCGCATCATAGGGGGCCTTGGCGTTCAGCCGCTGCGCCGCCGCCGCGATGCCGCCCGCCACCCGGCCATAGGGCTGAAGCGAGACGACCTGCCCCCCCGCCCCTTCGACCGCGCGCAGGAACGCGGTGGACGCGCGCTCGCCGTACAGGCCGTTGGGGACCAGCCCGGCAAAGGTCGTGACGCCGCGCCCGCGCGCATAGTCGACCACCCGCTCGATCGACTGGGCGGGGGTATAGCCCATCAGATAGGTGCCGCCCCCCGCCACGCCGCTATCGTTGGAGAAGCTGATGACCGGCACGCGCGCGGCACGGGCGATGGGGGCCACCGCCCGGACATCCTCGGATAGCAAGGGCCCCAGGATCAGTTGCGCCCCCTCGGCAATCGCCTTTTGCGCCGCCGCCGCCGCGCCGGGCGTGGTGTCGTAATTGGTGATTCGGATCGTGTCCGCCTGCGCATCGAGCAGCGCCATCATCGTCGCGTTGGCGATCGACTGCCCCACCCCGGCATTGCTGCCCGACAATGGCACGAGCAGCGCGACGCGGTGACGCGCGGTGTCGCGCGGCAGGCCTGGTTCGACCTCGGTCGAGGGGCGCGGCTTGGAGGGGGCGGGACCGGTCGGCTGCTGGTCGACCGGCCCACGCGGAACAATCGTCTGGCACGCCGCCAGCATCAGCGTCGTCGCCAGCGCGACACTGCGCCCCCACCACCGGACCCGAATCTGGGGAGCGCCCGAATCTGCGGCCCCCGGTTGTACGAACAGCCTTGCCTCTGTCATGACGATCCCCGTGACCCAACCTGAACACACTCTCGAACCCGGGCTGTACATCGTCGCGACCCCGATCGGCAATCTCGGCGATCTGTCCCCGCGCGCGGCCAACATATTGACAAACGCCGATGTCATCGCGGTCGAGGACAGTCGCGTGACCGCCGGACTGCTCCGCCATATCGGCGTCAAGCGGCCCATGCAGCCCTATCACGACCATAATGCCGAGCATGTCCGCCCCGGCCTGATCGCACGGATGGCGACTCAGGCGGTGGCGCTGGTGTCGGACGCGGGGACCCCGCTGATCTCCGATCCCGGATACAAGCTGGTGCGCGACGCGCGCGCAGCGGGCCATGCCGTGGTGACGATTCCGGGCCCGTGCGCCGCCATCGCCGCGCTGACGCTGGCCGGTCTACCGACCGACCGCTTCCTGTTCGCGGGCTTCCTGCCGCCCAAGGAAAAGGCGCGCGCCGATGCCATTGCCGAGATTGCCACGATCCGCGCCACCCTGGTCCTCTATGAATCAGGGCCCCGTCTGGCGGCGACGTTGACCGCGCTGGCCCAAGGGCTGGGCGACCGCGAGGCGGCGGTGACACGCGAGATCACCAAGAAGTTCGAGGAGGCGGTGACCGGCACCCTCTCCACCCTCGCCGCGCGCTATGCCGAAGGTGGCCCCAAAGGCGAAATCGCCATCGTCGTGGCGCCGCCCGGCGAAGCGCCCCCGGCGACCGAGCAGGATGCGGATACTGCCCTGGCCGAGGCGCTCACCCGCCTGCCCGTCGGTCGTGCAGCCAGCGAGGTCGCCAAGGCGCTGGGGCTGGACCGTAAGGCGCTTTATGCCCGTGCTCTGGCGATGAAGGGCGATAATTCAGGCGATTAGGCTCGGGCATTAGCGATTCGGCAAGAGTCGGCGGCGCAAGAACATAAGCAGGAGCCGCCATGTACGCCTTCACCTTTCGCCATGACATCAATCTGCTGGACATCAGCTGGAATGGGCTGTTCACGCCCGAGATCGCCCGGCGCTATGCCCATGAGTTGCTGAACGCCTTTCGGCACAGCGGCTTTCGCCCCGGCTATCGCTTGCGCATCGACATGTCCGCAATCACGGTCCAGCCCAAGGACGCGATCATGACCGTGCACGAGGCCCTGCGCGACTTTCCCCGCGCCAGCCGGATCGCGATGGTCAATGGCAGCGCGGTCGGGCGCCAGCAGATCCGGCGACTGATGACCCAGCCCTATCTACGGGTGTTCGACACTGCGGCGGACAGCCTGGCCTGGCTGATATCGGCGGAGAACGTGGCGGCCTGAGAAGGGCAGGCCAGTGCCGCCCTTACCGTTGAGCCTCCGTTGGCTCGCTTTACACCCACGACGTCGACCAGGGCGTTGCCTCGATAGCCCGACCGCCCGGAATTTCGCGCATGGGCTTCCGCTGCTTGCGATCCCCTATGCTTCGCTGCAAGCATGTCTTATGGCGCGACCGCAACCGACCAAAAAAATATCTGACCCGCGTCGTCGTCAGGCCGAACAATCCGGCCGCCGCGGGGAGCGCCTCGCCGCGTGGTGGCTGCGCCTGAAGGGCTGGACCATCCTCGACCGCCGGGTGCGCACGCCTGCGGGCGAGGTCGACCTGATCGCCCGGCGCGGGTCGCTGGTCGCGTTTGTCGAGGTCAAGACGCGCAAGACCGCCGCCGAGCTGGACTTCGCGATCGACGAGCGGCGGCTGGCGCGGGTGGCTGCGGCCGCCGAAATACTGATGCCGAGCTATGCCGGGCCGGGCGATGACATCCGTGTCGACGTAGTCCTGCTCGCGCCGGGGACGCGGCCGCATCATATCGAAAACGCGTGGTGCGGGTGACAGGCGCGCAGGCAGCGATTACCTCCCGTCCGCAACACCCCAAGGAAGGAAGCCCCCATGTCGAAGCCGCTGACCGTCGCCGTCCAGATGGACCCGATGGACCAGATCAACATCGCAGGGGACTCGACCTTCGCGCTGATGCTGTCGGCGCAGGCGCGCGGGCACCGGCTGTTCCATTACGATGCGGGCGACCTGAACTGGTCGGACGGGCATCTCTGGACGAGCGCGCATCCCGTCACCGTGCAGCGGGTCGCAGGGGATCACTATAGCTTCGGCGAGCCCATCAAGCTGGACCTGGGCAACGAGGCCGATGTCGTGCTGATGCGGCAGGACCCGCCCTTCGACCTGGGCTATATCACCGCCACCCATTTGCTGGAGCGGGTCGCGGAGAAGACGCTGGTCGTCAACAATCCGCGCAGCGTGCGCAACGCACCGGAAAAGGTCTTTGTCCTCGACTATCCGCATTTCATGCCGCCAACGCTCGTCACCCGCTCGCTGGACGAGGCGCGCGCCTTCCTGGCCCAGCATGGCGAGATCGTCATCAAGCCGCTGCACGGCAATGGCGGCAAGGCGATCTTCAAGGTCGGCCGCGACGGCGCGAACCTGTCGGCGCTGATCGAGGTGTTCAACACCGCCTATCGCGAACCGCATATGGTGCAGGCCTTTCTTCCGGCCGTGGCGAAGGGCGACAAGCGGATCGTCCTGATCGACGGCGAGGTCGCGGGCGCGATCAACCGCCTGCCGGGCGAGGGTGAAATCCGCTCCAACCTGGCGGTCGGCGGCTCGGCGCAGAAGACCGAGCTGACCGAGCGTGAGCGCGAAATTTGTGCGGTGCTGGGGCCGGAATTGAAGCGGCGCGGGCTGCTGTTCGTCGGCATCGACGTGATCGGCGGCGAATGGCTGACCGAGATCAACGTCACCTCCCCCACCGGTATCGTCGCGATCGAAACATTCGACGGGACGGATGTGGCGGCTCTGATCTGGGACGCGATCGAGGCGAAGGTCGCGGGCAGAGGCTGATCAAATTCCTCCCCTGCAAGGGGAGGGGGACCAGCGAAGCTGGTGGAGGGGTGTCACCGCTATCGAGAGCGGGACACCCCTCCGTCGCGCGACGCGCGCCACCTCCCCTTGCAGGGGAGGAATAAGAAGGGGAACCCATCCCCCTCTCCATGCTTTTCTCCGCCGAGCAAGGAAGGGCAAGAGCATGGGTGCAACGACCATCGGCGCCATGGTGGGTGCCGCCATCGACGGCATGTCGGGCGACGACGGTGTCGCGGACGGCGCGGTCATCGGCGCGGTAACCGCCAATGTCCTGAAAATCGTGCTGCCGCTTGCCATCACCTATGCGGTGGGCTGGGCGGTGTTGCGCGGCGCGGGCGAGATCAAGGACCGGGTTTTCGGAGAGACAGCATGATCGGACGTATTATCGGCGCGCTTGTCGGGCGCGAAGTCAGCCGTCGCGAAGGCAATGACGGCCTCAAGGGTGCCGCCATCGGCGCGTTGGCCGTGGGCGGGATGCGCCGCCTGGGCCCGCTGGGTCTGCTGCTCGGCGGCGGTTATGCTGCGAAGAAGGCGTATGACCGACATAAGGCGAACAAGGCCACGAGCGGCCGCTACGAATAACGCTTTCGTTCATTCCCCATGCCGCAGCGCGTCAAGCATGTCTTGACGCGCTGCGACTGCGTGCGTCAAAGGCAGGCATGTCCAATTCGCCCGCCCATCCCGACGATCCCCACAAGCTGAAGCGCCGCGGTATGTTGTTCGTGCTGTCCTCGCCCTCGGGTGCGGGCAAGTCGACGATCGCGCGCAAGCTGCTGGCCGATGATGATGGCCTGCAAATGTCGGTTTCGGCCACGACGCGCGGGATGCGGCCGGGCGAAGTCGACGGCAAGGACTATCATTTCGTCGACCTCGAGGAATTTCGCCGCATGGTGGCGAATGACGAGTTCCTCGAATGGGCGCATGTCTTCGACAACCGCTATGGCACGCCGCGCGCGCAGGTCGAGGCGATGCTGGCCGCCGGCAAGGACGTGCTTTTCGACATCGACTGGCAGGGCGCACAGCAGCTGTTCCAGATCGCGGGCGGCGACGTGGTCCGCGTCTTCATCTTTCCCCCCTCGATGGAGGAACTCCGCCAGCGCCTTGAGCGGCGCGCGACCGACTCGGTCGAGGTGATCGACGCCCGCATGGCCCGCGCGGCCAACGAGGTCAGCCACTGGGACGGCTATGACTATGTCCTGGTCAATGACGATGTCGAGCAATGCTTCCAGGGGGTAAAGACCATCCTGCAGGCCGAACGACTGAAGCGATCACGCCAGACCGGGCTGATCGGGTTCATTCGGAAGCTGACGACGAAGCACTGACGCTTTCGGAGGTGGTGGTCCGCCCAGCGCGCTGGTTACGCCAGCGCCCCCAGGAACCGGACCGCCGCGTCATATTCCCGCCGCTTGGCCTCCCGCGCCTCGATCGCGAGATAGTCCTCGCCCCATATCTCGGCCTGGAAATCCTCGTCGACATGGGCGGCCTGCCACACGGCATCCGCATCCGCCGCGCCCTCCAGCAGGGCCAAGCCCAGCACCAGCGATCCGGTGATCGTCACCACCGGCGAGAGCGCCGCCAGCCGGAACGGATCGAGCGCCGCCACCGCCTGGGCCAGTCGCTCGACGGTCGCCTCAGGCTGGGGCTGGTGCATGATGCCGGTCACCAGCGTGAAATGGACATCATAGCGATCCCGCGCCCAGTCGAGCAGCGGGTTCCAGACCGCATCCTGTCGCTCCACCAGTTCGGGCGGCGAATCGGCGCGGTAACAAAGCAGATCGGTCTCCGCATAGCGCGCCAGCCCCTCGGCAAAGGGGGCCGGGTCCGCCGCGATCCGGTCGATCGCCGCATTGGCCAGCCCGGTCAGCGGCATGGCGCGCGGATCGACCGTCTCCGCGACGTTGCGCCACTCCTCCGCAACCGCCTCGGCGAGCGCAGGCGTCGGTAGCGCCAGAGGCACCCGGCCCGGCGTGCGCACCGGCCGGTCGTCCAATCGCACGACTCGCTCGGCATCGACGGTGACGTCTTTCCAGAACCGCTTCATTCGCCGTCACTCCGCCAGCGATGGGCGAGGCCCGTCGGCACCACCGCAATCATGCCCAGCGCGGAAAAGACGATGGCGACGCCCAGCGCCTTGTGCGGCCACGCCACCCCGCGCGACGCCAGCACCACGCCGAATAATGCTCCCGCCACGCCGATCAGGCGCACGCCCATGATGATGAACCAGCGCCGTCGGGCCAGGCTTTCGCGGCTCATGCGCGCACCAGCAGGGCGGGCAGGTCCGCGACCTCTTGCGCCACGACCTCGGCGCCCGCGCTCACCAGCTCATGCACGTCATGATAGCCCCAGGCGACACCGACCGCGAACGCGCCCGCCGCCTTGCCCATCGCCATGTCGAAGCTGGTGTCGCCGATCATCGCCACGTCCTCCGCCGCAACCCCGGTCTCGGCCATGGCGGCCAGGACCATCGAGGGGTCGGGCTTGGACGGATGCCGATCGGCGGTCTGCAAGGTCACGAAATGATGCGCCAGCCCGTGTTCGGCGAGCACCCGCGCCAGACCGCGATCCGACTTGCCCGTCGCCACGCCCATCAGCCAGCCCTGCGCCGCCAGATGGTCGAGCAGGGCGGGGATGCCCTCGAACAGAGGCTCGGGCTCCATCGCCCCCTCCGTGCGCAGGCGGAAGAACGCCGCCTTGTAATCCAGCGCCAGTTGGTGGTGCGCCGCCTCGCTCTCCTGCGGCGCGAGCACGCGCATCGCCTCGACCAGGCTGAGCCCGACGATTCGGCGAATCGCGGCGGCGGGTGGCGGGGTCAGGCCGGAAAGGCTGAACGCCTCCACGGCGGCGAGGCAGATATTGGCCTGGCTATCGACCAAGGTGCCGTCGCAATCGAACAGAGCAAGGCGCGGGCGCGTCATCGCCCCCTCCTATCGGCAAGCCCGCATGGGGGGAAGCATGACGTTTCGCATGAACAACAGCTAACAACCGCATTCAGCATCGGAACATGGCGAATCACCCATAAGGGCTTCAACGACGACGGGAATCACCCCGCCGCCGCCGGTTTGAAGATCAAGGGAGATTGTGATGTTCAAGAAGCTCTCGCTCGCTGCCGCCGCCCTTGCCGTCGGCGCCACGGCTATGGTTCCGACCGCTGCTTCGGCGCAGCGTTATTATGACCGCTACGACCGCGCCTATGGCGATGCCTATTCGGACGGTTACAACCGTGGCCCGCGTTACGATCGCGGCTACCGGGGCGATCGCGGCTATTACGACCAGCGCGGCTATGCCTATCGCGGTCCGCAGCGCTGCAACAACGGCACCACGGGCACTATCGTCGGCGCCATCGCCGGTGGCCTGCTGGGCCGCACCATCGACACCAGGGGCGACCGTACCCTCGGCACGATCCTGGGCGGCGGCGCCGGTGCGCTGGCCGGCAACGCGATCGAAAAGTCGAACAACCCCGGCTATTGCCGTCGCTAACGGGACGGGGCGCAAAGCCCCCTCCCATGACATCGAAAGCCCCGTCGACCCAGGTCGGCGGGGCTTTCGTTATGCTCGATCCTCCCCGTGCCGGGGAGGATCAGGTCAGCGCGCGCCCCGCCCGCGCCGTTCGCCGCGCCGTTCCTTGCGATACTGCTTGGCATGCGCCTTGGCGCGCTGCTTCAGGACGTCCTTGGGCGGCGGGCCGCGATCCTCGTCCTGGGGCAGGACGTCGCCGCGAATCTCGTCGAAGCCGAGCTGGTTCATCGATTCGGCGAAATGGGTCGGCAGTTCGGCGGTCTGGTCGATCCGGCCGCCATCGGGATGGTCCACCCGGATGCGGCGCGCGTGCAGGTGCATCTTGCGGCTGATCCCGCCGGTCAGGAACGCCGCCGCCCCGCCATATTTGCCATCGCCAACGATCGGGTGGCCGATCGCCGCCATATGCACGCGCAGCTGGTGGGTGCGGCCGGTAAAGGGCTGCAACTCGACCCAGCAGCAGCTGTTGCCCGCGCGCTCGATCACACGGTAACGTGAGCGTGCCGACTGGCCGTTTTCCTCGTCGACATGCATCTTTTCGCCGCCGGTGCCCGGCTGCTTGGCGATGGGCAGCTCGATCGTGCCATCGTCGATCGAGGGCACCCCGACGACCAGCGCCCAATAGATCTTCTTGGCGGTACGCCCCGAAAAGGCCTTGGCGAAGAACGCCGCCGCGCGCGCATTTCGCGCGACCAGCAGCGCGCCCGACGTATCCTTGTCCAGCCGGTGGACCAGCTTGGGCCGTCCCTCGGCCTCGAACTGCAACGCATCGAGCAGGCCGTCGACATGGGTGGTCGTCTTGGTCCCCCCCTGCGTCGCCAGGCCGGGCGGCTTGTTGAGGACCAGGGCGTCGCGATCCTTGTGGATCACCATCTCCCGCGCGAACGACTCCTCATCCTCGGACAGGATGTGGCGCGGGCGCATCGTCGGCTTGCTGCTCTCGGCCAAAGCGGGCTCGGCGGGGGGCACCCGCAGCACCTGGCCCGCCGCGATCCGGTCGCCCGGCGTCGCGCGCAGACCATCGACGCGCAGCTGGCCGGTACGCGCCCATTTGGCGACCGTGGTGAAGCTGGTGTCGGGCATATGCCGCTTGAACCAGCGGTCCAGCCGGATACCGTCATCGTCATAGCCGACCGTGAATTGGCGGACCGAGTCCGTCATGCAAACATCCTTGTAATCGAAAGTCCGGCCCACAACGCGGCCAGCGAACCCAGCAACGACAAGGCGATATAACCGAGCGCGACCGTCACCTGGCCACGTTCGATCAACGTGATGGTATCGAGCGAGAAGGAGGAGAAGGTGGTAAAGCCCCCCAATATCCCGACGCCGATGAACATGCGCCACCCCTCGGACCCGCCATGGCGCGCGAGCACTCCGGCCAGCACGCCCATCAGCAGGCCGCCCACCCAGTTGACGGTCAGCGTGCCATAGGGAAAGTCCGGTCCGAACGTCTGGAGCATGAACCGCCCGGTCAGATGCCTGGCCCCCGAGCCCAGCGCGCCGCCCAGCATCACGAGTAGAAGCGGTGACATAATTCTGCCGCCCTTAGCGCAACGCCGCGTTTCACGCAAAGGACAAGCGGATGGGCATTCTATTCCTCCCCTGCAAGGGCAGGACTTTCTACCCGCCCTTCACCACCAGATCGATATCGGTGCCGCCATCGCGTGGGGTGGCATAGACCATGTACGCCGCCCCGCCCCGTGTGCCACCCAGCACATGCTGCCCGCCGTCCATCTTGTGCTCGGCGGTATACCCTGCCCCGCTGATGCGCGTGTAATAATAATCGATGACCTTGGCAGGCGGCGCGGCGGTGCGCAGCGAGACAATGCGAAAGGCGCAGGCGTTGGCGTCGTTGCCCGCCGCCTCCGCGACCTGCGCGCCCGGATAGGGGGCGAACGCCTCGGGCAGCCGCTGCGCCCAGCCCGCCGAATAACGCAGGCCGGACAGGCAGGCGGCGTTGGCGGCCTGCTGTCCGGCCTTGGCCGCCAGGGTGAACGCCCCTGCCGAGGCGCGGCATTCGGGGCAATCGCGCGAGGCGGCGGGCGCGGCCTTCAGCGTGCGCGGATCGACCGGGTCGGCGGGCAAGGGCATGGAGGGCACCGTGTCGCTGGCAGGCCGGTTGGGCGGACGCACGGCATTGGCGTTGGAGGTCTGGGTCAGGCCGGGATCGACCATGATCTGACCGGCCAGCGCCTCGCGCAACTGCGGGTCGCGGGCAGGACTGCCGTCGTTCATCGCGGCGAGTTCCTTGTCGAGCGCATTGAGCTGCCCATCATCGTCCGACTTGCCGCCGCACGCGGCAAGTAACAGGCATCCCAGCGGAATCAGCAGCGGTCGCATCTTGGCCATCATGACCGTGCCTTAGCATGGGGATGCGGTCCGATCCTTAACGACCGGCTCCGAAGGCGCACCTGTTCGTCCCAGCGCGGGATGACGGGGCAAGGCACCGCGCGGTTCTTGCAGTCCGGCATGACGGTCGCCATCTTTCGGGTCATGCTGAACCTGTTTTCCATCCTCATCGGCCTGGTCGCGCTCGTGCTGGGGATCGTGCCGTTCCTGCCCTTCTTTGCCTGGGGCTATTGGTTCGTCATTCCCATCGCGATCATCGGCGCGGCGGTCGGCGCGCTGTCGTCACGCGACACGGGGCGCAATCTGAACCTGATCCTCATCCTGATCTTCGGTCTTCGCCTGATGCTGGGCGGCGGGTTCATCTAACAGCAAACGGCCCGGCGGGCTTTCCCACCGGGCCGTGCTTTTGGTCGCCAAGGCGACTTAGCGGCAGCGGACCTGACCGCGATCGATCTGCTGGCCCAGCAGCGCGCCGCCGCCCGCACCGATCACGGTGCCCAGCAGGCGCGAGCCGCCGCCCGCGATCACATTGCCCAGCGCGCCGCCCGCCAGACCACCGATCACCAGGCCGGTCGTGCCGTCGTTGCGACGACAATAATAACGGCCGTTCATGCCCCGATAGATGCGATCGTTGCGGCCCAGCGCGCGCGGCTGATAATAGCGGCCGTCACGATAATAACGCTCGGGATAGTAGCCGCGCTGGCCCGGCTCGAACCGGTTATAGTCGTAATTGCGCCAGCGGACGTTCCGCATATCCTTGCGATAATCCTTGCGCGCGTCGCGAATGTCTTCGCGATATTCGCGCCGGGCCTCGCGGATGTCGCGGCGCGAATCGGCGTTGCGGACATCACGATTATAGTCGCGGCGGGCGTCGCGCACATCTTCGCGATATTCCTGGCGCGCTTCCCAACCATTGCGCTGCGCCTCGGCAGGAATGGCCGCAAAGGCGGTGGCGGCGATCGTCGCCGACAACAGAGCGATACGCATAACTGAACTCCCGTTGATGATGGAGAATAGAACCCGCGCCATCCCGCAATGTTGCGTGAACAGGAAACTACGTCATGTTCACCGGCAATACAGGGCGATCTGTTCTGTCACCCTCAACAGACCATGAAACGAGAAAGGGCGCCACCCGAAGGTGACGCCCCTTTGCTTCCCGACGGGGAAGAACTTTCTTAGCGGCAGCGGCGATTGCTGGTGCCGCGTTCGATCTCGCGACCGGCCAATGCGCCGACGGCAGCACCGCCCAGCGTACCCAGCGTGCGGTCGCCGCGCGTATCGATCGTGCGACCCAGCAGCGCACCGGCAACGCCGCCGACCACCAGGCCAGTGGTGCCGTCGGGCTTGCGGCAGCGAACGCGACCGCGATCGTCGCGCCACTCGCGATACTTATAGCGACGCTGCGCATCGGCGGCGGTGGCCGGGAGGACGAGCGAAGGGACGACCATGGCGGTGCAGCCCAGGGCAAGCATCAATTTCCGCATGACAAACTTCCTTTTCGATGTGTTCTGACGCCGTAACGTTCCAATTCTACTGTCCGTTGCATGAACGTGAGATAACGTCGCGTTCATGTCGCTGACGGTCTTTCCGGAGGAGGAAAGCCCCTCTAGGATCGCCCGTGATGCTGCCCCAACCGACCGCCATGCTGCCCGCCGTGATGCCCTGGCTCGACCTGGCGGGGCTGGCCGTCTTCGCGGTGTCGGGTGCGCTGGTGGCGGCCAAGCATCGCCAGACGATGGTCACGCTGGTCTTCTTCGCGCTCATCACCGGTGTCGGCGGTGGCACGCTGCGCGACCTGCTGATCGATGCGCCGGTCTTCTGGGTGCATGACGCGCGGGTGCCGCTCGTCTGCCTGATCGTGGCGGTCGCGGTCTGGGCGACACCGGAGCGCTGGTGGCGGGGCAGCGCGCTCGACTGGTTCGATGCGGTGGGGTTGGCGGCCTACGCGGTCTATGGCGCGGCGAAGGCCAGCGGCTATGGCATCCCGCCGATTCCGGCGGCGATGCTGGGCGTGGTCTCGGCCTGTGTGGGAGGCATTATTCGCGACGTGATCGCGGGCGAACCGTCGATCCTGATGCGGCCCGAGCTCTACGTCACCGCTGCCGCGCTCGCCTCGACCAGCTATGTGGTGCTGATGCAGTTGGGCGTGCCGGGCGCGGGGCCGATTGCGGCGCTGGCGGGCTTCCTGCTACGCGGGGCGGCGATCCATTACCGGATCGCCCTGCCCGCCTATCCGGCCAAGGGGTGGGAGGATCGGGGGTAAGACCCGACCCTCACCGCCCCAGCATCAGTTCCGGCCGCACCACCCGGTCGAAAGTCGCCTCATCGACCAGCCCGAGCTCCAACCCGGCCTCCTTCAACGTCTGCCCTTTCTGGTGCGCGTGCTTGGCGATCTTTGCGGCATTGTCATAGCCGATCTCAGGCGCCAGCGCGGTCACCAGCATCAGCGAGCGGTCGAGCAACTCGGTGATCCGGTCGCGATCGACCGTCATCCCCTCAACCGTGCGTGTCGCAAAGCTCTCCATGCCGACCGCCAGCAGATGGATCGAGCGCAGCACATTCGCCCCGATCAGCGGTTTGAAGACGTTGAGTTCCAGATGCCCCTGCAATCCGCCGACCGTGACGGCCGCATTGTTGCCGATCACCTGGGCCGCGACCATCGTCAGCATCTCGCACTGGGTCGGGTTCACCTTGCCGGGCATGATCGAACTGCCCGGTTCGTTGGCGGGCAGCTCCAGCTCGCCCAACCCCGAGCGCGGGCCGGAGCCCAGCAGGCGGATATCGTTGGCGATCTTGGTCAGCGCCACCGCCAGCACGTTCAAGGTCCCATGCAGGTCGACCAATCCGTCATTGCTCGCCAGCGCCTCGAACTTGTTGGGCGCGGTCGCGAAGTCGAGGCCGGTCGCCTCGGCGATCTCCGCCGCGATGGCCTCGGCAAAGCCGTGGGGCGCGTTTAGCCCGGTGCCGACCGCGGTGCCGCCTTGTGCCAGCGGCAGGATATTGCGGTGGAGAGTCCCCTCGATCCGGTCGCGGGCATTCGCCAGTTGCTGGACATAGCCGGAAAATTCCTGGCCCAAGGTCAGCGGCGTCGCGTCCTGCAAATGGGTGCGGCCGATCTTGACGATCGAGTCCCATTCCTTCGCCTTGGCGTCCAGCGCCGTGTGCAGCCGATCGAGCGCGGGGAAGAGCTGCTTCGTCACCGCCAGCGCGGCGGCGACATGCAGCGCGGTCGGAAAGGTGTCGTTGGACGACTGGCCGCGATTCACATCATCATTGGGGTGGACCGGCGACTTACCGCCGCGCGTGCCGGTCAGCATCTCGTTGGCGCGACCCGCAATAACCTCATTGGCGTTCATGTTGGACTGGGTGCCCGAGCCGGTCTGCCAGATGACGAGTGGGAATTGGTCGTCGTGCCGCCCGTCGATCACCTCCTGCGCCGCTGCCTCGATGGCATCGGCCTTGTCGGCGGCGAGGCCATGGCCCCGATTGATTCGTGCCGCGGCCTTTTTGACGGTGGCCAGCGCATGGACGATGCCGACCGGCATCCGCTCGCGTTCGCCGAAAGGAAAGTTTTCGAGGCTGCGCTCGGTCTGCGCGCCCCAATAGGCGTCGGCGGGAACGTTGATCGGGCCGATCGAATCGGTTTCGGTGCGGGTCTGGGTCATGACGTAGGCGACTCACCGGATGGGGATGGGGTTCCCGATCAGTTTAGGAGCCCGCGCCTTCTTCTAGAAGGCCCACCCCGGCGGAGGCCGGGGTCCAGTTGCTTTGCGCACTCGATAGAGTTTGGCACTCGCCTCCCACGCAATCGCGTGGCGCGCCTTATACTTGGTGGAGCCTGGGCCCCGGCCTTCGCCGGGGAACAAGGAAGATTTGATTCGCGCGGAGGCGCGGAGAACGCGGAGGGGTATGGCTTTCGCCCCCCGCCTCACCGGGATCGTGGAGCAGGCCTGCCGATATCAGCGAGCGGGCCGCGTTTCAGCGACCTTACTTCTTCCGCTTGAAATCCACCGCGACGACGTTGCTGCCGTCCTCGACCGGCTTGGCGACCGGCTCGTCATTCTCGGCCGAGCCGTGCGGATCGGGATCACTCTGGGGATCGTCGGCGACGTGGAAGCCGAGCTCGAACTGAACCTCGGGGTCTTGGAAACGGGTGATCGCCGAATAGGGAATCACCAGCTTCGACGGCACCTGGTTGAAGCTGAGGCCGACCGAGAAGCGATTCTCGTCCACCGTCAGGTCCCAGAAGCGATTCTGCAGGACGATGGTCATTTCGTCGGGGAATCGCTCGACGAGCCGCTGCGGGATGTCGACACCCGGCGCCTGCGTCTTGAAGGTGATATAGAAATGGTGCGTGCCGGGCAGGTGCCCCGTCTCCGCCACCGGGCCGAGCACACGCCCCACCACGGCGCGCAGGGCCTCCTGCACGATGTCGTCATAGGGGATGAGGCTGTCGGGCAATCCTTCGG
>CAJYRW010000077.1:0-16652 GCA_913777475.1 uncultured Sphingomonas sp. | reverse complement strand
GGCTCCACTGGTCGCCGATCCGATCCAGCACCTCGCGGATCGGGCACCCGCCCTCCCCGGTCAGCGGCATGGTCACGCCGGTGTGACCTGGTCCCTCGAAAAGGACGTCTTGTGGGACGATCTCACTCTGCATAGCTCCATGGTCTACAAAGTGGACCATGAAAAGGAAAGACCATGAAGATCGCCCTGATCGGAGCCTCGGGCAATGCCGGCTCGCGCATCCTGAAGGAATTGTCGGATCGCGGCCATGCCGTAACCGCCATCGCACGCCACCCGGAACGGATCGCCACCCTGCCCGGCGTGACCCCGGTTGCGGGGGATGCGAACGCTGCGGCCGAACTGGCCGACACGCTTCGTGGACATGACGTTGTCGTCAGTTCGATCTTCTTCTCCGCCATCGATGCCGCCAAGATGATCGGCATCGTCCGCGCATCGGGCGTGCAGCGCTATCTGGTCGTCGGTGGCGCGGGCAGCCTGGAGGTCGCGCCCGGCCAGCGCTTGATCGACCAACCCAATTTCCCGGAGGCGTACAAGACGGAGGCGAGCGCGGGCGTCGAATTTCTCGACCAGCTGCGCGGAGTGGAGGACTTGGAATGGACCTTCCTCTCCCCCTCCGCCATGTTCGTCCCCGGCGAGCGGACCGGCCAGTTTCGCCTGGGCACCGACATGCTTCTGTCGAACGAGCAGGGCAGCAGCATCTCGTTCGAGGACTATGCCATCGCGCTGGCCGACGAAATCGAGCAGCCGCACCACATCCGCCAGCGCTTTACGGTCGGTTATTGAAGGACTTGCGCAGTCGGGACCGGACGGTTGGTCCCGACTGCCAAAAAAATGTCAAAAACCCCCTTGGCAGGTCGGACATGCCCGGCTAATAGCCGCCCCACCAGACGGGGACTTGGCTCCCCGCCATGCCGCAGACCGGCATCGGACGCATAGCTCAGTTGGTAGAGCAGCTGACTCTTAATCAGCGGGTCCTTGGTTCGAGCCCAAGTGCGACCACCATTTCCTAGCAATCGGCAAGACATATCTCCTCCAATTGGAGTTTGATGTGCTATCTGCTTGTCAGATGATGACAGGCTCACCCCATAGCGTCATTTTGATGGCATGAAGGTCTCACAGCCGAAAACGGTGGTCGCGGCGATATGCTTGGCTGCGCTGATCGTCATAGCTGGCGTCGTGGGGCGGCGCGCGATGGAACGGCGTCATGTGTCGACCATGCTCAACATCGCGACCTTGCCGGTCTCGGTTGGGGACATTGCATGCGCCAGCTTCGGCTTCTCCGATGTGCTGGAACGATGCACCTTCCGCGCGGCCAGTTCCGACATCAACTCGCTTTTGCGCGGATACCGCTTTCATACGGCTCGCTCCTGCTCCGTCATAGGACCGGATGTCGGGGGGCCATGCCTCGGAACCGCAGGACCTGAAACGAGCCATAATCATTGCTGCGGTCCCGCGATCGGCCCAGACTTTCCAATTTCCCATATCTACGTTGCCGAACCAAAGGAGTTCGACAACGGCGGCATAGTAACGGTCCTGACCGACGAGAGGCGGACGCGCGTGATGGTGGACCTCTATATCGAGTGACGTATCCGGCACAGCCAGAACGGCCACCATGGAGCGCAAAGCTTATCGCGATTGCCGCGCCCCCTGTCCCGAAGGCGGAACCGGCGGAGTGGACGACTTCGCATCGCTCACCGCCTCGTCATACCAGCGCGCCAAGTCCGCCTTCATGCTCCGCAGTGCATCGGGGTTGAGGTAGGTCATGTGCCCCGCCGGATAATAGGTGAAGCGCAGGTTCGCCTGTTGCGCGGGCTCCAGCATCATATGGCCAAGGTCGTTCTCGGTGCCGAAGAACGGGGTGGCCATGTCGTAATAGCCGTTCATCGACAGCACCTTCAGATACGGGTTCGCCCGCATCGCGGCGCCCAGATCGACCGCGGTGTTGGGGTTGTTCTGCGACCCGTCGGGCGACTTGTGCTTCCAGTTCCACGTCCAGCCGGCCGCATCGCGTGCCGACAGGCGATAGGGCAGATCGGTCTTGTAACCGAGGGTCGACTGCAGATAGTCCTGGAAGGACGCGATATAAGCACCTGAAATCGCGTCCGAAGAGGCATCCGTCTCCGGAGCCTCACCCGCCGCGTCGGTGTCGATCCCGAGATAGCGCGAGTCGAACCGCCCGACCGTGCGCGCCGATCCGCGCAGCAGCTCCTTCTGGAACCGCGGCAGGTCGATGCGCAGGTTGGCGCGCTTGATATATTCGGGCGAGATGCCGATCACGCGGCTCATCTGCTCGGCGATCTGGTCGCGCTCCTGGGGCGAAATGCTCTGCCCCTTGGCCAGCGCCGACATATACGGCCCGACCGCGAAGGCGCGCGCCTGCGCCACCACGGTCGCGACATCGGCGGGGCGGTCGGCCAGGCGGTTGTGATACCAGGCGGTCGCGGCATAGCTGGGCAGGTAATTGAGATAGACCTGATCCAGCCCCGGCTGGCGATAGCCGTAATTCATGATCGAGCTGAGCAGCACGACGCCGTTCAGCGCCATGCCCTTTTCCTGCAACTGATAGGCCAGCGCGCCCGAGCGCAGCGTGCCATAGCTTTCGCCGAGCAGGAATTTCGGGCTCATCCAGCGGCCATATTTGGTGACATAGCGCTGGATCGCGCCGGCAAAGACGTCGACATCTTCGTCCACGCCGTAGAATTGCGCGGGCTTCATATCCCCCAGCGGCCGCGAATAGCCGGTGCCGATCGCGTCGAGGAAGACGAGGTCGGTCTTGTCGAGCAGCGAGTCCGGGTTCGGCCCCACATCATAGGGCGCAGGCCGCACGAATTCCGGACTGGTCGTGCGGATACGGATCGGCGCGAACGAGCCCATGCGCAGCCAGAAGGAGGGCGACCCCGGCCCGCCATTATACAGGAACGTCACCGGCCGCTTGGTGCCGGGCTTGGTCCCGTCCAGCGTATAGGCGGTGTAGAACATCGAAGCGGTCGGCTTGCCTTCGATATCCCGTACGGTCAGCGTGCCCGCCGAGGAGATATAGGAATAAGCGCGGCCATTGATCGTCACGCTGTCGCGGTGGCGGACTTCGCTCTCATCCAGCGGCGCTCGCGCCCAGGCGGCCTCCGCCTCGGCCTTGGCGGCTTCGTGATGCGGGGCCTTCTTCTCCCCCTCCTCCTGCGCGGCGAGCGGCGCGGTCATGGCAGTGGCGGCGAGGAGAAGGGCGAGGCTGTTGCGGATCACGAAGGGCTCACGGACTAGATGACGGAGGTGTCATCGTTTCGTGTTTTCTCGTTCGAAGCAAGAGGTTGCCGGGCGTTGGGCCATTATCCTTTGCTCCGTTCAGCCTGCGAAGTCGAAGGCCACGGGCATAGCCCTATTCAGGCCGTTCCCCGGCGAAGGCCGGGGTCCAGTTTCCACTTCGGTGCGATCGCGCGGTAAATTGGCGGGGGAGGCAAATGGACAGGGATCGCCTTGGCCTCCCAATCGCCGTTTTCATTCCCTCTCGGCGTCACTGGAACTGGGCCTCGGCCTTCGCCGGGGAACAGAGAGAGGTTTTCCCTTGGCCTTCGACCTTGCTCAGGGCGAACGAAGGGGTTGGGCTTGCGGGGGATCGTGTGCCCCCGCCAGCCCCTCACATCACCGCGCCAGCCAGGTCTGCACGGCGGGCTTCAGGCGATCCGCCACCGCCTTGCGCACCGCGATCTGCGAGATCGATCGCTTGGCCCCGCCGCGCGAGCCCTCGGGCAGGTTGGCGTTGGCCCAGGCCTCGATCTTGCCGGGCATGGCGGGGTCGTTCGAGCCTGCGCCGAGTCCGACGATGAAGGTCGCGCGGTTGCTTTCCTCCAGGAAGCTGTCGACCAGCGGCTTGTTCTGGACCGCCCAGTCGAACGCCATGTCGGGATGCGCGCCCGCGATCGAGCGGAGCAGCGCGGCGCGCTGCGGCGGGGTGAAGGTATTGTCCTTCAACACACTCAGCGCCCGGCGTGCCGCGGCCTCGTCCTCGGCATAGCCCAGCAGCGAGACATAGCGGTTCTTGACGACCGGATTACGCTCGGCCTTGGCCAGTTCGTACAGCCGGTCCCATTCGTCCGCCGTCGCGCGGGTGGCATAGGTCGCCAGGATCGGCTGGCGGATGGCACCCGGAATGGCGTTGGGGTTCTTGGCAAGCGCGGTGACATAGCCCCGCGCCCGCGCCGCGACCATCGCGTCGCCGCTGGTACCCAGCTGACCGATCAAGGTCTCGCGCAGGTTGGAGACGAGCGCACCGTCCTCCGGCTTGGGCTCGAACCCGATCCGCGCCAGCACCGGCGACAGGATCGCCGCCGTCCGTTCACGCAGCGGCTTTTCGAGCGGCGTGCCCTCGTACAGGCCGTTCAGCCGCGCCAGCTCTCCCCCGACCGCCTGCCATTCCAGCGGATCGGCCTCGGGCTTGACCTGCGCCATCAGGTCGAACCAGCGGCGCAAATCCTGATAGCCGCCCGCCGCCAGCGCATAATCGTCGCCCAGCGTTCCCAGACGATCGGTCAGTGCCAGCTTTGCATAATCGCGCACGATCGCGGCATGGCCCGCATTGTCATACATGACGCGCGTATAGGAGCCCTTGCCCTGGTTCAGGACCAGCGTGCCGCAGCCGCCGACCGTCACCGGGGCCGCGCCGGTCACGATCGCGGTCGTCTCAGCCCCACCGATCGTCGCCACCCGGATCGGTACATGCCAGGTCTGGGCCGCCTTCGACGCCTCGTCCAGGCCGAACCGGCCCTGGGTCAGCGTCGCGACCGTCTTGCCGCCCTCGCAGCGCGCGGACTGCAGCGTGACCAGCGGGACGCCCCCCTGCAGGGTGAAGTCATGCGCGATGGTCGCGACATTGGTGCCCGATGCCCTGGACAGTTCCTCCCAAAGCTGGTCGGTCACCGTGTTCTGGTACTTGTACTTGGCCATATAGGCGCGGATGCCCTTGCGGAACGTATCGGCGCCCAGCGTCGATTCCAGCATCCCGATGACAGCCTGCCCCTTCAGATAGGTGATGCTGTCGAAGGACTCGCCGATCTGGTCGACCGTCTCGACCTTGCGGATGATCGGATGGGTGGCGCTGGTCGCGTCGATGCCCATCGCCGATTCCCGCTCGCCCGACACGCTGGCCGCCGCCGCTTCCCACGCCGGGTTCAGGTCGTTGCTGGCCTTGCCCTCCATCCACGAGGCGAACCCCTCGTTCAGCCACAGATCGTCCCACCAGCGCATGGTGACGAGATCGCCGAACCACTGGTGCGCCATTTCATGCGCGACGACGGTGTGGATGCGCTGGCGGTTGCTCTCGCTCATCACCTGCGGATTGAAGAGCAGTTCGTTCTCGAAATAGAAGATCGCGCCCCAATTCTCCATCGCGCCAAAGAACTGGCTGGAGCCCGGCCCCGCGATCATGTCCATCTTGGGCAGCGGATAAGGGGTGCCGAAATAATCATTGTAATAGGACAGCAGCCTGGACGCGGAAGCCAGCGCATAGTCGCCTTGGTCGACCACGCCCTTGCGGCTAACCACGCCGATCTGGACGCCGTTGGCATCCACCGTCTTGCGGTCGAGATTGCCCGAGCCGAAATAGAGCAGATAGCTCGACATGACCGGCGTCTCGTCGAAGCGATAGAGCTGACTGCCATCGGCCTGGGTGGTGATGGATGCGGCGGGCATGTTGCTGATCGCGCGCTGGCCCTTGGGCGCGGTGGCGCTCAGGCGGAACTTGGCCTTGAAGGCGGGTTCGTCCCACATCGGCGCGAAGCGGCGCGCATCGGGCGCCTCGAACTGGGTCGCCAGCATCCGGTCCGGCGTGCCGTCGGCATTCGTATAGTCGATCGCGAACAGGCCGTTGGCGGAACGGTTGATCGTGCCGGTCCAGGCCAAGCCGACCTTGTGCCGCCCCGCGCTCGCCGCCTGCGGCAGCGTCAGGGTCAGCGTCTGCCCGGTCTTGTCGAGCGCGAAGGGCACCGGCTTGCCGTCGAAGGTGGCGCGGGTCACCGTCAATTCGGCGGCGTTCAGGACGATGGTCGCGGTCGCCTGGCGCACATCGACATCGACCGTTTCCTCGCCCGCGAAGGTCATCGCCTTGGCATCGGGGCGGACGGTGATGTCGTACAGGACCGGCGCGACGGTCTGGGGCAACTGCCCGGCGGCAAGGGCGGGCGCGGAAACGGTCAGAGCAAGCAGGACGGACAGGGCGGACTTCATCGCGTTCAAGGCCTTTCGACGGAGAATGGCCAAGCTCTACGCCGTCAACGGCGCAAAGCAAATGACGCCTATGTCACTTTATTACATTCGCCGCAGCGTCGGCCTCTATGGACAAGCCTTACGTTTACGTTATCGTCAAGCCATGAGCCTGCCCCCAGCCCTGAGTCGCCCGCCCTTCGACCGCCTGACACTGCCGGTCATCGGATCGCCGCTGTTCATCATCTCCAATCCCGATCTGGTCATCGCCCAGTGTAAGGCGGGGATCGTGGGGTCCTTCCCGGCGCTGAACGCACGGCCCGCCAGCCTGCTCGACGAATGGCTGCACCGCATTACCGAGGAGCTGGCGGCGCATGACCGCGCGCATCCCGACCGTCCGGCCGCGCCCTTTGCGGTCAACCAGATCGTCCACCGCTCCAACGACCGGCTGGAGGCCGATCTAGCGGTCTGCGCCAAATGGAAGGTGCCGATCGTCATCACCTCGCTGGGCGCGCGCGAGGATGTGAATGCGGGCGTCCACAGCTGGGGCGGGATCACTTTGCACGACGTGATCGACGACCGTTTCGCACGCAAGGCGATCGAAAAGGGCGCGGACGGTCTGATCGCGGTGGCGACCGGCGCGGGTGGCCATGCCGGGCGACTGTCGCCCTTCGCACTAGTCCAGGAAATCCGGGCATGGTTCGACGGACCGCTCGCGCTGGCGGGCGCCATCGCGACCGGCGACGCGATCCTGGCAGCACAGGCGATGGGCGCCGACTTCGCCTATATCGGCTCGCCCTTCATCGCGACGCAGGAAGCCAATGCGGCCGAGGCTTATAAGCAGGCGGTGATCGACGGCCGGGCGAGCGACATCATCTACTCCAGCCTGTTCACCGGGGTGCACGGCAATTATCTGCGCGCCTCGATCGTGGCAGCCGGGCTGGACCCCGATCACCTGCCCGATGGTGATGCCCAGACGATGAACTTCGGCGGTGGCCAGGCAGCCAAGGCGTGGCGCGACATCTGGGGCGCGGGCCAAGGCATCGGCGCGGTCGACCGGATCGTCCCCGCCGCCGAGCGGATCGCCACCCTGGCCCAGCAATATGCGGCGGCGCGGGAACGCCTGTCGCTGAGAGGATAAGCCTTAAAAGGCCTGGTCGAGCCGGGCGTGGAGCAGTTGGACAGGGCCGACCTCCGGCATATGCTGGTCGGCCAGCTGGTCCAGTCGCTGGACGCGCCGATGCAGGTCCAGGCTGGCCCAGGTCAGTGTCCGGGCATGAGGCGGCAGTTCGACCACATCCCGCTCCTCCGACTCCGGTGAGCTGCCAAGCCGCCGCACCGGATCGCGCGCCTCGGTCCAGCCCATCTCACCTGCCTCCACCGCGCGTTGGGTCAGGACCCAGGCGATGACGTGCATCAGCCGCGTCGTCACTTTCAGGGATTCGCAGGAAAAGGCGACGCGTGCGACCGGATCGAGCGAATCGCGTTCCTGCCGACCGATCCCGTCGAAATAGCCACGCGCAGCCTCCGCCAGAGTCATGGCCTCAGTAAAAAGGCCATCGATCAGCTTCGATTGAAACGGGGAGTCGGACAGGGTGAGAAGCATGATCGTATCGCTCGCATGCGGCGGAAGGGTCGGACAAGGGCCTGGATTGGCACGCCTGTCCCGATACGATGCGGGGTCAGGCGATGATGTCGGGGATCAGCCGGTCTTCCAGCTCGGCCAGCTCGTCGCGCAGGCGCAACTTGCGCTTCTTCAGACGGGCGATCTGCAACTGGTCAGGGGTGTTCGACTGCAACAACGCTGCGATCGCATCGTCCAGATCACGATGCTCCATGCGCAACAGGTCGATCCGCGCGCGCGCCAGCGTGATGTCCATCCTGCTCTCCCTGCCGGGTCGGCGCGGGGAAAGCCCGACACCACATGCGCCCCTGTAGCAAGCCTGTGCCCGCACCGCGAGAGGCGGCAGTACGTCCCATCGCGTCGTCCCGCCAAATCGCTCGACCGGTCGATTCTGATCAAAATGTGGGGGGACAGATCGGCGATTTGGTGATTTACTGACTCTCCCGAAGCAAACGACAGGAGGTTGAAGCCCTATGCATACGGCGCATCAAACGGCCCTGGAGACCAAGCACGCCACGCTCGACCGGCGAATCAGCGCCGAATCGCAGCGTCCCGTGCCAGACGCCTTAGTCCTGGCGGATCTGAAAAAGCAAAAGCTGAAGCTGAAGGAAGAATTGCAAGGCCTATAGGCCCTGTTCGGCCGCGCGGGTCACCGGACCCGCCGCGGCCCTTGCGGGGGGCGCGGTGTGATCGCGGCCGAGATCGCAGGACAACAGCGAAGCGCAAAGGCCCCGCGACCGAAATTCCCTTTACCGAATGCGCGACCTTAGCGGCCGAACGGCTTGGTCTTCGGCACCGTGGCGGACTTGGCATAGTCCGGGGTCGAGGCTCCCCCACCTACCGGCTTGCGCACCATCTTCGGATCGATCTGCCGATCGAAGGCGACGCCGACGCGCCCCTGGGTGCACCAAGCGATGCGGCCCGAGATCGGCCCCACACCGCGCAGTTCGAGCGCCACCGGCGAGCCGATTTCCGCCGACACGGGCAACTCGGCCATCAATCCGCCTTCGGAGATATTGCGGACGCGCACCTCGCGCGGCGCGGTCTCCCCATCCAGCGTCATGTGCGCCATCAGCAGCAGGCTATCGCGCTGCCCCGCCCGGTCGCTCTGATCCTGTTCGTTCTCGGCCATCGCTGATCCGGTTTCAGAGGTGCGGTTGATCGCGTCCATATCGACTTCCGTGTTCGACGATTATGCGGCCAAGCGGATTACGCAAATCCACATTGCCAATATATTAATGGAAGCCGGACAGCACAGGATTGTCGCCCGGGGCAAGCCATTTTGCGCCTGTCCTGGGCGGTCGGCCGATCACGGTCCCGGCAAGCGGAACCGCGCCGGCCGTCATCGCATCAATCGTCGCGCGAAACCTTCTCGTTCCGCTCGTGCCGCTCCTGCGCCTCGACCGTCATGGTCGCGATGGGGCGTGCCTCTAGGCGGCCCAGGCTGATCGGCTCGCCGGTCACTTCGCAATAGCCATATTCGCCCTCGTCGAGGCGGCGAAGGGCCGCGTCGATCTTGGAGATCAGCTTGCGCTGGCGATCGCGGGTGCGCAGCTCGATCGACCAGTCGGTTTCGCTCGACGCGCGATCGGTCAGATCAGGTTCGCGCAGCGAATCAATCTGAAGCTGGGACAAAGTGCCCTGCGCCTCGCGCTGGATCGATTCCTTCCATTCGGTCAGCTTGCGCCGAAAATATGCCTGCTGCTTCAGGCTCATGAACGGCTCGTCCGCGCTCGGACGATAATTCTCGTCGATATCGTTGGCCACATCCGGCCCAGTGGAATCCGTCACGCGATTAAACACCGTCGCCATACCACTCTCCCAAAGGGCCCGTCGGTGCGACGTTCGGCACCGTAATAATCGGGACCGCCCCCTGATGGTTGAGAGGGCCTATAGTCGGTGCCACCTTCTGCCGCAAGCGACCACCATTTCATCGTAACTATCATTTCTATAATAATATTGCGGCATGAACCGATTATGGATGCAACGCTCCGAAATCGGAGTATTTCCACACCCGATCATCGAATCTCCCATCGGACCGAGGTGGATTGCCTATCAGGCATAAAGTTCCCCGCGCCCGAATCCCAAAGCCGGACGTTATGCGGAACTAGAGGCTTGGAGCTTAAGGCTTTCTTGGTCACTATGATGACATAGGCGTTCCGATAACCGCACACGGGCCGTCAGGCGGCGGGGCCGCATGATGTTCACCGCGGGTGGGACGGCACCGTGTTGAGGATGTGAGAATGTCAGTGCGAATGGCCTTGGCGAAGCTGACGGCATGTGCCGCGGGCGGCGCCGTGATCGGCGGAGGGGCCGTCCACATGGTGGACCATCCCCAGCGTCCTGCGCTGGTCAAGCAGACCAAGGTGAAGAAGAAGCGGATCGTTCACCGCGATCCGCCGCGCGCGCCGCGTCGTGTCGTCACGCGCCGCGTCGCCACCACCACGACCACGCCGCCGCCCACCATCGTGACCGTCACTACCGAAGCGCCCCCGGTTCCCATTCCCCTGCCCCCTACCGGCCCGTCGCTGGCATCGGGCGTCGGCTATGTCCCTGCCGTGATCGGCGGCTGGGGTGGCGGCTTCGGCGGAGGCTGGGGCGGAGGTTGGGGCGGCGGCTTTGGCGGCGGCTTCGGATTTGGAGGGGGCGGCTCCAGCGGCAGCGTGGTGATCTCCTCGACCAGCAGCGGCGGATCGACATCCACTTCGTCCGCCTCGGGTGGATCGGGGGGGTCGTCCAGTTCCAGCTCGACCGGCGGGGTCAGCAGCACGTCGTCCAGCGGCAATGTGTCGAGCACCTCGTCCAGCGGAAACGTGTCATCCACGTCCTCGACCGGGGGATCATCCACCTCTTCGGGCAACGTGTCTTCGACATCCTCGACAGGTGGCTCGTCCACCTCGACCGGTGGTTCGTCCACCTCGTCGGGCAACATCTCCTCGACCAGCGCGTCCTCGGGCAATGTCAGTTCGTCGAGCGCGTCGAGCACATCATCGGCGTCGTCCGCGTCTTCGGCATCATCCGCGTCGTCCAGCGGCTATGGGTCGAGCAGCGATGGCTGGTCGTCCAACGGCTCCTCGGCCAGTTCGGCGTCGAGTGCGTCCAGCGCCTCGTCGGCCAGCAGTGCGTCGTCATCGGGCAACGACGATCCGCCACCACCCACCCCGGTGCCGGCACCGCCGATGGTGCTGCTCTTTGGCGGCGCGGCGGCGGCGCTCGTCATCCGGCGGCGACTGGCCAAGCCAAAGGCGGCCTGACCTCACCGCCGCCGGACGCGGCGTGGCGCTTTACGCCTTTTGCAGCGCGGCCTCGATCTCCGGCACGGGATGGCCGGTCAAGTCCTTGGCCAGTTCGCCGACCAGCCGGTCCTCGACCGCCTTATGATAATGTTTGCGCAGTTCGCCCAGCGTCTTGGGCGGGGCCACGACGATCAGCGACTCGAATTCGTTGGCGAGCGCGCGACGCTTGAGCATCTCGGCGGTCTCGGCGGCGAAGCGATCTTCCTCCTGCTGGTGGAAATCGGTCTCGCCCATCGTGCCGCCGGTGGTCGAGGACGCCTGGCCCGCCCGGTCGGTTTTCTGGTCGTGGTCGGCGGGATTGGAGTGTTCTACCGCCTGTTCGACGATCAGATTGGGATATTCGGCATCCCCGTCGTTCCGAAAGAACAGGCTCTTGCGGCCATCGACGACCAGCACGAAGCTGTTATGCGGCACCTGCATCGCGTTTCTCCTTCTATGGGCTGGGATAACGCGGACGCTTCGCCACGGGTTGCGTGTCGGCGGAGCGGAGGCCATAGCCTCGCCCCCATGCACGACATCCAATCGATACGGAAAGAACCCGCCGCCTTCGACGCCGCGCTCGCCAAGCGGGGTGCCGCCACGCAAGCCGACAGTCTGATCGCGATCGACCAGCGTCGCCGCACCGTCATCGACGAAGCGCAGGCCGCCCAGACCCGCCGCAACGACCTGTCCAAGCAGATCGGCCAGGCCAAGGCGGCAGGCGACCATGCCCGCGCCGAGGCGCTGATGCAGGAAGTGGCGCAGATCAAGGCGCGCCTTCCCGAGCTGGAGGAGCAGGAGCGCATCGTCGCGGCCGAGCTGAACACCGCGCTCGCCGCCATTCCCAACCTGCCGGCCGCCGATGTGCCGGAAGGGGCGGATGAGAACGACAATGTCCTGGTCCATCAGAAGGGCGAGCCTGCGACCTTCGCCTTCGAGGCGCGCGAGCATGACTTGATCGCCCCCGCCCTGGGCATGGATTTCGAGACCGGCGTCGCGCTGTCGGGCGCACGTTTCACCCTGCTGCGCGGGGCAATGGCGCGCCTGTCGCGCGCGCTCGGCCAGTTCATGCTCGATCGCATGACTGAGGAGAACGGCTTCGAGCTGGTCCAGCCGCCGCTGCTGGTCCGCGACGAGGCCGCGTTCGGCACCGGCCAGCTGCCCAAGTTCGCCGACGATCTGTTCCGCACCACCGATGGCCGCTGGCTGATCCCGACGGCCGAGGTTTCGCTGACCAACATCGTGCGCGAGGCGATCCTGAGCGAGACGGAGCTGCCGCTGCGCTTCACCGCGCTGACCCCCTGCTTCCGCTCGGAAGCGGGCGCGGCCGGGCGCGATACGCGCGGCCTGATCCGCCAGCACCAGTTCGACAAGGTCGAGATGGTGTCGATCACCACGCCCGAACAGTCCGATGCCGAGCATGAGCGGATGACCGTCTGCGCCGAGGGCGTGCTCGAGGCGCTGGGCCTGCCCTATCGCCGGATGCTGCTGTGCACCGGTGACATGGGCTTCTCGGCCGCGCGCACTTATGACCTCGAAGTCTGGCTGCCCGGACAGGCGCGCTATCGCGAGATTTCGTCCTGCTCGACCTGCACCGAGTTCCAGGCGCGGCGGATGATGGCGCGCTATCGCCCGACCGAGGGCAAGGGCACCCGCTTCGTCCATACGCTCAACGGTTCGGGCCTGGCGGTCGGCCGCACCCTCGTCGCGGTGATCGAGAATTATCAGCAGGCCGATGGCTCGGTCGTCGTTCCGCAAGTCCTTCGTCCCTATCTCAGTGGACAGGCGGTGCTGGAGCCGCGCTGATGCGCATCCTGCTCACCAACGACGATGGCTATCACGCGCCGGGGCTCGCCGCGCTGGAGCGGATCGCGGCCGCGCTGTCCGACGATGTCTGGATCGTCGCCCCGGCCGAGGACCAGTCGGGGACCAGCCGCTCGCTGACCCTGACCCGGCCGATGCGGCTGCGCCAGTTCGGCGAGCGGCGCTTTGCCGTCACCGGCACGCCGACCGATTCGGTGCTGATGGCGCTGGGCGAGGTGATGAGGGACAAAAAGCCCGACCTGATCCTGTCCGGCGTCAATCGCGGTGCCAATCTGGGCGAGGACGTGTTCTATTCCGGGACGGTTTCGGCGGCGATGGAAGGCGCGCTGGCGGGCATTCGATCGATCGCACTCAGCCAGCGCTACCCGGCGCAAGGAGTCGGCGACCGGGTATCCTTCGCCACGGCCGAGGCGTGGGGTGAGCGGGTGCTGCGGCCGTTGCTGGCCCAGGATTTCGCGCCCCGAACGCTGGTCAATGTGAACTTCCCGCCCGTCACACCGGAGGCAGTGAAGGGCATCAGCGTGACCCGGCAGGGCTTGCGCGACTATGGCCGCGCCACGCTGGAGAAGCGCACCGATCCGCGCGGTTACGACTATTACTGGCTGGCGCTGGGCCGCCTGCCGCATCAGCCGGGCGACGATACCGATCTGGATGCGGTGGCCGATGATCGGATCGCGGTCACGCCGCTGCATCTCGACCTGACGCACGCGGCTTCGCTTGCTATGCTTAACGAAGCGTATCGCTGAGTTAAGAGCCGGGGGGACTAAGGCGTGGGGCGGATTGTGACATCCATCGGCGGGGTGATCGGAGCCGGGTTGCTGTTGTCCGCCTGCATCCCGAACATGGAGCCTCCGATGAGCGCGGCCGAGCCGGTCGCCCCGCCGCCGCTTCCGCAGGCCAGCGCCATCCCGCCCCGCCCCATCACGCGCCCCGCCCCGACGCGACCGACGCCCCAGCGCACCGGCGCCAGTCGCCCCGCCCTTCGTCGTTCGGTGCCGGCCACGATCACCCAGCCCATCACGCGGTCGCCGCTGACGCCGCCGGTGGTTGATACCCCGCGCCAGCCGGTCTCCACCCTGCCCGCGCCGCGCCCATCCTGGGAGGTGCGCCCGGTCACGCCCGACGCACGCGAGATCGCCGACACCAGCTATGTCGTCCGCCCCGGCGACACGTTGCGCGGCGTGGCCGATCGGACGGGCGCCGGGTCGGAGGCGATCGCGCGCGCCAACGGCCTGACCCCGCCCTATGTCATCAAGGCGGGGCAGACACTGACCATCCCCGGCGGCCGCTATCATCTGGTCCGCTCGGGCGAGAGCGGCATCGCCATCGCCCGCGCCTATGGCGTTGAATGGTCGCGTATCGTCGAGGCGAATGGCCTGACCGAGCCCTTCGTGCTGCGCGCCGGACAGCGCATCGTCATTCCGGGCGCCGCCACCAGGACCGCGACCGGCGCACCGGTCAGCAGCGCGGCCGAGCGCGCCGCGGCCTTCAAGCTCGACGTCGACGACATCCTGACCGGCGGCGAACCTGCGCTCGCCACCAACCAGGCCCCCGCCAAGCCCAGCGCCACGCCCCGCCGTGTCCTGCCGCCGACCGCCGTGGTCGCCGCCCCCACCCGCCTGCGCTCGGGCTTTGCCTGGCCGGTCGACGGCAAGGTGGTGAAGCACTTCGGCGCGGGTTCCAGCGGCGAGCGCAATGACGGCATCAAGATCGCAGTGCCGATCGGCACGCCGATCAAGGCGACCGCCGATGGCGTCGTCGCCTATGTCGGCGACGGCATCGCGGCGCTGGGCGGCCTAGTCATCGTCAAGCATGGCGATGGCTGGACCAGCGTATACGGCCATGCCTCGAAACTGATGGTCCAGCGCGGCCAGAGCGTGAAGCGCGGCCAGACCCTGGCGCTGTCCGGCCAGACCGGTTTCGCCGACCGGCCCGAGCTGCATTTCGAGCTGCGCCGGGGCCGCCAGCCGGTCGATCCGCTGAGCCAGCTGCCCGGCCGCTGATGATGAACGCCGCCTAACGGGCGGTTCAGGATTCGGAACGCCACGACCTGTCATAGGTTGAAAACGAACTTGGGGCCGGTGCCCCTGGGAGTTGGCGTTATGAAGAAGATGTTTCAGGCCCTGGCCATGATCGGCCTTTCGGTCGCGGGCGTCGCGACGACGACGGCCCTTCCCCTGTCCTCGGCCCAGGCGCAGTCCTGGCGCGACGACGGTCCGCGCGGCGATCGCGACCGCTATGATCGCGAGCGTCGTGACTGGCGACAGGATCGCCGTGACGACCGCCGCGACTGGCGTCAGGATCGCCGCGACGATGGTCGCGACTGGCGGGGCGAGCGGCGCGGCTGGCGCGACGATCGCGGGTGGCGCGGGAACGACTGGCGTGCGCGCCGTGAAGCCCGCACGGCTCGCGAATATGAGCGCGCACGGCGCACGCCGGGTTATGTCGATCCGCGGTCCCAGGGCGACTATACCAACTATACCGGACGCGGATCGGGATATCGCCCCTGCAACTATGTCCGGCAGAACGGGCGCACCCTCTGTCGGTAAGGGAGCATGAAGCGGCGCGGGCATCGGGTCCGCGCCGCTTTGCCGTTACCGGAGGGTGACGAACGCGGATCGGCGGTGTAACGAGCGCCGGTTATGGCATACACCTCCGATCTGCTTCGCACCCTGGATGAACGGGGTTACGTCCACCAGATGACCGACGCCGCGTCGCTCGACCGGCTCGCGACCGGAGGCGTGGTGCCCGGCTATATTGGCTTCGATCCGACCGCGCCGTCGCTGCACGTCGGCAGCTTGGTGCAGATCATGCTCCTGCGCCGGATGCAGCAGACCGGCCACAAGCCGATCGTCCTGATGGGCGGCGGCACCGGCAAGATCGGCGATCCCAGCTTCAAGGACGAAGCACGCAAGCTGCTCGGCGAGGACGGGATCAAGGCCAATGTCGCCTCGATCAAGCGCATCTTCGAGCGGTTCCTGACCTTTGGCGACGGCCCCACCGATGCGGTGATGGTCGACAATGCCGACTGGCTCGACAAGCTGGAATATATCCCCTTCCTGCGCGAAGTGGGGCAGCATTTCTCGGTCAACCGGATGCTCTCGTTCGACTCGGTGAAGCTGCGCCTCGACCGTGAACAGTCGCTCAGCTTCCTCGAATTCAACTACATGATCCTCCAGGCATACGACTTCCGCGAACTGGCGCAGCGCCATGGCTGCCGTTTGCAGATGGGCGGGTCGGACCAGTGGGGGAATATCGTCAACGGCATCGAGCTGGCCCGCCGCATGGACGGCACCGAGGTGTTCGGCGTCACCACGCCGCTGATCACCACGGCGGACGGCGGCAAGATGGGCAAGACCATGGCCGGTGCGGTCTGGCTGCACGAGGATCAACTGCCGCATTTCGATTACTGGCAGTTCTGGCGCAACACCGACGACCGCGATGTCGGCCGTTTCCTGCGCCTGTTCACCGACCTGCCGCTGGACGAGATTGCCCGTCTTGAAAAGCTGGAAGGTGCGGAGATCAATGAGGCCAAGAAGATCCTTGCCAACGAAGCCACCGCCATGTGCCGTGGCCGCGCGGCGGCGGACGGAGCGGCGGAGACGGCACGTCGGACCTTCGAGGAAGGTTCGGCGGGCGCGGCGCTGCCCAGCTTTGCTGTTGAGGGCGGGTCGGTTTCCATCATCGACGCACTGATCGGCTTGGGCTTTGCCAAGTCCAAGGGAGAGGCGCGGCGG
>CAJYRW010000076.1:0-31369 GCA_913777475.1 uncultured Sphingomonas sp. | reverse complement strand
TCCGTTGGCGCATCCGGCCTATCTGTGGCGGGGCGGAGCGCTCCACGCGGCGCGCAGCTTCGCGCCCGTCCCCCTGACGCTGCTCCACGGGCTGGAGCGGCAGCGGGAGGCGCTGCTGACCAATCTGGCCCGGCTGGCCGATGGTCATGCGGCGCAGGACGTGCTGCTCTGGGGCGCACGGGGCACGGGCAAGTCGGCGCTGGTCAAGGCGGGCGTCGCCGCCGTGCAGGCCGGGCGGCCCGGCTGCCTGGCGCTGGTCTCTGTCGACAGCCTCGACAGTCTGCCCGATCTCTTTGCGATGCTGGAGCCTGTCCACCGCGCCTTTGCGGTGTTCATCGATGACCTGGGTTTTGAGGGGGCGGGGGAGGCGCGCAAGCTGCGGTCGCTGCTCGACGGCGGAGCGGAGGCGCGGCCCGGGCATGTCCGGCTGCTCGTCACCGCCAATCGCCGCCATCTTCTGCCCCGCGACCTCAGCGAGCAGGATAGCGCCATCAACCCGCGTGACGTGGTCGACGACCAGCTGGCGCTCGCGGATCGCTTCGGGCTGAGCCTGGGGTTCCACACGCTGGACCAGGAAGGCTATCTGGCGATCGTGCGCGGCTATGCCGATCGCTACGGCCTGCCGTTCGATGGGGACGAAGCGGTCAATTGGGCGACACGGCGGGGCAGCCGTTCGGGCCGGGTGGCGTGGCAATATGTGGTCGACCTCGCCGGGCGGACGGGGCGCTCTCTGTAATAATTTGGGCGACAGTTAAAAAACCGCTTGCACGCTTCCGAACCGCTGGCTATTGGCGCGCCTCCAGCATGGATCGGCCTTCCCGAACGGCCTTAGAAAACGATCCATACTCCTAGTCGGGGAGTAGCTCAGCCTGGTAGAGCACTGCCTTCGGGAGGCAGGGGCCGGAGGTTCGAATCCTCTCTCCCCGACCATTCACATTCCCTTGCAAACACCTCCGAAAGGAGGTCCAGGCCCCTCTAGGGGGCGTTGGCTTATTCCGGTGTCAGTCCGGCGAGCTTGGTTGGGCTTCCCCCCTTTGTCCCTGATATGCTCGGCACCGGCCGACGGCCCGCCCCTCGACTGGCATGCCATGTGCCATGTCGTCTACGAGCCGCCCCCCAGCCACGCCCATCTCGGCGCGCCACGTTTCGACGGACGCGCCGGAGGCTATGTGTCAGTCCACTTCCCGTGTGATCGGATAACGGAGCACAAAGGGATGTCCCGGCCCGGCTTGTGCGTAGAGCCAGGTGAGCCGCGCGTCGGGATCGGCCGCGAAGGCCGGGTCGTCGTGCAGTTTCGCCTCGAACGCGGCCTTTACCTTTGGCTGGGTCGCCAGCACATATTCCCCGAGTTTGGCGACGACGAAGGCATCCGTATCGGGGGCGGGGGCGAGCATCTCGGGGAAGAAGCCCCAGGCCAGGAACGAGTCCTGGCTTTCCGGCTCGAGCAGCGCCGCGGCCAGCAGCCCTAGCGGCTGATCGGCGGGCACCCGCACGCTGCCGACCGGCATTACCTGTTCGGCGCGGTCATGCGCGAAGCCTGCGCTGATCGGATAGCGGCCCTCCTTGGGCTGCGTCACCTTGGGGTCGATCAATCGGACCTGATCGACGGTCAGCGTTTTGGGGGCGGCGATCGTCTCGAACGCGATGCCGTGCAGACGCAGCCGCTCGATGACTTCGGTCTGTTCGCGCGGGACCCACCACGCCTTGGGCAGGCGAACCGTCTCGGTCGGGATCTGGCCGATGATCGGCATGCGGAAGGTGATCGGCTTGGCCAGCCAACGCTGCTCCCGACGACCCGAGGCGGGCGAGACATAGGTGTCGAACGCCACCCCCTTGAAGTTCTCGACCCAGGCGATGGGTGTGGGCGCGGGCTTCCAGCGGGTCAGCAGTTCGGCCGGACGGCTGGCGCGATCCTCGGCCTTGGCGGCGGCGATGCGGGCGGCGTCGGTGCCCGCGATCGTCAGCGCCGCCTCCATCAGGACATAGGTGCCCAGCACGCGCCGCCGATAGGGTTTGAGCATATGGTTCTCGACCAGCACCGTCGGCATTCCGATGAAGTCGCCATAACCGGTCGAATAGCGCGGCCCTTCGGGGCTGTAGCGGATGCCTTTGTCCGGCTGGCGCGTGTCGATCGGGCTGGGATAGATGGTCGGGACATGCCCGGCCGCGGTCAGCGCCTGGGACACCGCCGGGCCGAAGCGGCTTTCCAGCCAACCGGCGGTCGCGCGATGCCGGGCGTATGTGCCCCAACCGGCATAGGTGAAGGTCACGTCATACTGCATGTCGAAGCCTTCGCTGACATGGCAGTCGACATAGAGGATCGGGTCGAGCGACCGGATCAGCCCGACCATCGCCCGCGATTCCGGCGCATCGAGCTTGGCGTAGTCGCGGTTGAGATCGATATCGCGGGCATTCGCGTCGCGGCCCTTTTCGGCGGGGCCGCGAATATGCGGATAATTATAGGCGCTGCGCTGTTCGTGGCCATCGATATTGTAGACCGGCACAAAGACCAGATCGACCTTGTCGAGCAAATTGTCCTTGCCGCGCAGCGCAATGTCGCGGAGCAGCATCAGCCCGGCATCCTTGCCGTCTATCTCGCCCGAGTGGATGCCGCCCTGGATCAGGACGATGGGTTTGGCTGCGCCCCCCTTGCTGGCGCGGACATAGATCATCTCGCGCCCTTCGGTCGTGCGGCCGAAGCTCTTGACGGTGATGAGCGGCGAGGCGGCGGCGAGGCGGTCCAGCCAGGCGCGGACCTCGACATAGCCGGGCGTCGTGCGGAACCCTGCTGCCTCTGCCGGCGTGATCCAGGGATCGCTTGCCGGGACGATCAGCCGCTCGCTTGCCCCCTTCCACGGCATGGCAGGGGGAAGGATTTCGCTGGCGAGAGAGCGAGGCGTGACGTCGGCGGCAATGGCCGGGGCTGCGATCACAGCCGCCAGTGCGGCGATGGCTTGGATGAGTGGTCGGGAAACGAGAAATGCGGCCTGATGCAAGATCGATGTCCACCATGATGAAGATACGCAGATACCGCTGCTATATCCTCGGTGTAGAGACAATATAACATTTCTTTTGCATTGGTGTCATTTGCAGCGGGCAGGCACGACCTGTTTCGCCGTCGGAGCGGCGGGCGATGTCGGGGCAGGGACGACGCTTGGTCGGCGAGGATCACCCGGCAAAAAAAGGGCCCCGACTGCGCGTCGGAGCCCGTAGGGGAGGGAAGGGAAAAAAGGCTTAGAAGGTGCCGCGCAGGCCGATCAGGAACTGGCGGCCCGGCTTGTACTGGGTGAAGGTGGCGTTCTCGAACTGGAAGTAGGAGCGCAGCGTCGCATTGGTCAGGTTGGCGACGTTGATGGTCAGCTGCGGCGCGCCCTTCATCCCGAAGATCTTGTCGAGGTCGAACGCCGACGAGAAGTCGTAGGTAGTATAGTCGGTGCCGAACAAGGCGGCGGCCGGAATGCCGTTCTGCGCCGCGCCGCTGTTCTGAGAACCCTGGCGCGAGGTCGTGGCCAAGCGCAGCATCACGCCGTTCTTCTCGTAATAGGCGGTGATGTTGTAGGTGAAGGGCGCGACGCCGAAGGCGATGGCCGGGCCGTTGCTGGTCTGATCGACGATGGTGGCATTGGCATTGAAGCCGAAGCCGGTGATGCCGAGCGGACGGGTCAGGAAGTCGAGCGGCTGCACCCACTGGAATTCCAGGCCGTTGATGGTCAGCTTGTTGGGCACGTTGACCTGCGAAGTGACCTGCACCTGCGCCTGGGACGGACCACCGCGCGAGTTGATCGCGATCTGCTGCGTCGGGTTCAGCGTGTCATAGGTGATGCCATATTGCGCCAGATTGGAGAAAGGCACCGTGCTGATCGCGGTGGTGGTGAAACCCTCGATCGACTTGCGGAAGGCGTTGAAACTGATCACGCCCTCGCGGCCGGTATAATATTCAAAGCCCAGGTCGAGATTGGTCGACAGATAGGGCGCCAGCGCCGGATTGCCGATCGAGGCCTGGTCGGCCGAGGGTGCGCCGAAATTGATACCCGGCAACTGCGCCGACGGGTCGGGTCGCGTCATCGTCCGCGAGCCCGCGACACGCACCACCGCATGTTCGCCGATGTCATAGGCGAAGGTCGCGGCGGGCAGCCATTCCGAATAGACGTTGCGGGTGGTCGCGATGTTGATGAGGCTGGGATAGCGGCTGCCGTCGGGCAGGGTTCCGCCGCTGGCCGTCGTATTGCGCGGATCGGGCAGCGAGACGCGGCCCGAAATCGTCTGGATCGTGTTGACGTAGCGCAGGCCGACATTGAAGCGCAGCGTGTTGCCGCCCAGTTCCTGCGACCCGTTGACGGTGGCGAAGGCCGATTTCACGACCTCGCGGATGAAGCCCGCGCTCGCGCCGGTGTTCGCGCCGCCATTCTCCGGCGCATTGTCATGATAGAATTGGTAGTTGGTCGCCTTCTGGAAGGCGGGCCAGTCGACCGTCACGAAGCCGGCGGGGCCGGGCATCAGATAGCTGGGTGCCGCGCTGTTGGGGACCAGCGAGCCGCCATAGCTGACCGGGCCGCTCAGCCCGGAGGTGAAGCCGGTGCCGTACCCCGGATAGGTCGGATAGCCCGCAGGCGCGGCCCCCGGCGCGTTCAGCCCGGCGCAGGGCGGCTGCGAGTTGGGCGAGGGGACCGAGACGTTGGGATTGTTGCCGCAGACCGCGTTCTGCCAATATTGGCTGTTGTCGAAGCCCCGGATCTGACGCGACGTATCGTCATAGGCGCCGCCGACCTTCAGGTTGAGCGCGGTATCGCCCCAGGTCAGGTCGCCGCGCAGCCCCTTGTTGATGTTGAGGCGACGTTCGTCCTGCAGGTTGACACGGCTGCCCGCATACCAGCCGAAATTCTTCGGATCGTTCAGGTCCAGCCCGCTGGTGATCGTCGGGATCCCGCCCGTGTTGGAATAGGTCACGGTGTTGCCGACGCCCAGCGGCGTGGTCATGCCGACGGTCGGGCTTTCGCGGTGGAAGGTCGAGCGGGCGTAATTGCCCTGGAAGTTCAGCTTCAGCTTGTCGTTGATCTCCCACTCGCCGCCCGGATTGACGCTCCAAAGGTGCGTCGTCTCGGTATAGGGGCGGAATTCGTCGAAGAACTGGACATTGGCGAAGGTGCCGCCGGTCACCGTGCAGCCCGCGCTGCAATCCGACTTGTCGAAGGTCAACTTGGTTGGGATGGCCGCGCCGTTGCGGACGATCCAGGCCATGTCCTCGCGGATCAACTCGTTCTTCTTGAAGCCGTACAGGCCGTCGACATAGAAATGCAGCGTGTCGGTCGGGCGATATTCGGCGCTGACGATCGCATTGATGCGGTCGCGGGGCCCACGAATGCTGGCTTGGCGACCCAGGCGCGGGAGCAGGCCGTTGTCGATCTGCTGGATGGTCGCGCCAGGATTGTTGGCGAGCAGGAACGCGCTGTCGATCGTGGTGCCCGGAACCAGGCCCGCGCCCGCGCCGGTCGGCACCGTCGAGGGGATGGTCCAGTTGCCGCCGCCGATGCTGTTGCAGACGTTGTTCGCGCCGCACTGCGCGGCGGTCAGCGCGGGGTTGGTGTAGCCGATCGTCTCGAACCCGCGCGTATCGGTGAAGATGCGCTGCGCCGAGACACCGGCCAGGATACCGAAGGTGTCGTTGCGCCAGCTGCCGATCAGCGAGCCGCGCGCGCCGATCCGGTCCTCGGGCGTCTGCTTGGTGCCCTGGACGTTATAGGCGAGGAACGGCCCGCTGCGGTCGAACGGACGGGCCGAGCGCAGGTCGATATTGCCCGCCGCACCACCTTCCAGCAGGTCGGCGGTATAGCTCTTGTTGACGGTCAGCTTGGTGAAGAGGTCGGTGGGAAAGAAGCTGAGATCGACCGAGCGGTCGGTCCCTTGCGCGTCGGTCGCGCCTGACGAAGCAACCGCGATCGGTGCGCCGTTCAGCGTGACGTTGGTGAAGTTCGAGCCCAGGCCGCGAATGGCGACGTTGGTGCCCTCGCCGGTGACGTCGCGGGTGATGGTGACGCCGGGAATGCGGTTGAAGGATTCCGCGATATTGGTGTCGGGAAACTTGCCGATATCTTCGGCGAATATCGAGTCGGTAAAACCGGTGGAGGCGCGCTTGGCGTTGGTCGATTTGGCGAGGCTGGAGCGATAGCCGGTAACGACGATATCCGCGCTCGATGTGCCCTGGCTGTCGATCTGGCGCGCGGACTGGGCAGCGGGGCCATTGTCCTGGCCGTCTGCGGGCACCTGTTCCTGCGGCGGGGCGACCGCCTGCGCCATGGCGGTGGAGGCACTCATCGCGCCGACCGCTGTCGCGCAGAGCAGGGCGATACGGCGCAGGCGGATGGGGGGCACGGGCTTCATCTCAGATCCTCTCCATGGGTCCGCTGTCGTTCGTTGCGACATGCGGGAAATTCGGTTGACGATGGGTCAGGCGGGGATTTCGGAGCGACACAGGACCACGCACGACCTGCTATGCCGGTGTGCGCGGAGCACCCCGATCCTGGGACACAGGACACCGGACAGGTCCGGCCATGCTATCGTGGAAACCATTCCGCTTCCCCTCCCAACCGTCTTATGCGGCTATCTCTGATAGCGCTATCGATACGCCTATTGGTTAGTGAGTCAAATACAAACTGGTCAGGCCGGACCCGATGAACCGTTATTCATGCCGGTGTGGCATGGTGGCATCTGCCATCCCGTCATAATTCGCTGATCCAAAAGTATTTTATAAGAACATTCCGGGTGCTTGGTGATATCGGGGCTGGCCCGACCAAAACCGGTCGCTGCGCGCCGCGCGTCGTGGGGTGACGCTAGGGGCGAGCGGCGTTCGCGAACGCTATTGCCCGTTCAGGTCGGGGGCAGGGTAATCAATGGGCCTGCCCCGGCGCATAGGGGAATTGCCGGGCCTTGTACCAGGCGAGATCATGCTCGGGCGGTCGTACGCCATCGGGCAGGGGGCGATGGTTGACCGACATCCAATAGGCCAGGCTGGCATCCCGCCACCAGCGCGCCTCGCGCTCCTGAATGGCGAGGTAGGTGGCCGTCTTCTGCCAGCGTTCCGCGTCGATCTTGTCGCGCAAGCCATCCCATTGCCGCTGCATTCCGGCGACATAGGCGACCCCGCGATCATAATGAGCGACCAGATCCTCCCACAGGGTGCGGCCGTCCTTCATGCGATAGTCCCAGGGCAGATGGTGAAACCAGAGCAGCATCGACTCGGGCGTCGTTCCCGGCTTGGCAAAGGCCTTGGCGACCGGACCGGCATATTGGCCGACCGCGTCGCTGCCCGTCGCCGTCCGCTCGAAGCCGATGCCGTTCGCATCGGCGCGGTGATAATAGACCGGGTTCCATTCGGGTCGCGCCAGCTCCGATACCCAGGGTCCCGGCCCATAATGATGACCCGTCGCCATCAGGTGCGCCAGACCCAGCGCACCGGTGTAATCGACCACCGCCTCGCGCGAACCCATCATCATGGCGGTGACGGTGTCGACGACCTGCCGATGGGTGCCGAAGGTCTGCTCGGCCCAGTCGCGGGCGATGTTCTCCGCCGAGAGATCGGGGTCCCAGGCCAGGCGGCCGAAAGCGTACCAGTTCGCTTGGTTGAAGGTCGATCCGCTCCAGTCGCGGTCGCGCCCGATATTGGCGACGCCCGCCATGCCGGTCAGCGTATGATGCTCGGCCGTGCCGTCGACGACATCGGCGACGGTTTCGCCCGGCTTCCACCCGGTCTTGGCGTCCAGCGTCTCGGCAAAGAGCGGGCCGAGATAGGCGAGATGGGTCGCAAACCCCAGATATTCCTTGGTAATCTGGAACTCGATCATCAACGGCGTGCGTGGCATCGCCCCGAAGAGCGGATGGAAGGGCTCGCGCGGCTGGAAGTCGATCGCGCCGTTCTTCACCTGCACCAGCACATTGTCGGCGAACTTCCCGTCGAGCGGCTTAAACTCGGTATAGGCCTGTTTGGCGCGGTCCTCGGGATCGGTCTCGGCATAGACGAAGGCGCGCCACATCACGATGCCGCCATGCGGCTTCACGGCCGCGGCAAGCATGTTCGCGCCGTCGGCATGGCTGGCGCCATAGTCGCGCGGGCCGGGCTGCCCCTCGCTGTTCGCCTTGACCAGGAAACCGCCGAAATCGGGGATGGCGCGGTAGATTTCGTCCGCCTTGGCCTTCCACCACGCCGCCACTGCGGGGTCGCGCGGGTCGGCGGTCTTCAGCCCGCCCAGCTCGATCGGGGCGGAGAATTTGACCGAGAGATAGACCTTGATGCCCCAGGGGCGGAACACGTCGGCGAGCGCTGCCGCCTTGGCGATATAGGGCGCGGTCAGGCTGTCGGATTTTGCATTGACGTTGTTGAGGACGGTGCCGTTGATCCCGATCGAGGCGTTGGCCCGCGCATAGTCGGTGTAGCGCGGGTCCTTGAAGTCAGGGAGCGTCCACCAGTCCCAGAGCGACTGGCCCGCATAGCCACGCTCGATCGAACCATCGAGATTGTCCCAGTGGTTCAGGACGCGCAGCTTCACCTTGGGCGCGGATTGCAGGTTCAACGCATCGGCCTTGCCGCCCGTGGCGAGGTGACGGATCAGCGCGAAGGCGCCGTAGAGCGCGCCCCGATCGCTATTGCCCGCCACCAATATCACTCGCTGGCCGTTGAGCGTCACGTTGCGGACCAGATAGCCCTCATCGCCCAATGCCTCGAACGGCAGCTTTAGTGGGCGCAGGGCAGGGGCGGCGGCGGTCGCTAGCAGGATCGGCAGCGTACCGCCCGGCACGGCGCGGCGCAGTTCGGCCTCAGCCAAAGTCAACGTCGCCGAGTCGCCCAGCCGCGTCACGGTCGCCTGAGCGGTGGCTGGTGCCTGCGCCCTCAACCAAAGCGCATAGCCGTCCTCGGCAGCTGCCGGGCTCACTGCTATGACCAATGAGACAGACAGCGCTCCGATCAGCGTGCGGAACCGGGTCATGCCATTCTCTCCTGTTGCACCGCCGATTGACAAGCCGGTGCTTGGGGCTCACGTTACCGCTATCAGACCAATTGGCAAGTCGGGTTGAGACGGCTGCCTGACAGGAGGGGCCGTCATGACCCATGGGCCGCACTACTCGCGCCGCATCGGACCCCGCGCCCTGTCCGCCGTCATGCCCGCCGCCGCCTGAAGGACACGCCCATGCCCAAGATCGTTGCCGCCCGCCTGATCGTCACCTCGCCGGGGCGCAATTTCGTCACGCTGAAGATCGAATGCGATGATGGTACCACCGGTCTGGGCGATGCCACGCTCAATGGCCGCGAGCTGGCGGTCGCGAGTTATCTGCAGGATCATGTCATCCCCTGCCTGATCGGCCGCGATGCGCACCGGATCGAGGATATTTGGCAGTTCCTGTACAAGGGCGCCTATTGGCGGCGCGGGCCGGTGACCATGACCGCGATCGCGGCGGTCGACATGGCGCTTTGGGATATCAAGGGCAAGATCGCCGGGCTGCCGGTCTATCAGCTGCTCGGCGGGGCGTCGCGCGAGGCGTGTCTGGTCTATTGCCACGCCAACGGCACCACGATCGAGGATACGATCGCGACCGCCATCGCCCACCGCGACGAAGGCTATCGTGCGATCCGCCTGCAATGCGGCGTCCCGGGCCTCGCCTCCACCTATGGCGTTGCCAAGGCGGGGCAGCGTTACGAACCCGCCGATGCCGACCTGCCCAGCGAAAGCGTATGGTCGACCGAGAAGTACCTCCGCGTCGTGCCGGAGCTGTTCGCGGCCGCGCGCGAGGCGCTGGGTTGGGACGTGCATCTGCTCCATGACGTCCACCACCGTCTGACCCCGATCGAGGCGGCGCGGCTGGGCAAGGATCTGGAGCCCTACCGCCCCTTCTGGATCGAGGATGCGACCCCGGCGGAAAACCAGGACGCCTTCCGCCTGATCCGCGAGCATACGACGACACCGCTGGCGGTCGGCGAGGTGTTCAACTCGATCTGGGACACCAAGCACCTGATCGAGAACCAGCTGATCGACTATATCCGCGCCACCGTCGTCCATGCGGGTGGCATCACCCATTTGCGGCGCATCGCTGGGCTGGCCGACCTGTATCAGGTGCGCACCGGTTGTCACGGCGCGACCGACCTGTCGCCCGTCACCATGGCGGCGGCGCTGCATTTCGGCCTGTCGGTTCCCAATTTCGGCATCCAGGAGCATATGCCGCATACCGACGAGACCGATGCGGTCTTCCCGCATCATTACCGGTTCGAGGACGGTATGATGCACCCCGGCGACGCGCCTGGGCTGGGCGTCGAGATCGACGAGGCGCTGGCCGCGACCCATCCCTACAAACGCGCCTATCTGCCCGTGAACCGGCTGGAGGACGGCACGCTGTGGAGCTGGTGAGATGAGCGACCTGACCCAGGCCGCCGCCACCGCACCCGAAACCGCCGCCCATGCCGTCCCGCCGCCGCGTGGTCGGGTGCGTTGGGTCATTTGCGGGCTGCTCTTCGCGGCCGTCGTGCTGAGTTATATCGACCGGCTGGTGCTGGGCGTGTTGAAGCCCCAGCTGTCGGCGCTCTATGGCTGGACCAATAGCGGCTATGGCGACATCACCGGTTATTTCCAGGTCGCTTACGGTCTGGGTTTCCTCCTGTTCGGCTGGCTGATCGACCGGATCGGGCCGCGTGCGGGCTATCTGCTGGCGATGGGCGCATGGACGGTCGGCCATTTCGCGCAGACGCTGGTGACCTCGACCACCGGCTTCGCGCTGGCCCGCATTCCGCTGGCCTTTGGCGAAGCGGGGACCTTTCCCTCGGCACTGGCCGCCGCGTCGCAATGGTTTCCCAAGAAGGAACGCGCGCTGGCGATCGGCATCTTCAATGCCGGGGCCAATGTCGGCGCGGTCGTCACGCCGCTGCTGATCGGCTTCCTGATCGCCGATCTGGTGCTCGACTGGCGCTGGGCATTCATCATCACGGGGCTGTTCAACCTGGTGTGGCTGACCGCCTGGTGGCGGCTCTATCACCCACCGCACGCCCATCCGCGCATCACGCCCGAGGAACGCGCCTGGATCGAGGCGGAGCCCGTGGAGACGGCGGGCCGCGCCGGTTTCCTGACGGTGATGCGCCACCGTGAGGCCTGGTCCTATATGACCGGGCGGTTCTTGATCGATCCGGTGTGGTGGACCTTCCTGTTCTGGTTGCCCGACTTTTTTCACAGTCGCTATGGCTATGACCTGAAGAGCTTCGGTCCGCCGCTGGTCGCCATCTATATCATGGCCGATGTCGGCGCGATCGTCGGCGGCTGGTACAGCTCGCGACTGCTCAAGCACGGTGTCGAGACCGGGCGCTCGCGCAAGCGGGCGATGTTCGCCTGTGCGTTGTTCGCTCTGCCGGTGATGTTTGCAGCCCAAGCGAGCAGCATCTGGATCGCGGTGGCGATGATCGGCCTGGCCTGTGCCGCGCATCAAGGCTTCTCGACCAACCTCTTCGCGCTGCCCGGCGACCAGTTTCCGCGCTATGCTCAGGGTACGCTGATCGGGCTGGGCGGTTTTTCTGGCGCGGTGGGCGGCTTCATCGCGTCCAAGGCGCTGGGCGCTTTGCTCGACCGGGTGGGGAGCTATCAGCCCTTCTTCATCGCCTGTGGCGCGGCGTATCTGGTCGCGCTTCTCGTCTTCCACCTGCTCAATCCGCGCTATCGCGACGTGCGGATCGGCAGGGACTGAGGCGGTGGACGATCCCGTTCGGGATGGTCCACCGCCCGGATCATCGGATCAATGCGTATAGTGCAGAGAGGGGCGGTCCGGCGAAAGGCCGCTCGGTGCCAGCTTGGTATTCAGCACCCAGCCGACATTGTCGTTCTCGTCGGCGACTTCCCACCACAGGCCGTTCTTGGTGCCGGTCGGATAGACGGTCGATCCGGCGGGAATGGTGCGGATGACCTTGCCCGCCGCGGATGCGCTGCTGCGCAGGGCGATATCGGCCTGTGCCGTGAACGTCTTGGCGGGGGCCGCTTCCGCCGTTCCGGCGGCTCCGGGCGTCAGCAGGCCCAGGCCGCTGACCAGCTTGGAATAGGCCTGAATGAAAGACAAGGTCACGACGCGACCGATATCGGTATTGTCATAACCACCGCCCACGGCCCCTGCGACCGCGAAGAAGCCGCCGCCGCCCAGCGCCAGGTTGTTCTTGGCGGCATAGCCTTCCTCGGTCGCGATCGTCTCGGTCGTGCGGACGTTGGTGAGCGAAAGGACGGTGTTGGCCTCCATCTTCTTGGACTTGATGCCGCCAAGCAGACCGCCGACGCGTCCGCCCAGAAGGCCGCCGATCCCCGCCACGGCTCCGCCGCCGCTGGCGTCCGAATTGGCGCCCTGAACCTCGGCGACCAGCACATAGTCCGCCGCCTTCACCTGACCCTGGCCGACATTGGACCCGCGTTGCAGCCCCAGATTGCCGCCCAGCGCGCGTTCACGCTCTGCCGCGTTCAGGCCCGCGCCGCGGTCGACCAGATTGAAGCAGCCCGAACGCTGGACCAATACCTTGAGCAGCTTGGACGGAGGCGCGAGGTTCCAGGCGCCCGTCACGCTGGACGTGTCGCCGTCGACGATCGAAAGCGTGCCCAGTTTGCGCGTGCAATGCGGCACGTCATTGGCCGTGGCCTCCTGAAGGCGCTGTCCACTGGTCGGCTTGGCAAGCTTTTGTGCACTGAGCGGGCCGGCGGCGATAAGGCCCAGGCTGGCGATAACGGTGGCGACGGACGATTTGATCACGCTATGCTCCCCAACAACGCGCACGATCCCAGGGATTGCAGCCCCCCGACCGTGCATCCTGCGGCATGCGTCTAGCACTCTGGCGCAGGACAGGCTAGGCGCTGCGGGATTATGACCACGCCGCTCGACAAGATTCGCAACTTCTCCATCATCGCGCATATCGACCATGGTAAGTCGACACTGGCCGATCGCCTGATCCAGTTCACCGGCGGCCTGACCGACCGCGAGATGAGCGAGCAGGTTCTCGATAACATGGAGATCGAGAAGGAACGTGGCATCACCATCAAGGCGCAGACGGTGCGCCTGGCGTACAAGGCGCAGGACGGCGAGACCTATACGCTGAACCTGATGGACACGCCGGGCCATGTCGACTTCGCCTATGAGGTCAGCCGGTCGCTGGCCGCGTGCGAAGGCGCGCTCCTCGTCGTCGACGCCGCGCAGGGTGTCGAGGCGCAGACGCTGGCCAATGTCTATCAGTCGATCGAGCACGACCATGAAATCGTGCCGGTCATCAACAAGATCGATCTTCCCGCGGCCGAACCCGAAAAGGTCCGCGCCGAGATCGAGGACGTGATCGGCATCGACGCGTCGGGCGCGGTGCTGGCCAGCGCCAAGTCGGGCATCGGCATCGGCGATATCCTGGAAGCGATCGTCAAGAATATCCCTGCGCCCAAAGGCGACGCGACCGCGCCGCTGAAGGCGATGCTGGTCGACAGCTGGTACGACCCCTATCTCGGCGTTGTCATCCTCGTCCGCGTGATGGAAGGCACCCTGAAAAAGGGGCAGCAGATCAAGTTCATGCAGGCGGGCACCACCCATCTGATCGATCGCGTCGGCTGTTTCCGCCCCAAGATCGAGCAGCTGACCGAACTGGGCGTCGGCGAGATCGGCTTCATCACCGCGCAGATCAAGGACGTGGCGCAGGCGCGCGTCGGCGACACGCTGACCGACGCCAAGAAGCCGACCGAGCAGGCGCTGCCGGGCTTCAAGGAAGTCCAGCCGGTCGTGTTCTGCGGCCTGTTTCCGGTCGACGCCAACGACTTCGAGAAGCTGCGCGAGAGCATCTCCAAGCTGCGGCTGAACGATGCTTCGTTCAGCTTCGAGATGGAAACCTCGGCCGCGCTCGGCTTCGGTTTCCGCTGCGGCTTCCTGGGCCTGCTGCATCTGGAGATCATCCAGGAGCGTCTGACCCGCGAGTACGACCTCGACCTCATCACGACCGCGCCGTCGGTGGTCTACCAGATCGAGTTGACCCATGGCGGCGGGCAGATCGATCTGCACAACCCCGCCGACATGCCCGATCCCAACAAGATCGAGTCGATCAGCGAGCCGTGGATCGAGGCGACCATCTATGTCCCCGACGAATATCTCGGGTCGATCCTGAAGCTCTGCCAGGACCGTCGCGGTATCCAGAAGAACCTGACCTATGTCGGCGGCCGTGCGCAGGCGACCTATGAACTGCCGCTCAACGAAGTCGTGTTCGATTTCTACGACCGGCTGAAGTCGCTGTCGAAGGGCTATGCCAGCTTCGACTATCATCAGATCGGCTATCGCGAGGGTGACCTCGTGAAGATGTCGATCCTGGTCAATGAAGAGCCGGTCGACGCACTGTCGATGATCGTGCATCGCGGCACCGCCGAGACGCGCGGGCGCGGCATGTGCGAGCGGCTGAAGGAGTTGATCCCACGCCACCTGTTCAAGATCCCGATCCAAGCGGCGATCGGCGGCAAGGTGATCGCGCGCGAGACGATCAGCGCGATGCGCAAGGATGTGACCGCCAAATGTTACGGCGGCGACGCAACGCGTAAGCGCAAGCTGCTGGAGAAGCAGAAAAAGGGCAAGGCGAAGATGCGCGAATACGGCTCGGTCAGCATCCCGCAGGAAGCCTTCATCGCCGCGCTCCGCATGGGTGACGAGGCGTAAACCTTCATTCCTCCCCTGCAAGGGGAGGGGGACCATGCGAAGCATGGTGGAGGGGTGTCACCATTGGCGAGGGAAACCTCGCTGGCCTGGACACCCCTCCGTCAGGCCTGCGGCCTGCCACCTCCCCTTGCAGGGGAGGAATTTGGGTCCCTATCCAAAGGAATAAAATCGTTCCTTGTGCGTTACAGCCCATTGACGCCATCAAGGCGAAAAGGGGAACGCCGATGATGGGATTGCGATTTGCCGCGCTGATCGGTGCATGGTGCGTGTCGGCGCCGGTTGTCGCTCAGGACCGAGCGCCTTTGGTCCTGGCCGCCGCCAGCCTTCAGGAATCGATGAGCGCCGCCGCCGATGCCTGGGCGAAGAAGGGGCATCCGCGCCCCGTCATCTCCTTTGCGGCCTCTTCAGCGCTCGCGCGGCAGGTGCAGGCGGGCGGCAAGGCCGATCTGTTCGCTTCCGCGGATGAAGAATGGATGGATGTCCTGCAGAGGGACGGCCTGCTTGCCGACAAGACGCGCAGCGCCTTTCTGGGCAACCGCTTGGTCGTGATCGCGCCTGCGGGCAAGGGCAGACAGGTGACCACGCGCACGCTGGGCAAGTCGCTCTCCGCCGGACCGCTTGCCATGGCGGATACCGACAGCGTGCCCGCGGGCAAATATGGCAAGGCGGCGCTTGAAAAGCTGGGGGCCTGGGCGATAGTTGCGCCGCACGTCGTGCGCGCGGAGAATGTCCGCGCGGCGCTGGCCCTCGTCGAGCGGGGAGCGGCTCCCTATGGCATCGTCTATGCCACCGATGCCAAGGCGTCGCCGCGTGTCCACGTCGTCGGACTGTTCCCGGCGGCAAGCCATCCGCCGATCACCTATCCGCTCGCCCGGCTGAAAGCCTCGACCAACCCGGAGGGCGAGGGCTTCCGCCGCTTCCTGCTGTCGGGCGAAGGCAAGGCGATCTTCCGCCGCTATGGTTTCGCGACGCGATGACGGCATGATGCTGTCGGCCGAGGAATGGGGGATCGTTCGCCTGTCGCTGCTGGTCGGCGGCACGGCGATGCTCGTGACGCTGCCGATCGCGTTCGTCCTGGCCTGGGCCCTGGCGCGGGGGCGGTTCCCGGGGCGGGTGTTGCTCGACGGGATCGTGCACCTCCCGCTGGTCGTGCCGCCGGTCGTCACCGGCTGGTTGCTGCTGCTCGTCTTCGGACCGGAGGGGCCGGTCGGACGCTGGCTGGCAGAGTGGTTCGGGGTGAGTGTACTGTTCCGCTGGACCGGCGCGGCGATCGCGGCGGGGGTCATGGCGCTGCCACTGGTCGTGCGCGCCATTCGCCTGTCGATCGAGGCGGTCGACCCCCGGCTGGAGCAGGCCGCTCGAACATTGGGGGCGGGGCGGGTAAGGGTCTTCACCACCATCACCCTGCCGCTCTGTGCACCCGGTGTCCTGGCGGGGCTGGTGCTAGGCTTTGCGCGCTCGATCGGGGAGTTCGGGGCGACGATCACCTTCGTCTCCAACGTGCCCGGTGAGACGGCGACCCTGCCGCTCGCCATCTATTCCGCGCTTCAGCGGCCGGGTGGCGAGGAGATGGTCTGGCGACTGGCCAGCGTGTCGGTCGGGTTGTCGCTGGTCGCGCTCGTCGCCTCCGAATGGCTGGCGCGGCGCATGGGGCGGGGGCTGCATGTCCTTTGACGTCGACGTCACGGTGCGGCGCGGCGAGGTGCGGATTTCGGCCTGCTTCGCCACCGGACCGGGGGCAACCGTGTTGTTCGGCCCGTCGGGGGTCGGCAAGACCACCATCCTGCAAATGGTCGCCGGGCTCGTCCGGCCGGACACGGGGCATGTGCGGGTCGCGGGCGAGATCTTGTTCGATGCCGCGACCCGGATCAATGTCCGCCCCGAGCATCGCCGCATCGGCTATGTCTTTCAGGAGCCGCGCCTGTTCCCGCATCGGCGGGTCGCAGCCAATCTCCGCTATGGCATGGGCCGGGGCGGCAGCGATTGGGACGGTGTCATCGCGATGCTGGGCATCGACCATCTGCTCGAACGCTGGCCGCGCAGCCTGTCCGGCGGCGAGGCGCGGCGCGTCGCGATCGGACGGGCCCTGCTCAGCAATCCACGCGTGCTGCTGCTCGACGAACCGCTATCGTCGCTCGACCGGGCCCGGCGGGGGGAGATACTCGACGCACTGGTAGCGGTGCGCGACCGGACCGGCATCCCGATCCTGATGGTGACGCACGATCCCGAGGAGGCCGAGCGGATCGCCACGACTATCGTCCGGCTCTGATCAGCACCACAATATGCGGCGGACCAGATGCGGCCGGGCGCAGGCGCGTTCGGGCAGGGGAATCGGCTGGCCCGGCCGCCACAGGTTCAGACGGCGCTGGATCTCGGGCATTTCGGAATCGATGACCGCCAACGAATTGCCATCGCCATAGCGCGTCCCGCTGCGATAGCGCAGCACCGGCGCATAGCGGCCTGCCGACCCCAGGCGGTAGACGGTCATCCAGAAGCCGAAGGGCGCATTCCCGGTCGGCTCGGCGGACACGATCGCGCCTTGCAACGGGCCCTTGGCGATGTAGCGGACCTCTTGATTGTTGTTATGGCCGGTCATCAGTTGAAAGACGCGGACAAAGCTCTCGCGGGCCCGGTCGTAGCTCAGGGCGACGCGACCGACACGCTGATCGCCATTGACGCCGTACATGCTCGCCGCCTCGACCCAGAGGAGCGGGCGATCGGGGCGGGGATGGATGATCCGCGCGGCGAGCAGGAAGTGCGGCTGGAAAAACACGCCCTTGTCGCCAGGCGAGGCGACCATGTCGTCAAGTGACGGGCGGCAGGTCTTGCCGCCATCACGGGTAAGGCACAGGTGAAGCGGCCCCGGCGCCTTCTCGCCGAGCGGGTCCTCGACATCGGCGCCTTGCGTTACCCGCAACTGCCAACCGGGAGGCAGGCCGAAGGGTTGGGACAGATTGACGGACGGTATCGGCCTGGGTGTCGCGGCGCCGCTTGCCACGCCCAGGGCCAGCAGTGCCGCTCCGATCACTCCGTGCATCGCCCGTCCTCCCGCTGATGTCATAGAGTGTAGCAAGGCATGTGGCCGGACCATGAATGCGGAGTGACATTCACGCCAGTCGGTGCGGCTCTGTCAGAACAAAGTGGTCAGCAGCACGCCGCCGATGATCGCCACGCCCGACAGGATCTGCCGTGCGCCCAGCCGCTCGCGGAATAGCCGGTGCCCGGCCATGGCGGCGATCGGCGCTTCGATGATGCCCAACGCCCGGACTGGTGCTGCGGGCGACAGGGCGAGTGCCACGAACCACCCTGCCGAGGCGCAGGCGCCGCATAGCCCCGCGCCCAATGACGGCCGCCAGCGGCGTGCCACCTCGACCAGGGTCGCCGGATCGCGCCAGGCGAGGATCAGGCTCATCGCGACGGTCTGCATCGCCTGTACCACCGCCACGCAGACCAGCGCGGCGAAGACCGGGTGCGCGGGATCGAGTGCCAGCGCGGCATGGCGAAAGGCGTTGAGCGAAAAGCCGAAGAACAGACCCGAGGCCAGTCCCATCGCCGCCCCGATCAGCGAGGCGCGGCGCTGCTCGGGCGGCGGCCAGGACAGGGCGACCAGCCCGATGGTGGTGATGACGACCCCGACCCAGGCGATGGTGCTGATCCGGTCCTGATAGACGATCAGGCCGAGCAGGGCCGCCAGCGGCAGCGAACTCTGCTGGAGCGCGGTGCCGACCGCGAAGCCGGATCGCTGCATCGCGTCGAGCAGGGCGGCGGTCGCCAGCACCTGCGACGTGGCGCCGACGATGGCCGACAACCAGAAAGCGCTGCTCCAGTGAAGATCGGCGCCGGGCATGACGAAATGGCCGACCGTGACGAACAGGATCGAGAATGGCAGGCCGAACAGAAACCGGACCAGCGTCGCGCCCCATGGTCCCGAGGACGACATGACCCCACGCTGCAGGGCGTTGCGCCCGACCTGGAAGACCGAGGCGGCGATGGTGGCGGGAATCCACAAGGGGTTCGACATGGGTGCGTTCGTCCGGTCGGCGGGGCGTGGAGTGCCCCAAAACGAAAAGAGCGGCCCGTTGCCGGACCGCTCCTTCGTGCTTCGTAGCGTGGCCTCGGATGGCTTGCGCGATCCGAGGCGGCCCGCAATTAGCGCTTCGAGAACTGGAAGCTGCGACGCGCCTTGGCGCGGCCATACTTCTTACGCTCGACGGTACGGCTGTCGCGGGTCAGGAAGCCAGCGGCCTTGACCGGAGCGCGCAGAACCGGCTCGAACTTGGTCAGCGCCTGGCTGATGCCGTGCTTGACCGCGCCGGCCTGGCCCGACAGACCGCCGCCCTTGACGGTGCAGATCACGTCATACTGACCTTCGCGCTCGGTGATGCCGAACACCTGGTTGATGACGAGACGCAGCGTCGGACGTGCGAAATACACTTCCTGGTCACGACCGTTGATCGTGATCTTGCCCGAACCCGGCTTCAGCCAGACGCGAGCGACGGCGTCCTTACGACGACCGGTCGCATAGGCGCGGCCGAACTTGTCCAGTTCCTGCTGACGCAGCGGGGTGGTGCTGACGCGCTCGGCAGGAGCGGCAGGCGCTTCGCCGGCAGCGGCGGTCTGCGCCGGAGCGGCAGCGGCCTGCTGGTTCAGGGTGGCGCCGAGATCGGCGAGCGACTGGCGGTTATCGGACATTATGCGCCCACCTTGTTCTTGCGGTTCATCGACGCGATGTCGAGGACTTCGGGGTTCTGAGCGGCGTGCGGATGCTCGGTGCCGGCGAAGATACGCAGGTTGCGCATCTGCTGACGACCCAGCGGGCCACGCGGGATCATGCGCTCGACGGCCTTTTCCAGGACGCGCTCGGGGAAGCGGCCTTCCAGGACCTTGGCGGCGGTGATGCCCTTGATACCACCGGCGTAACCGGTGTGCTTGTAGTACACCTTCTGACCCAGCTTGTTGCCGGTGAAGCGCACCTTGTCCGCGTTGATGACGATGACATTGTCACCGCAATCGACGTGGGGGGTGAACGACGTCTTGTGCTTACCGCGCAGGATGTTCGCGATGATGGTGGCGGCACGGCCGACAACCAGACCGTCGGCGTCGACGATATGCCACTTCTTCTCCACCTCGTGCGGCTTGGCCGCCTTGGTGGTCTTCATGAGCGCCTTCATGGGCGTGAGACCTTTCGGTTTGAAATGCAACACGCCGCCCGTGAACCCGGACGGCGCGAACCAGGGTCCAATGCTGGAGGGCCCCCAAAATGTCAAGCAAAGTGGGGCTTTCCTGACGGGTATTATAATACCTTGTGGTTTTAGGCAGTGCGTCCCAGCCGGTGCGCAGCGGTGGTTGCGGCGATCAGCAGGAGCGCGGCATTGGCCTGATGCGCGACCGCGATATCGATCTGCACGCCCGACAAAAGCGTGGCGATGCCCAAGGCTATCTGGACCGCGACCAGCACGATGACCAGCCATCCGGCCCGCAACGCGCCGCCCCGGATCGCCCGCGCTGCCATCCAGACCAGCATCCCCGCCGCCGCGAAGGCGAACCAGCGATGGATGAACTGCACCACCACCGGATTGTCGAAGACATTGGCGATGGCGGGGGACATCATCGGCGTACCCGCCGGAAACCACGCGTCCCCCATCAGCGGCCAGCTGGAAAAGGCATAGCCCGCGTCCAGCCCGGCGGTCAGCGCGCCGAACATCAACTGGACGAACAGCGTCAGCACCGCGCCTGCGCCCAGCCAGGTCAGTCGGGCAGGGGCCGCCAGCCGATTGCGGTGCAGCGCCATCAGGTCGAGCGCGGTCCACACGATCCCCGCCAGGATGAACAGCGCGGTCAGCAGGTGGACGGTCAGCCGGATATGGCTGACGTCCGTCCGCTCGACCAGACCCGAGGCGACCATCCACCAGCCGACCGCACCCTGCAGCCCGCCCAGCGCCAGCAGCGCGACCAGACGCGGCTTGTAGCCGACCGGAATCGCCTTGCGTGCCCAGAACCAGATCAGCGGCAGGGCAAAGGCCATGCCGATCACCCGGCCCAGCACGCGGTGGAGATATTCCCAGAAGAAGATTGCCTTGAACCCGGCCAGCGTCATGTCGCGGTTGAAGGTCCAATATTCGGGGATTCGCTTATAATTGGCGAACTCGGCCTGCCACTGCGCGTCGGTCAGCGGCGGCACGATGCCGGTGATCGGCTTCCATTCGGTGATCGACAGGCCGCTATTGGTCAGGCGCGTGATCCCGCCGACCACGACCATGGCGACGATCAGTCCGGCGACCGCGAAGAGCCAGCGGGCGAGGCTGCGGGGGCGGGCGGTAATCATGAAGGCAGGGCTCGGTTGCAGCATGAAGCTTTCATAGGGTTTTGCATCCGCGTGCGATAGTGGACCGAATGCCCCGCCGCCGGGACCTTGCCCGCCGGGGCGGCGCCGCCTAAATCCCCTCCATGGCGCATGCTCACACCCATCAGGAGCCCCAGGGGGCCGACCTCTCCGTTGCGGCGAAGGCTACGCTGGAACGCGCCGGGGAACAGTGGACGGCGATGCGCGCGAGCGTGTTCGAGGCGCTGGCCGGGTTCGACAAGCCCGCCTCGGCCTATGACATCGCCGATGTCATGTCACAGTCGCAGGGGCGGCGCGTGGCGGCGAACAGTGTCTATCGCATCCTCGACCTGTTCGTCGGCGCGAACCTGGCTCGCCGGGTGGAGAGCGCCAATGCCTATGTCGCCAATGCGCATCCCGACTGCCTGCACGACTGCATCTTCCTGGTCTGCGACACATGCGGGCAGATCACCCATATCGACGACGACCGCCTGACCGGCGCGGTCCGCGATGCGGCGGTCGGCGCAGGATTCCGGCCGGAGCGTCCCGTCATCGAAGTGCGCGGCCGCTGCGCGGACTGTTCCAAGGGCTGAGCCTTTTCTTTTCCTCCCCTGCAAGGGGAGGGGAACCATGCGCAGCATGGTGGAGGGGTGTCCCGCTCTCTGGAGGGTGAAACCCCTCCGTCAGGCCTACGGCCGGCCACCTCCCCTTGCAGGGGAGGAATTTGAGAGCGTTCCTGCGTCACTGCTTTCACATTTGTCCGGGATGTAAAGCCTCTCCGCCAACGGCTTTACGCTCCCCCGCCTAACGTACGTGTCATTTTGCGACATTGACACGCGGGAAAAAACGCGGGATGAACGCTGGTAACGTTACCAGAAAAACAGAATCAAAAGGGATGAGGATCATGATGAAGACGGGAACGCACACCCGGCGGCTGCGCCGTCACGCCTTGGGGGCGGCCAGCCTGATGGTTCTGGCGGGCGGGATGATCGCCGCACCGGCCTGGGCACAGGTCTCGCCGAACCAGGCGGCGCAGGATGCTCCGGCCGATGCCGTCTCCGCCCCCCAGACCGAGCAGCTCGACGAAGGCGCGGCGCGCGACATCATCGTGACCGGATCGCGCATCACCACCGGCGGCTTTACCGCGCCGACACCGACCACCGTGATCGGCGAGGAACAGATCGCCGCCAACGCCCAGCCCAACGTCTTCACCACGGTCGCCCAGCTTCCCTCGCTCCAGGGCTCGACCGGCACCGCAACGAACACCTTCAGCACGTCGAGCGGCCAGCAGGGCCTCAGTTCCTTCTCGCTGCGCGGGGTCGGCGCGATCCGCACCCTGACCCTGCTCGACGGCCAGCGTGTCGTCGGCGCGAACGTGACGGGCGTGCCTGACATCAGCCTGTTCCCGCAGCTGCTGATCAAGCGGGTCGATGTGGTTAATGGCGGCGCTTCGGCCTCCTATGGCTCGGATGCGGTCGGGGGCGTGGTCAACTTCATCACCGATACCCGGTTCAAGGGGATCAAGGGCAATGTGCAGGGCGGCGTCACTACCTATGGCGACGATCAGCAGGTGCTGGTCCAGCTCGCGGGCGGCACCAGCCTGTTGAACGACAGCCTGCATGTGATCGCCAGCACCGAATATGCGCATGAGGACGGGGTCGGTGGCGGCGACTTCGGCATCGGTCTGGCGAATGGCCGCGACTGGTTCCGTCAGTCGACGCTGATCAACCGCAACGTCCTGAACGACGGGTCGCCGCAATATCTGTTCCGCGACTATGCCCAGTCCTACAATTACACCAAATACGGCCTCATCACCGCCGGGCCGCTTCAGGGCATCGCCTTCGACCAGTCGGGCAACCCGTTCCAGTTCCAATATGGCTCGAACGGCGTGCCCGCGCGCGACGCGGCGGGCAATGTCCGCGGCTGTCTGCCGGGCTTCTGCCAGGGCGGCGACCTGTCGGGCAATGTCGATGCCGGGCGCTCGCTCCAGTCGAAGATCCAGCGCGTCAACGGCTATGGTCGTATCGGTTACGACTTCGCCCCCAATGGCGAGATTTATGGCACGATCAATATCGGCCAGGTGAAGACCAACAACCAGCCGGTCGGCGGGCAGAACCGCCCCAACCTGACCATCCAGTGCGCCAACCCCTATGTCCCAGCACTGGTCAAGGCGCAGTGCGCCACGGCGGGCATCACCAATTTCCAATACGGCACCAGCAACGCGGCGCTCGGCAATACCCAGGTCTATACCGATCGTCGCCAATATCGCTTTGTCGCAGGGGCCAAGGGGCGTGAGAGCGTCGCAGGGTCGGACTGGTCCTACGACATGTATTTCGAACACGGCACCAATTACACCGATGTCGACGTCAGCAACATCATGCTGTCGCGCCGCTTCAACCAAGCGATCAACGCGACCACGCTGAACGGCGCGATCGTCTGCGCCGATGCGACCGCGCGCGCCAATGGATGCCAGCCGCTCAACATCTTCGGGGGCAATCCCTCGGCGGCCGCAATCAGCTACATCATGCCGCAATATGGACCCTATCAGCGGACCCGCCAGACACAGGACGTCATCAGCCTCAACTTCTCGGGCTCGCCCTTCTCGTCCTGGGCGGGGCCGGTGTCGATCGCGTTCGGCGGCGAGTTTCGCCACGAATTCTACCGCGTGCGCGCCGACCCTTACGGCGCGGGCTTTGCCAACACGCCCGCCAACGCCAACTACCCCGCCGACCCCGCACTGCTGGATGCCGGCAACAACTGGTACGCGGGCAATTACAAGAACGGGACCGGCGCCTATAGCGTGAAGGAAGCCTTCGTCGAGGCGAACCTGCCGGTCATCAACTCGGACGCGGGTGGCCGTGCCAACATCAACGGCGCGATACGCGTCACCGACTACAGCACCTCGGGCACGGTCTGGGCGTGGAAGATCGGCGGCACCTGGGACCTGCCGGTCGATGGCCTGCGCATCCGCGGCGTGACCTCGCGCGATGTCCGCGCGCCCAACCTGTCGGAGCTGTTCGCCGCGCCCGTCACCACGACGCTGCCGGGCTTTTTCGATCCCTTCCGCAACGTCACCGTGCTGGCGCTTCAGAACACCATCGGCAACGTCAACCTCACGCCTGAAATCGCGCGCAACACTACGCTCGGCATCGCTTTCTCCAATTCTCAGGCCATCCCGGGCCTCAGCCTGTCGGTGGACTATTACAAGATCAAGATCACCGACGTGATCTCCAGCCTGGGCGCGCAGGATATCGTCAACCTGTGCTATCTGAACATCGCGCCCGAGACCTGCGGCGTGTTCAACCTGAACAACCCGAATGGCCCCAACTTCATCAACGTCCAGTCGTTCAACCTGGCGTCGATCCTGACCGACGGCTTCGATATCGAGGCGAGCTATCGTTGGCGCAATCCGCTGGGCCTGCCGGGTAGCCTGACGCTACGCGCGCTCGCGACCAATATCCGCCGCTTCATCACCGATACCGGCCTGCCGAACACGATCCCGAACGACACGGCGGGCGTGAACATCGGCAACACGCCGAAATGGAAGTGGCTGGCGGTGCAGACCTATGCCACCGACGACTGGTCGCTGCTGCTGCAGGAGCGCTGGTTCAGTGATGGCAAGCTGGGCAACCAATATATCCAGTGCACGACCGGATGCCCCGCCTCGACCGCGAACCGGCCGACGATCGACAACAACTTCATCCCCGGCGCCTTCTATTTCGATATCGGCGGCACCTATAATGTGACGAAGGCGGTCACCGCTTATTTCAAGGTCGATAACGTATTTAATCGCGATCCGGCGCGGTCGCCCTATTTCGTCAACCCGGCGCTGTACGACGTGCTCGGACGGGTGTTCCGGGCGGGCGTACGGTTCAGCTTTTGAGAGGGGATGACAGGATGAACGCGCGCAGGATGATGCCGCTGTTGCTGGCGGTGCTGATGGGGACGGCGGCCGCGACCGATGCACCGCGTAGCGTCCCCGGCTCCAACCCGATCATTCGCGACCGCTTTACCGCCGACCCCGCGCCCTTGGTCGTGGGCAACACGCTGTACCTCTATGTCGGGCATGACGAGGCGCAGCGCGACGAGATGTTCAACATGAAGGAGTGGCTGGTCTATTCGACCACCGACATGCGCCACTGGACGCCGCATGGTCCCATCATGAACGTGAAGGACTTCAAATGGGCCAAGAAGGACGCCTGGGCCAGCCAGGCGATCTATAAGAACGGCAAATACTGGTTCTACGCTGCGGTCGAGCATGACGACACCCATCCGGGCAAGGCGATTGCGGTCGCGGTCTCGGACAAACCGACCGGGCCGTTCGTCGATGCCAAGGGATCGGCGCTGATCACCAACGAGATGACGCCCAAGGGCACGCATAGCTGGGAGGATATCGACCCCACCGTGATGACCGACGACGACGGCACGACCTGGATCGCCTGGGGCAACCGGCAATGTTATATCGCCAAGCTGAAACCCAATATGATCGAGATTGACGGCCCGATCACCGAGATCACGCCGCCGCATTTCGAGGAGGGGCCCTGGCTGCACAAGCGGGGCAAGCTCTATTACCTGACCTATGCCTCGCTCGATCGGACGACGCAGCGGGACGAGCATGTCTCCTATGCCACCGCGCCGTCGCTGAAGGGGCCGTGGACCTATCGCGGGCTGCTGACGGGATCGGGCAAGTACAGCTTCACCATCCACCCCGGCATCGCCGACTTCAAGGGCAAGTCGTACCTGTTCCTGCACAATGCGACGCTGGCGATCGGCGACCAGAGCGGCGCGATCGGGCGTCGCGCGGTGACGGTCGAGCGTCTCTATTATAACCCCGACGGGACGATGAAGCCGGTGGTCCAGACCCAGGCCGGTGTTACGGCATCGGCGCGGTAGAGAGTGGATTCCGGCGTCATTTTCATTCCTCCCCTGCAAGGAGAGGGGGACCATGCGGAGCATGGTGGAGGGGAGTGGCAGGCCGAACCCGCCCCGCGGGTTCGAGGATTGCCGGGGGCAATCCGGCCTGCCACTCGCTATCGAGAAGGCGACACCCCTCCGTCAGGGCTTCGCCCTGCCACCTCACCTTGCAGGGGAGGAATAGATTTACGCGCGCGGCGGGGCGGTGGAGTCGCGTTCGATCAATTGATGCTCCAGCACCGTGACACGCGGCTGGCCGTTGGGCGCCGAAACCCCGCCCCGAATGTCCTGGATCAGCCTTTGCAGCGCTTCGGTCGCCAGGGCGCGGACGGGCTGGTGGATCGTGGTCAAGGGTGGCCAGAGCGTCGTCGCGACGGTGCTGTCGTCGAAGCCGACCACGGTCAGGTCGCCCGGCACGTCCAGATGCCGCCGATGCGCGACCGAGACGATCGCGGCAGCCATGTCGTCGTTGCTGGCGAAGATGGCGGTCGGCGGACGATCCGCCTCCAGCAATTCCTCGCCCGCCTTCAGGCCCGAGGCATAGCTGAAATCGCCCTGGACGATCCGGGTTTCCAGACCATCTTCCTCCGCGACCGCGCGGCGAAACCCCGCGAGGCGCGCGATACTGGCCGATTGGTCGGGATTGCCGTGGACGAAGCCGATGCGGCGATGGCCCAAGCCGATCAAGTGGCGGGTCATGTCATAGGCGGCACGGTCATTGTCGATCCATACGCAGATCGCATCGGGTGCCACGCCGCCGACCACCGCGACGGGCAACCCCGCCTCGCGGATGATGTCGCGCACGAACGCCGATTCTCCCAGCGGCGGCGCCAGAATCAGTCCGGCGATACGCTGGTCGATCAGCCCCCGGATCGCCTCACGCGTCGGCGGGCGGCCCTGTTCGCCCTTCAGCAGGAACAGCTGCGCCGCGCGGGTCGATGCTTCCTCGAACACGCCGACCAGCAGCTCGCTCATGAAGGCGGCGCTGGGGTTGGAATAGATGACGCCGATCCGCGTCTCGCTGGACGTGACCAGGCTGCGCGCCATCAGATTGGGCGTGTAGTTCAGCCGTGTGATGACCTCGCGGACATGCGCGCGAACCTCGTCACGGACGCCCGCATCGCCGTTGATGACGCGCGAGACGGTCATCGGCGAGACACCGGCTTCCTTGGCCACGTCGATGATGGTCACGCCGCGTGGGCGCCGTCGGCTGTTCGTCACGGTCATCCTGTCCTGTCATCGGCTCGCGCGTTGGGCCGGTATTTACAGAATGCCGTGCCCCGCGACGGGGCAAAACGTCAATGGGGCGGACGGATGCCGCAGAGTTTGAAAGGCCGGGTGTGAGGCGTTTTCCCTATATTCGCTGGACGATCATCGCCCTGTTCGTCGGGGCGATGGTCATCAACTATCTGACGCGCAGCATCCTGGGCGTCGCCGCGCCTGCGATCATGACCGAACAGCATATCAGTTCGGAGCAATATAGCTGGATCACCGGCGCTTTTCAGTTCGGCATCATGTTCCAGCCGGTGGCGGGCTATCTGCTCGACCTGTTCGGGTTGAAGTTCGGCTTTTCACTGTTCGTCGCGGTCTGGTCGCTCATCACGCTGGGCCATGGCTTCGCGACCGGCTGGCTGGGGTTCGCGGGGCTCCGCGGCGCGCTGGGGCTGGTCGAGGGATCGGCGCAGCCGGCGGGCATGAAGGTCGTCGCCCAGTGGTTTCCGGCGCGCGAGCGCGGCGTGGCGGGCGGCATCTATCAGATCGGGGCGTCCTTCGGCGCGGTCTTCGCGCCGCCGCTCGTCGCCTGGGCGGTGTTCCATCATAGCTGGCGCGCGGCCTTCTTCGTGGCGGGCGGTTTGGGGCTTCTCTGGGTGCTCGCCTGGCTGTTCTGGTATGCGCCGCCGGAACGGCACCGGGCCTTGTCGGATCGCGAACGCGCGCTGATCGTCGAGGGGCAGGAAGCGTCGCTGGCCCGGCATCGCCGTCGCCCGCCGCTGGGCGAGTTGCTGCGGCGGCGCAATCTCTGGGCGATCGCGGCGGCGCGGTTCCTGGCCGATCCGGTCTGGGGCATGTTGTCGCTGTGGATGCCGCTCTACCTTGTCCAGGCGCGGCATTTCGACCTGACCCAGATCGCCTTGTTCGCCTGGCTGCCCTTCCTGGCTGCCGACCTAGGATGCCTGTTCGGACCCGCCGTCGTCGCGTTTCTGCAGCGGCGTGGCATCAACCTGATCGATGCGCGGCGTAGCGCCTTTACGCTGGGCGCGGTGCTGATGACCGGCATGATGTTCGTCGGCAGCGTGACCAGCCCGGTCGCCGCGATCGCCTTGCTCTGTCTGGGCGGCTTTGCCCACCAGACGCTGTCGGTGACCGTCATCACGCTCTGCTCCGATCTGTTCCCGCAGGATCAGGTGGCGACCGCGACCGGCGTCTCGGGCACGGCCGCCAATCTGGGCGTGCTGCTGTTCACGCTCAGCCTGGGTTCGTTGGTCGATCAGGTCGGTTATCAGCCCTTCTTCCTTCTGCTCGGCCTGCTGGATCTCGCCGGTGCGGCCCTCCTCTGGACTCTGGTGCGCAAACCCGCATGACCCCGACCAATCCCATTTTGCGCGGGTTCAATCCCGACCCCTCGATCGTGCGCGTCGGCGAGGATTATTACATCGCGACCTCGACCTTCGAATGGTATCCCGGTGTCCAGATCCACCATAGCCGCGACCTGGTGAACTGGACCTTGGTCGCCCGGCCGCTGAACTGCGCCGCCCAACTCGACATGCGCGGCAACCCCGATGGCTGCGGCGTGTGGGCACCGGACCTGAGCTATCACGACGGGCGCTTCCACCTGATCTTCACCGATGTGAAGCGTTATGGGCGCACCACGGTCGACGGGGCCAAGGGCGCGTCGCTGCGCGATTTCCATAATTACTGGGTGTCGTGCGACCGCATCGACGGCGAGTGGAGCGATGCGGTCCATCTGAACAGCAGCGGCTTCGACCCCGCGCTCTTCCATGACGATGACGGGCGAAGCTGGTTGCTCAACATGTTGTGGGACCATCGGCCCGATCGCAAGCGCTTCGCCGGGATCGTCATCCAGCAGATGGACCTGACCACGGGGCGTTTGCTCGGCGAGCGGCGGCGGATCTTCGACGGCACGGCGCTGGGCTTTACCGAGGGACCGCATATTTACCGGCGTGACGGCTGGTATCATCTGCTGGTCGCGGAGGGCGGAACCGAGCGTGGCCATGCCGTGGTGATGGCGCGCTCGCGCGATCTGTTCGGACCCTATGAGGTGCATCCCGACGGCCCCGTGCTGACCGCGCGCGATACGCCCGACGCCCCCCTCCAGCGCACCGGGCATGGCGATCTGGTCGAGACGCCGGAGGGCGAAACCTGGATGACCTATCTGTGCGGCCGTCCCTTGCCGGAAAGCGACCGCTGCGTGCTGGGCCGCGAGACGGCGATCCAGCGGATGGAGTGGGGTGCGGATGGCTGGCTGCGCTGCGCCGAGCCGACGCCGGTAGGGCTGCCGCCCGAGCGGGTCGATGCACTCGATCGGTTCGACGGACCGAGCCTGCCGACTGCCTTCCAATGGCTGCGGACCCCTCGGCCTGAGCGGCTGTTCAGCCTGACCGAGCGGCCGGGCTATCTGCGCCTGTTCGGCCGCGAGACGATCGGCAGCCATTTCGAACAGGCGCTGGTCGCGCGACGCCAGACCGCCTTCAACTATGAAGCGCGCACGCTGGTCCAGTTCGAGCCCGCGCATTTCCAGCAGGCGGCCGGGATCGTCTGTTATTACAACAGCACCAAATATCATTTCCTTCACATCACGGCCGGAGACGATGGCGAGCGTTTGCTCCAGGTCCTGTCCGTCCTGCCGATGGGCGAGGGGCGGAGCCTGTTATCCGCGCCGATGCCGATACCCGCAGGGCCCATCGAACTCCGTGCGTCGGTCGACCACGATGTCCTGCGCTTCGCCTGGCGGGCAGGGGAGCAGGGCGAATGGACGGGGTTGCCGGATAGGTTCGATGCCAGCATCCTGTCCGATGAAGCGACGCTGGCCGGATTGCCCAATTTCACGGGCACCTTCGTCGGCATGGCGTGCCAAGATATGAGTGGCGCTGGCCATCATGCCGATTTCCGGCATTTCCATTATTCGGAATAGTCCGCGCTGCCATCGGTTCTGGTCACGATGATTGGACAGACCAATATGGACAGCCCTATTTTACCCCGCTAAGCTCCCCTCCCAAGATGGGCGACGACGATCGCCCGGTGGGTGAGGGGAGTGACGGCCTGTGCGGGTACGCAATCTACGTTGGTGGATCGTAGCACTGATCTGTGCGGGCACGATCGCCAATTATCTGGCGCGCAACTCGCTGGGCGTGCTGGCCCCCGAGCTGAAGTCCGCCCTTCATATGTCGACACAGCAATACAGCTATGTCGTCGGCGCGTTTCAGCTGGCCTATACTATCATGCAGCCGGTGGCGGGGGCGTTCATCGATCGCTTCGGTTTGCGCGCCGGTTTCGCCTTGTTCGGCCTGGCCTGGTCGGCGGCGAACATGCTCCATGCGCTTGCCATCGGCTGGCTGAGCCTGGCCTTTTTCCGGGGCGTGCTGGGCCTGTTCGAGTCGGCGGCGATCCCTTCGGGTATCAAGGCGGTGGCGGAGTGGTTTCCGGCGCGGGAGCGCTCGGTCGCGGTCGGCTGGTTCAACGCGGGCACGTCGCTCGGCGCGCTGATCGCGCCGCCGGTGGTGGTCGCGGTGGCGCTGTGGGCCGACTGGCGCACCGCCTTTCTGGTGACCGGCGGGGTAGGCATTTTCTGGGCGGCGGCGTGGTACATCTTCTACCGCTCGCCCGACGATCACCCTGCGATCACGCCTGAGGAAAAGGCGATGATCGCGGTCGAAAAGCCCAAGGGCCCCGTTCGCCGCGCCAAGGCCAAGGACATCCTGCGCACCCCCCGTTTCTGGGTCATCGCGGTGCCGCGCTTCCTGGCCGAGCCCGCTTGGCAGACCTTCAGCTTCTGGATTCCGCTCTACCTCGCCAGCGAGCGGGGCATGGACCTCAAACAGATCGCGCTGTTCGCCTGGCTGCCCTTCCTGGCGGCGGATGTCGGCGGCATCCTGGGCGGTTATCTGTCGCCCTGGCTGATGAAGCGCGGCGTGTCGCTGATCCCGTCGCGGGTCGCGGGCGTGGCGCTGGGCGCGGTGCTGATGATCGCTCCGGGGTGCATCGGTCTGGCCGCCAGCCCCTATACGGCGATCGCGCTGTTCTGCATCGGCGGCTTTGCGCACCAGATGATCTCAGGGCTCATCAACACCCTGTCGTCCGACGTCTTCGCCCCTGCCGAGGTCGGCACCGCCAATGGCTTTATCGGCCAGGCGGGCTGGATCGGCGGGCTGCTGTTCTCGCTGCTGATCGGTCAGTTGGCGGATACGGTCGGTTACGCGCCGCTCTTCGCCGTACTGG
>CAJYRW010000075.1:0-17677 GCA_913777475.1 uncultured Sphingomonas sp. | reverse complement strand
TCGGACCTTCGAGGAAGGTTCGGCGGGCGCGGCGCTGCCCAGCTTTGCTGTTGAGGGCGGGTCGGTTTCCATCATCGACGCACTGATCGGCTTGGGCTTTGCCAAGTCCAAGGGAGAGGCGCGGCGGTTGATCGCGGGCGGCGGTGCGCGGGTCGATGGTGAGAAGGTGGCGGATGAGAATGCCGTCATTGCCGTGGGTGGAGAGCCGGTGAAGCTGTCGTCGGGTAAGAAGAATCACGGATTGCTGACGGCGGGGTGATACCCTTCGACCTCACCGAGACTGAACAGAGGTTGGGACCTTCTTGTTTTCCATAAAGGCTGTTCCCCGGCGAAGGCCGGGGCCCAGTCTCTACCAAGTCGACGAAGTGGGATAAGGGTGCGTGGGAGGCGGTTCTTGGCCCCCGCTCGGCGCCCTACAGACCGCTGGCAACTGGACCCCGGCCTTCGCCGGGGTACGGCTTAGTTGACCGGCCAATCCTGCAACTCACCCCCGCCGAACTACCACCGCCCCTGCAATCACCAGCACGACCCCGATGACCTTTCCCATAGTCACCGGCTCGACCCGCACGCCAAACAGCCCGAAGTGATCGACGATCAACGCCGCCACCAGCTGGCTGGCAATCGCCGCCGTTAGTGCGACAGAAATCCCCAGTCGCGGCGCGGCATAGGCCAGCACGGCCACGAACCCGGCGCCGTAAAAGCCGCCCAACCACGCCCAGCCCGGCGCGCCCTTGAGCGCCGTCGGACTCGTCCGGTCCATCACCGCCCAGGCGACCGCCAGGACGATCGTCCCGATAAGGAACGAGGTCAGCGCCGCCAACACCACCGACCCCGACGCCTTGGCGAGCGCGGCGTTGGTCGGTGGTTGGATCGCCAGACCGAGGCCCGCGATCAGAACGAGAATAAGGGGAAAGACAGCCGCCATACGCGCCCAACGCCACGAACGCCGCTTCGTTCAGCCCGAACGCAGCAGCGCCACCCCGGCATCCCGCTCAAACAGATACAGCGCCGTCCGCGCCGCCTGTCCGCGCGGTGCCTCCAGCCCGCCGTCACGATCGATCAGCAGCCGCGCGTCATCCTGCGCGCACTGCATCAGGTCGGCCATATTCTCCGGCGTGGCGAGCCGGAACGCCATCTCCCCCGATTGCCGCGTGCCGAGCAGTTCGCCCGCCCCGCGCAGCCGCAAATCCTCTTCCGCGATCCGAAACCCGTCATTGGTCTCACGCATCAGGGCGAGCCGCGCCCGCGATGTTTCCGACAGATGCGAGCCACGCAGGAGCAGGCAGCGCGACAGCCCCCCACCCCGCCCGACGCGCCCGCGCAACTGGTGCAGCTGCGCCAGACCGAAGCGATCGGCATGTTCGATCACGATCAGCGTGGCATTCGGCACGTCCACCCCGACCTCGATCACCGTCGTCGCGACCAGCACGCCCAGCCGTCCGCCCGCGAACGCCTCCATCACGGCATCCTTCTCGGCAGGCTTCATCTTGCCGTGGACCAGGCCTACCCGCTCGCCGAAGCGGGCGCGCAGGGTCTCGGCGCGCATCTCGGCGGCGGCGAGGTCGGACTTTTCGCTTTCCTCGACCAGCGGACAGACCCAGTATGCCTGCCCGCCCTCCGACAGGTGACGGCCGAGCGCATTGACCACCTCGTCCAGCCGGTCCTCCGACACCACGCGCGTCTCGATCGGCTGACGGCCCGGCGGCATTTCGTCCAGCCGGCTGACGTCCATCTCGCCGTAATTGGCCAGCGTCAGGGTGCGCGGGATTGGCGTCGCAGTCATGGCGAGGAGATGCGGCGGCGCCTTGCCCTTGGCCGACAGCATCATCCGCTGCGCCACGCCGAAGCGATGCTGTTCGTCCACTACCACCAAGGCCAGATCGCGATACGTCACCGTCTCTTGGAAGATCGCATGGGTGCCGACGAGGATGTCGATCTCGCCCGCCGCCAAGGCCATAAGAGTGGCTTCCCGCGCCTTGCCCTTGTCGCGGCCGGTCAGCACCGCGATCTCGATCGGCAATCCGGCGAGCGTCTTGCGCAGCGTCTCATAATGCTGTCGCGCCAGGATTTCGGTCGGAGCCAGCATTGCCGCCTGCGCCCCCGCCTCGACCGCGATCAGCATCGCCATCGCCGCGACCAGCGTCTTGCCCGCGCCGACATCGCCCTGGAGGAGCCGCAGCATCGGCGCGTCCTGCGCCAGATCGCCCTCGATCTCGCGCACCGTCCGGCTTTGCGCCCCGGTGAGCGTGTAGGGCAGCTTCAGCATATCGCGTAACCGCCCGTCGCCGTTCAGCGCCCGCCCGCGCCGCTTGCGGGTATCGGCGCGAACCAGTGTCATCGCCAGCTGGTTTGCGAACACCTCGTCATAGCCTAGCCGCTCTCGCGCCTTCGCGTCCGCCGGATCGGCATGGACCCGCGCCAGGGCCTCCCGCCAGTCGGGCCAGCCGCGCTGCGCCTTCAGCCCCGGCTCGATCCATTCGGGCAGGTCGGGCGAACGCTCCACCGCCTGCGCCGCGAGTGCCCCCAGCCGCCGCGAGGTGATCCCCTCCGACAGCGGATAGATCGCCTCGCGCTCGCGAAAATCCTCGGTGCTGTCGCCAAGATCGGGGTGCACGATCTGCAAGTCCTGGCCATAAAGATCGAGACGGCCGGAGACGACCTTGGTCTCGCCGATCGGCAGCAGCTTCTTCACCCAGCCCGAATTGCCGCCGAAATAGACGAGCGCGACGCTGTTGCCCGCCGCATCCTCGGCCCGCACCCGCGTCGGCCCGCGCGGCGACGACGATATGCGGTGCTCCTTGACGGTCAGCGAAATCGAAATGACCCGCCCCGCATCGGCCATCATCAGCTCGTCGCGGGGGAAACGGTCGATATGGCCGGTCGGCAGGTGGAAGGCGACATCGACCACCCGCGCGATGCGCAGGCGCTCGAGCGGCTTGGCAAGGCCGGGGCCGACGCCTTTCAGCGACGTGACTTCGGCGAACAGCGGATTGAGGATATCGGGACGCATGACTAGATGGGTGCGTATAGCCTCAAGCCCCCGCGCGCCGCCAGAGCATGTGGGGCCAATTCTCGTCGGATCGGAATTCCCATGGACCACGAAACCCGTATCAAGCGCCTTCGCTTTCGCGCATGGCATCGCGGCACCAAGGAAGCCGACCTGATGATCGGCGGCTTTTTCGACGCGCATCACGAAACGCTGTCACCCGAAGAGCTCGACTGGTTCGAGGCGCTGCTGGAGGAGCAGGATGTCGACATCATGGCCTGGGCGATCGGCACGCAGTCCTGCCCGCCCCAATGGGACGGCCCGGTGATGCAGCGGATGCGCGCACTGAATTTCGTGCCGATCGCGCGGTAACTTACGCCCGCGCAGGCGTTTCGCTTTCGCGTCCTTCCCCCAGTTTCGGAACCCCATGCCCGATATCAAGACGATCCTGTCCGCCCAGAGCCCGCTGACCCTCTCGGGCGTTCCGGCAGGGTTCCTGCCCGTGCTGCTCGCCGACCTGTCGCGGGCGGCCACGTCGCGCGCGGTCTTCATCTGCTCCGATGATGCGCAGATGCGTGAGCTGGCCGCGACCGCGACCTATTTCGCGCCCGAGCTGGAAATCCTGCAGATCCCCGCCTGGGACTGCCTGCCCTATGACCGCGCCTCGCCGACCTTGCGCGTCATGGCGGAGCGGATCGCGGGGCTCCACCGGCTTCAGGCCAAGCCCAAGACGCCGCAACTCGTCCTGACCACCGCGAACGCCGCGGCGCAGCGCGTGCTGACTCCGTTCCGCATCCGCCAGCTGGTCGCGCGTCTTGCACCGGGCGAGCGGATCGGGCTGGAAAAGCTGTCCGCGCTGCTGCAGGCGAACGGCTATGTCCGCACCGAGACGGTTCACGACCAGGGCGAATTCGCGGTGCGTGGCGGCCTGGTCGACCTGTTTCCCAGCGGCGAGGAACAGGCGTTGCGCCTCGACTTTTTCGGCGACGAAATCGAGAGCGTGCGCACCTTCGACCCCGCCGACCAGCGGACGACGGGGCGGATCGAGGGCTTCACCCTGCTCCCCGCCTCCGAGGCGCTGCTCGACGAGGAGTCGATTAAGCGCTTCCGCACCCGCTATCGCGAGACCTTCGGCGCGACCGCAACCGGCGACCCGCTCTATCAGGCGGTGTCCGAGGGGCGGCGCATGGCGGGCATGGAGCATTGGCTGCCGCTGTTCGAGGACAAGCTGTCGACGCTGTTCGACCATCTCGGCGATGGCACCGTGGTGGTGCGTGACAATGGTGTCGCGGCGGCGGCGAGCGGGCGCTTCGATGCGATCGCCGACTATTACGAGAACCGCAAGCGCGCCGAGGCGGCCCAGCCGGGCAGCTTCCGCCCCCTGCCCGCCAAGTCGCTCTACCTGACCAACAAGGAATGGGAAGCCGGACTGGAGGCCGCGACCGCGCATCTGGTCACGCCGTTTCACGAACCCGAGAGCAAGACCGTCCTCGATTTCGAGGTGGATGGCGCACGCGACTTCGCCCCCGAACGCGCTGCGCACGCCAATATCTATGAGGCGGTGGTCGATCACCTCGAGGCGCTGCGCAAGGACGGCCGCAAGCCCGTCCTCGCCAGCTATTCCAATGGCGCGCGCGAACGTCTCGGCAGCCTGCTGAAGGACCATGGGCTGAAGGGTGCCAAGGCGGCCGAGACCTGGCAGGAAGCGCTCGGCATCGCCGACACCTCCAAGAGCTTCGGCGTCGCTTTGGTCGTCCTGCCGCTCGACCATGGCTTTACCGCGCCGGGCATCGCGGTGCTGACCGAACAGGACATGCTGGGCGACCGGCTGGTCCGGCGGCAGAAGCGGCGCAAGTCGGCCGACGCCTTCCTCGCCGAGCTGGCCACCCTGTCGCCTGGCGATCTGGTCGTCCATTCCGACCATGGCATTGGCCGCTATGAGGGACTGACCTCGATCCCCGTCGGCAAGAGCCCGCATGACTGCGTGGCGCTGTCCTATGCGGGCGGCGACAAGCTCTATGTGCCGGTCGAGAATCTCGAAGTCCTGACCCGCTACGGCTCGGGCGAGGACGGGGCGAGCCTCGACCGGTTGGGTGGCGAGGCGTGGCAGCGGCGCAAGTCCAAAATGAAGGAGCGCATCCGCGAAATCGCGGGTGAACTGATCGCGGTCGCCGCCGAGCGCGCTCTGCGCCAGGGCGAGGTCGCCGAACCCGACAGTGCAGGCTATCCGGCCTTTGTCGACCGCTTCCCCTATGAGGAAACCGACGATCAGGACCGGGCCATCGACGATGTGCTGGGCGACCTGACCGCGGGCAAGCCGATGGACCGGCTGATCGTCGGCGATGTCGGCTTCGGCAAGACCGAGGTCGCCCTGCGCGCCGCCTTTGTCGCGGCGATGGCGGGGATGCAGGTGGCGGTGGTCTGCCCGACCACGCTGCTCGCGCGCCAGCATTACAACCAGTTCGTCCAACGGTTCGAGGGGTTCCCGATCAAGATCGGCCGCCTCTCCCGCCTGGTCACCGCGACCGAGGCGAAGAAGACCAAGGACGGCGCGGCGTCGGGCGATCTCGATATCGTCGTCGGCACCCATGCGCTGCTCGCCAAGGGGGTGGAGTTCAAGCGGCTGGGCCTGGTCATCGTCGACGAGGAGCAGCGGTTCGGCGTCACCCACAAGGAGCGGCTGAAGGCGCTGAAAGCCGACGTGCATATGCTGACGCTCACCGCGACGCCGATCCCGCGCACGCTGCAAATGGCGATGTCGGGCCTGCGCGAACTGTCGGTGATCCAGACGCCGCCGGTCGACCGGCTGGCCGTGCGCACCTATGTCATGCCCTGGGACCCGGTGGTGCTGCGCGAGGCGCTGCTGCGCGAACATTATCGCGGCGGGCAGAGCTTCCTCGTCACTCCGCGCGTCGCCGACCTGCCGGATATCGAGGAGTATCTCCGCAAGGAAGTGCCCGAGGTCCGCTATGTCGTCGCCCACGGCCAGATGTCGCCCACGGAAGTGGAAGAGCGCATGTCCGCCTTCTATGACCGCAAGTTCGAGGTGCTGGTGTCGACCACCATCATCGAAAGCGGCATCGACATTCCGTCCGCCAACACGATGATCGTCAACCGCGCCGACCGCTTCGGCCTGGCCCAGCTCTATCAGCTGCGCGGACGCGTCGGCCGGTCGAAGACCCGCGCCTATGCCTATATGGTCACGCCGCCCGAGCGGCAGATGACCGAGGCGGCGGAGAAGCGGCTGAAGGTTCTGTCCGACCTCGACTCGCTGGGCGCGGGCTTCCAGCTGGCCAGTCATGACCTGGACATTCGCGGCGCGGGCAATCTGCTCGGCGACGAACAGTCGGGACATATCAAGGAGGTCGGCTACGAACTCTACCAGTCGATGCTGGAAGAGGCGATCCTGGAGGCCAAGGCGGGCGGCGCGTTCGAGAAGAAGCGCGACTTCTCGCCCCAGATCACCGTCGACGCCCCCATCCTGATCCCGGACGATTATGTCCCCGATCTCGACCTGCGCATGGGGTTGTATCGCCGCCTCAACGATCTGGAACAGCAGCAGGAGGTGGAGGAATTCGCCGCCGAGATGATCGACCGGTTCGGCCCGCTGCCCGAGGCGACCGACAATCTGATCCAGGTCATCAAGATCAAGCTGAACGCCAAGACCGCCTGCATCGCCAAGATGGATGTCGGCCCGCGCGGCGTACTGGTCAGCTTCCACGACAATCGTCCGGCCAATGTCGACGGGCTGTTCGCCTATGTCGAGCGGCTGGGCGAGTTGGCGAAGCTGCGCCCCGACGGCAAGCTGGTGCTCAACCGCGCCTGGCCGGATGCCAAGGCACGGCTGCACGGTGCGCTGCAACTGTCGAAGGGGCTGGCGAAGGCGGCGGGGTAACGCCCCGCCCCACCCTCAGCTGCTATGGTCGGCGACGATCTTCCAGCCATCGGCGTGGCGCTCGAACAGGAGCGAGGTCATCCCGCTCTCGCCGCCCGACAAATTCCACCGCGCGATCAGGAAGCGGCGCTCGCCCAGCCGCTTCCATTCGAGGAAATCGAAACGAAGCTGGCCCCGACTGTTGCCGTCGCCGGTGAAGCTGCGCTGGAAGTTCCGCGTGATCGCAGCCTTGCCCCGGGTCACCCCGCTCTTGCCGACGAAGACCGCGTCGGGCGCGTAGATGCGGACGAAGCGGTTCAGATCACCGCTGTTCCACCCCTCCGCGCTGTCCAGCATCGCGGCGCGGATACCCGCCTCGGCCGGATCGGCGGCCGGGGTCGCCGCATGAACCGCCACCGGCGCCAGTGCGATCATCGCCATGCTCAGGCCGCGCATGCCAGCTCCTCCTCGACCATCGTCCGAAGCGCTTCTTCATCGAGCGGCGCGGCGCGCAGGAAACCTTGGTAGGTCTCGCAACCCAGCCGCCCCAGCAGCGCCGCCTGTTCGTGCGTCTCGACACCCTCGGCGATGATCCCCATGCCCAGATGCGCCGCGATACGGATGATGCCGCGCACCACCACCCGGTCCCGGCGCGAGGCATCCACCTCGGTCACGAGCGCCCGGTCGAGCTTGATATAGTCGATCGGCAGGCTCGTCAGATAGGCCAGGCTGGAATAGCCGGTGCCGAAATCGTCGATCGCGATCCGCACCCCCGCCTGGCGCAGCGTGTCCAGCACAACAGCGGCGCGGTCGAGTTCGTGGATCAGGCCCGTCTCGGTAATCTCGGCGGTCAGCCGCTCGATCGGAAAGCCGCTGCTCGCCACGCGGTCGAGGAACAGCCGGGCAAACCCCGCGCGGCCGACATCGGCCGCGGTGATGTTGATCGACAGCCGCAGGTGCGACAGCCGCTTGGGCCAGCGCGCCGCGCGTTGCAGCGCGACTTGCTGGATATGATCGGACAGCGCCAGCCCCAGGTCCGCCCGCTCCGCCGCCGCGAACAGCGGATCGGCCCCCAGCGGCCCCAGCGTCGGGTGGCGCCAGCGAGCAAGCGCCTCGACACCCGTGATCCGCCCGGTCTTGATCGCGACCTGGGGTTGGAACACGATGTCGATCTCGCCGCGCTCGATGGCGTGGTGAAGATCGGCGGCCAGGACGTCGAGCGGCGTGACGTCGCCGGGATGCGCGAATCGCAGCATGGCACCGTCGCCGACCTGCGCCTGCCGCAACGCTTCGCCCGCGCGCGCGAGCAGCCCGGCCGGGTCCTCGTTCGGTTGCGCCGCGGCCAGGCCCAGCCGGACGCCCAGCCTCATGGGCACCGCTCCGGCCTGGAACGGCAAGGCGAGCAGCGATTCCAGGGTCTCAGCAATGGCACGGGCCCGCGCCGGATCGGCGACGCCCGCCATCACGAACTCCGACCCACCCGAGCGCGCGACGATGGCACTCTCGCCAAACGCGGCCGCAGCAACCGCCTGCATCCGCGCCTCGACCGAGCGAAGCAGCATATTGCCCGCCGGGCGACCATGGGCGGCATTGATCAGGTCCAGCCGCGACAGCGAGACGATGATGGTCAGGCACGGATCGCCCCGGTCCATCGCATCGGCGATCCAGCGATGCACTTCGCCCACTTCGCCATCGGCATGACTGCGCCGCCGCCGAACGTCGAGCGTACGGCGGGCATGACGCTCCGCCAGCTTCAACGAGGCACCTAGCATCACGTCATCGGCGTCGGGGGCAAGAATATGGGTCGCACCCGCCGCGACAAATGCATCCAGCGTCTCGGACAGGGAATCGGGCACGGCGACCAGCATCGCCGCGCCCGTCGCCGCGATCACCGCGCCCAGCGCCTGGGCCGCGCGCAGGCCCAGATCCCCGGCCTCGCGCGCGTCGATCAGGGCGACCCGGGCCTCGCTCGCCAGGAACGATCCCACCAGCATGTCGCCCGACGGCGGCTCGCCGTCGCGCGGCGCCATCGACCAGATGGCCCAACCGGCGCGGATGATCGCCTCGTCCAGCATCGCAGGATGGTGGAACGAAAGCGCAAAGACCGCCGTTCCTCTGCGGTGGGCGTTAAAACCGAATTCATCCTGCGTCATGCGCGCATCCTATCCACCGACTTGGGGATCACCAACGGCAATCCGCCTTGCCCGCGTCCCGCCTTGGGGCTAGCTTCATGACGATGGGCAGTGCCAAAGCCTCGACTGCCGGATCGCTGGTCGATCAACATGGCCGCACGATCCGATATTTGCGCATCTCGGTCACCGATCGCTGCGACCTGCGCTGCCGCTATTGCATGGCCGAGCAGATGACCTTTCTGCCGCGCGCGAAACTGCTGAGCCTCGATGAGATCGCGATCATCGCCGAACGCTTCATTGCGCGCGGCGTGACTCGTATCCGCCTGTCGGGCGGCGAGCCGCTCGTCCGGCTCGACGTGGTCGATCTGGTCAAGCGGCTTGGCGGTCATGTCGGGCATGGGCTCGATGAACTGACCATGACGACCAACGGGACCCGTTTGGCCGATCATGCGGGCGCGCTGGTCGATGCGAGCGTCAGGCGGATCAATGTCAGCTTGGACAGCCGCGATCCCGAACGGTTTCGCTACATCACGCGCCACGGCGATGTTGCCCAGGTGATCCACGGCATCCTCTCGGCACGCGACGCGGGGTTGGACATCAAGATCAACATGGTCGCGCTCAAGGGCCTTAACGAAGACGAGATCGATTCGATGCTCGCTTGGTGCGTTTCCGAAGGGCTGGACCTGTCGCTGATCGAAACCATGCCGCTGGGCGCGATCGATGAGGATCGGGTGGACCGTTTCCTGCCGTTGACCACCGTCTTCGATCGGCTGGCGGCGGCGTTCCCGCTGGTCCGTGCCGGCCATCGCACGGGCGGGCCCGCACGCTATTGGCAGGTCGACGGGAGCCAGACCCGGCTCGGCCTCATCTCGCCGCTTACCGCGAATTTTTGTGACGGCTGCAACCGCGTGAGGCTGACGACCGAGGGCAAGCTGTATATGTGTCTGGGTCATGAGGATCAGGTGGATTTGAAGGCCGCGCTACGCGACGGCGGCATCGCAGGGCTGGATGCGGCGATCGACATGGGGCTGGCCGCCAAGCCAGCTCGGCACGACTTCCGTATCGAAACGGGCTCGGCCCCGGCCGTGTCGCGTCACATGAGCGTGACCGGCGGATGACCCAACCCCTCCGGCGGGCAATCGTCGCCTCGCCTACCGCCCCTGCCCAAGCGGCGGTCGCCGATCTGCAGAACAGCGCCGATTGGGTCGATTTCGACGATGCCGATTATGTCATAGCCTTGGGCGGCGACGGCTTCATGCTGCAGACGCTGCACCGGATGCTGGAGCGGCGGCGTGGGCCGGTGCCGGTGTTCGGCATGAACCTGGGCACGGTCGGCTTCCTGATGAACGAGTGGCGCAGCTATGGGCTGGAGGACCGGCTGGCCCGTGCCAAGCCGTTCCGCGTAACGCCGCTCCAGATGACAGCGACCGGCATCGATGGTCGCGTGCACCAGCTGCCCGCGATCAACGAGGTCTCGCTGCTGCGCGAAACCCGTCAGACCGCCAAGCTGGAAGTCGCGGTCAACGGCCGCATCGTCCTACCCGAACTGGCCTGTGACGGAATCCTCGCCGCGACCCCGGCAGGCTCGACCGCCTATAATTTCTCGGCACAGGGTCCGATCCTGCCGCTTGGTTCGGCGTTGATCGCGCTCACTCCGATCAGCCCGTTCCGCCCCCGGCGCTGGCGCGGTGCGATCCTGCCCGACAAGGCGCGGATTTCGATCAAGGTGCTCGATCCGGGCAAGCGCCCCGTCTCCGCCGTCGCCGACCAGCGCGAGGTGCGCGACGTGGCGCAGGTGGATATTTGCATGGACCGGTCGCGCGAGCTGACGCTGATGTTCGACCCCGAGCACGCGTTGGATGACCGCATCACGATGGAACAGTTCGTCGCCTGATCGGCGCCGGGGGAGCAGTTCACCCCTTAGCCTGTCGGGGCAGCCCAGGCATTTATCCACAGCTTTGGCGGCCAAACTTACGCAAAACCGTCAAAAAGGGGGTTGCGGCTTTTTTCGAGCCCTTTATAGGACCCCTCCACAGCGCCGGACATTCCCTGATAGCTCAGCGGTAGAGCTCTCGACTGTTAATCGAGCGGCCGTAGGTTCGAATCCTACTCAGGGAGCCACCGGCGCTGTCTTCCCCCAGACAGCGCCAGCCATGACGGATCAGCCGTCGATCACATGCGGTACGAACCGTGCGGTGTTCGAGGTGATCAGCCCGTCTTCGCGGATACCCATCCCCACGGCCGCGCCGTCCACCACCCAGCTTCCCAGCACCGGAAAACACCCCGGCGCCGCTTCCGGCAAACGGTAGAGCGACTGGTAGACATAGCCCTCCTCACCATAATCCCCCGCCGTCTCCGCGACGATGCTGCCCGCCCTGCGGATCGAGACATTAGCACCCTCTCGCGACAATAAAGGCTTGGCGACCGCATCGCCCTGCGGGATCGTGAAGCTGGCGGGCAGCAGGTTCGGATGATCCGGAAACAGGTCCCACAGTACCGGCAGGATCGCCTTGTTCGACCAGATCATCTTCCAGACCGGCTCGATCCACGTCAGGTCGCCGCGCTCCAGATTGTGGAGCAGCGGCACGGCGAATTCCTCCTGGACCAACCATTCCCAGGGATAGAGCTTGAACATCGCCTCGATGCGCATGTCCGCTTCGTCGACGAAGCAATGCGCCTCATGGTGCCAGCCGATACGCTCCATCAGGATGGGCACGGTGGTGATGCCCGCCGCCTCGGCCGTATCGCGGATATAGGCGGCGGTGACCGCATCCTCGCCCGCCCTGTCCGCGATGTGCGCGACGTGCAACGTCGAAGGCAGATCGGGCGCGATCTCCGCCCAGCGCGCGACCAACGCCTCGTGAAGGTTATTGAACTGGTCGAGCGTTGGGAAACATTCTTCCTTCCACGCCCATTGCACCACCGCCGCCTCCAGCAGCGAAGTCGGCGTATCGCAATTGAACTCGAATAGCTTGGGCGGCCCCGATCCGTCATAGCCCAGGTCGAACCGCCCGAAGTTCAGCGCGGGCGGCTCGGCTTCCCAGGCTTCACGGATGGGCTCGTGAAAGGCGGGCGGGATCGCGAAGCGGGCGAGTTGCGCGGGATCGCTGACCACCGCCTCCCCCGCCGCCAGGAACAGGCGATAGAGTTCGGCGGTCGCGCTCTCGATGCTATCCACCTGCGCGCGGGTGAAGCGATAGCAGGCGCTTTCATCCCAATAGGGCCGGTCGCCGCCGTCATGCCAGATCAGGCCCAGCGCCTCGACCTTGGCCTGCCAGTCGGGACGAGGGGACAGACTCTGCCGGATCATGCGCCGGCACTACCGAAACGCGACGCCGATGCGCCGAAGCCGCCGCGACTGATCGCCGCCGACCGAGTCATTGCACTGCCCGAAGGCGCTGCAACGTAGCGAGCACCGGTTGCCGGGCGGAAGCTCCCGCCGGTGGCGCGTTCGCCGTAAAAGGGAATGGGACGCCCTCGTCCCAGAAAATACCAGAAGGCCGCACCGCCCATGCCGACGCGTGTCTGGCGACACCGATCATCGGGCAGGCGCTTGCCCTGCGCGTCGGTGCAGATCGCGGTATCCTGATCGGCGGTCCAGTTGTCGTCCGCCTTGGCACGGTTGCATCCGCTGGCCAACAAGGCCGCGGCCATCGCCGTCGTCCATTTGAGATACTGCGCCATCATAATCCTCCCGCCGCGCATCATGCGGCAGGGCTAACCCCTTTGGCTAGGGGTGGTTGGGGACACCGATGGCCCATGCCACTGGCATCCCCTGCCTCCCTCAGCGGCAGCGCACCTTGCCGCGATCGATCGAGCGGCCGAGCAGCGCACCGCCGCCCGCGCCCAGCAGCGTGCCCAGCGTACCGCCGCCGATCACATTGCCCAGCACACCGCCGCCGACCGCGCCGATGACCAGGCCAGTGGTGCCGTCATTGCGCTTGCAGTAGGTCCGACCGTCACGACCGCGGAAAATCTGGTCGTCACGAGTTAGGCGACGCTCGCGATGATTGCCGCGACGATAATCGCGCGACGCGTCCCAATCATTGCGATCGCCGTGCCAGCGATAGTCGCGATCCTGCGCGACGGCGGGGGTGGCGGGGGTGGCGGCGATGGGGGCGGCAACGGTAACAACGGCCAGAGCGGCGAGCAGGGCTTTCATGGCAAGTCTCCTTTTCCTCAAGCCCGCACAACGCGCACCGATCAAAGCCGTTCATTTCGCGTCGCCCGACCGCGCAGGCTGGCACCGATCCCTACGCTCGGGCATTGATCGGTCATGCGCCAAGCCACCACCATCCTGTCCGTCGATACCCATGGTCAGGGCCTGACCGAGATTACCCGCCCCGTTTCCGCCTGGGTCCGGGAACAGGGCATGGAGGAAGGGCTTCTAACCCTCTTCTGTCGCCACACCTCGGCCTCGCTGATCATCCAGGAAAATGCCGCGCCGGACGTGAAGACCGACATTCTCGCCTATTTCGCCCGGCTCGCGCCGGAGGACGCCCACGCCTATGGCCATGACGACGAAGGGCCCGACGACATGCCCGCCCATCTGCGCGCCATCCTGACCGGCATTCATTTATCCATACCGCTGATCGGCGGGCGGCTCAGCTTGGGCACATGGCAAGGCATCTACCTCTTCGAGCATCGCCGCGCTGCGCATCGTCGGCAAATTGCAATCCATATGGCGGGCATGTGACGCACTATTCATCGCGGGAGCCAAACCGTTCATCGACCGTTCTGGAGAGATGAGCTAAACGGGCATCAGCTACAGGGCTGTTGCCGTCCGGCTCGGTCGGGCGGCAAGGAAAGGAAGAAGTGTCCATGCAATTCGGTCGGAAGATCGCGCTCGCGCTGCTCGGCGCCAGCACCTTGATGGTCGCGGGATGTGCGACCGAAACCACCTATCGCCCGGCGACGGGTTCGGGCTTCTACCGCACCGGTTATTCCGATCAGCAGCTGGAGCCCGGCCGCTTCATCGTCAGTTTCGCGGGCAACACCGTGACGTCGCGCGATACCGTCGAGCGTTACCTGCTGTTCCGTGCGGCCGAGCTGACGCTGGCCAATGGCTATGACTATTTCGTAATGGCCGATCGCGACACGCAGCTGCGCTCGCGCACCTATTCGACGCCCGGCGCCTTCGGGCCGGGCTTCGGTGGCTGGGGCGGCGGCTGGTGGGGCCCGTCGTGGCGCTATTATGGCCGCGGCTTCGGTTGGCGCAGCTGGGACCCGTTCTGGGGTGACCCCTTCTTCGGTAACAACATGGATATCAACACCATCGACCGCTACGAAGCGACCGCCGAGGTGGTTATGCGCAAGGGTCCGATCCCGCGCGACAACCTCCGCGCCTTCGACGCCCGCGCGATCGTCAGCACGATCGGGCCGACGGTGGTGATGCCGAAGTAATTCGGCGCATCCTTTCCGATCTTCGGGGCGGGCATTCTGCGGAATGGCCGCCCTTTTTCTTTGGGATCAGGGCTGTCCGCCGCGCACTCGGCGGGCATTGACCAGGCCGCGCAACGCCTCGGAACGGACCTGCAATTCGCGCTCTTCGGACAAGGAAAGCCCGTCCTGGGCGAAACGCTCGCCCAGCTCGCCGATCGCGGCATCCTCGCGTCGAAAGGATCGGGCCTCGGCGCGCGATATGTCCCCACTGCGCCGCCCTTCACGGATCGCCCGACGGATATCGCGTCGTTCCGCCGCGACGCTTGGCTGGTTGGGCATCGCGAGGATATCGGACGGTGGCCCGGCACTGACGAACTGCGCAGGCGCGGCGGCAGGTAGTGAGGCTGTCATGACGGCCAGCATCGCATAGTGTTTCATGATGAATCCTCCCTATCGGCCGAGGATCGCGCCAGCCCGCTGAGCAAAGCCTGTCTACTCCTCCCCGGCAAGGGGCGGAATGAAAAAGGGCGGCGAGCCTAAGCTCACCGCCCTCTAACTTTACCGGTCGACAGGGGATCAGGCCGTCACCGCCCCATGGCAATGCTTGTACTTCAGGCCCGAGCCGCAGGGGCACGGCGCGTTGCGGTTGACGCGGCCTTCCCACTGCGACGGGTCGGTGCCCAGGTCCATGCCCTCAGGCTGCGGAATCTGCATCGGCGGCATCTGCGGCTGGAGCAGGCCGCGCGCGGCGGCGTCCCAGTCGTTGCTGTTGTCCTCGCCGGTGAACGGATCGAAATGCGAGGTGATGAAGTCCGGCAGCTCGGGCAGTTCCGGCGGCGCCTGAAGCTGGAACTGCGCATAGGCGATGGTGCGCGTCACATCCTCGCGGATATTGTCGAGCATCCGCTGGAACAGCGAAAACGCCTCGTGCTTATATTCGTTGATCGGCGTCTTCTGAGCGTAGGCACGCAGGTGGACGACCTGGCGCAGCGCGTCGAGCGTCGCCAGATGCTCCTTCCAGTGATGGTCCAGATTCTGGAGCATGATCGACTTTTCGACGCTGGCCCAGGTGTCCGGCTCCAGCTCCTTGGACTTGGCCTCGACCGCCTCGTCGGCCAGCGCATTGACCCGCTCCAGCACGATCTCGGGGTCGATCGCTTCCTCAGTCATCCAGTCGTCGACCGGCGGCTCGAGGTTCAGCAGGTCCTTCAGCTGCTGCTTCATGCCCGCGACATCCCATTGCTCGGGATAGCTGTTGGGCGGGCAGGCCGCGCCCACGATCGCATTGACCGTCTCGGCGCGCATGTCGGCCACGACATCGCCCACCGTCTCGGCATCCATGATGTCGGCGCGCTGTTCGTAGATGACCTTGCGCTGGTCGTTCATCACGTCATCATATTCGACGACCTGCTTGCGAATGTCGTAGTTGCGCGCCTCGACCTTCTTCTGCGCGGTCTCGATCGCCTTGGTCAGCCACTTGCTGCCGATCGCCTCGCCGTCCTCGATATTGTTGCGCATCATCTTGGCGAACAGCGTGTCTGGGCCGAAGATGCGCAGCAGATCGTCGTCGAGGCTGAGGTAGAAGCGCGACAGGCCCGGATCGCCCTGACGCCCCGAACGGCCGCGCAGCTGGTTGTCGATGCGGCGGCTCTCGTGCCGCTCGGTGCCCAGCACGAACAGGCCGCCCGCCTCGAGCACTTTCTGCTTTTCCTCGATGATTTCGGCGCGGATGCGGGTCGCCGCCGCCTCATATTCCGGCGTGCCCTCGACCAGCTCGGGATGCTCGTCGAGCATGCGGAATTCCAGATTGCCGCCCAGCTGAATGTCGGTGCCGCGACCGGCCATGTTGGTGGCGATCGTCACCGCGCTCAGGCGACCGGCCTGCGCCACGATATGCGCTTCCATCTCGTGATAGCGGGCGTTCAGCACCTTGTGGGGCACGCCCTCCTGGGTCAGGAATTCGCTCAGCAGTTCCGACTTCTCGATCGAGACGGTGCCGACCAGCACCGGCTGCCCCTTGGCGGCGTGGTCGCGGATCTTCTTGGCGATCGCCAGGAACTTGTCCTGCGTGTTCTTGTAGAACTCGTCCTCTTCGTCGACGCGCGCGATCGGCACGTTGGTCGGGATGGTGACGACGTTGATCTTGTAGATGTCGTAGAATTCGCCCGCCTCAGTCGCGGCGGTGCCGGTCATGCCCGAAATCTTCGGATACATGCGAAAATAATTCTGGAAGGTGATCGAGGCCATGGTCTGGTTCTCGGGCTCGATCTGCACGCCCTCCTTGGCCTCGACCGCCTGGTGCAGCCCGTCCGACCAGCGGCGGCCGTCCATCATGCGCCCGGTGAACTCGTCGATGATGACGACCTTGCCGTCCTTGACGATGTAATCGGTGTCGCGCTTGAACATGACATTCGCGCGCAGCGCCTGGTTGAGGTGGTGCACCACCTGGGTGTTCTCGAAGTCGTAGAGGTTGGCGCCCTGGAGCAGCCCGGCGGCCTCAAGCATGCGCTCGGCGCGCTCGGTACCGTCCTCGGTCAGCACGATGGTCTTCTGCTTCTCGTCCTTCTCGTAATCGTCGGGCGAGAGCTGCTTCACGATCGCGTCGACGCTGATGTACAGCTCGGACTTGTCGTCGGTCGGCCCCGAGATGATCAGCGGCGTGCGCGCCTCGTCGATCAGCACCGAGTCGACCTCGTCGACGATCGCCATCGCGAAGGCGCGCTGCACCATCTGCTGGCGCTCGTACTTCATGTTGTCGCGCAGATAGTCGAAGCCGAACTCGTTGTTCGTGCCATAGGTGATGTCCGCGGCATAGGCGGCGCGGCGCTCCTCGTCGGTGAGGTTGGGCACGATCACGCCCGTGGTCAGCCCGAGGAAGCGGTAGACGCGCCCCATCCAGTCGGCGTCGCGGCTGGCGAGATAGTCGTTGACGGTGATGACGTGGACGCCGTCGCCCGGCAGTGCGTTGAGATAGGTGGCGAGCGTGGCGACGAGCGTCTTGCCCTCGCCGGTGCGCATCTCCGCGATCTCGCCGCGGTGGAGCACGATGCCGCCGACCATCTGCACGTCATAGTGCCGCTGGCCGAGCACGCGGCTCGCCGCCTCTCGCACGGTCGCGAACGCCTCGGGCAGGAGCTGGTCGAGCGTCTCGCCGTTCGCCAGCCGCTCGCGGAAGCGGACGGTCTGCTGCGCGAGCGTGTCGTCGTCCATCGCCTGCAGCGTCGGCTCGAACGACGCGATCTTGGCGAGAATCGGGTTGAGCGACTTGACGTAGCGGTCGTTGGACGAACCGAAGAGGGTCTT
>CAJYRW010000074.1:0-29964 GCA_913777475.1 uncultured Sphingomonas sp. | reverse complement strand
GGAACCCATAAAGGCACAAGCTGACCGTCTGTAACGCGGTGGGGCTGCGACACAGCATAGGATGAACGAAGCCGGGCTTTTCCGACTGCGGGATCGTTCGGCGACAAGGGTTCGGGGTTCGATGAATCAACTGCTACTCTCGGGTAAATCGATTGCATCTCGCGTCCGATCCGTCCTTTGCACCGCCGCCGTCATCGGCCTGACCACACCGGCCGCGATTGCCGCTCCGGCACCCTCCGCTCCCAAGGCGCCGTCCCATAAGCCGAGCTCGGTCGGGGGCGAGTTCATTCCCGCCAACAGCGCCGAAGCCTCGGCCGACCTGCGCACCGACCAGCAATTCCGCACGCTGTTCCAGACCTGGAAGAAGATGGATGCGCGGCCCAATGGCGTGATCGCGATCCCCTCGGTCCATCCGGTTGAGAAGCTTCAGTTCACCAGCAATTTCGGTATCCGCACCGACCCGTTCCGCGGCACCGCCGCGATGCATGCCGGGGTCGATATTCCTGGCCCGGTCGGCACGCCCATCTACGCCACCGCCGACGGCATCGTCGATCATGCCAGCTGGCAGGGTGGCTATGGCAACATGGTCGAGATCAACCATGGCAAGGGTATCGCGACCCGCTATGGCCATTTGTCGAAGATCCTGGTCGCCGACGGTGCCCGCGTGACGCGCGGCCAGCTGATCGCGCTGATGGGCTCGACCGGCCGTTCGACCGGCCCGCATTTGCATTATGAAGTCCGCATGGACGGTCACGCGGTCAACCCGGTGCCGTTCCTGACCACCGGCGACTATCTGACCGCGTCGCAGGATCATGCGATCCACCAGATTCCCGTCTCCTCCGACGGCCCCGCCGCGCAGGACTGAGTTTCGATCCTCCCCGGCACGGGGAGGGGGACCGCTCGCAGAGCGGTGGAGGCGGATGGCGGCTAGGCGCATCTTTTTGAGGAAGCCCCCCTCCGTCAGGCCTTCGGCCTGCTACCTCCCCGTACCGGGGAGGATTTAGTGGGATTGCCCCGCTCGCCCCTCGCGCCTATCTCACCCCCATGGCCACCAGCATTTCCGAAATCGCGCTGACCCCGGCCGCCGCGGCGCGTGTCGCGACGATCGCCGAGCGGCAGAACAAGCCCGCCATCCTGCGTCTGTCGGTCGAGGGCGGCGGCTGTTCGGGCTTCCAGTACAAGTTCGGCTTGGCCGATGCGCCCGCCGAGGATGATGCCGTCGCGCAGACCGATGGCGTTCGCCTCGTCGTCGACAGCATCAGCCTGGACCTCGTGCGCGGCGCACAGGTCGATTATGTCGAGTCGCTCGGCGGCGCGGCGTTTCAGGTGAAGAACCCCAACGCGGCTTCGGGCTGCGGTTGCGGCACCAGCTTCTCGGTCTGACGTGAAGATCACCACGTACAACGTCAACGGGATCAAGGCCCGCCTCCCGCGCCTGCTCGAATATCTGGCCGAGGCGGATGCCGATATCGTCTGTCTTCAAGAGCTGAAGGCCAGCGATGAGACCTTTCCGGTCAAGGACATAGAGGCCGCCGGGTATGGCGCGGTGTGGCACGGCCAGAAGAGCTGGAATGGTGTCGCCGTCCTTGCGCGCGGTACCCAGCCGGTCGAACGGCAGCGTGGGCTAGCGGGTGAGGATGAGGACGAGCACAGCCGCTACCTCGAATGCGAGGTCAACGGCTTGGTCGTCGCTTCGCTCTACCTCCCCAATGGCAATCCCCTGCCGGGGCCGAAATTCGATTACAAGCTGCGCTGGATGGAGCGGCTGGCGACGCGGGCGCGCGAATTGCTCGCGGAGGAAGTGCCTGTCGTGCTGGCCGGGGACTATAATGTCATCCCCAATGACGATGACACCTTCTCGGTGCCTGCGATGGCGAGCGATGCGCTGATGCAGCCGGAGAGCCGCGCGGCCTATCGCCGGTTGCTGTCGCAGGGGTGGACCGATTCGCTGCGCACCCGCGCGCCCAAGGGTGGGGTTTGGACCTATTGGGATTACCGTGCGGGTGGATGGGAGCGGAATGACGGCTTCCGCATCGATCATCTGCTGCTGAGCCCGCAGGCCGCTGACCGGCTGGTCGATGCGGGCGTCGACAAGAGCTATCGCGGCCGCGAAAAGGCCAGCGATCATGCGCCGACCTGGGTTAAGCTGCGGGACCAGTAATTCCTCCCCTGTAAGGGGAGGTGGCAGGCCGGAGGCCTGACGGAGGGGTGTCGCGGCTGGAGTTGGCACCATCGACTAGCGGTTACACCCCTCCACCACCGCTTCGCGGCGGTCCCCCTCCCCTTGCAGGGGAGGAATTCTTGGAACAGAAACGGCCTATGCGCCCCGCCCTCTGCCTGATGCTCCTCACCCTGACGCTCACTGCCTGCGACCAACGCGGCAGCGCCGACGCGCGTATTGCCGATGCCGATGCGCAGGAGCGGGCACGGCAGGAGAAGGCGGCCAAGGAGATGGTTGCCCAGACCGAAGATCAGGTCCGGGTGAAAATGTTGGAACAGCGTCTGTCGGCGCTGGAGGCGCAGGTGGCCGCGATGCAGGCCGATCGCAAATTGCTCGATGCACATCTGGTCGAGCAGCGTCTGGCTCAGATCGAGGCGGCCAGGGTCGATGCAGGCGGGGACACGCCGGTCAAACCCGCAGCGACGCCGACACCGTCCGCGACGCAGGGTAAGGGCCGATCGCCGAGCCCGGCCCCGACACCGTCCACGCGCAAGCCGCTAGTCCTGGACCTGCGGTAACGGCGCGCGGACGGCGAAGGGAGCGCCCCGGCACGATGACCGGAGCGCCAGTGAAGATTACTTCTTCAGGTGAGCCGAGATGAACTTGTTCATCTCGAACATGGTGCACTTGTCCTTGCCGAATACCTTCTTCAGCTTGTCGTCGGCCAGGATTTCCCGCTTGTTCTCGGGGTTCTGCAGGTTGTTGGCCTTGATGTAATCCCACACCTTGCTGATGACCTGGCTACGCGGCAGCTTCTCGTTGCCGACGATCGCGCCCAGTTCCTCGGACGGCTGAACCGGTGCGTGGATGCCGGTGCCCGTGGTTGCGGTGGCCATGTTATTCCTTCCCTTAATCCTTCTGCGCCCCGACCGTTCGGTGGGTCGCGCGTGAATCACGCCTTCTTAAGCGCGTCCGCCTTGTGCGCCGCCTTTCCGCCATTGTCACTCTCTACTATGTATTGCGGCTCATCCTTCGATGCGCGGACGGTATGGCCCTTGATGCTCGTGTCGCTGGTCTGCTTCTTGACGACCTTGCCCTCGGCCGTGCCGCCATGGCTGTTCCATTCGACATGATCGCCTTTTTTGAACTCGGTCATCGTCGCTCTCCTGGGGTTGTGATGGGCATCAATCCCCCGTCGCGTTCATTGGTTGCACCAGCGCGCGCCTCGGGGCATCAGGGCGCCCGAAGCCCAAGGAGACAGGAACCCATGAAGACCCGCGCCGCCGTCGCCTTTGAAGCCAAGAAGCCGCTCGAAATCGTCGAACTCGATCTGGAAGGCCCCAAGGCCGGTGAGGTACTGGTCGAGATCATGGCGACCGGCATCTGCCATACCGATGCCTATACGCTCGACGGCCTGGACAGCGAGGGCATCTTCCCCAGCGTGCTGGGCCATGAAGGCTGCGGCATCGTGCGCGAGGTCGGCGCGGGTGTGACGTCCGTGGTGCCGGGCGACCATGTCATCCCGCTCTACACCCCCGAATGCCGCCAGTGTAAGTCGTGCCTGTCGGGCAAGACCAACCTGTGCACCGCGATCCGCGCCACGCAGGGCAAGGGCCTGATGCCCGACGGCACGACCCGCTTCAGCTATAAGGGGCAGCCGATCTTCCATTATATGGGCTGCTCGACCTTCTCGAACTTCACCGTTCTTCCCGAGATCGCGGTCGCCAAGATTCGTGAGGACGCGCCCTTCGACACCAGCTGCTATATCGGCTGCGGCGTGACGACGGGCGTCGGCGCGGTGGTCAACACCGCCAAGGTCCAGCCGGGCGAGAATATCGTCGTTTTCGGCCTGGGCGGCATCGGCCTGAACGTCATTCAGGGCGCCAAGCTGGCGGGCGCGGGCCGGATCATCGGCGTCGACATCAATCCCGACCGCGAAGAATGGGGCCGCCGCTTCGGCATGACCCATTTCCTCAACTCCAAGGGGCTGAGCCGCGAGGAGACGATCGCGAAGATCCTCGAACTGACGGACGGCGGCGCGGATTACAGTTTCGACGCGACCGGCAATACCGAGGTGATGCGCACCGCGCTGGAATCCTGCCATCGCGGTTGGGGCACCTCGATCATCATCGGCGTGGCCGAGGCGGGCAAGGAGATCAGCACTCGGCCGTTCCAGCTGGTGACGGGCCGCAACTGGCGCGGCACCGCGTTCGGCGGCGCGCGCGGGCGGACCGACACGCCCAAGATCGTCGACTGGTATATGAACGGCAAGATCGAGATCGATCCCATGATCACTCACCGCCTGACGCTCGAGGAGATCAACAAGGGCTTCGACCTGATGCACGCGGGCGAGAGCATCCGCAGCGTGGTGATTTTCTGATGTTCAGCCATGTCATGCTGGGGGCCGACGACATCGCTGCGGCCAAGCGCTTCTATGACGCGACCTTGGGCGTGCTGGGCGCGGCCGAGGGAGTGGTCGATGCGGCTGGACGACTGGTCTATAGCCATAATGGCGGCCGCTTCCTGATCTCGAAGCCTATCAATGGTGAGCCCGCCACCTACGCCAATGGTGGGACGCTGGGCTTTGCGATGGACTCACCCGAGCAGGCCGATGCCTGGTACGCGGCGGGCCTCGCGCATGGCGGCACCGCGATCGAGGACCCGCCCGGCATCCGCAACGTGCCTGTCGGCAAGGTCTATCTGGCGTATCTACGCGATCCGACTGGCAACAAGCTGTGCGCGCGGCATCTGGTGGAGGCAGCCTGATGTATACTCATGTCATGGTCGGATCGAACGATCTCGCGCGGTCCAAGGCATTCTATGATGCGCTGTTCGGGACGCTGGGCGGCCAGCCGGGGATGCAGGCGGGCGAACGCCTTCTCTATCGGCATAACGGCGCGGCGTTCATGGTCACTCGGCCGATCGACGGGCAGGCGGCAACCTTCGCCAATGGCGGGACCATCGGGCTGGGTGCGGCCGATCCGGCGCAGCTCGACGCGGCCCATGCGGCGGGCGTGGCGAACGGCGGCACCGCGATCGAAGCGCCGGTAGGCGAGCGTCAGACGCCGATGGGGCCGGCTTATCTTGGCTATCTGCGTGACCCGGACGGCAACAAGCTGTGCCTGGGCTGTCGCATGCCTGCCCCCGCACCGACGGCGTGAGCGACAGCGGCTATATCCTGACGCTGGCGTGCCAGGACCGGGTCGGCATCGTTGCCGCGGTGTCGGGCGCGCTGGCGGGGATCGACGGTTTCATCCTCGACAGCCAGCAATATGCCGATCTGGAGACGGGGCGCTTCTTCCTGCGCATCGTCTTCACCGGCCAGGGTGCGGGGTTCCCCGCGTCGGTCGACGGGGTGAGGGCGGCGCTGGCCGATCCGGCGGCGCGTTTCGGCTTCGACTGGCATGTCGCGCCCGCGACCGAGCGGCCCCGGATGCTGATCGCCGTGTCCAAGGGCTCGCACTGCCTGAACGACCTGCTCCATCGCTGGCGGACCAACACGCTGCCGGTCGAGATCGCCGGGGTCGTGTCCAACCACGCCTCCTTGCGCCCCTTGGTCGAATGGCACGGCCTGCCCTGGCATCACCTGCCGGTCGACAACGGCAATCGCGCCGAACAGGAAGCGGCGATGCTCGGTCTGATGGAGAGCACGAAGGCCGATTATCTGGTCCTCGCCCGGTACATGCAGGTACTGGGCGAGCGGCTGGTCGCCGCACTGCCGGGGCGGTGCATCAACATCCATCACAGCTTCCTGCCCGGCTTCAAGGGTGCGCAGCCCTATCACCGGGCGCACGCGCGCGGCGTGAAGCTGATCGGCGCGACCGCGCATTTCGTGACCGCCGACTTGGACGAAGGGCCGATCATCGAACAGGCGGTCGAGCGCGTCGATCACCGCGCCAGCGTCGACGACCTGATCCGCATCGGCCGCGATATCGAGGCGCAGGTGCTGGCCCGCGCCGTCGCCTGGGTCGGCGAGCGGCGCGTTTTCCTCAATGACAACCGGACGGTGGTGTTCCGATGACGATCGAGACGATTTCGACCTCCAAGGCGCATGGCGGCGTGCAGGGCGTCTATGCGCATGACAGTGCGGCGACGGGCACGCGTATGACCTTCTCGGTCTTCGTGCCGGAGCATGACGAGGGGGAGACGCTGCCCGTGCTCTGGTATCTGTCGGGCCTGACCTGCACTCATGCCAATGTCACGGACAAGGGCGGGTATCGGGGGCCGTGCGCCGAGCATCGGGTGATCTTCATCGCGCCCGATACCTCGCCGCGCGGAGAGGGCGTCGCCAATGACGATGCCTATGACATGGGGCAGGGCGCTGGCTTCTATGTCGATGCGACGGAGGAGCCCTGGGCGAAGCATTTCCAGATGCGGACCTATATCGAGCAGGAACTGCCCACGCTGATCGCCGAGCATTTCCCCATGGCCGATATGGGCGCGCAAGCGATCACCGGCCATTCGATGGGCGGCCACGGCGCGCTGACCATCGGGCTTCGCAACCCCGATCGCTTCCGCAGCGTGTCGGCCTTCGCGCCGATCGTCGCGCCGGGCCGGGTGCCGTGGGGCGAGAAGGCGCTGGGCGGCTATCTGGGACAGGACCGGGCGGCATGGCGGGCGGCGGATGCCGTTGCGCTGATCGAGGACGGCGCGCGGGTGCCGGACCTGCTGGTGGACCAGGGCGACGCCGACCAGTTTCTGGCCGAGCAGCTGCGTCCCGAATGGCTGGCCGAGGCGTGCGATAAGGCGGGGATTGCCCTGACCCTGCGGATGCAGCCGGGCTATGACCATAGCTATAATTTCATTTCGACCTTCATGGCCGATCATGTCGCCTGGGCGGCGAAACGGCTGCGGCCCTGAACCCTGCCCCCGTCCAGCCTGAACGGCCTGGCGGGATGGGACGTCCTATCAGCGGGTTTTGCACCCCGGCAATCGATACGCTAACGCACCGTCTTTGAAGTGAAGGACTTAATATGAGTTGCGCCCATGGCGACCCGGAGGATGGCGACCTGATCGGCGAGGACGGCAAGATCGCCGTGCCCGACGAGGTGGCTCAGGCCATCCGTACGCTGATCGCCTGGGCGGGCGACGATCCCACCCGCGAAGGGCTGGTCGATACGCCCAAGCGCGTGGCGCGGGCCTGGGCCGAATATTGCGCGGGCTATGGCGACGACCCGGCCGTCCACCTGTCGCGGGTGTTCGAGGAGGTCGGCGGCTATGACGAGATCGTGCTGCTGAAGGACATTCCGTTCCAGTCGCATTGCGAGCACCACATGGCCCCGATCATCGGCCGCGCGCATATCGCCTATCTGCCGCGCAACCATGTCGTCGGCATCTCCAAGCTGGCGCGTGTGCTGCATGGTTTTGCCCGCCGTTTGCAGGTGCAGGAGCGGCTGACCGCCGAGGTCGCCGACTGCATCTGGGAAAATCTGAAGCCGCTGGGCGTCGCCGTGGTGATCGAGGCGACCCATGCCTGCATGACCGCGCGAGGCGTCCGTACGCCGGGCGTCGCGATGGTGACCAGCCGGATGATGGGCGTGTTCCGCGACGACGAGCGCAGCCGCAAGGAAGTCCTGTCGCTGATGGGCCTGGGCGGATGATCCGCCGCACCGTCATGGTGACCGGCGGTGCCAAAAGGCTGGGCGCGGCGATCGCGCGACGGCTGGTGGCGGACGGGCACCGGGTGGTGATCCATTATAACGGCTCTGGCGAGGACGCCGCGGCGCTGGCGGAGGAACTGGCCGGGGCCACGGTGCAGGGCGATCTGTCGGTGCTGGATGGCATCGACGACCTGTTCGCCCGGGCACGGCAGGCGGCGGGTGGGCCGATCGATGGGCTGGTCAACAGCGCTTCGGCTTTCCTGTTCGACCGGCCGCCTGAAACCGATGCGCGCCTGATGGCCGAACTCTATGCGATCAATGCCGCCGCGCCCGCGCTGCTCGCCTCCGCGCTGGCGCGGCAGGACGATGTGACGGACGGCGCGGTGGTCGCTATCCTCGACCAGAAGCTGGCCAATCCCAATCCCGACTTCTTCGCCTATAGCTGCGCCAAGTTCGCGCTCGCGGGGGCGGGTACGATGCTGGCCCAGGCGCTGGGCCCTCGGATCGCCGTCAATGCGGTCGCCCCTGGCCTGACCCTGCAAAGCGGCGACCAGAGCGACGCGGAGTTTGCCGAAGCCTCGGTCAAGAACCTGCTCGGCCGTCCGATCGGGGCGGCGGCGGTGGCGGAGGCGGTGTCCTTCCTGCTGACCGCGCGCGGCATTCGTGGCCAGACCCTGTATGTCGATTGCGGCCAGCGCTTCTGTCGCCGTGACGGCGATGTGATGTTCGAGGGACGGGCGTGACCGCGACCTATACGATCCTGCTCGACGACATGACGGTCGCGATGCACCTGGGCATCCACCCGCATGAAGTTGCGCCGCAGCCGGTCAGCCTGTCGGTGGCGATGACCGTCACCTATCCGGCCGCGCCCGGTGCCGACCGGATCGAGGAAGTGCTCGACTACGATTTCCTGCGCGAGGGCATCTTGGCGATGGTGCGCGGCCCCGGCTTCGCCTTGCAGGAAAGCCTGTGCGAGGCGGTCGCCGCCCTGTGCCTGGCCGACCCGCGCGTGACGGCGGTGAAGGTGCGATCGACCAAGATCGATATCTATCCCGATGCCCGGATCGGGTGTGAGATCGAACGCACGCGCTGACGTCACTCATTCGTCATTTAATAGTCATCAAACTGTTGCGGAGCGCCGCGTCGCTGCCCTAAGCCGCCGTCACCAACAGGGTAGGGCGTAGGGCGTGATAAAGGCGAGACTCCATCGGGCCCGTCACGGCACGGCCGTCGCCATCGCGCTGAGCCTGCTGCCCGCACCGGCCGCCGCCCAGACGGTCCAGGAGCTTCAGCGCCAGATCGACGAGCTGAAAGCGCAGATCAAGGTGCTGACCGAGGCGCAGAAGACGGCCGCCGGTCCTGCGGTGGTCACCTCCACCGCGCCGCCGCCGCCGATGGTGGCCACCGCGCCTGTCGCCCCTGCCGCGAAGACCGAGCCGGAACGTGTGGCGAGCATCCCCAAGCCGCCATCGTCTCGCACTCCCTGGTATGATCGCTTGCGCCTGCGCGGCTATACCCAGCTTCGCTACAATGCGGTTCTGGATAGCCAGGATGCGCCGGGAGCGAGCGGTTCTCGGCTGCGCTCGGTGCATGACGCCTCGGTCAATGAGGATGGCGGCTTCCTGCTGCGCCGGGTGCGACTGGTGTTGCAGGGGGATATCACCGACCGGCTGCAACTCTATTTCCAGCATGATTTCGGCGCGGCGGTGAACAACCAGTCGAGCACTGAGCGGCGCGAGAATTTCGGGCAGTTGCGCGATGTCTATGCCGACTGGTTCCTCGATCCCGAACGCCGCCTTCGCCTGCGTTTCGGCCAATCGAAAGTGCCGTTCGGCTGGGAAAATCTGCAATCCTCGTCCAACCGCCTGCCGCTCGATCGCTCGGACGCGATCAACAGCGGGGTGCCGGGCGAGCGGGATGTCGGCGTGAACCTCTATTACACGCCCGCGCCGGTACAGGCCATCTGGGACCGGCTGGCCAAGAACAAGCAGAAGCTGTTCGGCAATTACGGCGCCTTTGGCCTGGCGGTCTATAACGGGCAGGGGACCAACCGCACCGAGCGTAACGGCACGCTGATGAAGGTCGCGATGGCCACCTGGCCCTTCGCGCTCGACGGGCTGGGGCCGTTATTCCGGGGACAGGTGCTGGAGGTCGGCGGGTCGGCGATGTTCAATCGCTATCGCCCCGAGATACGCAGCGGTGGCGTCAGCCCGATCGACTATCGCGACGACCGGGTGGCCGTTCATGCCATTCTCTATCCGCAGCCCTTCGGCATCCAGACCGAATGGACGACCGGTTGGGGCCCGCAATATGACGGCCTGCTGGGCGCGGTGCGCAGCCAGCGGCTCGGTGGGGGCTATGTCCAGCTGATGGCCGATATCGGCCATACCCCGCTCGGCCGCGCCATCCCCTATGCCCGGTGGCAACGCTATCGCGGCGGGTGGAAGCCCAATGCCGACGCACCCCGCCTGGAAACCGACGAGTGGGAGCTGGGCACCGAAATCCAGCTGGTCGAGGCGCTGGAGTTGACTCTGGCCTATGCCCGGATGGAGCGCCGCGAGGCCGACGCCCGGCGCACCGGCCGCGCGACCGGCGACCTGATCCGCACCCAGCTGCAATTCACCTATTAAACACCGTGTCCGGCAGGGGGAGGCTTAGTTGCCGTCGTCTCCGCCGCCCGGACCGGTAAAGTCGATGCGGATGCGTACCCATTCGCCCACCATGACCTTGCCGCCGATACGGGGTGCGCGGACGCGGAACTGCCAGGCGGCCTCGCGCATCGCCCGGCCAAGCCCCGAGCCGATCGGGGATTCGGCCAGCATGCGGCAATTCTCGACGCGATAATCGGGGATGGTCTTGCAGGCGATCAGTGCCCAGCTGCCGGGCGGCGGCGCGGAGCGGAGATAGCCGTTCAGCTCGGCATTGGTCGGGCGGCGCGGATACCATTCGGCATTGTAGAGCCGTTGGCCGCCCGGCCCCTCGCCGGGACCATAGGCCGAGGCGCTGTCCTGCCCGCGATCATCGCCGTTGCTGGAGCCCACCCCCTTGCCCTCGCCCTTGGGCAGCGAGGCGATGTTGCCGCCCTCGAACAACGACTTGTCTCCCCATTGCCATGGCGTCGGCGGGGAGGTGTCGGCCTGCTTCGGAGTCGGTGGAGTGGGGGTATCGGGCTGCTTTTGGGTCACCGGCGCCTTGGAACCCCCGGCCGCCGCGGGCTTGCGCGTCGCGGTGCGGGTCTCCGGCACCGGCGCGCCCGCGTCCCGGTCGGAGGGCGAGACGGAGAAGGTGTTGAGCGAGGAGGACGTCTGCGGCTCGATCAGCTTGGGCGCCAGATGGAATAGCAGCCACGCGAGCAGGAGGTGCGCGATCACCGTCAGGGTGATCGACGCCCCCCGCTCGCGCAGTTTCTCGCGATAGCGTTCGGGGATGAACGCCCACCGGCTGGACGACGAAGAAGGAGCGCTCGCCGCCATCGTCGTCGTCTTAGCCGAGAAGCGCCGGGGGGACGTGCATCAGGCCCGGTTGGCGGCGGACAGCACCGCCCGCACGCTGGCGGTGGCGATGTCGGTGTCGAGCCCAACGCCGAACACCGTCCGGCCATCGGCGGTCCGCGCCTCGACATAGGCGACCGCCTGTGCGTCCGCGCCGTGGCCGATGGCGTGTTCGTTATAGTCGACGACTTCCAGCGCGGGGCCGGTCGTGTCGGCAAGCGCCGCGATCACGCTGGAGATCAGGCCGTTGCCGCGCCCGGCGATCGAACGCTCCTCGCCGCCGACCAGCACCCGGCCGATAAAGGTCCGCTGACCCGCCGAGCCGGTTTCCTCATAGTCGCGCAGCACGAAACGATCGCCCTCGCGTGGCAGATAGGTCGCCTCGAACCCGGCCCAGATATCGGCGGCATTCAGCTCGCGGCTGGTGGCGTCGGCCAGTGCCTGGACGTGGCGGCTGAAATCGGCCTGGAGCCGCTTGGGCAGCTTCAGCCCCTTATCCTGCTCAATAACCCAGGCGACGCCGCCCTTGCCCGACTGCGAATTGACGCGGATGACCGCTTCATAGGACCGGCCGAGATCGGCGGGATCGATGGGGAGGTAGGGAACTTCCCACAGATCGTCGTTGCGCGCGGCTTGGGCCGCAAAGCCCTTCTTGATCGCGTCCTGATGACTGCCCGAAAAGGCGGTGAAGACCAGATCGCCCGCATAGGGCGTGCGCGGATGGACGGGCAGGTTGGTGCAATAATGGACCGTATTCACCACCTCGTCGATGTCCGACAGGTCGAGCTTGGGGTCGACGCCTTGCGTGTACATGTTGAGCGCGACGGTCACGAGATCGCAATTGCCGGTCCGCTCGCCATTGCCGAGCAGGCAACCCTCGACCCGGTCCGCGCCCGCCATCACGCCCAGTTCGGCGGCGGCGACGCCGGTGCCCCGGTCGTTATGCGTGTGCAGCGAGATGACCACCGAATCGCGGTTCGGGATGTTGCGGCCGAACCACTCGATCTGGTCGGCATAAACGTTGGGCGTCGCGCATTCGACGGTGGCGGGCAGGTTCAGGATCAGCGGATGGTCGGGCGTCGGCTTCAGCACGTCCATGACGGCGGCGCAGACCTCGACCGAGAAATCCAGCTCGGCGGTCGAGAAGGTTTCCGGGCTGTACTCGAAGAACCAGTCGGTGTTGGGGCGCTTGGCGGCTTCGTCGCGCAGGATCTTCGCGCCCTCGATGGCGATCTGGCGAACCTCGTCGCGGGTCATGCCGAACACGATCTTGCGCCAGGCTGGGCTGACCGCGTTGTAGAGATGGACGATCGCGGTGCGTGCGCCCTCCAGGCTTTCGAAGCTGCGCTCGATCAGGTCGCGGCGCGACTGGGTGAGGACCTGGATCGTCACGTCGTCCGGGATGCGGTCGTCGCGGATCAGGCCGGAGATGAAGTCGAACTCGGTCGCGCCCGCGCTCGGGAAGCCGACCTCGATCTCCTTCAATCCGACCTTGACCAGCAGGTCGAACATCCGCGTCTTCTTCTCGGCATCCATCGGGTCGATCAGCGCCTGGTTGCCGTCGCGCAGGTCGGTCGACAGCCAGCGGGGGGCCTGGGTGATCGTGCGGTTCGGCCATTGCCGGTCGGGCAGGGCGATGGTCGGGAAGGGGCGGTATTTGGTCGAGGGATCGCGCAACATGATCGGGTCTTCCAGCATTCTCGGCCGCGTCGGGCCAGGGCGCGGCGGGGACAGGCTTATCGTTTCATTCCGCCCTTAGGGAAGTCGCGCATGGCCACGCCGATCCTCCCCTAAGGGCGGATAAGTCGAAGCGAACGGAGCAGCAGCGCGGCGATCATGATGCAGGGGTTCATGCCGTGTCGGGGCGGCCTTGTCCATATCGAGAATGATGACGTCCGCCTGACGCCACCAACGAAAAAGGCGGGGCCGAAGATCGACCCCGCCTTTCGCGGATGGGAGATGAGAGGGGAAATTACTGCGCGGTGAAGGCGGCGTTGATCGTCAGGTCGACGTCATCGCCGACGACGGGCACATAGGCGCCGACGCCGAAGTCCGAACGCTTGATCTTGGCGGTGGCGCGGAAGCCGATGTTCAGCTTCTTGGACATCGGGTTGGTGCCCGCACCGAAGAAGGTCGCGTTCAGCGTGACCGGCTTGGTCTGGTCCTTGATGGTCAGGTTGCCGGTGATGACCGCCTTGGTGCCCATGACCTTCACGCCCGTCGAGACGAAGCGCGCGGTCGGATAGGTCGCGGCGTCGAAGAAGTCCTTCGACTTCAGGTGATTGGCGAAGGGGGCTGCAGTGACCGAGAGGCCGTCGATCTTGAAGGTCACGTCGACCTTGGCGTTCTGCGGCTTGGCCGGATCGATGGTCAACGAGCCCTCCGACGCGCCGAACTGCCCCTCGAGCACCGAGAAGCCCATATGGTTCACCGACCAGGTGACCTGGGTGTGCGCGGGGTCGACGGCATAGGTGCCCGCGACGACGCGCGAGACGACGGGCGCGCCGGGCTGGGTCTGGGCGATGGCGGGCGCGGCGATGACGAGCGCCAGGGCGGCGGGAAGGACGAAACGCATGGGTAGACTCCCTGTTGGACCAGGCCTTTGTGGTCGGTGCGCATAACGCACGTCAAAGGCCAAGGTCGCAACGATGCGTTTCCGGGTTGGGTGGGGAGGGTGGTCTCTGCGAGGCCCCTCGGCCCTCCCCCGTCCCCTCCCGCTTGCGGGAGGGGAGAGGTTCCTCGGCGGGCATATGGCGTCACCGCAAGCAATGGACCTGGTTGGGACGCTGGACATCCCCGCTTGGCACGCCCCTCCCGCAGGCGGGAGGGGATGGGGGAGGGCCTGGTGTCTCACCGAGCCCACCCCCAGCGAAAATCAGTTCTTCGCCTTGTCCACCAGCTTGTTCGCGCCGATCCACGGCATCATCGCGCGCAGTTCGCTGCCGACTTGTTCGATCGGGTGGCGCTTGGCGGCGATGCGGCTGGCCTTCAGTTCGGGCTGGCCGGCGCGGTTGTCGAGCACGAAGTCCTTCACGAAGCGACCCGACTGGATGTCGGCGAGGACGCGCTTCATTTCCTTCTTGGTCTCTTCGGTGATGATGCGCGGGCCGGTCTTGATGTCGCCGTACTCGGCGGTGTTCGAGATCGAGTAGCGCATGTTGGCGATGCCGCCCTCATACATCAGGTCGACGATCAGCTTCAGCTCGTGAAGGCACTCGAAATAGGCCATTTCGGGGGCATAGCCCGCCTCGACCAGCGTCTCGAAGCCCGCCTGGACCAGCGCGGTCGCGCCGCCGCACAGCACGGCCTGCTCGCCGAACAGGTCGGTTTCGCACTCTTCGCGGAAATTGGTCTCGATGATGCCCGAGCGACCGCCGCCGACGCCGCTGGCATAGGCGAGCGCCACGTCATGCGCGTTGCCGCTGGCGTCCTGATGGATCGCGATCAGGCAGGGCACGCCGCCGCCGCGCACATATTCGCTGCGCACGGTGTGGCCGGGACCCTTGGGGGCGATCATGATGACGTCGATGTCCGCGGGCGGCTCGATCAGGCCGAAATGCACGTTCAGGCCATGCGCGAAGGCGAGCGCGGCGCCGGGCTTCATGTTGCCCTTCAGGTCGGCGTCGTAGATCGCGGCCTGATGCTCGTCGGGGGCCAGGATCATCAGAATGTCGGCCCAGCCGGCCGCTTCCTTGTTCGACAGGACCTTGAAGCCCGCCGCTTCCGCCTTGGCGGCCGAGGCGGAACCGGGGCGCAGCGCGATCGCGACATTCTTGACGCCCGAATCGCGCAGGTTCTGCGCATGGGCATGACCCTGCGAGCCGTAACCCAGGATGGCGATGTTCTTGTCGGTGATCAGGTTCAGATCGGCGTCGCGATCGTAATAGACACGCATTTCAACTTCCCTTTCGAAATGGCTGGGCCGCTTCGGGCCTCGTGATAGTCAGAAAATGTAAGCGGGTCAGGCCGCTTCGGCGCCGCGCGAAATGGCGGCGATGCCGGTGCGGGCGACCTCGACCAGGCCGACTTCGCCCATCAATTCGACGAACTTGTCGATCTTGGCGATGGTGCCGGTGACCTCGAACACGAAGCTGGAGATCGTCGCGTCGACCACGCGGGCGCGGTAGACCTCGGCCAGGCGCAGCGCCTCGATCCGGCGGTCGCCGGTGCCTGCCACCTTCACCAGCGCCAGCTCGCGCTCGACATGGTCGCCCAGCACGGTCAGGTCGGTGACCTTGTGGACGGGGACCAGCCGGTCGAGCTGGGCAATGATCTGCTCCATCACTGGCGGCGAGGCGCTGGTGACGATGGTGATGCGGCTGACGGCCTTGTCGGCGGTGATCTCCGACACGGTCAGGCTCTCGATATTATAGCCGCGCGCGGTGAACAGCCCGGCGATCCGGGCGAGGATGCCCGGCTCGTTGTCGACGATCACCGCCAGCGTATGGCGTTCCACCTGTTCGGTCTTGATGTGCATTCCAAAATTCCTCCCCGGTACGGGGAGGAGGACCGCTCGCGCAGCGAGTGGTGGAGGGGGCTCTCCACCAATGCTGTATCAAGCGGCGATCCCCCTCCACCGTGCCGCTTCGCGTCACGGTCCCCCTCCCCGCGGGCGGGGAGGAGCTAAGAGTTACACCAGCGCCTTGGCCTCGTCGTCCATGGTGCCCGATACCTCATTGGCCTGCAGGATCATGTCGGTATGCGCCGCACCGCTCGGGATCATCGGGAAGCAGTTGGCGAGCTTGGCCACGCGGCAGTCGACGATCACCGGCCCGTCATGGTCCAGCATCGCGGCGATGCCATCCTCCAGCTGATCGCGATGCTCGATCAATATGCCCTTCCAGCCGTAAGCCTCGCCCAGCTTCACGAAGTCGGGCAGCGAGTCCGAATAGCTTTCGGCATAGCGGCTCTCATAGGTCAGTTCCTGCCACTGGCGGACCATGCCCATATATTCGTTGTTCAGGATGAAGATCTTGACCGGCAGGCGATATTGCGTCGCCGTCGCCAGTTCCTGGATGTTCATCTGGATCGAGGCTTCGCCCGCGATGTCGATAACCAGCGCACCCGGATTGCCGAGCTGCGCACCGATCGCGGCGGGCAGGCCGTAACCCATGGTGCCCAGACCGCCGCTGGTCAGCCACTTGTTGGGCTTTTCGAAGCCGAAATGCTGCGCGGCCCACATCTGGTGCTGGCCGACCTCGGTGGTGATGATCGGCTGGCGCGCCTGGGTCGCCTCATAGAGGGCCCGGATCGCGCGCTGCGGCATGATCGCGTCGCCATTCTCCGGAAAGGAGAGGCAGCCGACCGCGCGCCAGCCCGCGATGCGGCGCTGCCATTCGGTGGTGTCGGGCTTGGGATGCTGGCGCGACTTCCAAATGCGCACCGCATCCTCCAGCGCATGGCCGACATCGGCGATGATCGCCAGGTCGACGCGGACATTCTTGTTCACGCTCGACCGGTCGATATCGACATGGACCTTGCGGCTGTTGGGGCTGAACGCATCCAGTCGGCCGGTCACGCGGTCGTCGAACCGGCTGCCCAGCGCCACCACTAGGTCGGCCTGGTTCATCGCCATATTGGCTTCATAGGTGCCGTGCATGCCCAGCATGCCCAGCCATTGCGGGTCGCTGGCCGGGAAGGCGCCCAGACCCATCAGGGTCGAGGTGACGGGTGCACCGGTGATGCGGGCCAGTTCGCGCAGCAGCTGCGACGCGGCCGGACCCGAATTGATGATGCCGCCGCCGGTATAGAGGATCGGGCGTTCGGCGGCCGCCAGCATGTCGACCAACTGCTCGATCTGGCTCTGGTCGGCCTTCACCTGCGGACGATAGGTCTTGTGACGGATCGGACCCGGCTTCTGATAGCGGGCGGTGGCGACCTGCACGTCCTTGGGGATGTCGATCACGACGGGACCGGGGCGGCCCGAGGTCGCGATGTGGAAAGCCTCATGCACCACCTCGCCCAGGCGCGCGGGGTCCTTCACCAAGTAATTGTGCTTGGAGCAGTGGCGCGTGATGCCGACCGTATCGGCTTCCTGGAACGCGTCGGTGCCGATCAGCGCGGTCGGCACCTGGCCGGTGATGACTACCATCGGGATCGAATCGAGCAGCGCATCGGTGATGCCGGTGACCGCATTGGTCGCGCCGGGGCCGGAGGTGACGAGCACCACGCCGGGCTTGCCGGTCGAGCGGGCATAGCCCTCCGCCGCATGGGTCGCCGCCTGTTCGTGGCGGACGAGAATGTGGCGGATGCGCTTCGATCGGAACATCGCGTCATAGATCGGCAGCACCGCACCACCCGGATAGCCGAAGACGACCTCCACGCCGAGATCGCACAGCGCCTCGACCAGGATATCGGCTCCGCTTTTCTCGGTCATCGTCTTCGTCCTTCTGCATCCGTTGCCCGCTGACGGGGCGTGTCGGGAAAGGCGCGGCTACAAGTTTAAAAAGTGCGCGTCAACCGTCAATTGCGCAATAAAGTTTCTATTATGTTGCGTCGCACATCGGGGTCGGTGTCCGAGATCGTGGTCCAGCCGGGGCCGGGCTGGTGACGGAACCAGGTAAATTGCCTTTTGGCGTAACGCCTTGTCGCGAGCGCGCCCGCCGCCTCGGCCTCTGCGCGGGGCATGGTGCCCGCCAGTAGTGCCGCAGCCTCCGGCACGCCGATCGCGCGGCGGATGGGGGCGTCTGCGGGGAGGTCTCGCCGCGCGAGCAGCGTGGCGGCTTCGTCCAGCCCTTCGTCCAGCATCTCGCCGAAACGCCGATCGATCCGCGCGTTCAGCCAGTCGCGTTCGGGCAGCAGGATGACGGCGGACAGGGCGATGCGGTCGCCGATGCCGCCTTCCTTGCGCGCCTGCCATTCATGCAGCGCGCGGCCGGTCGACCGTACCACCTCCAGCGCGCGGGCGACGCGGGTGGTGTCGGCGGGGTTCAGCCGGGCGGCGGCGGCGGGGTCCTCGCGCGACAGCGCGGTATGCGCCTCGGCGACGGGCAGCGCGCGGACCTCGGCCCGGATGGCGGGGGCGATCTCGGGCACCGGCGCGATGCCGTCAAGCAGGGTGCGCATATAAAGGCCGGTGCCGCCGACCAGGATGGGCAGCGATCCCGCCGCCACGCTGTCCTCGATCGCCGCGCGCGCCTCCGCCGCCCAGCGCGCCGCGGAATAGCCGGTGTCCGCGCCGTCGACATGGCCGAACAGCCGGTGCGGAGCCTGCGCCTCTTCCTCGCGGGAGGGGCGGGCGGTCAGGATCGACAGGTCGCGGTAGACCTGCGCCGAATCGGCATTGATGATCGTGCCGCCGGTCGCCTTCGCCAGATCGAGCGCCAATGCGGACTTGCCGCTGGCGGTCGGCCCTGCGATGAGCGCGACATTCGGGAGAGCCATTGTGTTCATTGCGACCTACATAGCCGATCAGACCTTCGACGCCGCGATGCTTTCTGACGTCGCCTACGAATTCGACGGCGAATCCACGGCGGGACGGCTGGTTTCGGGGGAATGGCTGGACGAAGGCCGCGCGTTCGATCTGACGTTCCAACCCGCTGACGGCTTTTCGGCGAGCGACTGCGCGGAACTGGCAAACGGCTTGAAGCAACGCGCCTGTGCGATCGCCAAGGGTGGATACGGACAGGACCTGACGCTCGATGTCATTGTCCAGCCTGCAGCCAATCGGGAAAAGCGCCTTCTTGTCGCCGACATGGATTCGACCATGATCACCGTCGAGTGCATCGACGAACTGGCCGATTATGCCGGGATCAAGGAACAGGTCGCCGAGGTCACCGAACGAGCCATGCGCGGCGAACTCGACTTTGCCGCCGCGCTCGACGCGCGCGTCGCGCTGCTCGAAGGGCTGGACGAGCGCGTCATCGAACAATGCCTGGCCGAGCGGGTCAAACTGATGGCCGGGGCTCGTGCGCTGATCCGCACGATGAAGGCGCGCGGCGGCCATGCCATTCTGGTGTCGGGCGGCTTCACCCGCTTCGCCGAGCCGGTCGCGGCCGAGATCGGCTTCGACCGCGCCATCGCCAACTACCTCGAGATTGCGCACGGCAAGCTGACCGGCACGGTGCGCAAGCCCATCGTCGGGTCGGACACCAAGGAGAAGACGCTGCTCGCCGCGCTCGACGAACTGGGCATCGGTGCGGCGGAGAGCATGGCGGTGGGCGACGGCGCCAACGATCTGGCGATGATCCGTCGCGCCGGGCTGGGCGTCGCCTATCGCGCCAAGCCGATCGTGGCGGGTGCGGCGGCGGCGCGGATCGACCATGGCGACCTGACCGCGCTGCTCTACGTGCAGGGTATTCCGAGCGCGGAGTGGGTCACCGCCTGACCCGCTCCGCATCGGTCGGTCGCGTCAGGGCGCGACCACCACGCAGGGCTGGCCCGAGCGGCTGCACGCCGCCTGGGCCTCGGCCCGGTTGGCATAGCCGCCCGCCTGCAACCGGATGACGCCGCCCGCTGCGACATAAGAGGGCTGCGCGCCGCCGAGGCGGCCCTTCACCCGCTGCCATAGCGCGGTGGCATTGCCCCGGTCGCGGAAGGCACCAAGCTGGATGCGCCAGGCCCCGCCGCTCGCGCGCGGCGCAGGCTTGGCGACGGGCTTGGCCGCTGCCTTGGTTGCGCGGGGCGGCGGCGGTGAGCGCATCAACTGCGCGCCGTCCGTCCGGTCGGAGGTGTTCTCCCGAACGGGTTCGGTCTGTGCCGCCGCCGCTGGACGCGTACTGGGAGCCGGGTAACTGGCCCCATAACCCGGCGTGGCGGGACGGGACGGCGCGACCGGCACCGGCTGGACACTAGGGCGGGGGCGGGCCGATGGGGTGGCCGCCGTCTGACCCGGCTCGGCCCCCACCATCACCCGCGTCGGTCCTGCGGCCGCCGTCAGCGGTCGGGTGGCGAGCTGGGCGCGATATTGCTGGGCCAGCTTCGTGCCCGCCTCGCGATCGGGCGGAGTGATATACTGGTCCATCTGGGTCAGCGTCTGCGACGCCGATTGCAGCCCCGCCTGCGACGCCATCGACATCAGCGCATAGGCGCGCGGATAGTCGCGCGGCACGCCGTCGCCGTTGAACAGCATCGTGCCCAGCACCAGCTGCGCCCGCGGTTCGCCCCGCGCCACCGATTTCTCCAGCCAGGGGGCAGCCTCGGCCTTCTTGCCCACCTGGAACAACGCCAGGCCGTAATTGTCGGAAGCGGGGATATGCCCCTGGATCGCGGCCTTGCGGAACCAGCTTTCGGCAAGCGCGGGGTCTAGGGGGACGCCTCGGCCCAGCTTATAGGCCTGGGCGAGGTTGAACTGCGCATCGGGATCGCCCGCCACGGCGGGGCCGCGCCATTCCTCCACCGCCTTGCGGAAATCGCCCTGTGCCCAGGCATCGGTGCCCGCCTTCACATCGGCCATCGCCGGACCGGCGGCCAGACCGATGGCCATGGCGATCAAGCCTGCACCGATGACCGGGAATCTGCGCATCATCTTCGTCCGTCCCCCAATAGGATATCGACCATCCATGCCCCGCCCCCGGTCGCGGGTAAAGCGGACAGTTGGCGTGTTTACCGTTCGTTAGACGCTTGGGCCCTAGCGTCGGCTCCCATCGGGGAAATGGGGTCATGTACGCACTGTCCTGCTCACCACGACGTCCGGCACCGGTCTGCCCGCGCGCGACCGGACCCTTCGTCGTGCGCCGGGACAACGGCGCATCGGCAGACGCCCTGTGCCCCCAGGCTCCAGACGGATGACCCCTATGACGACGATCCGCACTCTCCTGACCTGCAGCGTCGGCGCGCTGATCGCGGGGTGCACCGTGACCGGCCACCGCACCGCGCAACTGGGCGAGGCGGCGGCCCCGGCGGGCGAGGCGCGCGCCACCGCCGCGCTCGCCGACCAGACCAGGCGCGTCCTGGCGCAGCGTGACGGCGATGGCGCGGTTGCGCTGGCCGAGCGGCTGGTCGCGGCGGACCCGCATCAGGCGGCCTATCGCGCGCTGCTGGGCCAGGGCTATCTGCAGGCGGGGCGCTTCGCCTCGGCGCGACAGGCCTTTACCGATACGTTGCAGCTTGATCCCCAGGATGGCCGTTCCGCGCTGAACCTCGCACTGGCGATGATCGCGGGCGGCAATGGGCAAGGCGCGCAGGCGCTGTTGCAGCGTCACGCAGGCGCGATTCCCGCCGCCGATCTGGGCCTGGCCCTGTCGCTGTCGGGCGACCCGGCCGAGGGTGTCCGTATCCTGACGGCGGCGGCGCGCGAACAGGGGGCAAGCGTCAAGACCCGACAGAATCTGGCGCTGTCGCTGGCGCTGGCCGGGCAGTGGGACATGGCACGCATGGCGGCGTCGGCCGACATGGCTCCGGCCGATGTCGAGGCGCGGATGCAAGAATGGGCGTCCTTCGTTGCCACGACCAGCCCGGCCGATCAGGTCGCCTCACTGCTCGGGGTGCGCCCGGCATCGGACCGGGGCCAGCCATTGGTGTTGGCGCTGAACGCCGCGCCGTCCGCGGCCGTCGTGCAGGACATGGTCCAGGCGCTGGCGCAACCGGCGGCTCCCGTCGCGATCGTCGGTGCTTCGGCGCCAGTGGCCGAGGCACCGGCCACGCCGCCTGCCGTGGAAGACTCATCGGCGGCGCGCATCCTGTACGCCTCGCGGCAGGAAGTCGTCCAGCCGCTGGCCCCGCAGCCTTTGGCAGCGCAGCCTCAAGAGGCTCGGATGCGGCGCATGGCGGCGGGCCTGGTCACGACGCCCGCGCTGCTGCGCCGGGCCGAGGAGCGCCGCAAGACCCTCCGGCCCAAGGGTGACTGGAACGTACAGATCGGCGCGTTCGGCAAGGAGGATGGCGCGCAAAAGGCGTGGGCGCTGCTGACCCGGCGCTTCGCCGGTCTGTCGGACTATGCGCCGCAAAGCGGTACGATCCGCCGCCCGGGCGGCAATCTCTATCGCCTGTCGGTCGGCAATCTCACGCGCACCGATGCGGACACGCTGTGCCGTCGTTATCGCGGCGCGGGGGGGGCGTGCTTCGTGCGCCGCCAGGCCGACGACCGCATGGCCTATTGGGCGCGGCCCGGGGTCGGCATGGCGTCGCTCTGACGCTTTCAGGTCTTGGGGATCAGACGGCCTCGCCCGCCGCGCGGCCGCTCGCCCAGGCCCATTGGAAGTTATAGCCGCCCAGCCAGCCGGTGACGTCCACCGCCTCGCCGACGAAATGCAGGCCGGGCACTGCCTTGGCCTCCATCGTCCGTGACGACAGCCCGGCGGTGGAGACGCCGCCGACCGTCACTTCGGCCTTGGCATAGCCTTCGCTGCCATTGGGGTGGAACGGCCAGTCGGCCAGCCGTCCTTGTGCCGCCGCCAGCGCCTTGTCGGTCGCCGCGCCCAGTTCGGCGGGCAGCGCCAGCCGTTCGGCCAGCGTCTCGGCCAGCCGGTCGGGCAGATGCTGTGCCAGCGCGCGCCTGGGGCTGGTGCGCGGGGCGGCGCGTTTGGCCGCGAGCAGCCAGTCGCCATCGCAATCGGGCAGGAAGTCGATCCCGATCGCCTCGCCATGCCGCCAATAGGACGACACTTGCAGGATCGCCGGGCCGGACAGGCCGCGATGGGTAAACAGCGCCGCCTCACGAAACCGGGTCTTGCCCGCCCGCGCGACGACCTCGGACGCGACGCCCGACAGCGAGCGGAACAGCGTCTCCTCACCGCCCAGGGTCAGCGGGACAAGGGCAGGGCGCGGCTCGACGACCTTCAAGCCGAACTGGCGGGCCAGGTCATAGGCATAACCTGTCGCACCCATTTTCGGGATGCTCGGCCCGCCGGTCGCGACGATCAGGCGCGGGGTGGCAAAGGTCTTGCCGCCGCGTGTGACGTGGAACTGGGTGCCGTCATGGGTGACGCTCTCGATCGACTGGCCCAGCGCGATCTCGACCGATCCGCCCGAGCGGACGGCCTTGTCGCATTCGTCGAGCAGCATCGCGACGATCTGCCGCGCCGAGCCGTCGCAGAACAGCTGGCCCAGCGTCTTTTCATGCCAGGCGATGCCATAAGCCTCGACCAATTCCAGAAAATCGGCGGGCGTGTAGCGGCCCAGCGCCGACTTGGCGAAATGCGGGTTGGTCGACAGGAAGCGATCGGGCGCGGTGCCTACATTGGTGAAGTTGCACCGCCCGCCGCCCGAGATGAGGATTTTCTTCCCCGGCGCATCGGCATGGTCGACGACCAGGACGCGCCGCCCCCGCTGCCCGGCGGTCGCCGCCGCCATAAGCCCCGCCGCCCCTGCGCCGAGGATGATTGCGTCATAATGCTGCATGGCGGGGGTTTAGGGGGAAATAGGAGAGGAGGATATACGGTTGTTCTTGGCACGCCCCTCCCGCAGGCGGGAGGGGAGGGGGGAGGGCAGGCCACAAGCGATGGTCTCGGTGAGACTCCTTGCCCTCCCCTCGATCCCCTCCCGCTTGCGGGAGGGGAGGAAGAAGAAGGCGGGTTCTATTCGACCTCCAAAACCTCCACGGCATCCGCCTTGCCGCCGAATGCCACCGTTTCCCCCGCCATTGCGCCCATCAGCGCGCGGGCGAGCGGTGCGGCATAGGCGATGCGGTCATGGGCGGGGTCGGCTTCGTCATGGCCGACGATGGTCAGCGTTCTGGTCTGGCCGTTGAGCCGGATCGTCACCACGCTGCCGATGCCGACCTCATCCTCGGCGGGCGCGGGGGCGATCTCGGCGGTGGCGGCGCGGGTATTCCAATAACGCAGTTCGCGCTGGAGGCGGGTGCGTTCCTCTTCCTCGGTCGCGGCGGCGACGGCGGCCTCAACCTCCGTCACTTTCGCGCGGGTCAGCTCGAGCCCGCGGGCGGTGACCAGATTGGGCCCGGGCGGGATCGGCAGCTCGAACTTGGGTTCGAGATGTTCCTCATCGGATTCGCGGCGGAAGGCGACACTCATCGGGGCTGAACGTTCCAGGTCATGGCCAGGCTCCATGACGGGCGCAACGCTTCGTCGCAAGCAGCGTCGGCGGGCGCTTGAGTTTTCAATGCAATCGTGTATAGGGCCACGCTTTCACGGAACGCCAATATTCACCCGTGCCGCATGGGTGTATCCGCCAACCGAGAGGGATGGGTCCCTTGGTTCGGCGGTACGCGCTCCTTTTTCTGTTGGAGTCCCCATGCCTTTTTCTGCTTTGCCGCCGGTTCTGTCGGCTGCCCTTTCCGCGCGTGGCTATACCGCGCCGACCCCCGTCCAGGCCGCCGTTATCGAGGATGATGCGCAGGGCCGCGACCTGATCGTGTCCGCCCAGACCGGTTCGGGCAAGACCGTCGCCTTTGGCCTCGCCATGGCGAGCGAGCTGCTGAACGGCGGCGATCACCTGCCCCAGCCGGGCGCACCGATGGCGCTGGTCATCGCGCCGACCCGCGAGCTGGCGCTGCAGGTCAGCCGCGAGCTGGAATGGCTCTATGCCGGAGCCCGTGCCCGCATCGCCACCTGCGTCGGCGGCATGGACGCCTCGCGCGAGCGTCGGGCGCTCAGCCATGGTACGCACATCGTCGTCGGCACGCCGGGCCGTCTGCGCGACCATCTGGAACGCGGCGCGCTCGACCTGTCGTCGCTGAAGTTCGTCGTGCTCGACGAGGCGGACGAGATGCTCGACATGGGCTTTCGCGAGGACCTGGAGCAGATCCTCGACGGCACGCCGTCCGAGCGCCGCACGCTCCTCTTCTCGGCGACCATGCCGCGCCCGATCGTGCAACTCGCCAAGCGTTACCAGACCAATGCCAAGCGGATCGAGACGATCAGCGAGGACAAGGGCCATGCCGACATCGCCTATCAGGCGGTGACGGTCGCGCCCGCCGATATCGAGGCGGCGGTGGTCAACCTGCTCCGCCTGCACGAGGCGGAGGTCGCGATCCTCTTCTGCGCCACCCGCGACAATGTCCGTCACCTGCACGCCAGCCTCGTCGAGCGCGGTTTCTCGGCGGTGGCGCTGTCGGGCGAGCATTCGCAGAATGAGCGTAACCATGCGCTCCAGGCGCTGCGTGACGGCCGGGCGCGCGTTTGCGTCGCGACCGACGTCGCCGCGCGCGGTATCGACCTGCCCGGCCTGACGCTCGTCATCCATGTCGAAATCCCCCGCGATGCCGAGGCGTTGCAGCACCGGTCGGGCCGTACCGGCCGCGCAGGCCGCAAGGGCACCGCGATCCTGATCGTGCCCTACCCCCGCCGTCGCCGGGTCGAGGGCATGCTCCGCGGCGCCCGCATCGACGCCGAATGGCGCCGCGCGCCGACGCTGGAGGAAATCCGCGAGCAGGACCGCGAGCGGCTGCTGACCGCGCTGCTCGCGCCGGTCGAGGTGGACGAGGGCGATCGCGAGCTCGCCACCCGCCTGCTTGCCGAGAAGTCGCCCGAAGACATCGCCGCCGCGCTGGTCCGCGCGCACCGCGCCGCGCTGCCCCAGGCCGAGGAACTGGTCGAGGGTGACGCGCCGCCGCCGCGCGAGCGTCGCGAAGGCTTTGACGATACGGTCTGGTTCCGCATGAATGTCGGCCGCCGCCAGAATGCCGATCCGCGCTGGCTGCTGCCGCTGATCTGCCGTCGCGGCCACATTACCCGCAACGAGATCGGTGCGATCCGCATCCAGCCGACCGAGACGCTGTTCGAGGTTCCGACCGCGCTGGCTTCGCGCTTCATCGCCGCGCTCAAGCGGACCGAGGCGGATCAGGCCGAGGACGATATCGCGATCGAGCAGGCCGATGGTCCGCCCGCCGGTGGTGCGCCCAGCGGTGGTGCGCGTCGCGGTCCGGGGGGCGGTGGCCGTCCCGGTGGCGGCGGTCGCCCGAACGGCCCCGGCGGCCCGCGTCGCTATGCGCCGCGCCCCACGGGCGGGGCACCGCGCGGCCCGCGTCGCGGCTAAGCGGATTTCGGAACGGCCGGGCATGTCCCGGCCGTTTTGCTGTCAGGGCTCGACCCGGTAGAGCGCGGTGTCGAAGGTCGCATAGATCGGCCGATGACCAAGCCAGATCGGCCCCAGCCCGCGCCGGTCCAGCACCCACAGATAATCGATCCGCCCGCGTGGCAGGATCGCGATGCGCCGATGCAGCGCCCCTAGATCGACCTTGCCGCAGCCCCAGGTGGGTATCTGTTCGGACGGATCGTTGCTGATCTCCGGGGGCAGCGGATAGCGGACGCGGAGCAACGGCGCGCCCAGCACTCGCCACTGGCTGTTCACCAGCGCCTCGCGCCGGTCGATCGCCAGATCGGGCAGATGTGACCAGGCTTGCGTCGTCCAGCCCGCATGGCAGCCATCGGTCAACGTGACGGCATGGATACGCGCGCCCATGGGTACGACATCCAGGGCCTTGAGCGCGGCTTCATAGCGCATGCCTTCGCGGGGCCAGCGCACACCCATCTCGCCGCAGCGGAGCAGGAAGAGCGCGATGGCGGTCGCCGCCAGCACGCGTCCGTCCCGCGCGCGACTGGTTGAGCGGAGCGATACGAGCGCGGCCATCACCGCCACCGGCACCAGTCGCTCGTCGGCGGCCCAGCTGCCCATCAGTGTGGTCGGCATGACGAGGCAGAGCAGCGCCAGCAACGCCGCCCCCAGGCCTATTCGCTTGTCGACCTTCACCGACCCCCGCCACCAGAGTGCGGCAATGACCAGCCCCAGGATGATCGGCGTGCCGATATCGATCACCGGCGAACCGCCGCGCAGCATCGCGACCCAGCCCATCAGCTTTCGCATCAGCAGATGGTCCTGATACAGCCCGACGGCGCTACCGCTTCCCCCGCTCCAGGCCAGGGTCAGGACCAGAGGTGGCAGCAGGGCGAGGCCGGGCGGGATCGATGTCGCCACGCTCCGCCAGCGCCGCTCGCGCGCCCAGCGCTCGCCCTCATACCCCGCGACGAGCAGGACCAGCACGACCCACCCCATGGCATGGGCCAGCCAGGTGATGAACGCCAATGGCGTCACCACGATCAGCAGTCGCCACAATGGCCCCTCGCGCAGCCTGATCCAGGCGGCGAAACTCAGAAAGGCGAGGCCGATGGCCAGCCCATAATTGACGAAGCCGAAGTGGAAGGGATTGCCCAGCACGAAGATCGCGGCGGCCAGCGCGGAAGGCTGGATACGACCGTGCAGCGCCCGACTGACCGCTGCCACGCCAGCAATCCCCAGCACCGGCATCAGCGCGGCGGCGATGATCCCGGCACCTTGCGCGCCAGTCCAAGGGCCCAGGCCCCATGCGATCAGGTCGCCGCCCAGATTGCCGACCAGATGCCAGTGAAAGTCATAATAGGCCGACAGCCAGGCCGAATGCTGGCCGCGCAGCATCACGGCATAACGGCCGATATGCCCGTAGAGGTCGGTCATCACCGGCAGCGGCGCGACCCAGAAGGGGATCACCGCCGCGACCACCAGCAAGAGCAGCGGCCATGCGTAGGAGCGGCCGCTCGGTGGGGCGGTATCGGGATGGGTGCGCGGTGTCACAGCCTATGCTGGAACAGCGACGGCTCCGATGCCAGCCCTATCGCGCGCGTCAGGCGATCTCTCGCCCGGCCTTCCACAGCCGCAGGGCGCGACCCTGGACCGGGAAGCCGTCGAACGGCGTATTGCCCGCCGAGGCAAAGGCGTCGCCCGACACCATCCAGGGCGTCTCCGCGTCGAACAGCATCAGGTCGGCGGGCTTGCCCGGCTCCAGCGTGCCGGTGTCGAGGCCGAGGATCTTGGCCGGGTTGGTCGCCAGCAGCGCGAACAGGCGGGGCAGGGTGATGCGCTCGTCGCGCACCAGCATCAGCGCCAGCGGGAGCAGCGTCTCGGCCCCCGCCATGCCCGCCTCGGCATCGACGAAGGGCAGGCGCTTGGACTCCGGCCCGTGCGGGTCATGGCCTGAGCCGATGACGTCGACCGTCCCGTCCGCGACGGCCGCCAGCGCCGCCTGCCGGTCGCTCTCGTCGCGCAAGGGGGGGGAGAGCCGGGCATAGGTGCGAAAATCGGTGACCGCGATGTCTGACAGGTGGAGATGCGCAGGCGTGATGCCGCACGTCACCTTCACGCCGCGCCGCTTGGCCGCGCGGATCAGGTCGAAGCCCGAAGCGGTCGTCACCTGCCGGATGTGCAGCCTCGCGCCCGTCTCCTCCGCCAGCATCAGGTCGCGCGCGATGGCGAGCGATTCGGCGATGGCGGGGGCGGAGGGCAGGCCGAGGCGGCTGGCCGTCTCACCCTCGGTCGCGACCGCATCGGCGGCCAGGCCACCATCCTCGGCATGGGAAATGACGGTCAGCCCCAGATCCCCCGCATAGGCCAGCACCCGGTGCATCACGCCAGAATCGGCAATCCAGCCGCGCCCGGTGCCGACCGCCTTCGCGCCTGCCGAAACGCACACCGCCATCTCGGCGAGGTCCGTGCCCGCCAGCGAACGGGTCGCCGCCGCGATGGGGTGAATCCACAGGTCCGGCCGCCCGATCAGCGCGGCGCGCTGCACCACGCCCGGATCGTCGAGCACGGGTGACTGATCGGGCATCAGGCCGATGCGCACGATGCCGCCTGCGCGGAAGGCCGCATGGTCGACCTTGAACACGCCCAGGTCGACGATACCGGGGGCGAGCATCTTGCCGCCGCAGTCGACGACCGTCGCGCCTTCCGGCGCATCGCCCATGCCGGTGACGACGCCATTCTCGACCAGCAGGGTCTGGCCGCGTATCTCGCCGCCGACCGGGCAGATCAGCGTGGCATTGGTGAAGGCGGTGATGTTCATGCCCAGCCCTCCAGCTTGCGGGCGCGGCGGGTCAGCACGTCCAGGCAGGCCATGCGCACCGCGACGCCCATCGCCACCTGTTCGGTGATCGCCGATTGCGGGCCGTCCGCCACCTCCGAGTCGATCTCGACCCCCCGGTTCATCGGGCCGGGGTGCATGACCAGCGCACCGGGCTTGGCGCGCTTCAGCCGTTCGGGCGTCAGGCCGTAGCGCATCCGGTATTCGCGGGTGGAGGGGATATAGCCGCCCGCCATCCGCTCGTTCTGGACGCGCAGCATCATGACGACATCGGCATCCTCGATCGCTTCGTCGAAATCGGTAAAGGGGGTGACGAACATCCGCTCGATCCCCTTGGGCATCAGCGTCGAGGGCGCGCAGACCCGCACCTCGGCCGCCAGCGCGGTGAGGGCGAGAATGTCCGAGCGCGCGACCCGGCTGTGCAGGATATCGCCGCAGATGACGACCTTCTGCCCCGCCACGCTGCCCCGGCGGCGGCGGATGGTCAGCATGTCGAGCAGCGCCTGCGTCGGGTGCTCGTGCCGCCCGTCGCCCGCGTTAAGGACCGGGCAGTCGACCTTGTCGGCGATCAGGCGGACCGCGCCGCTCGCCATGTGGCGGATGACGATCACATCGGCGCGCATCGCGTTCAGCGTCATCGCCGTGTCGATCAGCGTTTCGCCCTTCTTCACGCTCGACTGCGCCGCGTGCATGTTGACCACGTCCGCGCCCAGGCGCTTGCCCGCGATCTCGAAGGACAGAAGCGTCCGGGTAGAATTCTCGAAGAACGCGTTGATCTGGGTCAGGCCTGCCAGCCTGGTGTCTGGCGTGTCGGTCGCGCCGCGATCGAGCCAATGTTCCGCTTCGTCGAGCAGGAACATGATCTCATGCGGTTGAAGGCCGTCGATTCCGGTCAGATGCCGGTGCGGGAAAACGGCGCCACCCTGAATGAGCGTGCCGGGGCGATGATCCGAGGTCTGCATTAAAGCCGCCGGGTAGCGG
>CAJYRW010000073.1:0-14396 GCA_913777475.1 uncultured Sphingomonas sp. | reverse complement strand
ATCCTCAGCGCCGAGCGCAGTTCGACCCCGTCGGTCATGATCCGCACGCGCAAGAAGACGATCGTGCCGCGCACCCCCGCCCAGGCGCATTATATGAAGGAGCTCGTGTCCAACGACATGATCTTCGCGCTCGGCCCGGCGGGCACCGGCAAGACCTATGTCGCGGTCGCGCAAGCGGTGGCGCAGCTGATCACCGGCTCGGTCCAGCGGCTGATCCTGTCGCGCCCGGCGGTCGAGGCGGGTGAGAAACTGGGCTTTCTGCCCGGCGACATGAAGGAGAAGGTCGATCCCTATCTCCGCCCGCTCTACGACGCGCTGCATGACTGCCTGCCCGCCGAACAGGTGGAGCGGCGGATCGCCAGCGGCGAGATCGAGATCGCGCCGATCGCCTTCATGCGCGGCCGGACGCTGGCCGATGCCTTCGTCATCCTCGACGAGGCGCAGAACACCACGCCCGCCCAGATGAAGATGTTCCTGACCCGCTTCGGCCAGAACAGCCGCATGGTCATCTGCGGCGATCCCAACCAGGTCGACCTGCCCGGCGGCGTGGCGGCATCCGGGCTGGCCGATGCCGTGCGTCGCCTGGAGGGCGTGGAAGGCATTGCGATGAGCCGCTTCACCGCTGCCGACGTGGTTCGCCATCCGATCGTGGGGCGGATCGTCGACGCCTATGAAGGGCCGAATGCGTGATCCTGCTTTCGATGGCGTAACGATGGAACTGTTGTTAGGGGGCGGCGATTTTCACCTCGTCCGCCCCCATCACCCCGAAAGGCTCCGATGATCGAGATTGCGCTGATCCATGAAGAGCCCTGGTCCGGGGACGAGGAAAGCTGGGAGGCGCTCGCCACCCGTGCCGCACGTGCCGCAGTCGAGCGCACGCCGCACGGCCCGCTGTTGACCACGCCTGCGCTGATCGAGATTTCGGTCCGGCTGACCAGCGACGAGGAGGTTCACGCGCTGAACCGCCAATATCGGCAGAAGGACAAGCCGACCAATGTCCTGTCCTTCCCGATGGTGCAGCCCGACCTGATCGAGACGGTGACGCAGAACTCCGACGACGGCGAGGTGCTGCTCGGCGACATCGTGCTGGCCCACGGCGTCTGTGTCGCGGAAGCGTCCGAGCGCGGGATTTCGCCCGAAATCCATGCGACTCATCTGCTGGTGCACGGCGTGCTGCATCTGCTAGGCTATGATCACATGAATGATGACGAGGCCGAAGCGATGGAAGCGATCGAACGCGACGCGCTGGCCAGCCTCGGCATCGCCGACCCTTATCTAGTGCGCGAGGACTGACACCCCCCGATGGCCGACGGCCCGAGTAGCAGCACCGGCAACGGTGACTCCAACGAAAACAGCATCTGGCAGGGGCTGAAGTCCCTGATCTTCGGCGGCGAGCAGGAAGAGTCGCTGCGCGACCAGTTGGAAGAGGCGATCGACCGGCACGAAGGCGATCCCGGCCCCGATGCCAAGGGCGACCTGACCCCGCTGGAGCGGCAGATGGTGCGCAACCTGCTGCATTTCGGCGAGCGCGATGCCGGCGACGTGGGCGTGCCCCGCGCCGACATCATCGCGGTCGAAGAGCGGACGACCTTCGACCATCTGGTCCAGATCTTTGCCGAGGCCGGACATAGCCGCCTGCCGGTCTATCGCGAGACGCTCGATCAGATCATCGGCATGGTCCACATCAAGGACGTGTTCAACATCCTGGCGACCGGCGCGGAGCATCCCGCCACCATTGCCGGGCTGATCCGCGATCCACTCTATGTGCCGATGTCGCGCGGCGCGCTCGATCTGCTGGCCGACATGCGCCAGAAGCGGGTGCATCTGGCCGTCGTGCTCGACGAATATTCGGGCACCGAGGGTCTGGTCACGATCGAAGACCTGATCGAAGAGATCGTCGGCGAGATCGAGGACGAGCATGACGACGCGCCGCAGGCGCTGCTGGTGCCGCTCGACGGCGGGGCCTGGGACGCCGATGCGCGCGTCAGCCTGGAAGAGGTCGGTCGCGCGGTCGATCCCGCGCTGGAAGAGGCCGAGGACGATGTCGATACGCTGGGCGGCCTGACCGCCGTACTGGCGGGCCAAGTGCCCGAGGTTGGTACCTGTATCGACCACCCCAGCGGCTGGCGGATCGAGGTCACCCAGGCGGATGAACGCCGTATCCATCGCCTGAGGCTGCATCCTGCGGTAGCGGCGGAGGTGGAGTAAGCGAAGCTCGGACGGACGACGCCTTCCCTCACCGTGGGGGCGTCGGCTATACGCCCCTGCCGAGGCGCACGGACAGCTAGGACCATCAAGTCCTTTCACGCCGCGTCACGTTCCTATTTAAGCAGTGATGCAATCGATCACATTGGTCGACACAATGCGTTGGCGCGGCTGGCATCACCGACCTATGCCAAGCATCAGGCCGTATGGCTTCCCAAATCGAGGGCGCGAGACAATCTCCCTAACGCTTGCGCTCTCGAAGGCCGCCGGTGCGCTCCCCGTGACACCGGCGGCCAACGATAGCGTGTTAAGCGGGGATCAGTGTGTCGACATTACGCGCCGCCAAGACCCAGCGATAAAAGGCTTCGGTCAGAACATAGCGAAAATATAGCGGCTCGACTCGAGCAGGCTTGACGCCTCCTAGGCAGATTTTCCCTCGATCCATAATTCGGTAGACATACTGGACCTGCAGCGCGGGCGTTTCGCGGGCCTGGAACATTTTGGTTACTAATTCCGGCTGGCTCATCACCAAGCATTCGGCAATCTGCATCCGTACTTTGTCGGCCGGAAGCGCCAAAGCCAGCCGGGTCGCTTCTCGAGTGTCCAGTCGCTTTTGAACGTCCTTGTCTGCCACGTCTTTCACCGTGAGAGTCGCATCAGGAGCAAAATGGGCTACGGCCCCCTCAATGATAGCCCCACGGTCATAATAGCTGCGACAAATCGGCAGACGGTCATTCCCGATTACGGACCGGCAATAGGAATAACCCGGTACTTCGGGCGGCGGCTGCTGCGCACCAGGGTAGCAGGCTACATTGATACGGATGAAGCGGTCCAACGAAAATTCATGCTGTGGACTGTTAGGCCGTCCGTCAACTACTTCACGTAAAGTGTCGCTCGGAACGAACTTCACGCAACGCTGGAACATCCTAGATTGGTCATCGATCTGGGCGACGGCCAGGGTGTTTCCCTGCCTCTTGATCCCTGGAGGAGGGGGCGTTTTGGTATCGGGCAGACGCTCTCCCTCGACCACGACTTCCTGGCCCGTCGCATGCTGGACCTGCGCAATCGACGCGCCCGATGCCAAAAGCCCCATCGCGGCCAGCGCAAATGATCTGAACATGGCAATACCCCTGAAAGATTTCGACCTCTTCTCCAATCTTCCGAATCACCTAATAAGTGATGATTTTCATAAGATTTGGAAATACTTCATTTTACTCGCGAGAACGCCGCCCATCCGATGATCTTTGCCCATCCAACCTGACGCTTGCATGAACGGACATTCATCATTCAAAAAGTGATGTGCGCATCCCCCTTCCCCCCGCCACTCACAGGGCCTATTCCTGTCCCATGCGCAAACATGTCCTGATCGTCATCGGCATCATCGTCCTGATCGGCGTCGCCGTCGTCACCTGGCTGGCCTGGCCCGACACGGCGCGGCTGAGCGTCGACCAGGTGGCGGGCAAGCAACCGACGATCCAGGCTCCGCGCGAGCAGGTCATCCCGACGGTCGACATCGCCAAGCCGGTCGGCTGGGCGAACGGCGCCAAGCCCAGCGTTGCGCCGGGCCTGGCGATCCAAGCCTTTGCGACCGGCCTGGATCATCCGCGCTGGCTGTACGAACTGCCCAATGGCGACGTGCTGGTGGCAGAGACGAACTCGCCGCCGCGCCCGAGCGCCGGGATCGTCGACCGGGTGATGAATTTCTTCCTGGGCCGGGCGGGTGCGGCGGTGCCGTCGGCGAACCGGATCACCTTGCTGCGCGACACCAATGGCGACGGCAAGGCGGACCTGAAGACACCGTTCCTGACCGGACTCAACTCGCCCTTCGGCATGGTGCTGTTCGATGGGCAACTCTACATCGCCGATACCGACGCGCTGGTCCGCGTGCCCTATGTCGAGGGCACGACGAAGATCACCGCCACGCCGGAAAAGGTCGTGCCGCTGCGGGGCGGTGGCAATCACTGGGCGCGCAACGTCATAGCCTCGGGCGACGGACGAACGCTCTATGTCTCGGTCGGCTCGGCGAGCAACATCGCCGACAACGGTCTCGACGCCGAGAAGAACCGTGCCGCCATCCTTCAGGTGTGGCCGAAGGACAAGAACTGGCGCATCTATGCGGCGGGCCTGCGCAATCCCACCGGCATGGCGCTCAACCCCGTCAACGGCCAGCTATGGACCGTGGTCAACGAGCGCGACATGCTCGGCTCGGACCTTGCACCCGACTATCTGACACAGGTCGAATTCGGCGATCATTTCGGCTGGCCCTGGTATTATTGGGGCGGCTATCCCGACAATCGGGTTCAGCCCGACAATCCTCCGCTCCAGCAATATGTAAAGCGCCCAGACTATGCGCTGGGGCCGCATGTCGCGGCGCTGGGACTGACCTTCGCCACCGGCACGAAGCTGGGTGACCGGTTCGCGAACGGCGCGTTCATCGGCGAGCATGGCTCGTGGAACCGCAAGCCGCCCTCGGGCTACAAGGTGGTGTTCGTGCCCTTCGGCCCAGGCCCCTTCCCGACGCCGAAGGCCAAGCCGATCGATGTGGTCAGCGGCTTCCTGAACGCCAAGGGCGAAGCGCAGGGACGGCCCGTGGGCGTGATCGTCGACAAAACCGGCGGCCTGCTGGTCGCGGACGATGTCGGCAATGTGGTGTGGAAGGTCAGCGCGGCGAAGTGAGGTCGGGGAAGCGCCCTGCCACGGAGCGACCAAGCTCTATCCGGCAGTGGCGTTTCTCTTTGAATTGGTCCGGACCGACGCGGCGAATTTCCTCAAAGCCCAGCGCCCGCCAGAAGCGTTCTCCTGCTCCATTGGCTTCCAGCGCGGCCAATCGCATTTCCCGCGCCCCGTGCTCGGCGGCCCATATCGCGATCGAACCATAAAGGGACCGCCCCAGTCCGAGCCCGCGCCGCCGGGGCTCCACGAGCATCAGGCCGAGATACCAGATGCCATCGCGCGGATAATCGCGAAGGATAGCCGCGATGGCGTACAGGCCCTGATCATCGCGCCACCCCAGGATCGATTGATCGGCCGCCGTCTTTCCAGGCGGCACATCCAAGAACAGTGCAACGGCATCGGCAGGCTCGGACGCCACGCCGTCCTGCATCAGGAAATAGTCGGCACAACGGGCAAACAAATCCGCTATGGCGGGTGCGTCGACTTCGGTCAGTTCCACATGCCTAGCGTCAGGCGCGATCACGGCTACTTCAACAGCTTCGGCGCCTCCGAGCGGATCACCGCCTCCAGCTGGCTGGAGAAGAGCGACAGAAAAGCGGGCAGGTTGACCACCGCGTGCACCTTGTCCTCATACACCGTCGCCTCAGCGCCGATCGACTGGCCCATGGCGCCGACGGTGAAGTGCATCGTGTCGCCGTCCCAGCGATGCTCGACGGTCGCCCCACCGGGGATCATCCGGCCGATCTTGCCGATGCCGCCGTCCAGCCGCTGGCGAACGCCCTCCTTGCCGAGCTTGTGCGGGATATCGAGCGAAATGGGGGCGCTCATGCGGTCATCTCCGTGGCAAAGAGCATCATGTCGTCGGCAAAGGCCTTGAACTCCAGCGCATTGCCGCTGGGATCGCGGAAGAACATCGTCGCCTGCTCGCCCGGCTGGCCCTTGAACCGGACATGGGGGGCGATGCCGAACGGCACGCCCGCCGCCTCCACCCGCGCGGCCAGGGCCTCCCAGTCAGCCATGGTCAGCACGACGCCGAAATGCGGCACCGGCACCTGATGGCCGTCGACCGCATTCTCGACCGCGACCGGCTTTGCGGCGGGATCGAGATGCGCGACGACCTGATGACCGAACAGGTCGAAGTCGATCCAGTGATCGCTCGACCTTCCCTCCGAGCATCCCAGCACCTCGCCGTAGAATTGGCGGGCAGCGGTCAGATCATGGACTGGGAAGGCGAGGTGGAAGGGGCGCAGGGTCATGAAAGGAAGCTAGGATGGCGGGGCGGGGTTTTCCACCCCAGCATCCTCCCCTGCAAGCGGAGGTGGCGGGCGCTCCCCTCCACCATGCTCCGCATGGTCCCCCCTTGCAGAGGAGGAATTTTGGAGTGATCCCGCATTGCTCCTGTCACAGGCCCGCGCCATAGCCAGCGCCGTGACCCGCTATCCCGCTCTTATCGCCCTGGTCGCCGGGGCCGCTGCCGCCTGTGGCTTTGCGCCGCTCGATCTCTGGCCGCTGCTGCTCGTCGGGCTGATCGTCCTGTTGGCGCTGGTGCAGGATGCGCCGTCCATCCGCGCCGCGCTGTGGCGCGGATGGATGTTCGGAGTCGGGCATTTCACCGTCAACAACAACTGGTTCCAGCACGCCTTCGACTTTCAGGACAAGATGCCCCCCGTCCTGGGCTATTTCGCGGCGGTGGGGCTGGCGCTGTACCTCGCCATCTTTCCGATGGCGGCGGCGGGTGTGGCGTGGCGGCTTCGTGGACGGCGGGCCGATGTTCCTTACGTCCTGATCTTCGGCGCCGCGTGGATCGCGACCGAATATCTCCGTGCCCGGCTGTTCACCGGCTATGCCTGGGACCCGATCGGCGTCGCCTGGTTGCCGATCATCGGCGTGGCGCGGATGAGCGCATTCGTCGGCACCTATGCGTTGTCGGGCCTGACCGTCGTGCTGGCGGGCGCGATCTGGCTGGCGCTGCGCAAGGACTGGCATCTCGCCGCCGTCATGGTGCCCGCGACCGGTCTGGCCGCGCTGTCCACCCCACTGACCCGCGCGCCCGAGCCCGGTCCGAGCGCGCCGCTGGTCCGCGTGGTCCAGCCCAATATCAGCCAGGATCAGCGCGGGCAAAGCGACGGGCCGCTTCTGCTCCAGCGGCTGATCGCCCTGTCGGGCCGCCCCGGCCCGCGCCCCCGCCTGGTCGTCTGGCCCGAAGGCGTGGTGCGCGACATGATCGAGGATGGTTATCCCGACTGGGCTTATATGGGCTTCAACTATGCCCCGCCCTTCTGGACGCGACGCCAGATCGCCAACGCTCTGGGCCCGCGCGACACCGCGCTGGTCGGCGGCACCGCGCTGCTCTTTTCGCCCGATCGCAACCGGGTGTCGAGCGCGACCAACAGCGTCTTCGCCATCGCGCCGAACGGACGGATCACCGGTCGCTACGACAAGGCGCATCTGGTGCCTTACGGCGAATATCTGCCCATGCCCTGGTTGCTCAAGCCGCTGGGCCTGGCGCGGCTCGTCCCCGGCGACATGGATTTCACCCCCGGCCCCGGCCCGCGCAGTCTGCGCGTGCCCGGCTTCGGCCCGGTCGGAGTGCAGCTCTGCTACGAGATCATCTTTTCGGGCCAGGTGGTGGACGAGGCACATCGCCCGCGCCTGCTCTTCAATCCCTCCAACGACGCGTGGTTCGGCCGCTGGGGCCCGCCCCAGCATCTGGCGCAGGCGCGGATGCGTGCCATCGAGGAAGGGCTGCCGATCATTCGCGCCACACCGACCGGCATCTCCGCGATCATCGCCGCCGATGGTCGCCTGATCGCGACCGTCCCGCACGAGACAGCCGGAGCGGCCGAAGCCCCCCTGCCCGCTGCCCTGCCGCCCACACCATTCTCGCGGATCGGCAACATGATGGCGCTGGCCATCGCCGCAGGCCTGGCCGCGATCGGCGTTGCCATACGGCGTCGCGCCCGCTAGGACCGATATAAAGCTATCTTTATATCCTTATGAGGACGGGAATGCGGAACTCGTACATCTTTACCTCGGAATCGGTTTCCGAAGGTCACCCCGACAAGGTCGCAGACCAGATCAGCGACTCGATCGTCGACCTGTTCCTGTCCAAGGATTCGGAAGCGCGCATCGCGTGCGAGACCCTGACCACCACCAACAAGGTCGTGCTGGCGGGTGAAATCCGCTGCAAGGGCGTGTTCGAGAACGACCAGTGGGCCGAAGGCGCGCTGGAAGAGATCGAGCGGACCGTGCGCGATACCGTCAAGCGCATCGGCTATGAGCAGTCTGGCTTCCACTGGCAGACCTTCGACTTCTCGAACAACCTGCACGCCCAGTCGGCACACATCGCGATGGGCGTGGACGAGAGCGGCAACAAGGACGAAGGCGCTGGCGACCAGGGCATCATGTTCGGTTATGCGACCGACGAGACGCCCGGCCTGATGCCCGCCACCCTCTATTACAGCCACAAGATCCTGGAAAAGATGGCGGCCGACCGCCATTCCGGCGCGGCCCCTTTTCTGGAGCCCGACGCCAAGAGCCAGGTCACGCTGCAATATGAGAACGGCGTGCCGGTCCGCGCGACCGCGATCGTCGTGTCGACCCAGCATTCGGCCGAGCTGTCGAACGAGGCAGGCCAGGCCAAGCTGCGCGACTATGTGACGTCGGTCCTGACCGACATCCTGCCCGAAGGCTGGCTGCCGGAAGACAAGCAGATCTACGTCAACCCGACCGGCCTGTTCGAAATCGGCGGCCCGGACGGTGACGCTGGCCTGACCGGTCGCAAGATCATCGTCGACACCTATGGCGGCGCGGCACCGCATGGCGGCGGCGCGTTCAGCGGCAAGGACCCGACCAAGGTCGACCGTTCGGCGGCTTATGTCGCGCGCTACCTCGCCAAGAACGTCGTCGCGGCAGGCCTGGCCAAGCGCTGCACCATCCAGCTGTCCTACGCGATCGGCGTCGCCGAGCCGCTGTCGGTCTATGTCGACCTGCACGGCACCGGCAAGGTCGAGGAAGCCAAGCTGGAGGCCGCGCTGCCGAAGCTGGTTCGCCTGACCCCCAAGGGCATTCGCGAGCATCTGAAGCTGAACGCGCCGATCTATTCCAGGACCGCAGCGTACGGCCATTTCGGCCGCGAAGCCGAAGGCGCGCTGTTCACCTGGGAAAAGACCGACCTGGTCGACCAGATCAAGGCCGCCGTCGCCTAAGTTTGCGCGACAGCGTCGACCGGCTGAGCGCCCGTGCGGAGACATCTTCGCACGGGCGTTTGCTTGTCCGGTGACTTGCTCCCGTCGCATCGGCTTGGCACCCTGCTTCAAGGGGAGAGGGGAGAATCACGATGACGGCATGGATACTCTGGACAGCGACGGCCATCCTGCAAGCGGGAGGGGCAGCCGCGCCGATGCCGGACGCGGTATCCGCGGATACGCGCACACTGGAGGCCATCGGCAATACCGGTGCGACGATCTTCGCCTTCGACAAGGCCGCCTGGGTCAGCACCGATGCGCTGATGGAGGCGGTCCCCAAGGACCAGCTGACCGGTGCCGGTGGCTATGTCATCGAACCGCTGGGCGGCGGCGTGCTGCGCGCCACCTATTTCCGGGGTCCGGCGATATCCGCCCAGGCCTTTTTTGTCGCCGATGTGAAGGGCGGCAAGGTCACGCGCCACGAACTGCTGGCCCAGCCGGTGCGGCTGACCCCCGACCAGATGCTGCTCGCCCGCGCGCGTGAGATCGCCAAGGACACCGCGCACGCCCGCCACTATGAACCCTGCACGCCCGCGCCGTTCAACACCGTGGTCGTGCCGATGCGCCCCGGCGGCCCCGTCGCGGTCTATCTGCTGACCGCGCAAGTGACGACCAAGAGCTATATGATGGGCGGCAATTACCGCGTGGTGATCGCCCCCGACGGACGTGTTACCGGCGCCCGGCCGTTCAATGTCAGCTGCTTGGCACAGACCAATCCGAAGCTACCCAAAGGTGCCGAGCCGGTCGGCATGGTGGTCAACCATCTGCTCGATCCGACGCCCACCGAAATCCACGTCTTCACCTCGTACAGCATGGGCTCCCCGCTGTTCGTGGCGACCGAGGACAAGGCGACGGGACAGAAGACCGCCTGGCTGGTGCAGGGCCGCCGGATCAGCGCCCTGCCCCAGGCGAAATAGGGCTATTCCCGCGTCTCCCCCTGCACCTGGCCGTGCGCCAGCAGCGTGAACAGCCCGGCCCCGCCGACCAGATTGCCGAGGATCGCCGGGAGCATCAGCCCGAACACCGCCCGCATCGCGTCCACCCGGCCGGTGAAGAGCAGCAGGAAAGTCTCATCCGCCCCGACGATCGAATGGCTGAACCCGGCGATCGCGATGACATAGGTGATCGCCAGGATGATCCAGAAGGCCTGGGTCCGGCCATTGGGCAAGATCCAGGCGACCACCGCGATCAGGAATCCGGCCGGGATGGCGTTCACGAAGGTCTGCCACCCGCCCAGCTCCAGGATGCGTGCCGACACCTCGATCATCGCGTGCCGGATTTCGGCATTGCCCAGCGCCCCGCCCGCAACCATGCCCGCCGCCAGCGCGGTGCCGATCAGGTTGGCGACCAGCACGATGACCCACAGCCGCACGGTCCGCTGCAATGCCCAGCGCGACGGCTTCGTCACCAGCGGCAGCATCGCGGTGATGGTGCTTTCGGTGAACAGCTGCATCCGCCCGAGGATCACGACCAGGAAGCCGACCGGATAGCCCAGCGCGGCGATCAGGCTGCGCCACGGCGCTTCCGGCAAGGCAGCGTGCAGCGCGCCCTCCGCAATCAGCGAGCTGTGGATCGCAACGCCCGCCGCCAGTGCCGACCAGAACAATGCCCCCGCGGGCCGGTCCAGTTCGCTTTCCCCCGCCTCGCGCACCGCCCGGTGCAGGTCCTTGGCATCGGCGGCCTTTTGCGCGCGGCTATCGGGCTCGGGCCCATCGGATTGGGGGAGTTCGTCGTCCATCTGCGGCAGGCAACGAGCCAGGCCAGTCTTGGCTCCCCTGCCCTCTCACGCTAAGGGCCCGGCGATGAACGATCCGACGACGATCCGCCGCCTTTACGGTCGGCGACAGGGCCACAAGCTGCGCCAGGGCCAGGCCGCGCTGGTCGAGAACATGCTGCCTGCCCTCAGCGTGCCCGAGGACGGCCCGCTCGACGCCATGCGCCTGTTCGGCAACGACCGACCGCTTCAGGTCGAGATCGGCTTTGGCGCGGGCGAGCATCTGGCGGGTCAGGCCGAGGCGACGCCCGGCACCGGCTTTATCGGCTGCGAGCCGTTCTTGAACGGTGTGGTCGGCGCGCTGGGCCATATCCGCGACCGTGATCTCACCAATGTCCGCCTGCACATGGGCGACGCGCTGGAGGTGATCGAGCGGCTGCCCGATGCCAGCCTGGACCGCGTATACCTGCTCCATCCCGATCCCTGGCCCAAGGCGCGCCACGCCAAGCGGCGGATGATGAACCACGGTCCGTTGGACACCATCGCACGCAAGCTGAAGTCGGGTGGGGAGTTCCGCCTGGGCACCGATGATCCGACCTATTGCCACTGGTCGATGATGATCATGAACGGCCGCGACGATTTTGTCTGGCAGGCGCGCAGCCCCCAGGATTTCCTTACCCGCCCCGCCGACTGGCCCGAGACGCGCTACGAGCGCAAGGCGCGGCGCCAGGGGCATGAGGTGTGGTATTTCCGGTACATCCGCCAATAAGCGGACGGGATCTCAGGCGACCCGCAATTCCGGACGTCCGACCAATCCCGCCAAGGGCGGCGGCGGGGCCAGATTGCGACGGGCCATCTCGGCGCTGATCGCGGCGATATCGTCGCGGTCGGCTGCGCCCATCGCCATGGTGAAGGCGGCCAGCAGCGTCGGGTCGTCCATATATTCGATCAGGTCAGGGTCGAGCATCGGGTTCATCGCATCCTCCCAGATGGTTAGTCTGGATCAATAACCAGCGGATTGTCCACTTGTTGCCTCGACCGCACGATCAATCCCTTGGTGGCGACCGGCCCCGTCGCTATAGACGGCCGCCTTTGCAGGCATGGGAGGCGGAATTGGTCGACGACAGCTGGGGCGTGACGCCCGCCAAGGGCGGTTTGCGCATCCGTACCAATGACAGCCTGGAGGACCGCGCCGCCGCCCGCGCCAAGGCGCGCGAGGCCCGGGCCAGCGAGCGCGAATCGTTGATGACCAGCCGCCTGGAAGCGCGCGCCGCCAATCGCGAGCGCGACATCGCCGCGCGCGAGGCCGAACGCGCCGCCCGCCGCGAAACCGAGATGGCCGCCGCCGCCAAGGACCCCCACGCCGCCGCCGCCAAGCGCCACCGCACCTCGGGCCGCAAGGACGTGGTGCGCGAACAGCGCGATACGCGCGGCTATGCCACGCTGGTCGATGAAGGACGGATTCGCGAACTCGCCAAGCGCGGCGCGTCGCTGGGCGGACTGGCCGCTGCCTTCGGGATAAGCGAAGACGAGATTCAGGGGATTCTGGCGGCGGAGTAGCGGTATCCTCCCCGGCACGGGGAGGTGGCACGGCGCCAGCCCTGACGGAGGGGGGCTTCCCGCATAGGACGCCCCAAGCCGCACGCCCCCTCCACCACCGCTTCGCGGCGGTCCCCCTCCCCGCACCGGGGAGTATTGGCTGCTCTCCTAACGCCTTGCTTACCGAAATAGGCTAAGGCCTCGCATTCCATGGCCGATCTTCCGCCTCGCTCCCCGCGCCCGCCGCGCCCCGCCTCTGCCGTCAGTCACGGCGTCGGGCTGGTCGGCATCATGGGATCGCTCAGCTGGATCGCCTTTGCGTGGTGGCGGCATCTCGACGGGCCCTATGCCGCACTCGTCCATCTGCTGTGCGCCGGGGTGCCGATGCTGCTCTGGTCGATCCTGGTCGACAAGGTGCATCGCCATGCCTCGACCGGCATCGATTGGGCCCATCCCCGCCCCGCGCACGAGACGCTGGACATCAGCCTGACCAAGTTGGCCGGTTATTGGGCGACCTTTGCCGGGATCGCGCTGATCTTCGCGACCGGGCGGTTTTATTGGCAGGGCATTTTCCTGTTCGCGATGCAGTGCCTGGGCTGGATCGCGCCCTTATTGTTCCTGCTCTCCATTCCCTATGTGATCTGGCTGGACCGTCGGCTGGTCGAGCCGCGCGACGGCGCCTGGATGCTGGGTGCCTGGCTGACCGGACAGAAGGGCGTCGAGGTCGAGGCCATCTACGCGCACCTCCGCGCCTGGGCGGTGAAGGCGTTCTTCCTGCCCTTCATGCTAGGGGTGGTGCCCGGCGGGTTCGGGGCGTTCGTGCGTGGTGACCTGTCGGTGGTGCTGCAAGATCCGGTCGCGCTGGCCAACTGGCTGATCACCCTGATGTTCCTGATCGATGTCGCCTTTGCGACGGTCGGCTATATGCTGACCCTACGACCGCTCGATGCACATATCCGCTCGGCGAACCCCTATGCGGCGGCCTGGGCGGCGGCGCTGATCTGTTATCCGCCGACGATCCTGATGGGGGACAATGGCCCGCTCAATTACCGGCCGGGGACGGCGGAGTGGAGCTACTGGTTCGCAGGACATCCCGTCATCCTGACGGTGATCGGCGCGGTGTTGGTGGCGCTGACCGCCATCTATGCCTGGTCTACGGTGGCGTTCGGCATCCGCTTTTCCAACCTGACGCACCGAGGCATCCTGACCCACGGACCTTATGCGGTGTCGCGGCACCCGGCCTATCTGTCGAAGAACATCTTCTGGTGGATCGCGACGATCCCGATCCTGTCGACCGGGACCTGGGTGGACGCGGCACGCAGCACGTTACTGCTCGGGGTGGTCAGCGGAATCTATTACTGGCGCGCGCGGACCGAGGAGCGGCATCTGTCGGCCGATCCGGCCTATCGGGACTATGATGACTGGATGGAGCGGTACGGGGTCGTACCACGGTTCTTCAGATGGGTTTTGGGGCGGGGGTAGGCCCTTGACCTTCGACCGGAAGGTCCACCTTTACGGCATGGGTCTGGATCGGCATGAACGCCAGGATCAGCCCACTGGCAATTCCCAACAGTCCCCAGACATAATGCCCGCGCCGACAATCCAGAACGCCGCGCACTAGACAAAAGAGGCAAGCGCCAAGCATGCCAAATGTCCAGAGCGCGAGGTTCATTATCAGAAACTCGCTTCCCCATAGACTCGCGAGATGTCGCCGCCCCATTCGCCATGATAGCGGTCGAGCAGGACCTGCGCGGGCACCTTGCCCGAGCGCACGATCTCGCGCAGCGGGTCGAGGAAGCCGGTCTCGTTAGCCCCCGCCCCATTGAGCCGCGCGCGGGCCGCCAGCCCGGCATGGGCGATATCGAGCACCTCGCCCGCAATGTCGCGCAGACGCCCGCCACCCGGCAGCGGCGCATCCAGCGCCAGCTCTGGCACCGAGTCGCGCAGCGCTTGCCGTTCATCGAGCGACCAGCCCTTCACCAGATCCCAGGCCGCATCCAGCGCGCCGTCGTCATAGA
>CAJYRW010000072.1:0-18093 GCA_913777475.1 uncultured Sphingomonas sp. | reverse complement strand
TATGCCCCATCTCTATCTCGTCGACGGCTCCGGCTATATCTTCCGCGCCTATCACCGCCTGCCGCCGCTGACGAACAAGCATGGCGAGCCGGTGGGGGCGGTCTATGGCTATACCACCATGCTGTGGAAGCTGGTGGACGAGATCAACGCCGCCGATGGGCCGACCCATATGGCGGTGGTGCTCGACAAGTCGTCCAAGACCTTCCGCAACGACATGTACGACCAGTATAAGGCGCACCGGCCCCCGCCCCCACCCGATCTGGTCCCCCAGTTTCCGATGATCCGCGACGCCACCCGCGCCTTCTCGCTGCCCTGCATCGAGGAGATGGGGCTGGAAGCCGACGACCTGATCGCCTGCTATGCCCGTGCCGCGCTGGCGCAAGGCTGGCAGGTCACGATCGTGTCGGGTGACAAAGACCTGATGCAGCTGGTCGAGGATGGCAGCCTCGACATGCTCGACACGATGAACAACCGGCGGCTGGGCGAGGCATACGTCGTCGAGAAATTCGGCGTCGGGCCGAAGCAGCTGGGCGATGTGCTGGCGCTGATGGGCGACAGCGTCGACAATGTGCCCGGTGTGCCGGGTGTCGGTCCCAAGACCGCCTCCAAGCTGATCGTCGAGCATGGCGACCTGGAATCCGTCCTCGCCGCCGCGCCCGAGATGAAGAAGGGCAAGCTGCGCGACAATCTGATCGAACATGCCGAGAATGCCCGGCTGTCGAAGCGGCTGGTCACGCTGGAATGCAACGCGCCGCTGCCGCAGCCGCTGGAGGAACTGGCGCTGCATCCGACCATCCCGGATGCGCCCTTGCGCGCGTTTCTGGAGCATCACGGCTTCCGCTCGTTGATCGCCAAGATGGGCCAGATCACCGACGACGCGGCCCCCGCCCCCGCCGCCGGGGAGGCTCCCCCCGCCGCCCCGATGGACGATGACGAGCCGTGCAATCTCGACGGCTATATCACCGTGCAGGACCTCGTCACGCTCGACCAGTGGGTGGCGGAGGCGCAGGCCCAGGGCTTCGTCGCGATCGATACCGAGACCAGTTCGACCGACGCGACCCAGGCCGAACTGGTCGGGGTCAGCCTGTGCCTCGCGCCCAACAAGGCGTGCTATATCCCGCTCGGGCATGGCGGCACCGACCTGTTGGCGGAAGTGCCGGTGCAGATTCCGGTCGCGGCGGCCTTGGAGCGGATCAAGGCGCTGTGCGAGGACCCGTCGGTCCTGAAGATTGGCCAGAATCTGAAGTTCGACATGATCGTGCTGGGCGAGCGCGGCATCGCCGTCGCGCCGCATGACGACACCATCGTCCTGAGCTTCGACCTCGATGCGGGCCTGCATGGCCACGGCATGGACGAGCTGGCCGCGACGCATCTGTCGCACACCTGCCTTGCGTTCAAGGAGGTGGTCGGCACCGGTAAGAAGCAGCTTGGCTTCCACGAGGTCGATCTGAAGACCGCCACTCGCTACGCCGCCGAGGATGCCGACGTCACGCTGCGGCTTTGGAAGCGGTTCAAGGCGCGGCTGCCCATGGAGCAGGCGACGCGCGTCTACGAGATGGTCGACCGGCCGCTGGTGCCGGTGATCGCGGGCATGGAGCGGCGCGGGATCAAGGTCGATCGCGAGCGGCTGGCCGCGTTGTCGACCGAGTTCGCTGGACAGATCGCCGCGCTGGAGGGCGAAATCCACACGCTGGCGGGCACCCCCTTCACGATCGGCAGCCCCAAGCAGCTGGGCGAAATCCTGTTCGACCGCCTCGGCCTGAAGGGCGGGCGCAAGGGCAAGTCGGGTGTCTATTCGACCGATGTGACCGAGCTCGAACGCCTGGCCCGCGACGGCGGCGAGGCGGCGGAGATCGTGCGCAAGATCCTGGAATGGCGCCAGCTCTCCAAGCTGAAGAGCACCTATACCGACGCGCTCCAGGCGCAGATCAACCCGAAGACGGGCCGCGTCCATACCAGCTACAGCCTGACCGGCGCGCAGACCGGGCGCCTGTCCTCGACCGAGCCGAACCTGCAGAACATCCCGATCCGCACGGAGGTCGGGCGGCAGTTGCGCGAGGCGTTCATCGCCGAAGACGGCCATGTCCTGATCGCCGCCGACTATTCGCAGATCGAATTGCGCCTCGCCGCGCATATGGCGGACGTGCCCGCGCTGCGCGATGCGTTTGCGAACGGCGACGACATCCACAGCCTGACCGCCAAGGAACTGTTCGGCGAGGTCAATCGCGACACGCGCGGGCGGGCCAAGACGATCAACTTCGCCATCCTCTACGGCATTTCGCGCTGGGGCCTGGCCGGTCGTCTCGACGTGTCGGCGGACGAGGCGCAAGCGATGATCGACCGCTATTTCGAGCGTTTCCCCGGCATCAACCGCTACATCGCCGAAACGCTGTCGTCGGTGCGCGAGAAGGGCTTCACCGAGACGCTATTCGGCCGCAAGACGCATTTCCCGCGCATCGCCTCGCGCAACCAGGGCGAGCGCCAGGGCGCCGAACGCGCCGCGATCAATGCGCCGATCCAGGGGACCAGCGCCGACATCATCAAGCGCGCCATGGTCCGCATGGAGTCCGCGCTCGCCGCCGCTGGCCTGGGCCATATACGGATGCTGCTGCAGGTGCACGACGAACTGGTTTTCGAGGCGCCCGAGGCGGATGCCGAGGCGGCGGGTGCGGTGATCCGCGACGTGATGGCGGGCGCGGCCGAACCGGCGGTGTCGTTGTCGGTGCCGCTGGGCGTCGAGATCGGCTCCGGCAAGAGCTGGGGCGCGGCGCATTGATCCGCGCCGGCACGCCCCACTAATGGCCCAATCCCAGGACATCGATGCGCTTGCGAAAGGCGGGCGGACTAATATCGCGGGATTCATCCTGCGACTGGCGGCGCGTATCCCCTTCCTGTTCATCGCGGGGAGAATCTACGGCCCCGATCTGGTCGGGCGCTTCGCCATCGCGGTGGTGGTGGTCGAACTCGCCGCGCTGATCGCCACGCTGGGCATGAAGCGGGGCCTTGCGCAGGCGCTGGCCTCGACCGATCGGCCGCATGTCCATGTCGTGTGGGACGCGATGGCGCTGGCGTTCCTCGCCTCGGTCGCGGCCAGTACCGTGCTGTGGAGCTTCCCCGAGCTTCTCTATCCCAATAGCGCGATCACCGGGCTGGATCGGTGGCTGCCCTGCATCATCGTAGCCATCGCCTGGTCCGATGTCAGTCTGGCCGCGCTCGCCTATCGTCACAACGTCAAGGCGACCGTGACCGCGCGGGCGGTGATCGAACCCTGGACCATCTCGATCGCCGCCTGGGTCTTTTCCTTCTTCACCATCCGTGACGGGCTGGTCCTGTCCTATGTCGCGTCGATGACGGCGGCGCTGATCGCCAGCCTGGTGCCGTTCCTGCGCAGCTATGGCCTGCCGCAGGGATGGAGCCCGCACCTCGCCCGCGTCTTCGCGCTCGCCCGCGCCAATGCGCCGCTGGCGGGCGCGGACGCGCTGGAATGGGGCACGCGCAACGTCGACCGTTTCATCCTGGGCGTGATGTTCGAGCCGCGCGTCGTCGGCATCTATTACATGGCGCAGCAGGTCGCCTCGCTGCCGCAAAAGCTGAAGACCAGCTTCGACCCGATCCTGGGCCCCGTCATCACCCAGAGCCTGGCCAATGGCGATATGGGCGCGATCGCGCGACAGGTGCGGCAGGTCGCCTTCTGGATCATGGCGGCGCAGGGGTGCCTGGCGCTGATGGGGTCGATCCCCGGCGAAGGCGTGATGGGTGTGGTCGGCCCGCAATTCGTATCGGGCACCGCCGCGCTCGCCTTTCTGCTGTTCGCCGAGGTGCTGGCCTCGACCGGCGCGGTGTGCGAGTCGGCTTTGGTCTATACCGCGCGGCATCGCAACCTGATGATCTCGATCGCGATGCTGGGCGTGCAGATCGCGCTCAGCTTCGCGCTGATCCTGGGGATGCGCGCGCTCGGCTGGCCGCCGACCTGGGCGGCGGCGGGTCCGGCCGTGGCGCTGGCGATGAGCGTGACCATGACCTCGGTCATCAAGGCGCGCGTGTTGTCGGGTATCTTGAAGGCACCGGTATCGCCCTTCCGCTGGCCGCTGGTCTGGGCGGCCGGTGCGGCGGTCGTGGTCGGGGGCGCGTTCACCCTGTTGCCCAAGCGGCTGGAATGGGCCGAGCTGCTGTTCGGCGAACCCGCCATCGCGGCGACCTATCTGCTGGTGCTGTGGCGCTGGGCCTTCGGTTCGGCGGATCGGGCGCTGTTCGGCAAGGCGCCGAGTGCGGAAGAGGCGACCCTGCCCAATGCGGGCGGGCTGACGCGGTAATAATCCTCCCCGGCACGGGGAGGTGGCAGGCCGTCAGGCCTGACGGAGGGGGGCTTCCGCATAGGGCATCCCTTGCGGCGAGCCCCCCTCCACCATCCTTCGGATGGTCCCCCTCCCCGTCCCGGGGAGGATCGGATCAATGCCGGAAGTGGCGCATACCAGTGAACACCATCGCCAGGCCCGCATCGTCGGCCGCCGCGATGACTTCGTCGTCGCGGATCGAGCCGCCCGGCTGAATGACCGCCGTCGCACCCGCCTCGACCGCGGCCAGCAGGCCATCGGCGAAGGGGAAGAAGGCGTCCGACGCGACCGCCGACCCGATGGTGCGCGGTTCGGCCCAGCCCGCCTTGTCGGCGGCGTCCTTGGCCTTCCACGCGGCGATGCGCGCCGACTCCAGACGGTTCATCTGACCCGCGCCGACGCCCGCGGTCGATCCGCCCTTGGCATAGACGATCGCGTTCGACTTGACGTGCTTGGCGACCGTCCAGGCGAAGCGGCAATCGGCCAGTTCCTGCTCCGTCGGCGCGCGCTTGGTCACGACCTTCAGCATGTCGTCGGTCAGGCGGCCATTGTCGCGGCTCTGGACCAGCAGGCCGCCCGCGATCGACTTCATCATCAGGCCGGCGCGCGCCGGGTTGGGCAGTTCGCCCGACAGCAGCAGGCGGAGATTCTTCTTGCGGGCGAAGATCTCACGCGCTTCCGGCGAAGCGTCCGGGGCCACCACCACCTCGGTGAAGATGCCCGAGATCGCTTCCGCCGTTTCGGCGTCGAGCGGGCGGTTGCAGGCGATGATGCCGCCGAACGCCGACACCGTGTCACACGCGAACGCCGCCTGATAAGCCTCCAGCAGCGTCTCGCCGCTCGCCACGCCGCACGGGTTGGCATGCTTGACGATGACGACGGTCGGCGGTCCGTCGATGAACTCGCTGACCAGTTCCAGCGCGGCATCGGCGTCGTTGAGGTTGTTGTAGCTCAGCGCCTTGCCCTGCAACTGCTCGGCCTGGGCGATGCCCTGACCGCCCTTCTGCGGCAGATAGAGCGCGGCGACCTGATGCGGGTTCTCGCCATAACGCAGCGTCTCGGGATGCTTGGTGAAGGCGAGCGGCAGGGTCGCCGGGAACGCCTCGCCCTGATCGGCGAAGGCGAACCACTGGGCGATCGCCGAGTCATAGGCGGCGGTGGCGGCAAAGGCCTTGGCGGCCAGGCGCTGGCGGGTCTTCAGCGTCGAGGCGCCGTCATTGGCGACCAGTTCGGCGAGGAAGTCGGCATAGTCGGCCGGATCGGTCAGGATCGAGACATAGCCATGGTTCTTGGCCGCAGACCGCACCATCGACGGGCCGCCGATATCGATATTCTCGATGATCTCGGGCCGCTCGGCACCCTTCGCCACGGTCTGCTGGAAGGGATAGAGATTGACCACCACGAGGTCGATCGCACCGATGCCATGCTCGGTCATCGCGGCGGCATGGGCGGGGTCGTCGCGCACCGCGAGCAGGCCGCCATGGACCATCGGGTGCAGCGTCTTGACCCGGCCGTCCATCATCTCGGGGAAGTTGGAGACCTCCGAAATGTCGCGCACCGGCAGCCCGGCGTCGCGGATCGCCTTGGCGGTGCCGCCGGTCGAGACGAGGTCGACGCCCCGCTCGGCCAGCGCACGGGCCAGGTCGATGACGCCGGTCTTATCGGACACCGACAGCAGCGCGCGGCGGACCGGCACCAGATCGACGGAAGGAGCGGTGGGGAGCGAAACGGCCATCGGGCAGCGGGTCCTACATGCTGGGGAGTTTGCGGACCCGATAGACTCCGATTCGCCGAAGCGCAAAATGTGATTGGGGGAAGCGCCATTCCTCCCCTTACAGGGGAGGAATTTAATTGTTCGCGCGGAGGCGCGGACAATCTTCTCAGAGCGCCCGCTTGAACGCCCAGCTGACATGCGCGCCGCCTGCGGGCGTTTCGCCGGTCACGACCAGCTGCTGCGTCGCCACCGGCCGCCCGGTGCCGTCGATCCACAGCGACTCCTCGATCGCCAGCGTGCCGCCCCGACAGCGGAATTGCCACAGCGCACCATCATCGAGGCGCAGGATCGCCTGGCCGCTTTCGGCCGTGACCATCGCCTCCACCCCATCGCCGAGGTGGAAGCGCAGCGCGAAATTCGTGCTGCCCGCCTGCCGCTTGCGCCCTTCGGGAAGCAGCGCATCCTCACCGCGCAGCTCGCGACCGTCGCCGGTCAGCAGCAGCTGGCGGCGATGGGTGAAGCCATAACGACGGACATAACCGTCATGGCTCGCCTCGATCCGGCTGGCCGCGTCCGATTCCTGGCGGCTGAGTTCCACCTGGGCGACCCCGCGCCCCAGCGTGCCGTCGGCATGGATGGCCGTGGAATTGCTGTCGCCCAGCGTCAGCGTCGAATGCGCCGCCGTGGTGCGCAGACCATGCGCCAAGCTGGCGGGCACCTGTGCCACGGTTGCACGGGCGCCACCGCAATTGACGACGATCCGCTGCGCGCCGTCCGAAAACTCGAAGGCGAGCGTCGAGGCGCAGCCGCCCTCGATCGCGCGGGCGATCGGCGGGGGGGCGGCGTCCATGACCAGCACCGCCTGCGCCGCCGCCAGCCGCTGATAGCCCCAGTCGCCCGCCTGACGCAGCGGCCGAGTGCGGACGCCCGATGCCTCGATGACGGCGGCGATGCGCTCGGGCGTTTCGGGGCCGGAGCCCTGCCAGCTCGACAGAGCGCGGTCGCCGTGCATGACGCCGAGCAGCGCGGAGATCATCCGCTGCAACCGCGTCTGGAACGGGTCGGGAAAGGCCAGCCCGCGCGCGTCATAGACTTCGCGCATCATGGTCAGCAGCATCACCGCGTCGAGCTGTACCGCCGGACTCCGCGCGATGACGCCGCCATCGGCAAAAAGCCCGGTATCGAGGGCGCGGGCCAGCCCCGCCTCACCGAACGCCTGGCGCGGATCGCCCCCCGCCAGCAGCAGCCCGGCCGCGATCACCCCGCACCACGCCGCGATGCGCCCGACGCCGGGCGGGGCCTTGTCCGCACCGCGATCGAGATGCCGCGCGCCCCGCGCCATGGTGTTGAGCACGCGCGAGCGATAGACGAGATCGTTGGACGACAGGATCAGCGGTGCATGCGCCGTCCAGAACAGGATGCGCCGCCCCCACAGATCGGGCCGCCATGCGGTCGCATCGACCGTCTCGGCAAAGGCGTCGAGCCAGCGGCCCATGAGGTACTCGGCGATCGGTGCGCCCTGTTGCCGGGTGGCGACCGTCGACAGATCGCGCAGCCACGCAAAGCTGTGCAAATGATCGGCAAAACCCGTCGACCAGTCGGGCCGGGCGAAATCGATCGACTCGACCCCGCGCTCCTCGCCTCGCCAGTCGAGCACCCCGCCGAGCAGCGCATGACCGCGCTCGATATCGCCCAGGATCGGGTCCTCGGGCACCGCCATCAGCTTGAGCGGATGCCGCCCCTTCAACCGCAACGAATGCAGCGGCGTACGCCAGGTCAGCCGGTGGAGATGCTCGCTCAGCCGATCCGCGAGCGACAGGCCGCCGCTCTGCACGCGGACCAGGCGTTTGCCTTCTTCGATACTGTCGGCGGCGATACGGGCCTCTTCGGCCCCCATGCGTTCACGCATTTCGCTCAACCGCGCAATGCGGCGATGTTCGCGGCGTAATGCTCCGGGCCACCCCGGAAGGCGGCGGTGCCTGCGACCAGCGCGTCGGCCCCCGCCTCGATACAGCGCTTGGCCCAGGCCGGATCGACACCGCCATCGACCTCCAGATCGATGGCGCGGCCCGAATGCTCGATCATCTTGCGGATCGCCGAAATCTTCTTGAGCTGGCTCTCGATGAAGCTCTGCCCGCCGAAGCCGGGGTTCACGCTCATCACCAGGACCAGGTCGACCATGTCGATCAGGTAATCCAGCATCTTGGCGGGCGTGGCGGGGTTCAGGACGACCCCGGCGCGCTTGCCCAGCCCCTTGATATGCTGGATCGTGCGGTGGATGTGCGGCCCCGCCTCCGGATGCACCGTGATCGTGTCGGCGCCTGCCTCGGCAAAGGCGTCCAGATAGGCGTCGATCGGCGAGATCATCAGATGCACGTCGAACGGCTTGGCGGTGTGCGGGCGCAGCGCCTTTACCACCGCCGGGCCGATGGTGATGTTGGGCACGAAATGCCCGTCCATCACATCGATGTGAATCCAGTCGGCGCCCGCGGCGTCGATGGCGCAGACTTCTTCCCCCAAACGGGCGAAATCGGCGGACAGGATGGAGGGTGCGATACGGACCGGGAGCATGGCATTTGTCCTTAACGTCATATCGCGCCCAAGTCAGCCTTTGCGTTGCAACATCGCGATGAAGAACCCGTCGAGCCGCCCCTCTTTCGCGAGCATCGTGGGCAGGGTGCGGATCGTGCCCTGCTCGGTGATCCCCGGCCACGCGCCAGTGATCGGGACCAGCGCGTAATCGGGGCGCTGCTCGAGAAAGGCCGCGATCTGATTTTCGCCCTCTTCGGGCTCCAGCGAGCAGGTGGCATAGACCAAGGTCCCGCCGGGCTTCAGCCAGTCGGCGGCGCGGGTCAGGATCACGCGCTGCAACTCCGCCATCTCGGCGATGATCGCGGGGCGGACGCGGTAGAGGACATCCGGGTGGCGGCGGAAGATACCGCTGGCGCTGCACGGCGCGTCGACCAGGATCGCGTCGGCCTGATCCTTCGGTGACCATTCGCGCAGGTCGGCAGTGACGACCTCGGCGGACTGGTTGGTGCGCTCCAGATTTTCGCTCAGGCGGGCGAGGCGCGACTCGGACTGGTCGATCGCGGTGACCGTCCAGCCGGCGGCGGCGAGCTGGAGTGTCTTGCCCCCCGGCGCGGCGCACAGGTCGAGCACATGGCCCTTGCCCTCGCCCAGTAGCCGCGCGGGGATCGAGGCGGCGAGGTCCTGCACCCACCAGGCGCCCTCGTCGAAGCCCTGCAACTCCATCACCGCACTGCCCGAGGGCAGGCGGACATGGCCGGGCAGCAGGCTGACCCCGCCCAGCTTCTCCGCCCATTCTTGCGTGGCGGACGGATCGGCCAGCGTCAGGTCGAGCGGCGGCGGCGCGGCGATGGCATGGGCGGCGGCCTCGACCATCTCCTCGCCCCAATTCTCTTCCCACCGCGACTCGGTGGCGTCGGGAAGCGCGGGGATTTCGGGGAGCAGCACGCCGCTCTTGGTGATGGTGCTGAAGACGCCATGGACCAGCTTGCGCGGGCCGCCATCGACCAGCGGCAGCACGGTCGAGATCGCGGCGTGCGGCGGCGTGCCCAGCGCCAGCACCTGGACGAGCGCGATGCGCAGCGCAAAACGCGCCTTGGCATCGTCGGGCAGCCGCTGCTTGGTCGCCGAATCGATCAGCGCGTCGAGATCGGGCAGGCGGCGCAGCGTCTCGGCGGCGATGGCATGCGCCAGACCCCGGTCGGGTCCACCCGGCAGCGCGCGAGTCGCCGAGGCGAGGGCCGCCTCCAGCGGCTCGCCCCGGCGCAGCACCGCGTCGAGCAGGCGGATGGCGGCGCGGCGGCTCGCGGTGCCCAGCGGTTCTGTCGGACGCTGCTGCCGCCCGCGCCGGTCCTCGCCCTTCGGGGCCCCGCGACGATCGGGACGGCCACGGGTCGGCGATTGGGGAGGACGTGTCACTTGGCAAAACTCCTGTCAGCCCCGACATGGGCTGCACTATATTCGCCCCTTAGTCGAAAGGACCGCTCATGGGCCAGCGCCCCGACCATGTGAAGCCGCCCGCCTATCTGTCCAAGAACCCGCCGGTGCCGCAGCCCGAGGCCAAGCCGGAGCCCGAAGCCGACCCGTTGGGGAAGAATCCGGTGCGCTATGGGGATTGGGAATTGAAGGGCGTGGCGGTCGATTTTTGACCGCTTCTTTAAACCCCTCCTTCTTCTGAAGCCCCTCTCCCGGCAGGGGGAGGGGTTGGGGAGGGGCAAGGCCGCAGGCGATGGTCTCGGTGAGACTCCATTGCCCTCCCCCATCCCCTCCCGCCTGCGGGAGGGGCGTACCTGGGGCGACCGAACTACCCCAAAATCCGGTCAGCCTGAGCGAAGTCGAAGGCCACGCGCCCCAACCTCGCCCCACACCATCACCGCCGGACGAGCGTCCCCGCCCCCTGCTTGGTGAAGATCTCCAGCAGCATCCCGTGCGGCACACGCCCGTCCAGGATCACCGCCGCATCCACCCCGGCCTCGACCGCCGAGACGCAGGTCTCTAGCTTCGGGATCATCCCCCCCGAAATCGTGCCGTCGCTCCGCAGCTCCGCGATCCTGGCCGGGTTCAGGTCGGTCATCAGCTCGCCCTGCTTGTCCAGCACGCCCGCGACATCGGTCAGCAGGAAGAAACGCGACGCGCCCAGCCGCGCGGCGATCGCGCCCGCCATGGTGTCGGCGTTGATGTTATAGGTATGCCCGTCGAGCCCGATGCCGACCGGCGCGATGACCGGGATGATGCCGTCGGCGCACAGGCTTTCGATCAGGCGCGGATCGACCGCGACCGGCTCTCCGACAAAACCCAGGTCGACATGCCGCTCGATCCCCTTCAGCGGATCGGCCTCGCGCCCCTGCACCTTCTCGGCGATGACGAGCCCGGCATCCTTGCCGGAAATGCCGACCGCGCGGCCCCCGGCGGCGGCGATCCAGCTGACGATTTCCTTGTTGATCGATCCCGCCAGCACCATTTCGGCGATCTGCGCGGTTTCCTTGTCGGTCACGCGCAGGCCGTTGACGAACTGCGACTCGACGCCGAGGCGCTTGAGCATCGCGCCGATCTGCGGCCCGCCACCATGGACCACGACCGGGTTGATGCCGACCGCCTTCAGCAGGACCATGTCCTCGGCGAAGTCGCGCTGCCGCTCGGGGTCGCCCATGGCGTGGCCGCCATATTTCACCACGAAGGTCTTGCCCGCGTAACGCTGAAGATACGGGAGCGCCTCGGTCAGCGTCTCGGCCTTGGCGAGCAGGGCGGCGTCGGGATCGTGGTTGGTCATGGCGGCCCTTTATCGCGCGTGGACGGCGGGGAAAACCGGCAATATGGGTTAAGCGCGATCGAGCCGCCGACCGATCGCCACGAACACATAGATCAGCGGCGGCACCAGGATGGCCGACAGCGTGACCTTGGCGATCATCTGCCCGATGACGAGCTGGCCGATCGGGAAGGCGCCGTAAAAGGCGATGGTGACGAACAGCAGCGTGTCGACCACCTGGCTGAGCATGCTGGCCACCGCCGCACGCAGCCACAGCATCTTGCTGCCCTCCCGCCCCTTCAGCGCGGCGAAGATGGTGACGTTCAGCGTCTGCGACACGCCATAGGCGACGATCCCGCCCAGCCAGATCCGCCAGGTCGACCCCAGGATTAACTGGATCGCGTCGCGATTGGCGGGCACCATGTCGGGTGACGGCGGCAGCATCCACACCACCCAGGACAGCGCCAACGACACGAGCAGCGGCACGAAACCCACCCGCACCAGCCGACCCGCGACGGCCGGGCCGTGCAGTTCGGCCACCGCGCTCGACGTGACGACCAGCAACAGGAAGGCAAAGATACCTGCCTCCACCGCGATCGGCCCGAGCGAGACCTGCTTGTTGCCCAGCACGCCCGCGATACACACCATGCCGCCGTAAAAGATCGACAGGGCGAACAGGGAAGGCGAGATCAGGCGCGGGCGGGATGCGACGTCGGGATGGTCCATCGCAGACTGCTAGCGCGAAAACGGTCCGTGGCAAAGGATTAGGAACGTCTCATTCCCCCCCTGCAAGGGGGAGGAATGAGATGAGCACGCCCGCTTGCGTGCAGACGCCCGGCACGCTCTATTCCCGCCGACACGAAAATAAGGGGGATCACATGCGGTTGGCAAAATGGCTCGGCGGGGTGGCGGCGACGCTGGCGATGCTGCCCGGCATCGCGACGGCGCAGGACAGGCCCGACCAGAAGGCGTTCTTCGACCTGTACAAGCAGCTGGTCGAAACCAACACCAGCCTGTCGGTCGGCAGCTGCACCCAGGCCTCTGCCCAGATCGCCGAGCGGCTGAAGGCGGCCGGATACAAGGACGCCGACATCACCCTGTTCTCGGTTCCCGAACATCCCAAGGACGGCGGCATCGTCGCGGTCCTGCCCGGCACCGACACGCGGTTGAAGCCGATGCTGCTGCTCGGCCATCTCGACGTGGTCGAGGCCAAGCGCGAAGACTGGACGCGCGATCCGTTCAAGCTGATCGAGGAGGACGGCTTCCTCTATGGCCGCGGCACCGTCGACGACAAGGCGATGAGCGCGGTCTGGGCCGACACGCTGATCCGCCTGAAAAAGACGCCGCCCAAGCGCACCATCAAGATGGCGCTGACCTGTGGCGAGGAAACGACCTTCGCGTTCAACGGGGCGGAATGGCTGGCCAAGAACAAGCCCGACCTGATCGCCGCCGAATTCGTCCTGAACGAAGGCGGCGGCGGGCGGCTCGATTCGGACGGCAAGCGCGAGCTGCTCGCGGTCCAGGTCGGCGAGAAGGCGGCGCAAAACTATACCTTTCTCGCCACCAATCCGGGCGGGCACAGCTCGCAGCCGACGCCGGAGAACGCGATCTACGAACTCGCCGATGCGGTGAAGGCGGTGCAGGGTTATGAATTCCCCATCCACCTGACCGACACGACCCGCGCCTTCCTGACCGCCACCGCGCAAAAGGTCGGCGGCCAGTTGGGCGACGCGATCACCCGGCTGCTCGCCAACCCGGAGGATAAGGCAGCCGACGCGATCGTCAGCCAGGACAAGGCACTGCATTCGACGCTGCGCACCACCTGCGTCGCGACTTTGCTCCAGGCGGGCCATGCCGAAAACGCCCTGCCCCAGCGCGCGACCGCCAATATCAACTGCCGTATCTTCCCCGGCGAGACGGTCGAGGGGACGCTGGCGAAACTCAAGGAACTGGCGGGGCCGAAGATCACCGTCACCGCCAACCAGCCGGTCCGCCCGACCGCCATTCCGCCCAAGCTCGACCCGAAGATCATCGGCCCGATGAAGACGCTGGCGGCGAAACATTTCCCCGGCGTGCCCCTGGTCCCGATGATGTCGACCGGCGCGACCGACGGCATCTTCTTCCAGGCGATCGGCATCCCCGTCTACGGCGCGCCGGGCATCTTCATCGAAAAGGACATGTCGGGCATCCACGGCCTGAACGAGCGCATTCGGGTCAAGTCACTCTATGACGGGCGAGATTATCTGTACGATCTCGTCCGGGCCTATGCCTATTGAAAATGACGGGGCCCGCTTGACCGGCGGGCCCCTGTCGGAGGCTAGGGCTCCGAATCCCATGACAGCCGGTCGATATACGGTCCGGCGGGATCGTCCGGGTCGACTTCGATCAGAAGGGCGTCGGTCAGCGGCTCGTTCAACAGGACGAAGCCGTCCGGATAGACCGTCCGCAGATGCGGCACCGCGCGGTTGAGCGCCTTGAACGACAGGAGCAGCGCCGGCTCGTCCTCGATCTGCCATCCGATCAGGACCACCGTGCCATGGCCCGCCGCAAACGCGTCGATCGCAGGCACGACCGCATCGGATGACGAGGACACCAGGCGCAGCCGGTGCCGCATGGCGGGCCGCAGCCGCTCGACCAGTGCCGCCTGGCGATGGGCGGACAGGGCGGAGGCCATGACCCCGACCATGGTCCACGCCTCCAGCAGGTCGAGGACGCGGCGCGACCGCCGTCTGCCCCGCAAGGTCTGGCCGAGCTCCAGCTCGTCACGGGTCATATCGCCAAGCCTATCCTGATCCATCCGGGTGCCGCCGCCCGCTCCCAAGGGGCCGGACGGCGGCACGGTCCCGTCACGCGGGCTGGTGCACCGGCGGCAGGCGCAGGCGCATCGGTTGCGCCAGCCAGCCGACCACGGTCCGTCGCATCGGCTGCCAGAAGGCCGACAGGGTCAGCAGCGCCGAGCCGATGACCAGCGCGGTGAAGGCCGCCCCCAGCTCCACGGCACCCGCACTGCGGAACAGTGAATAGAGCGCGTAGAGCACATAGACCAAGCTGGACACGAGCAGCGCCCGCCGGTCCACCGCCAGTGCGATCCCGGCGAACAGCAGGTAAAGCGCCAGCACGATCACCGCCACGCCCGCGCCGATATCGCCGTCGAACACGCCCAGCATCTGGAAGATCGGGTGCGCGATCATCGGTGCCGCGGCCAGGTGCAGCCAGAAGGCCACGTCGGCACGCCGCGTCTCACGCTTCGGGTCCGACATGTCCCAGCGCATCGCGAGCGCGAACACGCCCAGTCCGCAGAGCAGCAACATCGGCCACACGCCCTGCTTGATGTCGGGCACGGCCGCCATGACCAGCCCGATCGCGACCCCGACCAGCGCGCCCGCCCCCGCCGCCACGGTGATCGGCACCATGAACCGCCGCCAGTGCAGCCAGGCCGCGCCTGCCGAGACCAGCCCGACGCCCGACACCGCCAGCGCGCCCGCCGTGCCGTCGATATGCGGCCAGATCGTCTCGATCAGCCCGATCAGTCCGCCCGCGACCCCGCCGACAAAGGCGAGCAGCAGCAATATACTGGGCAGCGCCATGCGCCGCTTGGCGGTGAAGTAGAAGGCCAGCATCCACGCCGCCCCCGCGACAAAGCCGCCGCCCAGCCCATGGCTGATGCGGAATCCGATCTGCCCCAGCGCGGCGAGGAGCAGCGCGATCGCGATCGACACGAAGATGTCGTTGAAACCGGTGAGCAGCCGGAAATGCTCCTCGTCGACGGCCGGCGCGGCATGCGCCGTCGCAACGTGCCGCCGCAGCGCCGATGCCGCCTGGGGCGAAATCGCCCCCGCCGCCACCGCACCGTCGATGTCGCTCTCGCTATACATGGACGTTCTCCCTGTTGAGATGGGGAGAAGGATGACGGATGTGTGTTATCGTGTCAATACACGGACACAGTCATGCCATGTTTCTGGTCAATCAAGGGTCTTGGGAACGGGTGCAAAACGCCTGGCAAAATCGAACAGCAGCATGGCGGCGCGCTCATAGGTCTTGTCGCAACTGCTGACACTCGTACCAGAGGTCACCCGTGGCCCGCTTCGGCGTTCAAATGCATATTCCACACCGTCCGTGCACAACCGGTCTCCCCCTTGGTAACCGTCGGTCACCATATCAAACTGCGCCATAACCTGATCGAACTCGGCCACGGAGGTCTGGAAATGATAAGCCTGTCGCTTGTCCAAACCATCGGGCGCCTGTCGGAACACGATCACCACCCCTTCCGCCTTCTCGCCGCGCCGTCTCAGCGCAAGCGCATAGGCCTGATCGGACAGCGCAGGATTGACCGCCAGCCTGACCGACTGCGACCCCAATGCCGACACCGGGTGCAGCGCCGTCAGCTGAACCAAGGCTCTGTTGTCCAGATCGATCGCGTTGGGATCGGACAGCAACAGCCCGGAATGGACCCGCGAGTGCGCCCGCATTTCGGCCGCCTGCCCCCGCTGCCGCCACCACGCTTTGGTCAGGAGAGCTCCGGCCCAGATCAATTGCGTCAGGACAATGAGCGTGCAGACATAGCCGATACGGTGGTGAGCAGCCCCCACCGGGTGGTCCGGCTTGTTAGTTAGTGCATTGTCGTCTCCGCCGCCATTGCCGGGCGTAGGTGGAGCGAAGCGGAACCGGAGGCCGGTAATGGCGGTGTCACCGCGTCCGGGGCTGGCGGTCGGTAGCCCAGGCTGCTGTGCGGCCGGACGGTGTTGTAGTGACGGCGCCACGCCTCGATCAGTACTCTTGCTTCAGCGAGGCTGTAGAAGATCTCGCCGTTGAGCAGCTCATCGCGCAGCGAGCCGTTGAAGCTCTCGTTGTAGCCATTCTCCCACGGCGAACCCGGCACAATGTACAGCGTCTTCACGCCAACTTGCCCGAGCCATTTCTGAACCGCGGTAGCGATGAACTCGCTGCCGTTATCCGATCTGATATGCGCGGGCGGACCCCTCGCGATGAACAGGTCGGCAAGCGCTGCCAGCACGTCTTCGTGTCGAAGCTGGCGCGCGACGACCAGTGCCAGGCATTCCCTGCTGGCCTCATCGATGATGGTCAGTATCCGGAACTTGCGCCCGTCATGCGTCCGCGCTTCGACGAAGTCATACGCCCACACATGCCCCGGATACTCCGGTCGCAGCCGGATGCACGAGCCGTCGTTCAACCATAGCCGGCCACGTTTAGGTTGCTTCTGCGGCACCTTGAGGCCTTCGCGCCGCCAGATCCGCTCCACCCGTTTATGGTTCACCGACCAGCCCGCCGCATGCAGCAGTGCGGTTACCCGGCGGTAGCCGTAGCGCCCGTACTGCCTGGCCAGCGCGACGATGTCGTCGGTCAGCACCTCTTCGCCATCTGCCCCGCACGGCACCTTGCGCTGTGTCGACCGGTGCTGCCCCAGCACGCGGCACACGCGCCGCTCGGATACGTACAGCACCTCTCGCACCTGGTCGATGCAGCGTCGGCGTCGCGCGGGGCTCAGAAGTTTCCCCGCGCCGCCTCCTGTAGAATCAACTTGTCCAGTGTCAGGTCGGAGATCGCACGCCGCAGCCGCAAGTTCTCCTTCTCCAGATCTTTCATCCGACGCGCCTGATCCGTCTTCAAGCCGCCGTACTCCTTGCGCCAGCGGTAGTAGGTCTGCTCGCTGACCGCGATCCGCCGGCATGCCTCAGCGGTCGTCCCGCCCTGGCCCAGCATGATCTCGACCTCACGCAGCTTCCCGATGATCTCCTCAGGCTTGTGCTTCTTGGCAGGCATGCGTCGTCCCTTCCTTGATCCAGACTGTCATAGTCGATGGACCACTCAGAAGGGGGCAGCTCAGGCGGGCGAGGTCGACCTCATTGTATGCGAGTCACTGGACCGGCTGGCGCGTGACGCGGAGGACGTAGCCTGGCTGGGCAAGAAACTGCCCTATCACCGCGTCCATCTGCATACGATCAGCGAAGGTCGGGTCGACGAGATTAAGTTCGCCGTTGCAGGCCTGATGGGCGCGATCTTCCTCAAACACCTTGTCGACAAGACTTTGCGTGGCATGGAGGCGGCGGTCCTGGCAGGGCGTTTCGCCGGAGGACGCTTAGGGCTACAAGCGTGTCATCCAGCTCGATGCGAAAGGCGAACTCGTCCGTGGGCTGCTCGCGATCGACGGGGCGAAGGCAGACATGGTTCGCCAGATTTATAAATGGTTCGCTGGCGGCTTGTCTTCCATCCAGATTGCCACCCGCCTGAATGCTGAGGGTATTCCAGGACCTCGTGGCGGGCTGTGGAATGCCTCGACCATCCGGGGCGACCCAAAGAAGCTGGTCGGCATCCTCAACAACCCCCTCTACACAGGACGGCTTGTCTGGAAGCGTCGACACTGGCGCCGTGATCCAGACTCGGAGAAGCGCGAACGGCGCTATCAGCTTCGAGACCCCAGCGAGTGGATCGAGGTGGCGGTCCCGGACCTCCGCATCGTCGATGATAGTGACTTCGAGACGGTCCAAGCGGAATTGAACGCCCGCAAGCGCTCCACCACGTCGCTGCCGCTGGCCCAGGGTAATCGCAAGAAGTATCTGCTATCCGGCCTGATCCGATGCGGTTGCTGCGGGTCCAACTACACGATCAGCGGCAAGGACTATTATCGCTGCGCCGGTCAGAAGCAACGTGGCACCTGTGACAACAGGCTATCGGTCCGCAAGGGGCCTCTGGAAGAGGCAAGCCTGACGGCTATCCAACACCGTCTGCTCACCGAAGACCATGTACGCCTG
>CAJYRW010000071.1:0-37446 GCA_913777475.1 uncultured Sphingomonas sp. | reverse complement strand
TCGTCAACAATTTGCTGCTGTCGGTGATCCTGGGCATCGTGCTGATCGGCACGCTCTATCCGCTGGTTGCCGCCGGGTTCGGGGTGCGGCTGTCGGTCGGGCCGCCCTTCTTCCACGCGGCTGCCGGGCCGATCGCACTGGCGCTGGTCGCGGTGATGGCGGTCGGCCCCGCCCTGCGCTGGCGGAGCGATGACGCGGAGGCGGTGCTGATCCGCATGCTCTGGCCGATGGTCGCGGCGGCGGGGACGTTCGCGCTGATGCTGACCCTGACGGGGGGCATGGGCGTGTTGTCGCTGCTCGGCCTGTCCTTCGGCGTGGGGCTGATCGTCGCCAGCGTGCTGCCGGTCACCCGCCGCAACTGGCGGCGCACGCCCTTGCCGATCTGGGGCATGGTCGTGGCGCATGTCGGGCTGGGCGTCAGCATGGTCGGCATGGCGTGTGACAGCGCCTTCACCGCGGAACGGCTGGTGGCGCTCTATCCGGGGCAGGCGACCATCGTCGGCCCATGGCGGGTGGAGTTGAACCGCATCTATCCCAATGTCGGCGCGAACTGGTCGGCGCTGGAGGCGCGGCTGACCGCGACGCGTGAAGGCGACGGCGCCACGCTGCGTCCGCAGCAGCGCTTCTTCACCGATCCGCCGACCACGACCAGCGAGAGCGCCATCGCGACCCGCTGGGACGGGCAGCTCTATACCGTGCTGGGGCAGCAGGATGCCGCGACCGGGCGCTGGCAGTTGCGGCTGTGGTGGAAGCCGTTCGTGACCTTGATCTGGCTTGGCGGCGCGCTGATCGCGCTGGGCGGGGTGCTGGCGCTCGCCGGGCGGTGGTTCAAGGCGTGGCAGCAACGACGGCGGGAGGCTCTGTGGGGATGAAGCGCGCGCTGATCTGGTTGCCGCTGGGGCTGTTCGGAGTGTTCTTCGCGGTGGTCGCGGCCGGGCTGATGCGGCCTGCCGACACGACGGTGCATTCGACCTTGGTCGACAAGCCGCTGCCGGTCTTCAAGCTGGAGCCGATGGTGCCGGGCAAGCCGGGGCTGGCGAGCGGCGATTTCAAGAGCGGCAGGCCGCGCCTGCTCAACGTCTTCGCCAGCTGGTGCATCCCGTGCATTGCCGAGGCGCCGCAGCTGATGGCGTTGAAGGCCAGGGGCGTGCCGATCGACGCCGTCGCGATCCATGACAAGGGCCCCGCCATCGCCGCCTTCCTTCGCCGCAACGGCGATCCTTATGCCGCGATCGGCGACGACAGCCGCAGCCGGGTGCAGATGGCACTCGGCTCTTCCGGCGTGCCTGAGACCTTCCTGATCGACGGGCGCGGGCGGATCGTGCGGCAATATATCGGCGACATCCGCGCCGATCAGGTCGATCAGATCGTCCGCGATGTGGCGGCCGCGAAATGAGCCTGTCGCTCGCCCTGTTGCTGGCCGCCGCGACGACCACGCCCGATTACGGGAACATGCAACTCCCCGACGCCCGCGCCGAGGCGCAGGCGCGGGCCCTGATGGGTGAGCTACGCTGCGTCGTGTGCCAGGGCCAGTCGATCGCCGACAGCGACGCCGACATGGCCGCCGACATGCGGGCGCTGGTCCGCCAGCGCATCGCGCGCGGCGAGAGCCCGGAGGCCATCCGCGCCTGGCTGATCGAGCGGTACGGCGATTATGTCAGCTATGACCCGCCCTTGTCGGGTGCGACGGCGTTGCTCTGGGCGACGCCGATCCTGTTGCTGGCAGTCGGCGCGTGGATCGCGCGGTCCAGCTTTCGGAAGCGGCGCTGATGGGCTGGCTGATCCTGCTGCTGATCGCCGCCGGAGCGATGGGCCTGGCGCTGTGGTTGCGGTTTCCGCGGCCGCTTTGGACGATGCTCGGGGCCGCGCTGGCGCTGGGCGGCGTGGGCTATGCATGGCAGGGGCGGCCGACCCTGGCGGCCAGCGCGCCCGCGCCGCGGCCCGATGCGCTGCTCGACAATGACGCGATTTCCGAGCTGCGCGGGCAGTTGATCGGGCGTTACGGCGGGGAGGCGGCAATGTTCACCGCCGCCGATGCCCTGTCGCGTTCGGGCAACAAGCGCACCGCAGTGCAGATCATGTTGGGCGCGGTCGGCGGCGACCGGACCAGCGTTCCCTATTGGACCGAACTGGGCAATGTCCTGTTCGCGCATGACGGCTATCAGATGTCGCCCGCCGCCCGCTTCGCCTTTCGCCGCGCACGGACATTGGGACCTCGCGACCCGACGCCTTTCTTCTTCGAGGGGCTGGCCTGGATGCGGGCGGGCGACTTTCGCAAGGCGCGTATTTTCTGGAACCGTGCCCTGGCGCTGTCGCCCGCCGATGCACCCTATCGCCCGGCTATCGAGCAGCGGGTGATGCTGCTCGATCAGGCGATCCGGATGATGGGCGAATAAGGGCTTACTGGCCTCGGCCGGTCTTTTCCTGAAGCGCGTCGATCCGCTTGGAGGCGTCCGCCTTGGTCAGCGTATCGTCGAACGGTTCGCCCGCCTCTTCGGACAGGGTCTTCAGATAACTGGCTTGCGCGCCGGTCATCTTCTCATCGCCGGTGGTCCAGTCATCGGGGTCCTTCTCGGCATTCGAGAAGGGTTCGGTCTTGGGGTTGTCGGTCATCGGGTGATCCTTTCGGGGGATCAACGGCGATGTTCCAGTTTTGTTTCTTTTGGTCGGCGCAACCTTATTCGGGCTCTTGTGGTGTAGGGCAGGGCATGCGCTTCGACCTCGCTCAGCGTGAACGGAGCGGGGGATCAAATCTTGAAACCCATTCGGCCTGAGCGAAGTCGAAGGCCACGGACCAGCCTCTGCGGCAAGGTCCGGGGCGTGCACTTCGACTTCGCTCCGTGCGAACGGCTGAAGGGTTTAGCCCGCCCAAGCCTCGAACGGCAGGTCGAGCGCTTCGGCGACCGCCGCGTGGCGGATCTTGCCGCCCGAGACGTTCAGGCCGTTCGCCAGGTGCGGATCGGCCTTCATCGCGGCCTCGGCCCCCATGTTGGCCAGCTTCACCGCGAAGGGCAGCGTCGCATTGTTGAGCGCGAAGGTCGAGGTGCGGGCGACCGCGCCCGGCATGTTGGCGACGCAGTAATGGATCACGCCGTCGACCTCGAACACCGGGTCCTGATGGGTGGTGGCATGGCTGGTCTCGAAGCAGCCACCCTGGTCGATCGCGATGTCGACCATCACCGAGCCGCGCTTCATCGTCTTCAGCATGTCGCGGGTGACGAGCTTGGGCGCCGCGGCACCAGGGACCAGCACCGCGCCGATGACGAGGTGCGCATTCTTCACCGCCGCCGCGATCGCCGCCTTCGAGGCATAGGCGGTCTTGATCTGGCTGGAGAAGAACATGTCCAGCTCAGCCAGACGGTCGTTGTTGATGTCGTAGATGGTGACGTCGGCGCGCAGGCCGACCGCCATCTGCGCCGCGTTCACGCCCGAGACGCCGCCGCCCAGGATCGCGACCTTGGCCGGTGCCACGCCGGGTACCCCGCCGAGCAGGATGCCACGGCCGCCCTGCTGCTTTTCGAGATAATGCGCGCCGACCTGCACCGCCATGCGGCCCGCGACTTCCGACATCGGCTTGAGGAGCGGCACGCCGCCACGGGGCGAAGTGACGGTCTCATAGGCGATGCAGGTCGCGCCCGACTTCATCAGGCCCTCGGCCTGCGGCTTGTCGGCAGCGAGGTGGAGATAGGTGAAGAGCAGGTGATGCGGACGCAGCATCGCGACCTCGACCGCCTGCGGCTCCTTGACCTTCACGATCATCTCGGCCTGGTCGAACACTTCCGCCGCAGTGGCGACGATGCGCGCGCCCGCGTCGATATAGTCCTGGTCCTCGAAGTCGATGCCGGTGCCGGCCTTGGTCTCGACGATCACCTCATGACCGGCGGCGACCAGCTCGGCGACCGACGGCGGGGTCAGGCCGACGCGATATTCGTGGTTCTTGATTTCCTTGGGGACACCGACGCGCATGAGAGACTCTCCGTAAGATTGTTAGGGCGATAGTAGCGCCGATAGGGTGGGAGAGGTGTGCAAAGCGGTCCCACGCAGATGGCTCAAACGGGATTTTCTTGCGTGATACGTCGATGTATCGGGATGAAATGTCCGACGCGATCGACCGCCGCATCCTGGCCCAGCTGGCCCGCGATTCCGACCTGACCAGCGCGGCGCTGGGCGAGAAGGTCGGCCTGTCCGCCAGCGCCGCGCATCGCCGCGTGGCGCAACTGCGCGAGAGTGGCGTCATCACCGGATACCGCGCGATCCTGAGCCATGAGGCGCGCGGGCGGCCCTCGACCGTGATGGTCAACGTCACGCTGAAGGACCAGCGGCAGGATACCATGGTGGCGTTCGAGCGCGAAATCCTGCGCTGTCCCGAGATCGTCGAATGCTTCCTGATGAGCGGCGAGGCGGACTATATGATCCAAGTCGAGGTGCGCCGCGACGACAGCTATGAGCGTATCCACCGCGAGACGCTGGCCCGCCTGCCGGGGGTGACGCGGCTGGCCTCGCACTTCGTAATTCGCGAGGTGGTGCGGCGGTCGTGATGGAAGGGTAGATTTCCTCCCCTGAAAGGGGAGGTGGCGCGCGCAGCGCGTCGGAGGGGTGTTCCGGTTGGTGAGGGCGGTCTGCGTTCGCCACCGGTTACACCCCTCCACCATCCTGCGGATGGTCCCCCTCCCCTTGCAGGGGAGGAATGATTGTGTCCTGCGCTTCCCACCTTCGCCTTCACCCGATAGGGAACGGCCATGGCAAAGCAGGCTTCCTCCTCCCGCATCCTCCGCACAGTTCTCACGGCGTTGGCCGTAGCGCTGACCCCGGCCGCGGCCTTTGCCGATGCGCTGGTCGACAATGTGACCGGCCTGACGCTGGACAAGGACGGCAAGGTCGTGCGGTTCACCGGCCTGTTGCTGACTCCAGACGGCAAGGTCGTGAAACTGTTGTCGGCCAAGGACAAGCGCCCCGAAAAGCTCGACTGGCGCGCGGACATGAAGGGGCGGGTGCTGCTGCCCGGCTTCGTCGATTCGCACGGGCATGTCATGGCGCTGGGCTTCCGCCAGATCGAGCTGGACTTGGGCAGCACCAAGTCGCTGGACGAGGCGAAGTCGCGGATCGCCGCCTATGTCGCCGCCAACCCGGAGCGCAAATGGATATTGGGCGGTGGCTGGAACCAGGAAAGCTGGGCGCTGGGCCGCTTCCCCACCGCCGCCGATATGGACGCGGCCGTCTCCGACCGGCCGGTCGTCATGGAGCGCGCCGATGGCCATGCGCTCTGGGCGAACAGCGCGGCGATGAAGGCGGCGGGAATCACCGCCAAGACCGTCTCGCCCCCCGGTGGCCGGATCGAGAAGGTCGGCGGCCAGCCCTCTGGCGTGTTCGTCGATGCGGCCATGGCGCTGATCCAGAAGGCGATCCCGCAACCGCTGGCCAAGGATCGCAACGCGGCCTTCCTGAAGGCGCAGAACGAGCTGCTGAGCCACGGCATCACCGCGACGGCGGATATGGGCACGACACTGGACGAGTGGATGACCTATCGCCGGATGGGCGATGCGGGCAACCTGCGCGTCCGGATCATGAGCTATGGCGGCGGCGTCGATGATACGGTGCGAATCGGCGGCACCGGGCCGACGCCGTGGTTGTACAACAACAAGCTGCGGCTGGTCGGCGTGAAGCTGTACGGCGACGGCGCGCTGGGTTCGCGCGGGGCGTGGCTGAAGCAGCCCTATGCCGACGCGCCGGGCCAGACCGGCCTGGGCTTCATGACCGACGACGTCATCCGCAACCTGATGAGCCGCGCGGCGATGGACAAGTATCAGGTCGCGGTCCATGCGATCGGTGACCGGGCGAACGCGCAGGTGCTCGACGCGATCGACGAATTGGCCGAGACCTATAAGGGCGACCGGCGCTGGCGAATCGAACATGCGCAAGTGGTCGATCCGGCGGACCTGCCACGCTTCGGCAAGCATGGCATCATCGCTTCGATGCAGCCGGTGCATGAGACGAGCGACCGCCAGATGGCAGAGGCGCGGCTGGGCCCGGCGCGGCTGACCGGAGCCTATGCCTGGAACACCATGCTGAAGAACGGCGCGACGCTGGCCTTCGGGTCGGACTATCCAGTCGAGCGCCCCGATCCGTTCGCGGGCTGGGCGGCGGCGATCACGCGCCAGGGCCCCGACGGTCAGCCCTATGGCGGGTGGCAGCCGCAGGAGATCATCGGGCGCGAGGCTGCGTGGCGCGCCTTCACCATGGACGGCGCCTATGCCGGTTTCGCCGAGGACCTGTTCGGGCGGCTGGGGGCGGGCCAGCAGGCGGACTTCATCATCGTCGACCGCAATCCCCTCGACATCAACCCGAGCGAGCTGCGCGCGACCAAGGTCGAGGAAACGTGGATCGGCGGGCAGAAGGTGTGGGAACGACGCTGACATGACGCCCGCGCGGCGGCTGGTGCCGGTCCTGATGCTGCCGATACTGGTCGGCGCCAGCGATCCGCCGCCGCCGCTGCCGATCCGCGAGGTGCCTGCCGATGGGCGGGTGACCGTCACGGTGGATGGGCACGCGATCCCGGCCCGGATCGGGCCAGGCCTGCCGACCTTCCTCTATGTGCCCCGCGCGCGGGCCGAGGCGCTGTTCGGGGATGACGCGAAGATCGGCGGGGGCGGGTTCAAGCTGTTCTCGATGGGGCCTGCATCCTCGGCGCGGATCGGCCCGGTGCGCGTGCCGGGGCGTGTGCAGCGCGTGATGCTGGGCGTCGGCGACACGCCGCCGGAAAGCCAATGGGTCAAGTGGTTCGAGACCGACGCCTATCCGGGCGACGAGGCGCTGGGCGGCCCCCATGTCCTGCCCGATCCGATCGTGCGCTTTATGCTTCGCCCGCCCCAGGCAGGGGAGGGTGAGGCGACATTGAAACTGGCGCCACGTTACGGCTGGTGGCTGGCAAGCGTCGAAGTCCCGATCGGCGGCCAGGACATCCTGTTCGCCTTCGCCCCGCAATTTCCGCGCACCGTGGCCAGCGCGGCGGCGGGGGCTGCCATCGGGCGGGCGCAGGGCGCACAGTTCGACGGAGCCGTCGAGCAGGTCCTCATCTCCCATGGCGTTCGCCGTCCGGCGCGACCGGTTCGATTGACCCGGCCCCTGATGCTGGGGCCGTTGCGACTGACCGACCTGCTGGTTCGCACCCATGACTATGGCGCGGCGACCGATATCGACCCCAGCGAGGCCGATGGCCTGGAGGCGGCGACGCGCGATGTCGTGGTCAAGGGCAAGCGCGCAAAGAGCAAGCCGTCCTATGTGGTCTATATCGGCGCGGACATGCTGAAGGACTGTTCCTCGATCACCTATGACAAGCCGGGGCAGACCGTAACGCTGCGTTGTCGATAGGACGGGTCGGCGTCTCGCTTCGGGAGGCGGGGCGCATCGCGACTCATGATTTCGCAGCCTTTGGTGTTTATAACCCAGATCATGAAGCACCGTTTACTTGTCGCCGGGCTAGTCGCTGCCCTGCCGTCACTCGCCATCGCCTCTCCGACCGTGGTGGGCGTCGATGCGCTCAAGGAATGGAATCTCATCGTGCTGGGCGACCTGACCTCCAGCTCGGAGGTGGAGGGGCGGACCTTTGTCGGCGGCAATCTGAGCGGCAATTCGTCCAACTACCAGATTCGCTCGGTGCCTGCGTCCAGCTATTCGGTGCCAGGGCTGACCGTGGTCGGCGACGTGCTGGGCGGTGCGAAAAACCTGAACAACGGCTCGGGCGCGCTGATCGGCGGCAATGTCCAGAGCGGGCTGAACCTGAACGGCGCGGTGCAGACGGTGAAGGTAGGGGGCAGCCTGTCCAACACCAACATCAACCAGAATATCGTCCAGTCGGGCCTGAGCGCCAGCGATCCGAACTTCGTCTCGGGGCTGAACCAGCAGAAGAGCCTACTGGCGAGCAGCATGACCGATCTGTCGAACAGCTATGCCGCGCTCGCCGCGACGGCGCAGGTGTCGATCAGCGGCAATCGTGCGACCTTCAACGCGGTGCCCGGCGCCAATGGCGTGGGCGTGTTCAATCTCAACGCCGCCGACCTGTCGCGCTTCGGCGAGATCGCGTTCAACGCCAACGGTGCCGACACGGTGATCGTCAATGTCCGCGGATCGTCGGTCCGGCTCGACGACAATTTCCTCGGCAATGCGACGGGTCTGGGCCAGCATGTCATCTGGAATTTCCCCGATGCGACCAGCCTGGAGCTGACTACGGCGTGGAAGGGATCGGTACTGGCGCCCAAGGCGGCGGCGGTGACCGGCAACTATATCGAAGGGTCGGCGGTGTTCGCCAGCCTGGTGCAGAATGGCGAGTTTCACCTGGGCACCTATGTCGGCACCTACTCGCCATCCTCATCCAACCCGCCGAGCAGTTCGGGCGGATCGTCGGGCGGGGCGGGGAGCAGCGGCGGATCGCCGAGCGCGATCCCCACGCCCGGCAGCGTCGCCCTGATGGCGGCCGGCCTCGTGCTGCTGGCGATCATCGCGCGGCGTCGGCGACAGCGCCTGGCCTGACGGCGAAGATAAAGGGCAAGTTCCAAGAAAAAGGCCGGTCCGCGCCCCCGCGAACCGGCCTTTTTCGGTAACGGTTAAAGCGATCAGGCGACCTCGGCCTGCTCCACCTCGTCCGGTTCGCGCAGCACATAGCCGCGGCCCCAGACGGTCTCGATATAATTCTCGCCCTCACAGGCCAGGCTCAGCTTCTTGCGAAGCTTGCAGATGAAGACGTCGATGATCTTCAGCTCGGGCTCGTCCATCCCGCCATAGAGGTGGTTGAGGAACATTTCCTTGGTCAGCGTCGTGCCCTTGCGGAGCGACAGCAGCTCCAGCATCGCATATTCCTTGCCGGTCAGGTGGACGCGGGCATTGTCGACCTCGACCGTCTTGGCGTCGAGATTGACCGCCAGCTTGCCGGTGCGGATGATCGACTGCGAATGGCCCTTGGACCGGCGGACGACCGCGTGGATACGCGCGATCAGTTCCTCGCGGTGGAAGGGCTTGGTGACGTAATCGTCGGCGCCGAAGCCGAAGCTGCGCACCTTGGAATCCATCTCGTTAATGCCCGACAGAATCAGCACCGGGGTCGAAACCCGTGCGACCCGCAGACGCTTCAGCACGTCATAGCCGTGCATGTCCGGCAGGTTCAGATCGAGCAGGATGATGTCATAATCATACAGCTTACCCAGATCGAGGCCTTCCTCGCCCAGATCGGTCGTATAGACATTAAAGCCTTCGCTGCCGAGCATCAGCTCGATCGCCTTGGCCGTCGTCGGTTCGTCTTCGATCAGCAAAACGCGCATCGACAATCCCCATTTGCGAGTGATCGCCCCCCTGATGCCCCGGCGACCTGATGCTTTATTCATTAACCAACGCTGATGTGAACGCAAAAGGTTAATTCGTCCCTAACCCGGATTATGATTCCGTTATTTCATCTTTGCGCCGGGGCCGAGCAAAGTCTGATGCTCCACGACCGGAATATCTTCGCCCAGCACCTCGCGCAGATACAGGCTGCGGATCAGGGTGAAGGCCACGATCAGCAGCGCGGCGGAAAAAAACAGGCCGAACAGCCCGAAGATCGTGCCGATGCCGATAATCGCGAACAGGGTGACGGCTGGCGGGATGGCGACGACGCGGCTGGTGACGAAGGGGGTGATGGCATTGGTCTGCACCAAGCGGACGACCGCGAAGGTGATGAGGGTGCCGATGATCGCACCATTCCCGCCCTGCGCCGCCAGTCCTAGCGCGGGCAGCATCGCCGCGATCGGGCCGACATAGGGCACGAACTCGCTGAGCCCCGTCAACAGCCCCAGCGCGGCGGCGGACGGCACACCGGCGATCGCCAGGCCGACACCGACCAGCACGCCCATCGTCGTCATCTGGATCAGCTGCGCGCGCAGCCACAGGCGCAGGGTCGATCCGGTGTCGAACAGCGCATCCTCCACGGCGGGTCGCATCGACCGGGGGACCAGCAGCAGGAAACCACGCTCGTAGATTTTGGGATCGGCGGCGAAGAACAGCGCGCCGACCAGCAGCAGCAGGCAGTTGAGGACGAATTCGCCCGCGCCCGAGACGAGGCCGCCGATATCGCGCGCGACGCGGCTCCCGGCAAAGGCGGCGCGCACCGCGTCGACCACCTTGGCCCCGACCGGCGATTGCGAGGCCCAGGTGGCCAACTGGTCGATCAGGATGGGCAGTTGCGTGACCAGCGTGTTGAGTTGCTGGCGAAAGGCGACGCCGAACAGCCAGGCGAGGAAACCCAATACCGCCAGCACGGTCGCGATCGACAGAGTCAGCGAACGCTTGGGCCCGATCGGCAGATGGTCGGCATATAGATCGGCGATGGCATGGATGACGATCGCCCCCAGGATCGATCCGAAGGCCAGGATCAGCAGGTCGCCCGCGCGAAAGAGCGCGGCGGTGACGGCCAGGATCAACAGGGTCAGGACGATGCGGCGGATGAAGCGTGCATCGCTGTCGTCGGGACGAAGGCGGTTCATCGTGTGGCCTCCATCGCCTTGGCGGCGGTACAGGGGTCGCGAACCCGATCGGCCAGCCACGCGATCAGCGCCTCGACTCGCGCGGGACGCAAGGGGCTGGGCGGGGTGAGCAGGTGCAGCCCGATCGGCGGCGGCGTCCAGTCCTCCAGGATCGCCACCGCCCGGCCCGAGGCCAGATGCGGTCCGATGATGAAGCCGGGCAGGCGGGCAATGCCCAGCCCTCCGACGACGGCGGGGACCAGTGCATCGCCGCTATTGGCGGTCAGCGGCCCCTGTGGCCGGACGGAGACTTCCGCGCCGCCCGGATGGCGGAAGCGCCAGGGGCCGGTGACGTTGGCATAGCTGAGCAGCCGGTGCTCGCCCAGTTCGTTGGGATGGGTGGGCGTACCATGGTTCGCCAGATAACCGGGCGAGGCGACGATATGAGTCGAAATCCCGCAGAGCCGCCGGGCGCGCAGCGAGCTGTCGGGTAGATCGGCGATGCGCAGCGCGATGTCATAGCCCTGGGCGACGATATCGACCCGTGCGTCGGACAGGCTGAGCTCGATCTCGATATCGGGGTGCGCCGCCAGGAAATCGGCGATTACCGGCGCGATATTGGCGACGCCGAACGACATGGGCGCGGCCAGGCGGATGCGACCGGCGGGCGCGCTGGCGGCGTCGCGCGCGGCTTCCTCGGCGGCGCGCGCCTCGGCCAGGATGCGGGCGGCATGCTCGGCCAGCGGCTTGCCCGCCTCGGTCAGGGCCAGGCGGCGCGAGGTGCGGTGGAACAGCGACTGGTTGAGCTGCGCCTCCAGCCGGGTGATCGCCTTGGACACGGTGGCCTTGGACAGGCCGATCGCATCGGCGGCGGCACTGAACGAGCGATGCTCGACCACCGCGGCGAAGATGGCCCAGGCTTCCAGATCCGGCAGACGCATCGACACCCCTTGGCACTCCCCCTCACGCGGAACCCGCGGCACGGCTTCGCGCTACAATGAACGTGGAAACGATCGGTTTCCAGCGTTTCCGTTTACGCGACCATAATCGACCCTATCTTGGCAGCAACCAAGGGAGTTACCCTCATGACCACGCAAGTTCTCGCAAACGGAATCGACCGGCGCAGCTTCGACAGCCTAGGCTATGCGAACCATGGCTGGCTCGACGCGCGGCACCATTTCTCGTTCGCCAATTATTACGATCCCGCCCGCATGGGGTGGGGCGCGATTCGGGTGTGGAACGATGATGTCATCGCGCCCAATGCCGGTTTTCCGCCGCATCCCCATGCCGATATGGAGATCATCACCTATGTCCGCACCGGCGCGATCACGCACCAGGACTCGATGGGCAATGTCGGCCGCACAGCGGCGGGCGACGTCCAGGTGATGAGCGCGGGTTCGGGTGTGCGCCATGCCGAATATAATCTGGAGGCCGAGCCGACGACGCTCTTCCAGATCTGGATCGAGCCGCGCAGCCGGGGTGGCCAGCCGAGTTGGGGTGCCAAGCCCTTTCCGAAGGGCGAACGCTCTGGCCGTTTCGTGACGCTGGCCAGCGGGTTCGAGGAGGATGGCGATGCGCTGCGCATTCGTGCCGACGCGCGCGTGCTGGGCGCGACCTTGCGCGCCGGGGAAAGCGTCGAGCACCGGTTGGGCGAGGGGCGTCACGCCTATCTGGTCCCCGCCACCGGACGGATCGAAATCGACGGTGTGCCGTTCGCGGCTCGGGACGGTGCGGCGCTGGTCGGCGGCCGGACCGTGACGATCACGGCGATCGAGGATGCCGAGATCGTTCTGGTTGATTCCGAATAACTGCAACTTTCTGAAGGGAGTAAGTCACATGGCCAAGGTTCTGGTCCTTTATTATTCGTCCTATGGTCACATCGAGAAGATGGCCGACGCCATTGCCGAGGGCGCGCGCGCCGGTGGGGCCGAGGTGGATATCCGCCGCGTTGCCGAGACCGCGCCGCCGGAAGTGGTCGCCGCCGCGCACTTCAAGACCGATACCGCGCATCCCGAGATCGAGGGCCCCGACGCGCTGATGAACTATGACGCGATCATCGTCGGCACGCCGACCCGCTACGGCCGGATGGCGAGCCAGATGGCAGCCTTCTGGGACACGACCGGCGGCGTGTGGATGAAGGGCGGTCTGGTCGGCAAGGTCGGCGGCGCCTTCACCTCGACTGCCAGCCAGCATGGCGGGCAGGAGACCACCCTGTTCTCGGTGCTGACCAACCTGATCCATCACGGCATGACGATCGTCGGCCTGGACTATGGGTTCCAGGGTCAGATGGGCGTGAAGGAAGTCCATGGCGGCACGCCTTATGGCGCGTCGACGTTGGCGGACGGCGACGGCAGCCGCCAGCCGAGCCAGGTCGATCTGGACGGCGCCCGCTATCAGGGCAAGCGCATCGCCGAGACGGCCGCCAAGCTGTTCGGCTGATTTTGGATACGGGGGTGCCGATGGGCGCCCCCGTTTTCTTGCCTGACGTCCGTTCGACCTGAGCGTGGTCGACGGTCAGGCTCCAAGATTATCGCCGCTTGCCCTTCTTCACCACCGGGGCGGGTGGGGCAGGCGGAGCGGCCGGGACCGGCGGCTGGCTGGTCACCAGGACTTTCAACGGATCGCGTACCCCCGGATTGGCGGGAAACTGCGCCCGTGCCTTGGCGAACACCGCCCGCGCCTGTGCCGCGCCCGGCTCGCTCGGGCTCGTGCCGACCCAGCGCCAATGCCAGGGTTCCCACTTCACCCGCTGCGTGTTGCCCGCCGGGAAGCTCATCTCGAACCCGAAACGGGGGGCGTTGGCGATCAGCCAGCGCGCGGCCGGAGTCGCGGCCATGCAGGCTTCGGCATCGGGGCATCCCTTGGCCGGGCGAACCGCGAAGTCGATCGCATAGCCGGTCGCATGCTCGCTATGCCCGGCGGGCGCGACCGAGATGGCGCGCTCGGCGGCCGAGGCGCTGCGGTCGCGGCAGAAAACGTTGCGCTGGCGGGCGACTTCGCGGTGGCAGGACAGGCCGTGCAGCGTGCCGCCGACGGCCGGGTCGGCCTTGGCGGCGTTCAGCATCCGCAACAGATCGGGGATCATCGCATGGTGCAGGCGGCAATAGGGCTTCAGGCCGAACCCGACCGGCGCGGGCACGATGTCGACAGGGTTGGCATCGCCATAAGGGAAATGCCCGGCGACCCGGCCATCAGGCCCGGGCGGCGGCAGCGCGCCGTCACAGGATTGCGCCTGGGCCATGACGGGCATCGCCGCGATTGACAGCAGCGCGGACAGGCGGAGCAAAGCGGCAAGAAGGGTCGGCATGACGCGCGGCCCTCTGGCATGTCGGCGCTGGCGGTGGCAAGGGAGCGCGATGCACGGAGATCGCGTTCTATTCATCGACGGCGAAGCGCTGGTAATCGACAAACCGGCGGGCTTGCCCGTGGATCGGCCCCGCAACGGGTCGATCAGTCTCGAAAACCATCTGGAATCGCTGAAGTTCGGGTTCAAGCGCTGGCCGCACGCGGTGCACCGGCTGGACCGCGACACCAGCGGCTGCCTGCTTCTGTCGCGCAACCCGAAGGCCCATGCCCGCTTCCAACAGGCGTTCGAGTCCGGGCTGGTCGAAAAGCGCTATCTGGCGGTGTTGAACGGCCTGGTCGAGGGTGAGGGCATGATCGACCTGCCGCTCGCCAAGGTGTCGACCATGGAGGAAGGCTGGCGGATGGTCGCCGACCCGTCGGGCAAGTCGGCGCGGACCGGCTGGCGAGCCCTTCGCCATGAGGATGGCCGTACGCTGGTCGAGTTCCGGCCGGAGACCGGCCGCACGCACCAGATTCGGGTCCATGCCGCGACCGGGCTGGGCGCTCCGGTGGTCGGCGATCCCGTCTATGGTACGGGCGAGGCGGGAGGCATGTTGCTCCACGCCGCCAGCCTGACCGTGCCGCGCGGCGACACTAAGGACCCGATCACCGCCGAAGCCCCGATTCCTGAGCGCTTCGGTATCTTCCAGAACTAGGCGGACCTGCGATGGCGCTGATCCCCGTCACCCGCGCCATCGCGATCGACGAGCGCGAGATCGCCGAGAGCTTCACCCGCGCGTCCGGGCCGGGTGGGCAGCATGTCAACACCACCGACAGCGCGGTGCTGCTGCGCTTCGATGTGGGCGGCTCGCCGAGCCTGCCCGAGGCGGTGAAGATGCGCCTGGCCGTGCTGGCCGGGCAAAGGCTGAGCAAGGACGGCGTGCTGACCTTGCGCGCAGACGCCAGCCGGTCGCAGGAAATGAACCGGCGCGAGGTGCGCGAGCGGCTGATCGACCTGATACGCGAGGCGACGATCGTGCCGAAGAAGCGGCGGCCGACCAAACCGACGCGCGCGTCCCAGACGCGGCGGGTGGATGCCAAAAAGGGGCGGTCCCAGGTGAAGGCGGGGAGGGGGAAGGTTCGCTTCGACTGAGATCGGGGCGTTGTCCTCTGCCGACGAAAAAGGGGCCGACGAATCCTCGTCGACCCCTTTCGTCATCCCGAAGGATAAAGTCTTTAGCGGCGAACGTCCTCGCCCGCACGAACCAGCGCGTTGCCGGTCGCTTCGCGGGCCTTTGCCGTGCCGTTTTCGATCTTGTCGCCCGCACGGTCGAGGCCGCGGTCGATACTGTCACCGGCACGGTCCGCCTGGGCGGCGGCGCGGTCACCGGCGCGGTCGAGCTTGGCACCGGCCTTGTCCATGGCGTTCTCGGCCGAGTTCAGCGCCTTGGCGGTCGCCGCCTCGACATCGTCCGACGCGTTCTGGGTCGTCGCCTTCACGTCCGAGCCGATGGCGTCGGCGGCCTGCTGGGTCTGTTCGCGGCTGTTCTGGCTGCACGCAGCCAGCGACATAGCAGCGGCGCCGGTCAGGGCGAGGATCAGGACCTTCTTCATGGCAAACACTCCCGTTTCAAACATATGATCGGCGTGCCAACGCAGATCGACCGTTTCGGGTCCGTGCCTGCGGAAATGAGTTCCTTCCGTTGACCGCATATAAAGATATCTTTATATCGTGATCCATGGCCAACGCCCTCGAAATCTTTCGCGCTCTGGGCGATCCGACGCGGCTGCGCATCCTGGCGCTGCTCCGTTCGATGGAGCTGTCGGTGGGCGAGCTGGCGCAGGTGCTGGGACAGAGCCAGCCGCGGGTCAGCCGCCATGTGAAGATCCTGGTCGATGCCGAATTGGCCGAGCGGCGCAAGGAAGGCAGCTGGGTCTTCGTCGCGCTGGGCGACCGTGAGGCGGTGGAGCCGATGACGGCGGCGCTGGATCGCTGGACGGCGGAGACGCCCGACCCCTGGGTCGTGGCGGACGTGGCGCGACTGGCGGCGGTGCGTGCCGACCGGGCAGCGAGTGCGGCCGCCTGGTTCGAGGATCATGCGGGCGAGTGGGATGCGATCCGCTCGCTCCATGTTGCGGACAGCGAGATCGAGGAGGCGATGGCGGGCCTGATCGGCGAGGGCGATCTGGGCACGCTGATCGATATCGGCACCGGCACCGGGCGGATGCTGGAGCTGTTCGGCGACCGCGCCGATGCGGCGCTGGGCATCGACCGCTCGTCGGAGATGCTGCGGCTGGCCCGCGCCAAGCTGCACGGGCGTGCCAATACCGAGCTGCGCCAGGCGGACCTCTATGCGCTGCCCATGGGCGACGGCGCGGCGGATATCGCGATCCTGCACCATGTCCTGCACTTCGCGCAGCAGCCGGGCGCGGCGATCGCGGAGGCGGCGCGAGTGCTGGGGCCGGGCGGGCGTCTGCTGATCGCCGACTTCGCCCCGCATGATCGCGAGGAATTGCGGCAAAAGGCGGCGCATAGCCGTCTGGGCTTTGCCGACGAGCAAATGACCAGCTGGTTCGGCCCCGCCGGGCTGACATTGGCCGAGATGAGGACGCTGGAGGGCGGCGAACTGACCGTCAAGCTCTGGCTGGGTATGAAAAAGGGGCTTCGGCCCGTCGAGACGAATAGGGTGAGGGCGGCATGACGAACACGATCCTGACGCGAGCCGAGGCCGCGCTGGCGCATGAGGAGCCGCTGTTCGCCGATGTCGGTGGCGATATCGCGGTCAGCTTTGAATTCTTCCCGCCCAAGACGGAGAAGATGGACACGCAGCTGTGGGATGCGATCCGCACGCTGGAGCCGCTCGATCCGCGTTTCGTTTCGGTGACCTATGGTGCTGGTGGCTCGACCCGCGAGCGCACCCATGCGACGGTCGCGCGCATCCAGCGCGAGACGACGCTGGCGGCGGCGGCGCACCTGACCTGTGTCGAGGCGACCCGCGAAGAGATCGATCAGGTCGCACAGGAATATTGGGCGGCGGGCGTGCGGCACATCGTGGCGCTGCGCGGCGATCCCCCCGCCGAAGGCGCGCGCTTCGTCAGCCACCCGGGCGGATACGAGAATGCCGCCGATCTGGTCGCGGGCCTCAAGAAGCTGCACCCGTTCGAGATTTCGGTCGCGGCCTATCCCGAATGTCATCCGGAATCGACCAACAAGGCGGCCGACCTCGACAATCTGAAGCGCAAGATCGATGCGGGCGCGACCCGTGCGATCACCCAGTTCTTCTTCTCGCCCGAAGCCTATTTCCGTTTCCGCGACGATGCGGCGGCGGCGGGCATCACGGCGGAGATTCTGCCCGGCATCCTGCCGGTGTCGAACGTCGCACAGACCCGCAAGTTCGCCGCCCTGTGCGGGGCGAGCATCCCCGATTGGATGGACCGCCTGTTCGAGGGGCTGGACGATCACCCCGCCGCGCGCCAGCTGGTCGCCGCGACGATCGCGGCCGAGATGTGCCGGCGTCTTTATGCGGGCGGGGTGAAGGGTTTCCACTTCTACACGCTCAACCGTGCCGAGTTGGCCTATGCGATCAGCCATTTGCTGGGCGTGCGGGGGAAGAAGGCCGAGGCGGTCGCGGCGGCGTGATCTTAACGCTTCGGGGGGTAGGGGCGGTTCGGCAGACTGTGTCGCTTGCGGCTTTCCCTCCCCCCGACCCCTCCCGCCTGCGGGAGGGGAGAGATGGAATTGAGGGTCGAGGTTAGCGAAAGCGCATGACCGACGATCCAGGCACGCCCCTCCCGCAGGCGGGAGGGGATGGGGGAGGGCAGGGCCACGGGCGATGACGCCCCAGGCCTCACTCAGCCCAAAAAGAAACAACCGCTCGCACGCGAGCAGGAGCAAGACGATGACGACCCGCGACACTTTCCTGGCCGAAGCCGCCAAGCGCATCCTGATCACCGACGGCGCGTTCGGCACCGAGATCCAGAACTGGAAGCTGGACGAGGCGGCCTATGCGGGCACGCTGGGCCTGACCCACGACCAGAAGGGCAATAACGACATCCTCGCGCTCACCAAGCCGGAAGTCCCCGAGTCCATCCACCGCGCCTATTTCGAAGCGGGCGCGGATATCGCCGAGACCAACACCTTCTCCGCCAACCGGATCAGCCAGGCCGATTATGGCGCGGAACATCTGGTGCGCGAGATCAATGTCGAGAGCGCCAGGCTCGCCCGCCGCCTGGCCGACGAATATCAGGCCAAGGACGGCCGCCCCCGCTTCGTCGCGGGCGCGATCGGGCCGACCAACAAGACGTTGTCGCTGAGCCCGGACGTCAACGATCCGGGTTATCGCGAGATCGACTTCGATTACCTCAAGGACGTCTACCGCGAACAGATCGACGCGCTGGTCGAGGGCGGGGCGGACTTCATCCTGATCGAGACGGTGTTCGACACTTTGAATGCCAAGGCTGGGATCATGGCGGTGCGCAAGCTGGAGCAGGAACTGGGCCGAGAAGTGCCGATCATGCTGTCGATGACGCTGACCGACTTGTCGGGCCGCAACCTGTCGGGCCACACGGTCGAGGCCTTCTGGCATGCGGTGCGCCATGCCAAGCCTTTGACCATCGGGCTGAACTGCTCGTTCGGCGCGGAACAGCTGCGCCCGCATGTGAAGACGCTGAGCGAGATTTGCGACACGCTGATCATGATCTATCCCAATGCCGGGCTGCCCAACGAGCTGGGCGCCTATGACGAAGCGCCCGTCACCACCGCCGGGCTGGTCGGCGAATGGGCGGTCGAGGGGCAGGTCAATGTGCTGGGCGGCTGCTGCGGTTCGACGCCGGCGCATATCAAGGCGATCGCCGACAAGGTGCGGGGGATGAAGCCTCGCAGCGTCCCGACTCCGCCGGTCGTCACCCGCCTCGCCGGGCTGGAGCCGTTCACCATGGCGGCCTGACCGATCCTCCCCGGCACGGGGAGGGGGACCAGCCGGAGGCTGGTGGAGGGGGGTATCCACCAGCGACATGATTTGAGGAGACCCCCCTCCACCAGCTGCGCTGGTCCCCCTCCCCGCGAACGGGGAGGATTTGAGAAGACACCATGACCCAGACCGCATCCTCCACCAATTTCGTCAATGTCGGCGAGCGGACCAACGTCACCGGATCGGCGGCGTTCAAGAAGATGATCCTGGCGGGCGACTATACCCGCGCGGTGGAGGTGGCGCGCAGCCAGGTCGAGAATGGCGCGCAGGTGGTCGACGTCAACATGGACGAAGGGCTGCTCGACGCCGAATTCGCCATGACCACCTTCCTCAAGCTGATCGCCGCCGAGCCGGATATCGCGCGCGTGCCGATCATGATCGACAGCTCGAAATGGAGCGTGATCGAGGCCGGGCTGAAGTGCGTGTCCGGCAAGCCGATCGTCAATTCGATCAGCATGAAGGAAGGCGAGGAGGCGTTCCTCCACTATGCCCGCCGCTGCATGGCGTACGGCGCGGCGGTGGTCGTCATGGCGTTCGACGAGGTCGGCCAGGCGGACACCAAGGACCGCAAGGTCGAAATTTGCGCCCGCGCCTATGACCTGCTGATGGGCATCGGCTTTCCGCCCGAGGACATCATTTTCGACCCCAATGTCTTCGCGGTCGCGACCGGCATCGAAGAGCATAACAATTACGGCGTCGACTTCATCGAGGCGTGCCGCGAGATCAAGGCGCGCTGCCCGCACGTCCATATCTCGGGCGGCCTGTCGAACCTGTCGTTCAGCTTCCGCGGCAATGAGCCGGTGCGCCGCGCGATGCACTCGGTGTTCCTCTACCACGCCATTCCGGCGGGCATGGACATGGCGATCGTCAATGCGGGCCAGCTCGACGTGTACGACACGATCGACCCCGAATTGCGCCAGGCATGCGAGGATGTCGTCCTCAACCGTGACCCGGATGCGGGCGAGCGGCTGGTCGCACTGGCCGAGCGCTATCGCGGCACCGATGCGGTCGCCGAGAAGCAGGCGGCCGAATGGCGCAGCCTGCCCGTGACCAAGCGGCTGGAGTACGCGCTGGTCAAGGGTATCGACGCGCATGTCGTCGACGATACCGAGGAGTGCCGGCAAGCGTTCGCGCGCCCCATCGAGGTGATCGAAGGCCCGCTGATGGACGGCATGAACGTCGTCGGCGACCTGTTCGGATCGGGCAAGATGTTCCTGCCGCAGGTCGTGAAGTCCGCCCGCGTCATGAAGAAGGCGGTCGCTCACCTGCTGCCCTTCATCGAGGCGGCGAAGGAGCCGGGCGCCAAGGGCAAGGGCAAGATCGTGCTCGCGACCGTCAAGGGCGACGTCCACGATATCGGCAAGAACATCGTCGGCGTCGTGCTCCAGTGCAACGGCTTCGAGGTGGTCGATCTGGGCGTCATGGTCCCGTGGTCGAAGATCATCGCCTCGGCGGTCGAGCATGACGCCGACATGATCGGCCTGTCGGGCCTGATCACCCCCTCGCTCGATGAGATGGTGACGGTCGGCGAGGAGATGCAGCGGGCGGGCATGACCATGCCGCTGCTGATCGGCGGTGCGACGACCTCCAAGGTCCACACCGCGTTGCGTATCGCGCCCGCCTATGAGGGGCCGGTGGTCCATGTCCTGGACGCCAGCCGCGCGGTCGGCGTGGCGACGACGCTTGTGTCCGACACCCAGCGCGACCCCTATGTCGCGCAGGTCGCGGCCGACTATGAAGCCGTCCGCAAGGCGCGCGAGGGGAAGGGCGCCAATGCCCTCCTGCCGCTGGAGGAAGCGCGCGCGCGCGGTTTCGTCGCGGACATGGCGCTGAAGGCGAGCGAGCCCAAACAGCCCGGCGTGCATGTCTATCAGGACTGGGACCTGTCTGACCTGCGCGACTATATCGACTGGACACCGTTCTTCCGCGCCTGGGAACTGGCGGGCAATTTCCCCGCCATCCTAACCGACGAAGTGGTCGGCGAGAGCGCCAGCGGGCTCTATGCCGATGCGCAGGCCATGCTCGACACGATCATCGCCGAGAAGTGGCTGACCGCGCGCGGTGTCGCGGCGCTGTGGCCGTGCCGTCGCGATGGCGACGACGTGATCCTGACCACCGAGGGCGAGGAAACCCGCATCCCCTTCCTGCGCCAGCAGATCGCCAAGCGCGAAGGCCGCGCAAATATGTGCCTGGCCGACTTCATCGATCCGGCGGGCGACTGGATCGGCGGCTTCGCGGTCGGCATCCATGGCATCGACGCGCATATCGAGCGGTTCCGCAGCGGGCATGACGATTATAACGATATCCTGCTCAAGGCACTGGCCGACCGCCTGGCCGAGGCTTTTGCCGAGCGGCTGCACGCGCATGTCCGCACGGACCTGTGGGGCTATGCGGCGGGCGAGCAGCTGACCAACGAGGCGCTGATCCGCGAGCAATATCGCGGCATCCGCCCCGCGCCGGGCTATCCGGCCTGCCCCGAGCACAGCATCAAGCGGACGCTGTTCGACCTGCTGGGGGCGGAACAGGCGGTCGGGCTGGAGCTGACCGACAGCTTCGCGATGTTGCCGACGGCAGCGGTCAGCGGTTTCTATTTCGGCCATGGTCAGGCCGAGTATTTCGGCGTGGCGCGGATCGGTGAGGATCAGGTCGCCGATTATGCCGTTCGCCGCGGCGTGGACGTGTCACAAGCGACGCGTTGGTTGCGCCCGAATCTGGACTAAGTTCATGGAAGTGCTGTGCCGGCGTGGTTAATGAAGATGGTTAACTTCGATCGGATTGATAACTGCTGAAATGGCGGCAGCGCCTATTTCGGCAGTTATCAATAGGAGTAGAGTCGATAAATCGTGGTTAACGTATATCGTCTCTGATTGTCTTATTGCATAATGTCACTAATCCCTCGCCGCGTTATTATGAGTCGCAGCTGGGGAGGTTGGCTTCACGACTGGCAACGCGGCACAAAAGGATGAGTGCTTTGCCAGCTGCGATTCATCATATCGAGATCAGCAATCTCGAATTGCTCGAGGCTTGCTGGGGTGTTGTTGTTGCCGATCTGGTCATGGGTCATGTGCAGACCCGGCTGCGGCAGGCGGGCCTGCGCGTGGAGTCGGAGCGCGATTTTGGCCGTTTCCTGATCCTGGGGGACATACGCAGCGGTGGCCCTATCGACCCCGACCGCTTGGCCAGCCTGCCCTATCAACTGACCGCAGAGCCGATTCCGATCGATCTGGTGACGGGGCAAATGGGTGCGGCGGTTCACGCGGTGATATCCTGGCAGGCGCTCAACATCCCGCGGTATCGGACGCCGCGCGACATGCGGGCCGATCATGGCGAGCGCTGGTTCGCGATCTACAAGAGCGACATGCAGGTGGTGGCCCACGCCTTTACCTGCGCGCGCGACGGGCGGCTGAACCCGCATTGGCAGCCGGTGTGCGATTGTCGTGACAGCGGCCGCATCCTGTATCACGAAGCGCTGGCGCGGTTCGGGGATCATGGGGAAAGCCTGTCCCCGGCGGTGATCTTCCCCGCGCTCGAGCGGCTTGGCATGGCGTCGGCCTTCGACAAGGTGATGGCGCATTACGTCCTAGCCGAGCTACGGGCCGATCCGACCGCGACATTGGGGCTCAACATCTCGGCCACCTCGGCACATCTGCGCGGGTGGTGGCGCCAGATCCTGCGCGATCTGACCGACCGACCCGACATCGCCAGCCGGCTGATCGTCGAGATTACCGAGACCGAACCGATTTTCCGCCTAGACGAAGCGGTGGCCTTCGCTCGGGCTCTCCGCGCCGCCGGTGCGACATTGGCGCTCGACGATTTCGGCGCGGGTTTCACCACCATCCGGGAATTGATGGACCTCATGCCCGCATTGGTGAAGGTCGACGCGCTGTTCTTGCACAGGGCCATGACGGATGGCGGCGTCGCCCAGAGCCTGCGACATCTGATCGGCCTGATCCGGGAATTGGGTGGCACGGTCATTATCGAGGGGGTGGAGAACCAGGCGATGGTCCAGCTTGCCCATGTCAGCGGTGCGCGGTGGCAGCAGGGCTTCCATTATCGTCGACCATCGCCGGTCCGGTTGATCTCGAAATCATCGATCGACGTGCCCCGGCTGGCCCAGCAGCGCGGCTGACTGGTAACGGATCGCACGGCGATGTTGATCTCTATCAATTCAATGGAGCATTGACCGGCAATATATTGGCGAAAAACAGTTTTCGCGGAACGGCGGCTGTCCGGCGCACGTTCAGCCGGGCGATGTCGAACCATAATAGCACCCTCTTCCCCGCGCATGATCCGAGCGAGCCGGAGTCGGCCGCCTTGTTGCGCGACCACATTGCCGCTGCGGATTTCCCCTGTGTCGGCGCCAAGGCGGCGATGGCGCGCGGCACCCTGGACATCCTGGGCGCCCGCGACATTGCAAGCGCTTGGGACGATCTGCGGATTCACGACTGCCTGCGCCGCTTTGCTGCGCGTTACCGGGCCGAGCCGCAACTGTTCCGCAGCCTCGCGGTCGTCTTCGCCGGACCCGAGGAACTGGACGAAGCGGCGTTCGAGCGCGCGGTATGGGCGCGTATCCAATCGCTTTCCGACAAGGATGTCTGGCTGGGCCAGGACTGGGATGCGCGGGTCAGCGCCGATCCCGACGATCCGCATTTTTCGCTATCCTTTGGCGGCGAGGCGTTTTTCGTCGTCGGGTTGCATCCCCATGCCAGCCGTCCGGCGCGGCGCTTCCCGCGTCCCGCGATGATCTTCAACCTGCACGACCAGTTCGAGACGCTGCGCGCGCAAGGCAAATATGAGACGATGCGAGAGAAGATCATGATGCGCGACGAAGCGTTGGCGGGCACGCGCAATCCCATGCTCGCCCGCCATGGCGAAATGAGCGAGGCGCGGCAATATAGCGGCCGGGTCGTCGAGGAGGGCTGGCGCTGTCCCTTCCACTATGCGGGTGCGCCGGGCGAGGCGAAGGCATGACCGCAGCAACTGTCGAAATCCCACCGCGCAGCGGGGACGCCTTTCGCCTGTCCAAGGGGGATAGCCTGACCGTGATCGACCCGCGCGGGCGACAGGTCGCCGATCTATTGGCCTTCAACGCCGACGATCTGGACGAGGTGATCTCCTCAGGGCGGACGCTCGACTATGCGGAGACGATCCGGCTGACCAAGGGGCACAAGCTCTACTCCAACCGGTCGCGGGTGATGCTGGAGATCGTCGAGGATACGGTCGGGATGCACGACTTCCTGCTGACGCCGTGCTCGGTCGATACCTTCGACCATTTCTATCCCGACCTGCCGCGCCATCGGGGATGCTTCGGCAATCTCGCGGCGGTGCTGGAGCCTTATGGCGTGGTGCCGGACCGCATTCCGGTGGCGTTCAACTGCTTCATGAACGTGCCCGTCGACGGAAAGAGCGGCAAGCTGGAGGTGCTGCCACCGTTGAGCGGTCCGGGCGACCATATCCGCTTCGTGGCCCATATGGACCTGGTGATCGGCCTGACCGCGTGTTCCGCGCCCGCATCCAATGGGGGCAGTTTCAAGCCGATCGAATATCGCGTGGAGCGGGCTTAACCAAAATTCCTCCCCTGTAAGGGGAGGGGGACCAGCGAAGCTGGTGGAGGGGTGTCACCGTCTCGATAGCGTGATACCCCTCCGTTAGGGCTTACTTCTTGCACGTATCCGCAGGGCCCGGATCGAGGTCCAGGCAGCGTCCGTCGACGCCCGGGATCGGCAAGCCGATCGTCGCGGCCAGTGTCGGGGCGATGTCGACGGTCTCGACCGACAGCGGCTGCTCGAACCCGGTCATCCCCTTGCGCCAGAACAGGATCGGCACGCGGCGATCATAGTCCCAGGGCGAACCATGCGTCTCGACATAGCCGGGGCGCGGTTCTTCGATGGTGGTCACGCCCGACCGGAGCAGCACGAGCAGATCGCCCGACCGTTCGGGATCGTAGGAGGAGCGGGCGCGCTCTTTCAGCGTCCAGGTTTCCGGCGGTGTCTTTGGCCAGGGCGTCGCGGCGATTTCCTCGCGGGTCAGCGCGGCGGCGACCTGCGGCTGCGCTTCATAGCGGCGCTTGGCCTCGGCCAGCACCTTGGCGCGGGTCGCGGGGGGCAGGGCGCGGTTGATATAGACGTCGCTCTCCGCGCTCATCAGCACCGGCGGGCTGTCGGGCAGGCCGAGCTGCTTGGCGACCGCCGCCGACATGATCTTCGTATCGGCTTCCAGCGAGACATGGCTTTCCATCGGCATGGCGCGGATCTGCTGCCGCTCGGTCATGTCGTGCGCGCCGTGATCGGCGGTCAGCATCACCTCGTAATCGACGCCGGTGGCGTCCAGCACCTCGAAGAAGCCCGCCAGCGAGCGGTCCAGTTCGGCCATCTGGATGCACATCTCGGTGCCCTGGGTGCCCAGCGCATGGCCGATATAGTCGGTCGCCGACAGGCCGACGGACAGGATGTCGGTCTGTGGACCCTGGCCCAGCTTCATGTCCTGCACGAAGCCCGCCGCCATGGCGAGCACCGCCGCGTCGGAGGCAGGCGACACGCGGAAGGCGGCTAGGTCGCCCGCTGCGCGCTGGAACCGGCCGGTGCCCAGCGTCTGGCCGCCGACAGTGATTTCGCGGTCCAGCGGCTTGCAGAAACCGGGCAGCGGCAGCGGCGCCTGCGGCCGGGCGATCAGGTCGGCGACCGCCTTGCGGGTCCGCTCCACGACCGGGGGCACGGCGCGACCGGCATAGGAGACATAGGTCTTGCCGTCCCACCACCAGATCTCGTCCATCTTGTGGCCGCCCATCATCACGGCGGCGCGGTCCTTGCCCGCGACCGAGACGGTGCGGACGCGCGGATCGGCGGTCTTCATCCGCTCGCCCAGCGTCGGCACCTTCAGGTGCATGTCGGACACGACATAGTCGGTATGGGACTTGCCGGGAACGCGCTCGTCCTCCGAGCAATAGACGATCTTGTCCGGCCGACCGACCGACTGGTCGACCCAGTTGTTGGCGATGATTCCGGTATGGGCGGGGCGATAGCCGGTCAGGATGGTCGAGTGGCCGGGGCACGTTTCGGTCGCGGCATGGCTCTGATAGCCCGAGGGGAAGACCGCGCCGGTCAGCAGGCGGGCCATGCCGCCGGTGAAGTGGTTGCGATACTGCGCGAACAGGTCGGCCGAAAACTGGTCGACCGAGATGGCGACGATCAGCTTGGGGGCTTGGGTCGGGAAGGGCGCCAGGGGCGGGGCGGGTTCGGCGACGACCGGGGCCGGGGGTGCATAGCCGGGCACCGGGCTGGCGGTCTGGGCGAGCGCGGGGGACGCGACCAGGGCGGCGGAGGCGAGGAGCGCGGCAGTCAGGGGGTTCATGGGCAACCTTGATGCAAAGCGGGGATGGGGGCGCTATGGAACGCGAAAGCGGGTTAGGGCAAGGTCGATGCGCGGTTGGTTTTACATCCTGATGACGACGCTGTTCATGCTGGTGGCGGCAGGCCCCGGCATGTCCGAAAGCGCCCCCGCGCCCGGTGCGATCCACCTGCCCATGCGGCTGGTCGCCGAGAGTGAAAGCCCGGCGGCGGGCAGCAAGACGACGCTCGCCATCGTCGCGACTCCCGAAAAGGGCTGGCACGGCTATTGGAAGAATGGCGGCGATGCGGGCCTGCCGACCGAGGCGCACTGGACGCTGCCGCAGGGCGTGATCGCGGGCGAGTTGCGCTATCCGGTGCCCGGACGGCTGAAGATCGCGGGGCTGATGAACTATGTCTATGAGCGGCCCTTCACGCTGCTGGTCGACTTGGCCGTTCCTGCCGGGCTGGCGAAGGGAACGCCGCTGCCGATCGCGGTCAAGCTCGACTATCTGGTGTGCACCGACACGATCTGCGTGCCCGAAAGCCAGACGCTGTCGACCCGCCTGACCGTCGGTGATGGTGCGGTGAACCCCGCCACGCGCTCCGAATTCGACCGCTGGCGCGCCGCCTTGCCCAAGCCGTTGGGCGGTGACGGCGTGATCGAGACGGCTGGCAAGACCGTGAGGATCGCCGTCCCGCTGCCCGCCTCGGTCGCGGTCAAGGAGGCGTATTTCTACCCTGAGCGCAGCGGCGTGATCGACCATGCCGCGCCGCAAGCCATGACGCGCAACGGCGACCAGCTGATCCTCGCCATGCCCGCCGCCGCGGTCCCGACTCCGGGTCCGGTGTCGGGCGTGCTGTCGATCGGCGAGGGGCAGGGGCTGTCCTTTGCCGCCAAGCCCGGCGCGATTGCGGGGGCAAGTGGCGGTGCCGATACCGGTTTCGGTGCGGTGGCGCTGGCGTTTCTGGGTGCGGTGCTGGGCGGGTTGTTGCTCAACATCATGCCCTGCGTTTTTCCGATCCTGAGCCTGAAGGCATTGAGCCTGGCCAAGGGCGGTGGAGACGAGCGCCATGCGCGGGCCGAGGCACTGGCCTATACGGCGGGTGTGGTGCTGGTGTGTGTGGGGCTCGGCGTGGTGCTGCTGGCGTTGCGCGCGGGCGGGCAGAGCGCGGGCTGGGCGTTCCAGCTTCAGGACCCGCGCGTCATCGGCGTGTTGTTGCTGCTGGTCGCGGGGATCGCGTTCAATCTGGCCGGGCTGTTCGAGCTGCCGACGCCCGCCTTTGCCGGACGGTCGGGGGCGATGGGGTCGTTCGCGACCGGTGCGCTGGCGGCGTTCGTCGCGACGCCCTGTTCGGGGCCGTTCATGGCCGGTGCACTGGGGGCGGCTTTGGTCCTGCCCGCCGCCGCCGCGCTGGCGGTGTTCGCAGGGCTGGGGATCGGCATCGCGCTGCCCTTCATCGCGATCGGTTTCGTGCCCGCGCTGCGGCGACGTCTGCCCAAGCCGGGGATGTGGATGGTGCGGCTGCGCCATATTCTGTCGGTGCCGATGTTCCTGACCGCGCTCGCGCTGGCCTGGATCTTGGGGCAGGAGGCGGGGGTGACCGGCATGACGCTGGGCCTCGCCGCCGCGTTGCTGGCGTCGCTGGGCTTCTGGTGGACGGGTTTGCGCCAGCATGGCGGCAAGGGGCGTGCCGGGTGGCCCGCCGTGGTGGCGCTGGTGCTGGCGGTCGGGATCGTGGTGACGGTCAAGCCCGCCGCGGCGGTGGCCAAGACGACCGCCGACACCGCCTTCACCGAGGCGAAGCTGGAGGATTTGCGGAAAGCGAACCGCGCGGTCTTCGCCTATTTCACCGCCGACTGGTGCCTCAGCTGTAAGGTCAACGAGGCCGCTGCGATCGAACGCTCCTCGGTGCGCGATGCGTTCGCGCGCAACAAGGTGGCGGTGCTGGTCGGCGACTGGACCGATGGCGATCCGGTATTGGGACGCTTTATCGAGCGGCATAACCGGGCAGGGGTGCCACTGTACCTCTATTACGCGCCGGGCGCGAAGGAGCCGCAGGTCCTGCCGCAGGTGCTGACCCCGTCGATGCTGGAGAAGCTGGGGGCGTAAGTCCTTCAAATTCCTCCCCTGCAAGGGGAGGTGGCGCGCGCAGCGCGTCGGAGGGGTGTCGCCCTCTCGATAGCGGGATACCCCTCCGTCAGGGCTTCGCCCTGCCACCTCCCCTTCCAGGGGAGGAATTTCGGGAGCCCCCCTTGCGTACCCCCATCATGCGGTGCAGCATGGAACCCGAACACCAGGGGGAGCGTAACGACCGGATGGGGACTATCGCCGCGTTCGACGAAATCATGGGGGCTTCCGGCGCTGCGACGCCACGCCCCGAACTATCCGCGCTTCAACGCTGGCTCGATCACACCCCCGATAGCGAACTCCGCCGCCGCCAGCAGGCGGCCGAGGCGACCTTCCGCCAGCTGGGCATCACCTTCGCCGTCTATGGCGAAAGCGACGCGGCCGAGCGGATCATCCCCTTCGATATCGTACCGCGCGTCTTCCTGCCCGACGAATGGGCGCGCCTGTCCGAAGGGCTGGTGCAGCGGGTCGAGGCGATCAACGCGTTCCTCGATGACATCTATGGCGAGCGGAAGATCCTGCGCGACGGCATCCTGCCGCCCGACCTGATCTTTGGCAATCCGCAGTTCCGGCCCGAGATCGCTGGAATGCGTCCGCCGCACGGCGTCTGGGCGCATATCTGCGGCATCGACCTGGTGCGCACCGGGCCGGACGACTTCTTCGTGCTGGAAGACAATGCCCGCACGCCCTCGGGCGTCAGCTATATGCTGGAGAACAGGGAGGCGATGCTGCGCCTCTGCCCCGAGCTGTTCCGCCAGTTCCGGGTGGCGGCGGTCGACAGCTATCCCGACCGGCTGCTCGCCACGATGAAGTCGGTCGCGCCGCATGGCGTGGCCGAGCCGACCTGCGTCGTCCTGACACCGGGCCACTTCAACTCGGCCTATTATGAACACAGCTTCCTGGCCGATTCGATGGGGATCGAGCTGGTCGAGGCGGCCGATCTGGTGGTCGATGACGACATCGTCTGGATGCGCACCATCGCGGGCCGGGTGAAGGTCGATGTCATCTATCGCCGGGTCGATGACGATTTCCTCGATCCGCTGGTCTTCCGCCCCGATTCGATGCTGGGCGTGCCCGGCCTGATCGCGGCCTATGCGGCGGGCAATGTCGCCATCCTCAACGCGCCGGGCAACGGCATCGCCGACGACAAGGCGATCTACAGCTATATGCCCGATATCGTTCGTTACTATTCGGGTGCCGAACGCAAGCTGAAGAATGTCGAGACCTGGCGCTGCCGCGAGCCGGAGGCGCTGTCTTACGTGCTCGATCATCTGCACGAGCTGGTGGTCAAGCTGGTCGACGGGTCGGGCGGATACGGCATGCTGGTGGGCCCGACCGCGACCAAGGCGCAGATCGAGCATTTCCGCGCCGCGCTGATCGCCGAGCCGCATCGCTACATCGCCCAGCCGACGCTGGCGTTGTCGACCGTGCCGACGCTTGTCGAAAGCGGCGTCGCGCCGCGACACGTCGATTTCCGCCCCTTCGTTCTGACGGGTAGCAACGGTGTGGAGGTGACGCCGGGCGGCTTGACCCGCGTCGCCCTGCGCGAAGGCTCGCTGGTCGTCAATTCCAGCCAGGGCGGCGGCACCAAGGACAGTTTCGTCCTGCTCCATCCCGAACCCGACAGCTGGGTGCAGGTGCAGGGCCAGCAGTCACAAATCCAGACGCAGGGAGTACGCTGATGCTCTCGCGCACCGCATCCTCGCTCTATTGGCTGGGCCGCTATTTCGAGCGGGCCGATTTCATCGCACGATTGGTCGAGGCAACCGTTCGACTCGACGTGCTGTCGCCGCGTTCGGCGGGGCTGGCCGCTTGGGGCTCGGCGCTTGCCGTCACCGATACGGCCAGCGCCTTTGCCGATGGCGGGCGGGAGATGCGCCGTCGCGAGGTCGCGCGCTTCCTGACGGTCGAGTCCTGCCACCCCGGCTCGATCGTCCGCTGCGTCGACATGGCGCGGATGAACGCTCGCGCCGTGCGGACCGCGCTGACCCGCGAGGCATGGAGCGCGATCAACCGCGCCTGGCTGCACTTCGAGGCCAAGCCCGCCGCCGACGATCCCACCGCGGTGCTGGGCCTGGTCGAGGCGGTGAAGAACGAAACCCGCGGCTTCGAGGGCGCGGTCCACCGGATGCTACGCAACCAAACGACCTGGTTCATCCGGCTGGGCCAGGCGGTCGAGCGGGCGGACAACACCGCGCGGCTGCTCGACGTGAAATATCACATCCTTCTGCCCGCGGGCGAGCGGATCGGCGGCGTCGTCGACCGTGACCAGTGGACGACGATCCTTCAGACCGTCTCCGCCGTCACCGCCTATCGCTGGCTTTATTCCGACGGGTTGAAGCCCGCCAACGTCATCGACCTGCTGATCGCGCGCACCGAATTGCCGCGCAGTCTGGCGGCGTCGGTCGAGGAAACCGTGGACGTGCTGGGGCAGCTTGCCCGGCGGACGGGGCAGCATGGGGAGGCGGATCGCATGGCGAGATTGCGGGCCAATCGGATGACGAAGACGCGGTCGGGAGATGTGATCGCGGGCGGGCTTCACCAATATCTCGAAGCCTTTATCGAGGAGAATGCCCAGCTGCACGGCGCCATCGGCCGTCAGTTCAAGTTCGCCTGATGCGCATCGCGATCGAGCATCAGATCGTCCACCGCCCTCATCCGGGGCGGCCTACGATGGTCCAGATGTTGCGCCTGACGCCGGAGAATTTCGACGATCAGACGGTGGCGCACTGGCGGATCGACGTCGATTGCGATGCGCGGCTGCGGCGCGGGCAGGACGGCTTCGGCAATGCCGTCACCATGCTCTATGTCGAGGGTGCGCCGGAGACGGTGACAATCACCGCGACCGGCGAAGTGCTGACCAGCGATGCGCACGGCCTGATCCATGGCGCGACCGAAACCCTACCACCCGCCTTGTTTCTGCGCGCCACGACGATGACGCCGGATGATTCGGCGATCGCGACCTTCGCGGCCGAAGCGGCGGCGGGTATGGCGGGGCCGCTGGGTATGCTCCACGCGCTCAACGTCGCGCTGCACCGGCGCTTTCCTGTCGACCGGAACACCAGGCCGCACGGGGCCGATGCCGCGCGGGCCTTCGAGCAGGACCGTGTGACGCCGTGCGATCTCGCCCATATCTTCTGCGTCGGCGCGCGGTCGCTGGGCATTCCGGCCCGCTATGTCTCGGGCTTCGCCGCCTGGGGCGGGGACCGGCGCGGACAGGCGCATTGCTGGGCCGAGGCCTATGTCGAGGAACTGGGCTGGATCGGTTTCGACCCCAGTATCGGGCTCAGCCCGCAGGACGGGCATGTCCGCGTCGCGGTGGCGCTGGACGCGATCGGCGCGGCGGCGGTCGCTGGCGAGCCTTGGGGCCAGTCGGTCGCGAACGGCGAAGCGCAGTAAAATCCTCGCCGGACAGGGGAGGAATGGTGCGTCTTACACCAGCGCCGGGACCGGGGGAGGCGTCGTCGGTGCGTCCTTTTCGTCGGCCATCAGCGCCCAGCCGCGCGGGCCCAGCGCCTCCAGCGGCTGATAGCGCGTCTTATACGCCATGCGCGGTGAACCCTTCACCCAATAGCCGAGATAGACATAAGCCAGATCGGCGGCGCGGGCGCGCAGGATATGATCCATGATGATGAAGTTGCCGAGCCCTGGCCGGTTCTCGTCCTGGGTCTCGAAAAAGCTGTAGATCATCGACAGCCCGTCTCCCTGACGATCGGTCAGGCATGCGCCGACCAGCCGCCCGCGCTCGCCATTGGGCCCGGTCGGTTCGCGATATTCGACCAGCACCGACTGGACCGGCGACAGCTCGACCATGTCGGCATAGTCGCTTTCGTCCATCGTGGTCATGCCGCCGCCGGGGTGGCGCTCACCCAGATAGCGGCGCAGCAGCTCGAACTGCTCGGCGGTCGCCCAGGGCTGGCAGGCGGTGACCTCCAGATCGGCATGGCGGCGCAGCAGCTTGCGCTGGGTGGCATTGGGCCGGAAACCCTCCGCCACGACCCGGACCGAGATGCACGCGCTGCATCCCGCGCAGGACGGGCGATAGGCGACGCCCTGGCTGCGACGAAAGCCGATTCGGCTCAGCGCCTCGTTCAGCTCGCCCGCATGCTCGCCGTTGAGTTCGGTAAAAACCTTACGCTCGTCACGCCCCGGCAGATAGGGGCAGGGGGCCGGGCTGGTGACGAAAAAGCGCGGAAAACGAAAGGGCGCAGTCACCGCCGGGCAGTTCCTTCAAACGGGTTGATAACCCTCTTTAACGAAAATCCCGTCCGAAGCGATGGGGCAGCATCGTTCGGAAACGGGACGTCCGGCGCAAAACAAAAGCCTGTCAGGCGAGCTCGACCTGGGTCGTCTCATAGCCACCGGCGCGCAACGCCTCGATCAGCCGGTGGAGGTGAAGCGCGTCGCGCGTCTCGCACTCGATATCGGTGATCAGGCCCTTGGCGGGCAGGGTGGTGAAAACGCGCTGGTGATAGACCTCGATGATGTTCACCCGCTCGCGGTCGAAGATGCGCGCGACGTTGAACAAGGCGCCCGGCTGATCCTGCAATCGGATACGCAGGCGCGCGAGCCGCCCTGACCGCGCCAGGTCGCGCAGCAGGACGTTGGCGAGCAGGCGCGTGTCGATATTGCCGCCGCACAGCACGACGCCGACCGTCTTCCCCCGGAAGCGTTCCGGGTGCGACATCAGCGCGGCGAGGCCCGCCGCGCCTGCGCCCTCGACCACCGTTTTTTCGATCTGGAGCAGCGCGCTGACCGATTCCTCCAGATGGCGCTCGTCGACCAGCACGATCTCACGCACCAGCTGCGCCACCATCTGCGAGGTCAGGCCGCCCGGCACCTTGACCGCAATACCCTCGGCCAGGGTGTCGCCCGCGCAAGGCAGGTCGGTGCCATTCAGCTTGTTGTACATGGACGGGAACAGCTCGGCCTGCACGCCGACCACCTCCACGGCGCGCGGGCTGGCAGCCGCGACCGTCGCCATGCCCGAGATCAGCCCGCCGCCGCCGATCGGCACGATCAGCGTGTCGATATCGGGCGCGTCCTCCAGCATTTCGAGCGCGACCGTGCCCTGGCCCGCGATGACGCGCGCATCGTCGAAGGGGTGGACGAAGGTGAAGCCGCGCTCGGCCTCCAGCTCGCGGGCATGGGCATAGGCGGCGTCGAAAGTGTCGCCTTCCAGCACCACGGTCGCGCCGTGCCCTTCGGTCTGGACGACCTTCACGATCGGCGTGGTGCGCGGCATCACGATGGTGGCGGGCACGCCCAGCCGGTTGGCGTGATAGGCGAGGCCCTGTGCGTGATTGCCCGCCGAGGCGGCGATGACGCCCTTGGCCTTGGCCTCGTCCGACAGCTGGAGCAGCGTGTTGAGCGCGCCGCGTTCCTTATAGGCGGCGGTGAATTGCAGATTCTCGAACTTCAGATAGACGGTCGCACCGGTCAGCTTGGACAGCGTCTGGCTGATCAGCGTCGGCGTACGGATGATCCGGTCCGAAATGCGCGCATGGGCGGCGCGGACATCGTCGATGGTGACGATCGGGGACGAGACTTCCGAAGCGGCCTGAGCGGCGGTGCGACTAACCATGGGAGTGCCCTAGCCGATCGGAGGCGGGAGGTGAACCGTTTCGGATATGGTGTTGTGCTAAGGGGCAGGCTTTCCACTCTTGCCAAGACATGCCTTCTTTCTCTCCTCCCGCAAGCGGGAGGAGTCGGGAGAGGACAGGGTGTCTCACCGAGTCCGTCGCCCGTGGCTTTTCCCTCCCCCACCCCCTCCCGCTTGCGGGAGGGGCGTGTTTTTGGGCTGACCGTCCGCGCCACCACATGGTACTCCCCTCCCGCAGGCGGGAGGGGTTGGGGGAGGGAAGCGGTGTCTCATGGAGACGGCGGTCAGAGGCGTGTCCTCCCCACTGTTGCATTGCAGCATCGATCGCCTTCCGAAATCGTGTCGGAATGCAACAAGCCCAAGGCCCCTGCGTTGCTGGCCTTTTGGGGCCATGCTAGGGCAGCGGGATGATCACAGGGTTGCCACTGACGTCGCCGATGATCCTCTCCGTCACCGGCACGATCGCCCAGTCATGAGCGTCGCACCGACCGGGATCGCCACCACCGCGACCGAAGAATCTCACAGCCACCATCCGCAAGGCATGGCGCGCCTGGCGCTGGGCGCGATCGGTGTCGTGTTCGGCGACATCGGCACCAGCCCGCTTTATGCGTTTCGCGAGACCTTCGCGAACCCGCACCATCCGTTGCCGCTCGACAATGCGCATATCCTGGGCGTCATCAGCCTGATCTTCTGGTCGATGATGATCGTCGTGTCGGTCAAATATGTCGCCATCATCATGCGCGCCGACAACAAGGGCGAGGGGGGCAGCCTGGCGCTGCTCGCGCTCGTGTCGGGCCAGACCAAGACGCGGCGCTGGACGCGCGGCATCATCTTGCTCGGCGTGTTCGCCACCGCGCTGTTCTACGGCGACAGCATGATCACCCCCGCCGTCACGGTGCTCAGCGCGGTCGAGGGTCTGGCGGTCGCCGCCCCTGCATTCGGGGGCTTCGTCCTGCCGATCGCGATCACCATCCTGATCGTGCTGTTCAAGATCCAGCGGTCGGGGACCGAGCGCGTCGGCCTGTTCTTCGGACCGGTCATGCTCGTCTATTTCGCGGTCATCGCGGTGCTGGGCATCATGAGCTTCGTCCAGACGCCCGAAATCCTGCTGGCGCTGTCGCCGCATTACGCGATCCAGTTCTTCTTCATCGATCCGGTGCGCGGCTTCCTGGCGTTGGGGTCGGTGGTGCTGGCGGTGACGGGAGCCGAGGCGCTGTACGCCGATATGGGGCATTTCGGGCGGCGGCCGATCGGCGTGTCCTGGCTATGCTTCGTGCTGCCCGCGCTGATGCTCAACTATATGGGGCAGGGCGCGCTTCTGTTCCGCGAGGGCGCGGCGGCGCTGGAGAGCCCCTTCTACATGCTGGCGCCGGACGGGTTGCAGCTGCCGCTCGTCATCCTCGCCACCGCTGCCGCCGTCATCGCCAGCCAGGCGGTCATCACCGGCGCCTTTTCGGTGACGCAACAGGCGATCCAGCTGGGCTTCATGCCGCGCCTGCGGATCGAGCATACGTCCGCGGCGACCGCCGGGCAGATCTACATTCCGCTCATCAACTGGATGTTGATGGTGATGGTGATCCTGCTCGTCCTGTTCTTCCGGTCCTCGTCGAACCTGACGTCGGCCTATGGCATCGCGGTCACGGGGGCGATGCTGATCGACACCTGCCTGCTGGGCGTGGCGCTGACCCGGCTGTGGAAGTGGCCGCTCTATGCCGCCCTGCCGCTGCTCGGTCTCTTCTTCCTGGTCGACGGGGCCTATTTCCTGGCGAACCTGACCAAGGTGCCGTCGGGCGGCTGGTTCCCGCTGCTGGTCGGTTTCGTCATCTTCACCTTCCTCACCACCTGGTCGACCGGGCGCAAGCTGATGATCGAGCGGCTGCGCGAGGGGACGATGCCGATCCACATCTTCATCGATTCGGCGGCGGGCGCGGCGAGCCGGGTGCCCGGCACCGCGATCTTCATGACCTCTTCGCCGGAGGGCGTACCGCATGCGCTGCTCCACAATCTGAAGCACAACAAGGTGCTGCACGAGCGCATCATCCTGCTGACCGTCAAGATCATGAGCCAGCCCTATTGGCCCGATGGCGACCGCGCCAAGCTGGACGATATGGGCCATGGCTTCCACCGTCTGGTCCTGCGCTTCGGCTTCATGGAAGAGGCGGACGTGCCCGCCGCGCTCAAGCGGGTCGAGATGGCGGGCGGCGCGTTCAAGATGATGGACACCAGCTTCTTCCTGTCGCGCCAGACGCTGCTCCCGGCCGAACGGCCGGGCATGTCGATGTGGCGGGAGAAACTGTTCTCCTGGATGCTGCGCAACGCCGAAAGCGCGATGGAATTCTTCCGCCTGCCGACCAATCGCGTGGTCGAGCTGGGCAGCCAGGTGGAAATCTGACCGACCATCCTGCCCCGATTATCGTCACCGCCCTGTTCGGCCGTGCCGATCAAGGCTGGTTCGACGGGCTGCGGCGACAGCATTTCCCGCCTGAGCGCAACGTGCTCGATGCGCATTGCACGCTGTTCCACCATCTGCCGCCATCCGTCGAGGCTGAGCTGAAGCATCGCCTGAACGGTATCACGCGCGGTGTGCGTGCGCCGGATGCTCGGGTGAGCGGACTGATGTCGCTGGGCAAGGGCGTGGCGATCCGCATCGATTCGCCGGGATTGGTGGCGATACGGCGTGATCTGGTCGAGGCCTTTGCGGGGATGCTGACGCCGCAGGACGCGGGCGGATGGCGCGCGCATGTGACGATCCAGAACAAGGTGACGCCCGCCACCGCAAAGCTGCTGCTGCAACAGATGGAGCGCGATTTCCGGCCTCGTCCGGTCGAGCTGATCGGCATCGGCACCTGGTGGTATCGTGGCGGCCCATGGGAAATGCTGTCGCGTCATTTGTTCGCTTGACGCCCGAAAACAGCCTGTTTATAGGCGCGCCTCCACCGGGTGGAACGCCTAGCATGGCGAAGTAGCTCAGCTGGTTAGAGCAGCGGAATCATAATCCGCGTGTCGGGGGTTCAAGTCCCTCCTTCGCTACCACCCGGTGTATTTCCCCTACATTCCCCAGTTTCCGGCCAAGGCCTCCGCGAAGTCCAGGCTCAGGCGCGTCGCGCTCTGCATTCGTGCGTCCGCCGGCGGCTGTGTGTGTGCTGGCATCTCATAGCGGCAGGAGGATGAAGCGGCTTTGTAACCGGCGTGCGTCTCTTAACCGATCCTTCGCCTCTGACGGGTAGGTCTGTCGCGGGATTTGCAAAATGGGGTCGTCGGGTCTTACGTCGTGAACGCTGCCGTCTACGCCCTGATCGCCAACAGCTGTATGGCCGTGCTGTTTGCCGTGACCTACGGCGTGGTCGCGCTGTCCTATTCGCGGCAGCGGGCGGCGGTGTGGTTCATGGCCAGCTATCTGCTCGGTTTCGTGACACCGATCTGCGAGCTGCTGGTCCGGTTCAGTGACCATGTGATCCTTTCCCATGTGGTGGGCTATGCCACCTTCCTGGGCGGCATGTTGCTGATGTCGGTGGGGATACAGGCCTTTGCGGGCCAACGCCCCGAATGGCGGCTGGCACTGATGGCCTGGGTGGCGGGGATGGTGCTGCGTATCGCGATAGATCGGAAGAGCGTCGTGTAGGGAAAGAGTGTTCTGAAACGTGT
>CAJYRW010000070.1:0-24049 GCA_913777475.1 uncultured Sphingomonas sp. | reverse complement strand
GAGCAGCGCCTCCTCGAGCCCAGGGTCTGACAGATTGTACAGCGCCTGCAGATACAGCGCCTTGACCATCGCCAACGGCGCATAGGGCGGCCGACCCGTCCGCCCCTGACGGAGCGACGATACAACCGCTTCCAACAGGCTCCAGTCGATCAGCCGGTCGATCCCCGACAACTTCGCATTCGAGCCCAACCGCGGATCAATCAACGCCTCTACCAATGACCACTGCTCAACCATCACCATGCCCTCCATCCCGCACAGTGAATCACGTCATCCCATCTCCAGCCAGCAGTTTCGCAGAGAAATCCTGTAAGGGAAGGTGGCAGGGCGTCAGCCCTGACGGAGGGGTGTCCCCGCTGGATGGACAGGCTTTGCTAACGGCTGGGGATACCCCTCCACCATGCTGCGCATAGTCCCCCTCCCCTTGCAGGGGAGGAATGGGGTGGACGTAATCTTGTCTCACTCCCCTGCCCCCGCTACATCGCATCCCGTGAAAATCGCCTCCTGGAACATCAATTCGGTGCGTTTCCGCGCCGCGATCGTCGAGCAATTCCTGAAGGAAGCCGCGCCCGATGTGCTGTGCCTTCAGGAGACGAAGGTCGTCGATGACGACTTCCCCTTCGAGCTGTTCCGCGCGCTCGGCTATGACCATATCATCATCCATGGCCAGCGGATGCACCACGGCGTCGCCATCGTGGCCAAGGTGCCGATCACCGAGGATGATCGCCTGGACTGGCAGGCCAATGCCGAGGCGCGGCATGTCGGCATCCGGCTACCGAACGGCGTGCGGCTGGAGAATGTCTATATCCCGGCGGGCGGTGATGTGCCCGACCGCGAAGTGAACCCGAAATTCGGCCAGAAGCTCGATTTCCTGGGCCGCATGATCGACTGGTCGGGCCAGCTCGACTGCCCGACGATCCTGACCGGCGACTTCAACATCGCCCCGCTCGAATCGGACGTGTGGAGCCACAAGCAGCTGCTCGACGTGGTCAGCCATACGCCGATCGAGGTGGAGACGCTGGCCAAGCTCCAGGCGTCGAACGACTGGGTCGATCTGGGCCGCCACTTCATCCCCGCGCCGCAGCGGCTCTATACCTGGTGGAGCTACCGCGCGAAGGACTGGGCGGCGTCGGATCGCGGGCGGCGGCTCGACCATATGTGGGCGACACGCGACGTGGCAGAAAAGGCGGTGTCGCATCAGGTATTCGAGCCGTGCCGCAGCTGGCTCAAACCCTCCGACCATATCCCGATCATGACGGAATTCGATTTTTGAACGCCGATCCCAAAGCGGCAGCCCGCGCGATCGATGCGCTGCGCCGAGGCTGGCCGATCGCGATTGCCGGCCAGGCGCTGCTCGCGGTCGAGACGGCCGATCCGCTGCGTTTGGCCGCCTTCGATCCGGAGGGCCAAGCGCCGGTCCTGATCTCGGCCGGTCGCGCGGCGACGTTGAAGCTGACCAACCAGTTGGAGGCCGCCGATCCTGACGCCGCCGTGCTGGTCGAGCGCGCGCCCTGGGTGGACTTCGCCGCCGCGACGGCGCTGGCCGATCCGCAATTCGACCTCGCCACCCCGCTAAAAGGCCCGTTCCGCGCGCTTCCCCTCCCCGATCCGATAGTCGCGGCGGCGGCCATCCGGTTCGCGCGGATCGCGGGGATGCTGCCCGCCTTCTTCCTCGGCGGCACCGGCGTCGAGGCGGAGATTTCGCTGGCCGACATCGCCGCACATGAGAATGCCGAAGCGCTGGCGATCGCCACCCGCGCGCGCCTGCCCGTGGCGGGAGCCGAGGATGCCGAGATCGTCGCCTTCCGCTCGCCCCATGCGGCGGGCGAGCATGTCGCGCTGCTGATCGGCCAGCCCAACGGCCAGCCGCCGCTGGTGCGGCTGCACAGCGAATGCCTGACCGGCGATGTGCTGGGCAGCCTGAAATGCGATTGCGGGCCGCAGCTCCATGCCGCGATCCATGCCATTGCCGCATCGGGCTGGGGCATATTGCTCTATCTGCGGCAGGAAGGGCGCGGGATCGGCCTGGTCAACAAGCTGCGCGCCTATCAGCTACAGGATCAGGGGTTCGATACCGTCGACGCCAATACCCGGCTGGGCTTTGCCATCGACGCCCGCGACTTCGGCGTGGCGGCGCGGATGCTGACCCTGTTGGGGCAGGGCGAGGTGCGACTGCTGACCAACAACCCGGCCAAGGTCGCCGGGCTCGATGCGGCAGGGGTGCGGGTGATCGAGCGGGTGGCGCACAGCCTGCCGGCCAATCCGCATAACGAACGCTATCTGGCGACCAAGCGCGACCGGACCGGGCACCAGCTCTGACCCCACCACCCACGCGGCGTCAGAACCCCAATTCGCGTCGCACGTCCGCATAGTCCTGCGCGATCGCAGCCACGCCGATCTCGCGCAGCCGCTGGTCATGCCCGACCGCGCAGTGGGTGCCCATGCACATGCCGATGACATGCCCCCCGCTCGCCACCGCGCCGGTCGCCCCGACGGGCGAATCCTCCAGGATCGCGCAATCCGCGATGTCCACACCCAGCCTATCGGCCGCGAACAGATAGAGGTCGGGCGCAGGCTTGCCCCGCGTCACATGCTCGCGCCCGCTATAGACATGCTCGCCAAACGCCTCGCGCAGGCCTAGATGGCGCAGATGCCGGTCGAGCCAGACGGTCGGACTGGACGACACCACCGCGCGGGGGAAATCGGCGGGCAGCGAGCGGACGAAATCGACCGCCCCGGCAATCGCCGCGACGCCCTCCTCCATCGCGCGGACATCCTCATCGCGTCGCGCCTGGTAGAAGCTTTCGGGCAAGCTCTGCCCGATCCGCCCCTCGATCGCAGCGATGAAGTCCTTGCCCGCCAGCCCCATATAATGGTGCATCGCCTCTTCGGGCGTATGCGGATGACCATTGGCGCTCAGCCATTCGGCGAGATGGCGATTGCCCTCATATTCGCTGTCGATCAGGACGCCGTCGAAATCGAACAGCAGTGCGGCAAAGCGGCTCATCCGCGCGCCCCGAACAGCGCGCTGCCAACGCGGACATGGCTGGCGCCCAGCATGGCGGCGACCTCATAATCCTCGGACATGCCCATGCTCAGCTTTTCGAGGCCGAGTTCGCGCGCCATCTTGGCGAGCAGCGCGAAATAGGGGGCGGCGTCCACCCCGTGCGGCGGAATCGCCATCAAACCTACGATCGGCAGTCCGGCGGCGCGCGCCTCCTTCAGCATGGCGGGTGCCTCGGCGATGGCGCAGCCGCCCTTCTGCTCCTCCTCTCCGATATTCACCTGCAGGAAGCAGGCGGGCCGCCTGCCGCTCTTGTCCATCGCCTCGGCCAGCGCGGCGATCAGCGAGGGGCGGTCGACGGTGTGGATCACGTCGAACAGGGCGACCGCATCGGCGGCCTTGTTCGACTGGAGCTGGCCGATCAGATGGAGTTCGACACCTGTATAAGCGTCGCACAGCGCGGGCCATTTGGCGGCCGCTTCCTGCACGCGATTTTCGCCGAACACGCGGTGTCCGGCCTCGAGCAGCGGGCGGATCGTGTCGGCGTCATGCGTCTTCGACACCGCGATCAGGGTCGGGGTGGCATGATCGCCCAGCTTCGCGGCGCGCTGAAGCTCGGCGGAGACGGTATGGAGGCGGGAAACGCTGTCGTCGGTCATGCCCCGCGCTATAGTCGCGGCGATGGCCGACCGATACCCCGTGACATGGCTGATGACCGACGAGCGGCTGGGCGACGGACTTTGGGCCGCGCTCCGGGCCCTGCCGCCGGGATCGGGCGTGGTGTTCCGCCATCACGCGACGCCCCCGGCCGAACGGCGCTTGATTCACCGGCGAGTGTGGCGAATCGCCAAGGCCCGGCGGCTTGTTCTGCTGGTCGCGGGAGGAGTCCTGCCCGGCGACGGGGTGCACAAAAGCGGAAGGACGCGCGGCATGCGCAGTTGGCCCGTGCATGATCACGGCCAGGCGATTCAGGGGTGGAAGGCGGGCGCCACGCTGTTGTTCGTCTCACCGGTTCACCCCACCCGCTCGCACCCCGGCGCGCCGTCACTGGGACCAGCCCGGGCGGCCCGGATCGGGCGCGGGCTGGGCCTGCCGCGAATCGCCTTAGGGGGAATGAATGCGCAACGCTTCCGCCGTTTGCGGGGGCGATTCCAAGGCTGGGCGGCGATCGATGCCTGGGCTGGCTAGGCTCTTTCCCAGAGCCCGTGAAAGATGCGCGCCCTAAGCCCCGGAGAGCAACATCTCTGCGTTCTCCGCGCCTCCGCGCAAACACATAAAGAGATAGGCCGGACCAACGATCCGGCCTTTAGTCCCGATCAGAAGCGGAAAGCGGTGCCCAGATAGACCGCCTGGCTGTTACGGCGATCGTCATCCATCCGCGCCAGACGGTCACGATCCGAGCGATAGCGGACCCCCGCGGTCACATCGAGGTTGCGGGTCAGCGCATAGGACCCGCCCATGTCGAGCGAATAGTTGGCGGGCACGTCGACCAGCTTAGGGGCACCATCGATCGGACGATCGGTCGAGGCCTTCACACGGCCGGTAAAGCGATTGGCGGTGTAGCTGACCGCGACATCGGCGGTTTCACGACTGCCCGGCAGCCCGGCCAGATCGACCCGTGCGATATCACCCGACAGCGCCACGCGCTTCCAGCCGACCGCAACGCCCAGATTATAGGAGATCGGAGCAAGGCCGACGGTCGGCGCGGTGTTGGCCGCGATCCGCTCTTCGTTGGTGCGGCTGGTCCGTGCGCGCACCGCCACGGAGACCGGACGGCCGGTGCCACGCTGGCTTTCCGCCGGGGTGAAGCGCAGGTCGCCAGCCTCCAACCCGCTCTTGGCGAAGATCGCCGCCAGCCGGGGATCGGCGGAGGCGGGCGTGAACCCGCCGCGCATCAGGCTGAGCGAGGAGCGCTTGGGCGCGGCGCGGCTGGTCTGTTCGACCGCACCGACGGCGGGCGCGACCATCGCCGTCGCGGCGACAAGCGCCCCGATTGCGATTCCGATCACCACACGCCCAAACGACACGCTACACCCCTTGTTTAAGGCCCCTTTATCGGATCGCTCCTAACACGGAATCGGGTGCGAGCGATCCCATTGTTACGGCCGCGGTGGCGAATCTTGTCCGAGTGTTGCGCATCCTCCACAGAATCGCGCCGTCCCACCCCGATCCCAGACGATTCGCGCAGGATTTCCCGGACCGCTTGCCGGGGTGGCGGGGCCCCTGTAGAGGCTATAACCAACCCTTATTCCCAGTCAGGACAATGCCGATGCTTCGCCGTTCCGCCACCGCGTTCGCGGTACTCGCCGCCCTGTCGCTCGGCGCCTGTGCCGGCAAGAAGGATCGCCCTCAGGCCGATCTCGCCGCCTCGAAGATCACGACGATCGGCGTGAACTCCTATCTGTGGCGCGCCAGCCTCGACACGCTCAGCTTCATGCCGCTGGCCGAAACCGACTCCAATGGCGGCGTCATCGTTACCGACTGGTACGTCAATCCGCAGATCCCGACCGAGCGGATGAAGGTGACCGTCACCATCCTGGACCAGGACCTGCGCGCCGACGCGCTGCGCGTGACCGCCCTTCGCGAAGTCAATCGCGGTGGCCAGTGGGTGGAGGCGCCCGTGCAGGCGGCCACCATCCAGAAGCTGGAAGACATCATTCTCACCAAGGCGCGCGACCTGCGCCGCGCCTCGATCACGAAGTAAAAGACGACCCGAATGGCCTCGCGTTACAATGCCCTGAAATCGGATTCGACCTGGCAGCGGATCTGGGAGGAGCGTCGCACCTTCGCCGCCGACGACCACAGCACCAAGCCCCGGTCCTATGTCCTTGAGATGTTTCCCTATCCGTCGGGGCGCATCCATATGGGGCATGTCCGCAACTATACGATGGGCGACGTGCTGGCGCGCTATCGGCGGATGATCGGGCATGAGGTGCTCCACCCCATGGGCTGGGACGCGTTCGGCATGCCCGCCGAGAACGCCGCGATGGAAAAGGGCGTCCATTCGGGCGGCTGGACCCGCGACAATATCGCGACGATGAAGGCGCAGCTGAAGCGGCTGGGCTTCGCGCTCGACTGGACACGCGAGATCGCGACGTGCGAGCCCGATTATTACGGGCATGAGCAGGCGCTGTTCCTGGACCTGTACGCGGGCGGCCTGGTTTACCGGAAGGAATCGGCGGTCAACTGGGACCCGGTCGACATGACCGTGCTGGCCAACGAACAGGTGATCGACGGACGCGGCTGGCGCTCGGGTGCGCTGGTCGAGAAGCGCAAGCTGAACCAGTGGTTCCTGAAGATCACCGACTTCGCCGACGAGCTGCTGGAGGGTCTGACGACGCTCGAGCATTGGCCCGACAAGGTGAAGCTGATGCAGGAAAACTGGATCGGCCGCAGCAAGGGCCTCCAGTTCCGTTTCGCCCCCGTCGCACCCTTCGCGACGCCGATCGAGGTCTATTCGACCCGTCCCGACACCATCTTCGGGGCGAGCTTCGTCGCGATCGCGGCGGATCACCCGATCGCGCGCGAACTGGCCGAGACGAACGCGGAGGCAGCCGCCTTCATCGAACGGTGCAAGGCAGGCGGCACGACGGCGGCCGAGTTGGAAACCCAGGAAAAGCTGGGCTTCGACACCGGTTATCGGATGCAGCATCCGATGGACGAGAGCATCACGCTTCCCGTCTATATCGCGAACTTCGTGCTGATGGATTACGGCACGGGCGCGGTGATGGGCGTGCCGGCACATGACCAGCGCGACCTGGACTTCGCGCGGAAATACGGCCTGTCCGTGACTCGCGTCGTCGCGGATGGCGACACGACCGCACCGGTCTTCGAGGGCGACACCGCCTATACCGGTGCCGGTCGCCTGGTGAACTCCGGCCCGCTCGACGGCATGGACGTGGAGGCCGCCAAGGCCGCCGTCATCGCCCGCGCCGAGGGCGAAGGCTGGGGCCAGGGCCAGACCGTGTACCGCCTGCGCGACTGGGGCGTCAGCCGCCAGCGTTACTGGGGCACGCCGATCCCGATCATCCACTGCGACGATTGCGGCGCGGTGCCGGTGCCCAAGGACCAGCTGCCGGTCACCCTGCCCGAGGACGTGACCTTCGACGTCCCCGGCAATCCGCTCGACCGCCATGCGACGTGGAAGCATGTCGACTGCCCGACCTGCGGCAAGCCCGCCCGGCGCGAGACCGATACGCTCGACACCTTTGTCGATTCGTCCTGGTATTTCATCCGCTTCGCCAGCCAGCCCAAGGATCGTCCGTTCGATCCCGAGGTCGTCAAGCAATGGCTGCCGGTCGGCCAGTATATCGGCGGCGTCGAGCATGCGATCCTGCACCTGCTCTATGCCCGATTCTGGACGCGGGCGCTCAAGCATATCGGCCTGATCGACGTGGCGGAGCCCTTTGCGGGCCTGTTCACGCAGGGCATGGTCACGCACGAGAGCTACAAGTCCTCGGACGGCCGCTGGCTCGCGCCCGGCGAAATCCGCGACGGCATCGAGATCGCGACCGGACAGCCGATCACGGTCGGCCGCGTCGAGAAGATGTCCAAGTCCAAGAAGAACACCGTCGATCCCGAGCCCATCGTGGATCAGTACGGCGCGGACGCGGTGCGCTGGTTCATGCTGTCCGACAGCCCGCCCGAGCGCGACCTGCCCTGGTCGGAATCGGGCATCGAGGGCTCGTGGCGCTTCGTCCAGCGCTTGTGGCGTCTGTTCGACGGGTCGGAAGCCGCCGAGGGCGAAGATAAGGCCCTCTCGCGCAAGCTGCACCAGACCATCGCGGGCGTCGCGGCGGATATCGAGGCGCTCGCCTTCAACAAGGCGGTCGCCAAGCTGTACGAGCTGGTCAACGCCATCGAAAAGGCTAAGCCGTCGGCCGCCCGGAACGAGGCGATCCGCACCACCATGTTGCTGGTCGCGCCGATGGTCCCGCACATGGCGGAGGAAGCCTGGGCCGGGATGGGCCAGGACGGCCTGATCGCCGACGCCGCCTGGCCGGTGGTCGACGAAAGCCTGCTGGTCGAGGACGAAGTAACCGTCGCGGTGCAGGTCAACGGCAAGCTACGCGACACGCTGACCGTCGCCAAGGGAAGCCCCAAGGACCTGCTGGAGGCGACCGCGCTGGCGTCGGACAAGATCGTCCGCGCGCTTGACGGTGCAACGCCGAAAAAGGTGATCGTGGTGCCCGACCGTCTGGTGAATATCGTCGCATGAAGCCCGCCCTCCCCCTGATCGCTGCCGGTCTGGCGCTGACCCTGGGTCTGTCGGGCTGTGGGCTGCATCCGCTTTATGCGGGCGGCGGCTCCGGCCCGGTGGCGAATGCCCTGTCGCAAATCGAGGTCGCACCGATTCAGGGGAAGGCGGGCTGGCTGATGGCCAATGCGCTGAACGACCGGCTGGGCGGCAAGACGGGTAATGCGCGCTATCGCCTCGACGTGAAGCTGGACGACCAGATTCGCGGCCTGGGCGTGCGGCGCGACGACTCGGTGGTGCGCGAACGGCGTATCCTGCGCGCGCGCTATCAGCTGGTCGATCAGACGAGCAACGCGGTGCTGGTCGACGCCACCGCCGGGTCCGACGCGGGAATCGACGTCGTGCGCTCCGAATATGCGACCATCGCGGCGGAAAACACCGCGCTGGAGCGGCTTTCGGTGATCGTCGCGGATGAGATCGTCGCGCGGCTCGCCACCTATGCCCGGTCGCGGCCTGGTGAGGCGATGGCGCCCGCACGGCCGTGAAGGCTAACGCCAACCAGATTCGTCAGGCGCTAGGGCGTCCCTCTGCTGATATTCGCCTCTATCTGCTCCACGGCCCCGATGAAGCGGGGGCCAGCGAGCTGGCGCGAATCCTGGCCAAGGCGATGGGCCAGGATGCCGAACGGATCGACCTCGATTCGGCCACGCTGAAGAGCGATCCGGCCCGCCTGACCGACGAGGCCGCGTCCATGTCGCTATTCGGCGGCCCGCGCCATATCCGTATCGCCAGCGTCGGCGAAGAGGGTCTGGCGGCCTTCACGGCGCTGCTGGAAGCCGAGTCGGCGGGCAATCCCGTCGTCGCCATCGCCCCCACGGTCAAGTCGACCGCCAAGATCGTCAAGCTCGCGCTCGATTCGCCCCGAGCGATGGCGTTCGGCTGCTATGCGCCTACCGCGGCGGACGCCGAGCGGCTGGCCGTCACCCTGGGCGGCGAGATGGGCCTGCGTCTCGCGGCGGGCGTCCCAGCGCGACTGGTCGAGGCGGCGGCGGCCGATCGTTCGGTGATGACTCGCGAGCTGGAAAAGCTGTCGCTCTATCTCGATGCCGCGCCCGACCGCCCGCGCGAAGTCGATCACGCCGCGATGGACGCGATCGGCGCCGATCTGGGCGAAGTCGAGATGGGCGATGCGGTCGAGGCGGTGGTCGAGGGCCGGGTCGGCGATCTGGGCGGCGAACTCGCCTTGCTGGATGAAGGCGGCGCCTCGCCCATCCCCTGGCTGCGCGCCCTGGCCCGCCGACTGGTCGCGCTGGCGGAAATGCGCGCCGATATCGATGCGGGCGAACCGGTCGAGGCGGTGATGAAACGCCACCGCGTCTTCTTCCGCGACGAAGCGAAGACCGCCCGGGCCTTGCGCCGCTGGACCCCGGCGATGCTGGCGCGGGCATTGGCCCGGATTCGGGCCGCCGAACGCGCGGTCATGGCCCCCGGCAATGCCGGGGCGGTGCTAGCCGAGTCGGAAGCCACCATCATCGCGCAGGGAATTGCGCGGCGGGGCTAAGGGATTGTCCTGAGCCCCCGCCCCGCCCTCTCAAAAATCAAACGCCAACTGCGCCTGTCTGCGAAACAGACCGGCGTCCCGCTTTCAAATGCCCTCACCGGTCAGCCGCTGGCACACCATGTCGAGCTGATCGAGCGTCGAGTAGCTGAGCGTCAGCGTCCCCCCCTTCTCACCATGCGCGATCCGCACGGACAGGCCGAGCAGATCGGCAAGCTGGCCTTCCAGCGCAGCAATATCGGCGTCCGCCGCATCCTGTCCCGAGGCACGGGACCCCTTCTCGCCACGCTCCTCGGCCGCCTTGCGTCCGCCACCCTTGGCTTCGCGAGTCAGCTTTTCGGTCTCGCGGACGCTCAGGCCGCGCGCAATGACCTGATCGGCCAGCGACTCGACCTCGTCCGCGCCCAGCAGCGCACGGGCATGGCCCATGGAGAGTGCACCGGTAACAACCTGGGCCTGCACCGTATCGGGCAGTTCGAGCAGGCGGAGCAGATTGGCGACATGGCTGCGCGACTTGTGGACGATCTTGGCCAGCGCTTCCTGCGTATGGCCGAACTCACCCGCCAGCCGCTGATAGGCCTGCGCCTCTTCGATCGCGTTCAGGTCCTGGCGCTGGATATTCTCGATCAGCGCGACTTCGAGCGTCTGCGCATCATCGAAGTCGCGGACGACGACCGGCACCTCGTGCAGCCGGGCGCGCTGGGCGGCGCGCCAACGGCGTTCACCCGCGACGATCTGATAGTCCTTGCCATGCGGCCGCACGACGATCGGCTGGATCAGCCCGCGCGCCGCAATCGAGGCGGCGAGTTCGTCGAGCGCCGCTTCCTCGAAATGGCGGCGCGGCTGGTCCGGGTGCGGCGACAACGAGCCGACAGGGAGCATCCGCACGCCACCCGGCGTCGGCTGGTCGCCCGGCCGGATCGGTGCCTCGCGCGCGATGTCGCCGAGCAACGCGCCCAGCCCACGACCCAGACCCGGACGCGGACGCTTTGTGGTTGTCTCCTCGCTCATGCCGCCGCTGCTCCGGGCTGGGGCGTGCCGAGCGGCAGGCGCGCGATCAGCTCCCGCGCCAGCGCTATATACGCCTGACTGCCCACGCAGCGATGGTCATAGATCAACGCGGGCAGGCCGTGGCTGGGCGCCTCCGACAGCCGGACATTGCGCGGAATCACCGTATCGAACACCACACCTCCCAAAACCGCGCGCACATCGGCCGACACCTGGTCGGTCAGCCTGTTGCGCCGGTCGTACATCGTCAAAGCCACGCCCAGAATCGCGAGCCCCGGGTTGAACCGCGCGCGAATCCGCTCGACCGTGGTCAGCAGCTGCGACAGCCCCTCCAGCGCGAAGAACTCGCACTGCAGCGGCACGAACAGCGAGTCGGATGCGACCATCGCGTTTATCGTCAGCAACCCCAGTGAGGGCGGGCAGTCAACCAGCACGATGTCCCAATGCCCCTGCGTCCGCCGCAATGCCTGATCCAGCCGGTGGGTGCGATTTTCGTAATCCACCAGCTCCAGCTCGGCGCCCGACAGATCGACGGTGGCAGGCACCACATCCAGGCGCGGCACCTGGGTATGTACCACCGCATCATCGATCCGCGCCTCGCCCAGCAACACATGATAGCTGGAGAAGACCCGCTGGCTGTTGGGAATGCCCAACCCGGTCGATGCGTTGCCCTGCGGATCGAGGTCGATCAGCAGCACGTTCAGACCCGTCGCTGCCAGAGCGGTGGCAAGGTTGATGGCGCTGGTGGTCTTACCCACCCCGCCCTTCTGGTTCGCAATGGCAACGCAGATCATCGGGCCCCTACTCGGTCGAGGATCACGATCGACGATTCCGCCGAGGTGATGCTATGTTCCACGTGAAACACGAAGCGCCATTGCCGCTTGAGGGTCTTGATTTCGCGCTCGTCCAAGCGGCCGCGCGGGAGCAGCCACCGTGTTTCCTGTTTGCCGCACTGCGCCGCCGCGCGCAAAAGATTTTCGACCGTCGCCACCGCACGCGCCGAAATAACATCGGCCTTCACGTCCACGGCCTCGATCTTGGATGCGTGGACCGTCACCCGATCGGCCACCCCCAGCCGTTCTGCACACTCGCGCAGGAAGTCGGCGCGGCGCTTGCGTGGTTCGACCAGCGCCATGCGACCGGGCCAGGCGAGCGCCACGACCATGCCGGGGAAGCCGCCCCCCGTGCCGATATCCACCCATTGCCCATCCACGCGGTCGGCCAGCGGGATCAGCTGAACCGAATCGAGCGCGTGGCGGGCCCAGATGGTCGCGATCGTCGAGGGCGCGATCAGATTCTGCTGGTCATTCTCGACAATCACGAGGTTCAGAAAATAGTCGATCCGCTCGGCGGCCTCTTCGCCATATCGCTGGACAACCCAGTCACGCGCTTGTTCTTCGGTCATGCCGCCACCTTTCGGGCGTGAAGGAGAACGGCCGACAAAGCGGCCGGAGTGATGCCACGAATGCGCGACGCCGCCGCCAGCGTGGCGGGGCGCGCCAGGCTCAGACGGTCGATCATCTCCTGAGACAGGCCGGGGATGGCGGCGTAATCGAGTGTAGCGGATAACAGGATCTGCTCATCGGCACGCAGCCGCGCGACCTCCTCGGCCTGGCGTTCGACATAGGGGGCGTAGTGGGCATCCTCCAACGTCTCTGCGACCACCGCCGGATCGCAACCCTCGGCCGCATCGGGGGCGACATTCGCTAGCGTCACGCCGTCAAAGCGCAGCCATTCATAAGCCGTCCGCCGCGCACCATCCTGCGCAATCGCCGCCCCGCTGCGCGCGAGATCGGACGCGGTGCGGACCACCGACAGCCGCTCCCGCAACATCTGCTGCTGCTCCTGCCGCCGCCGCCGATGTGCCAGTCGGTCGGACGACAGACAGCCTGCCGCCTCAGCGATACCACCCAAACGCGTCTCCGCATTGTCGGCCCGCAGCGACAGGCGATACTCGGCCCGCGCGGTCAGCATGCGATAAGGCTCGGTCACACCCTGCAACACGAGATCATCGATCATCACACCGAGATAGCTCGACGCTCGGTCGAGGATGACCGGCGACAGGTCACAGGCATGCGCCGCCGCATTGAGTCCGGCGATCAGCCCCTGCCCCGCCGCTTCCTCATAACCGGTCGTACCGTTGATCTGCCCTGCGCAGAACACGCCGGGAAGCGCGCCCAAAGCCAGCCGGGCGTCGAGCGCGCGCGGGTCGATATGGTCATATTCCACCGCATAGCCGGGCAGCGTGATGACCGCGCGTTCCAACCCCGGCATGGAGGCGATCATCGCTTCCTGCACATCCGTCGGCAGCGAGGTCGACAGGCCGTTGGGATAGACCAACGGATCGTCCAGCCCTTCCGGCTCCAGGAAAATCTGATGGCTGTCGCGGTCGGCGAAGCGCTTGATCTTGTCCTCGATCGACGGGCAGTAACGCGGGCCATTCGCCTCAATCGCTCCAGTGAACAGTGGCGAGCGGTGGAAGGCCGCCGCGATGATCGCATGGGTTTCCTCGGTCGTCCGGGTGATCGCACAAGCAATCTGCGGCAGCGGGCGAGCCGCCGTCATCGGCGACATGGTCCAGGGATCGATGTCCGAAGGCTGCTCGTCCAGCTTCGCCCAGTCGATGGTGCGGCCGTCGAGACGTGGCGGCGTGCCGGTCTTCATCCGCGCTATCGGCAAGCCCAGCGCGCGGAGTTGTTCGGCCATGCGGGTCGCCGCTCGTTCGCCGATCCGCCCGCCCAGATGCCGCTCCTCGCCCCGGAACAACCGTCCGCCCAAGAAGGTGCCGGTCGCCAGCACCACCGCACGCGTCGATAGAAGCGTACCGTCAGCCAGCTGCACGCCAGCGGCCCGATCGGATTCAAGGACCAGCGCCGCGGCCTCACCCTCGACGATGGTGAGGTTCGGTTGCGCCGCCAGCATCGCCTGGATCGCCTTGGCATAACGCCGTCGGTCCGCCTGCACGCGCGGTCCCTGGACAGCGGTGCCCTTGCTGCGGTTGAGCATCCGGTAATGGATCGCGCCCATGTCCGCTGCGCGGCCGATCAGCCCGTCAAACGCGTCGACCTCGCGCACGATATGACCCTTCCCCAATCCGCCGATCGCCGGATTGCAGGACATGGCGCCCAAGCCATGACGATCGAAAGACAAAAGGGCCGTCCGCGCACCCCGGCGCGCAGCCGCCGCAGCGGCCTCGGTTCCCGCGTGACCGCCACCGATCACTACGACATCAAACATGCCCCCGCCCTACCGGAAGGACCGGTCAGCGTCAAAGCGATCCCCATCAACATTCTATGCTTAACGTTCCACGTGGAACAATCATTTGCCGAGGCAAAAGCGTCCGAACAGCGCGTCGAGCATCGTCTCGGTCGCACTGACACCGAGCACTTCCGCCAGCGCCTGTCGCGCCACCCGCAATTCTTCCGCCATCAGGAGGATGTCATCGGCCGGTGCCGCAATCAGCGCATTGGCGGCACGGCGGCACTGGTCCTGCTGATGCCGTTTAAAACCGATCGCATCTTCGCGTGGCAACAGTTCCGTGGCGGTGTCCGCAATCACGTCCCAGACGGTTGCCACACTCGACGCGTCATCACGACGCACAGCAAGCGCCCGTCCTTCGGGCAGGTCTTCCCGCCCCGGCAGATCGGCGCGCGAATGGAGCCAGATCGCATCGCCACGCGGCGGAGGCGCGTCGGCCATCCACAAGAGAATGTCTGCATGAAGGATCGCCTCTTGCGCGCGGGTAACACCGATCGCCTCGATCACGTCAACGGTATCCTCGGCCAGCCCGGCAGTGTCGGTCAGCACATAGGCTACCCCGCCGCGCAGCACGCTCGCCTCGATCCGATCGCGGGTCGTGCCCGCGATCGGCGAGACGATGGCCGCCTCGCGCTCGACCAGCAGGTTCAGCAGCGTCGACTTGCCGCTATTGGGCGGTCCGGCGAGCACCACGCGGATACCGTCGTGAAGCCGGTCGACCGGTGGCCGCTCGACCACTTCCAACATGGCGATGGCCAGATCGTGCATCTCGCTTTTGATCCGCGCCACCGCCGCCTGATCGAGCGGCACGTCATCCTCTTCCGCGAAATCGAGCATCGCCTCGATCATCGCCGATAGCATCGCCAGCCGATCCATCCAGCCACGCACGGCCTGGCTCACCCGCCCCTCAACCGCCCCGATCGCAGCACGGCGCTGTCGCTCGGTCTGCGCTTCGAGCAGATCGGCCAGCCCCTCCGCCTCGGCCAGATCGATCCGGCCGTTGAGCAATGCGCGCCGGGTGAACTCGCCCGGCTCGGCTCGGCGAACGCCCGGACGTTCGGCCAAGGCGCGCTCGACCGCCGCGACTACTGCGCGACCACCATGGCAATGCAGTTCGACCAGATCCTCGCCGGTCGCGGTCGCCGGACCGGGGAAGCAAAGAAGCAGCGCCGAATCTAGCACCGCGCCGCTTGCATCCTTCAACGTCCGCAGGCTCGCACGACGGGCCTCGGGCAGCCGTCCACCCAGCCGCTCGGCCGCTGCAAACGCCGCCGGACCACTCACCCGGATCACCGCGATGGCGGCGGGCGGCTGTCCGCTGGAGACGGCGAAGATCGTGTCGGTCATGCTCAGGGTCAGCCCTTCTGCCCCTCGAACATCCGGCGCCACATGGTCATGCCAGCCTCGCCCATCGGCGCCCAGTTGCGCATCATCGCCTCGATCATCTCGGGCTTTACGCCGGACTGCATCGTGTCGAGCATCATCTGGACATAGCGTTCATGGATCGGCGTCAGGTCGGGCAGGCCCATGGCGCGGCGCGCTTCCTCAGGCGTACAGTCGATTTCCACATTCACTTTCATGCGCCATTCTCCATCACGCGACCAAGTGAGGCATAAGGCGTTATCGTCGCGACGACCACAGGAGACCCGCATGACTGCTACCAAGACCATCGCCGCACAGAACGGCGAAGGCCAGTTCAACGCCTATTATGCCGAACCGGAAGGTCAGCCGACCGCCGCGATCATCGTCATCCAGGAAATCTTCGGCGTGAATGCGGGCATCCGCCGCAAGTGCGACACGCTGGCCGAGGCAGGCTATCTGGCCGTCGCCCCTGATCTTTTCCACAAGATCGCCCCGGGCATCGAGCTGGACCCCGACATTCCCAACGAGATGCAACAGGCGCTCGACTTCATGGGCCAGTTCGACCAGGACGGCGGAATCCGCGACATCGAAGCGACGATCAAGGCGATCCGCGACGAGCATGGCGCGGACTTCAAGGTGGGCGTCGTCGGCTATTGCCTGGGCGGGCGACTGGCCTTCATGACCGCGGCGCGCACCGATGTGGATGCCAGCGTCGGCTATTATGGCGTCGGCATCGACGGCCTGCTGGATGAGAAGAACGCCATCGCCAAGCCGGTTCTGCTCCACATTCCGGAAGAGGATCACTTCGTCGACAAGGACGCGCAGAAGCGGATGCATGAGGGGCTGGACGATCACCCCAAAGTCACGCTGTACGATTATGCCGGTGAAGATCACGGCTTCGCGACCGAATTCGGTCAGCGTCGATCGGACGAGTCCGCCAAGCTGGCGGACGAACGCACCATGGCATTCTTCGCGGAGCATCTCCGCTAAATAGGAAACACCCTCACCCCTCCCTATCCCATTGGGAGAGGGAGGGGTGAGGGTGTTTGTTATGCGACCTTGGCCAGAGCCTCGGCGATCAGCTTGCGGCTATTATCCACACCATAGAGCGCGATGAAGCTGCCCATGCGCGGCCCTTGCGCCGAGCCCAGTAGCGTCTCGTACAGCGCCTTGAACCAGTCGCGCAGCGACGGGAAGGCGTCGGTCTTGCCGATCTCATAGACGATATTCTGGATGTCCTCGGCCGTTGCACCCTCGGGCAGCGCGGCGAGTTGCGCATCCAGCTGGCGTAGCGCTTCGGCCTCGTGCGGCTCGGGCGCGCGGCGCTGGAGCGTCGGCGCGACGAAATCACGGGCGTAGGCCAGCGCATGGTCGATCAGCCGGTCGAGTTCCGGGTACTTCGCGGCCGATGCATCGGGCACATAATTGGCGAGATAGCCCCAGACCTGCTCCTTGGTCGCTTCGCCCATCACGCCGACTAGGTTGAGCAGCAGCCCGAACGTCACCGGCAGCTCGCCCTCGGGCAGCTTGCCGTCATGGATATGATGCACCGGATTGCCCAGCTGCTCCTTGAGCGACTGGTTGGGGTAGTTCACGCGGAACTGCCAATATTCGTCCACCGCACGCGGGATGACACCCATGTGCAGCTGCTTGGCCTTTTTCGGCTCGCGATAGGCGAAGAAGGCCAGGCTCTCCTCCGGCCCATAGGTCAACCACTGGTCGAGACTGAGACCGTTGCCCTTGGACTTGGATATCTTCTCGCCATGCTCGTCGAGGAACATCTCATAGTTGAAGCCCTCGGGCGGACGGCCGCCGAGCACGCGCGCGATCTTGGACGACTGGGTGACCGAGTCGATCAGGTCCTTGCCTGCCATCTCGTAATCCACGCCCAGCGCGACCCAGCGCATCGCCCAGTCGACCTTCCACTGCAGCTTGGACAGGCCGCCCAGCGCGGACTGGACGATCCGCTCGCCCTCATCCTCGAAGGCGATCAGCCCGGCTTCGGCATCAACCACTTCGATCGGCACCTGCAACACGATGCCCGACTTGGGGCTGATCGGCAGGACGGGCGAATAGGTCGCGCGGCGTTCGGCTCGCAGCGTCGGCAGCATCACGTCCTGAATGCCCTGGAAATGCTTGAGCACAAGCCGCAGCGCATCGTCGAACCGGCCCGAGGTGTAATAGTCCGTCGATGAGGCGAACTCGTAATCGAAACCATAGCGGTCGAGAAACTGGCGCAGCATCGCATTGTTATGCGCGGCGAAGCTGTCGAACTTCTCGAACGGGTCGGGCACCTGGGTCAGCGGCTTGCCGAGATGCGCGCGCAGCAACTCCTGGTTCGGCACATTGTCCGGTACCTTGCGCAGGCCGTCCATATCGTCCGAAAAGGCGATCAGCCGCGTCTTCTGATCCGACAGCGCATGGAAGGCGTTGCGGACCATGGTGGTGCGCAGCACTTCGTTGAACGTGCCGATATGCGGCAGGCCCGACGGACCATAGCCCGTCTCGAACAGGATCGGCGCACCGCCCGGCTTGCCATCGGGATAGCGTTTGAGGAGCTTGCGAGCCTCCTCATAGGGCCAGGCCTTGGACTCGAAAGCGGTGGAGCGGAGTTCGTCTGTCATAGGGTTGCCATGTGGCAAGACGAGGCGTGATGCACAATGTATTTTGCGATTTCCACCAATCGCTCCCAGTTCATGCACAGAGTTATCCACAGCGTGTAGTTGTTCCACGTGGAACAGATACGGTGGACCTGCTTGGCTTTCCCCTCCCCATCCCCTCCCGCTTGCGGGGGGGGCGTGCCTTATTGAAACGTCACACCCGCCCCACGCGGTTTAGCTCCTCCCGCAGGCGAGTTTCAGGTCGGTCATGCCACCCGGCCTGACCCAAACGATGCGGGGCATCGTTTAGCTGAAACTGGGTTCGGGGAGGGCTTCGCCACAAGCTATTTGCTCGTGAGACGCCTCAAATCCTCCATCCCCGTTGCCAACCTGTTCCCACTCCCCCAAATCACGACAGTGACCACACTCCCCCACCCCGCCCTTCATGCCAGCCATAGCGGTGTGTGGATTTCCACCGGGGGGCACACTCGCGCCGTCTCGCGCGGCGAAGCGATCGGGCTGGCGTCCGAAACGCCGGTCATCCTGCTCAACGCGCCGTTGATCGGACAGCGACTGGGCTATGCCGAACTGTCCGGGCTCGACATCCTCGAACTCTTTGCCTTTCTGCGCCCCGCCCAGTTCGCGGTCCCGACGCCGCACGGCCTCGCGCGCGCCTGCGGGCTAGAGCCGCCGGACAGCGATGCGGACGTGGCCGCCTTTCTGCTTCGGGCCACCGAAAAATTGCTGGCCATGCCGGACGGTGCATGGCCCGAGCGCGAAGGCGCCTGGACCGCCGCGCAGAGCCTCGCCCGGCTCCGCTGGCCCTGGGCGCCGCTGATCGGCCCACGCCTCGCCCGGCCGGAGCGCAACGAGCGCTGGCTGTTCAGCGCGCTACCTGAATGGGAGGAGGACGCCCCCCGCGCCGCCCCGCGCACCATCGACCTGCCGCCGCAGGATTCGGAGGAGCGGCTGCGACGCCTGACCGGCGACGGGGCAGAGGAACGTCCGGGGCAGCGCGCCTATGCCGCCGCCGTCACCGCCGCCTTCGCCCCGCGCGCGGTGCGCGACACACCGAACATGGTGCTGGCCGAGGCGGGGACCGGCATCGGCAAGACGCTCGGCTATCTCGCGCCCGCCAGTCTCTGGGCCGAGCGCGCGGGCGGCGCGGTGTGGATATCCACCTATACCAAGGCGCTGCAACGCCAGTTGAGCGGCGAAACCGCGCGTATCTTCCCGGATGCCGTGCTGCGCAAGGAACGCGTCGTCACTCGCAAGGGCCGCGAGAATTATCTCTGCCTGCTCAATCTGGAGGATGCGCTGCAAGGCGGGTTCGCCGGACGTGCGGCGGTGCTGGCGCAGTTGGTCGCGCGATGGGCGGCCTATACCGCCGATGGTGACATGGTCGGGGGCGACCTGCCCGGCTGGCTGACCACCTTGTTCCGCCGCAACGGATCGGCCGCGCTGACCGACCGGCGCGGCGAATGTGTCTATGCCGGCTGCCCGCATTACCGGAAATGCTTCATCGAACATGCGGCGCGCGCGTCGGTGCAGGCGGATATCGTCATCGCCAACCATGCTTTGGTCATGGTCAACGCCGCACGCGGTCGCGAAACGCAGACGCGCCCAACCCGCTACGTCTTCGACGAGGGCCATCACCTGTTCGACGCGGCGGACTCGATGTTCGCCACCGCGCTGACCGGGTCCGAGACGATCGAGCTGCGCCGCTGGATACTCGGCCCCGAAGCCGGATCGCGGGGTCGCCGCCGAGGCCTCGCGGCGCGACTGTCCGATGTTGCCAGCTATGACGAGGGCGGCAACCGCGCGATCGGCGATGCAGTGCAGGCGGCGCATGCACTGGCGAGCGAGGGCTGGCTGGGGCGACTGGCGGAAGGCCAGCCCTTCGGCCCGATCGAGACATTGCTGGCGGCGGTACGCGGCCTGGCCTTTGCTCGCGCCGAACAGCCGGGCGATGCGGGTTATGGCCTGGAGACCGAACTGGCCGATCCCTCGCCCGCGCTGATCGAAGCCGCCGGGCCAGCCGCCCATGCGCTTGATGCGCTGCTACGCCCGCTCGTGACCCTGGGCCAGCGGCTGGAGGCGGTGTTGCAGGAGGCACCCGACTGGCTGGACGGACAAGCGCGGGCGCGGGTCGAGGGGGCGATCGCTTCGATCGCGTGGCGCGCGGAGACGGTAGCCGCTTGGCTGTCGCTGCTCGCGCGGATCGGCGGGCCGGTCGATCCCGATTTCGTCGACTGGCTGGCGGTCGACCGGGTGGAAGGACGCGAATATGATATCGGCCTGCATCGCCACTGGCTCGACCCCACCCGCCCCTTTGCCGAGATCGTACTGAAGCCCGCGCATGGCGCGCTCGTCACCTCGGCCACCTTGCGCGCCGGGGGCGACTGGGACGTGGCGGAGGCGCGAACGGGCGCGCCGCATCTGGCGCGCGGCCCCGCCCATTTCGTCGCGGAAAGCCCGTTCGATTATCCGACGCGCGCGGAAGTGCTGATCGTCACCGATGTGAAGCGTGGCGACATTCCCCAACTCGCCAATGCCTATGCCCGGCTGATCGCGGCGGCCAAGGGCGGGACGCTGGGGCTGTTCACCGCGATCCGCCGGTTGCGCGGCGTGCATGGCCGCATCGCCGACCGGCTGGCCCGCGAGGGGCTGGCGCTGCACGCGCAGCATGTCGATCCGATCGACACCGGCACGCTTGTGGATATCTTTCGCGACGATCCATCTGCGTCGCTGCTCGGCACCGATGCGTTACGCGACGGGGTGGATGTGCCCGGCTCGTCGCTTCGGCTGGTGGTGATGGAGGGTGTGCCCTGGCCCAAGCCGACCGTGCTGCACGCCGCGCGTAAGCTGGCGGGCGGCGGCAGCGCCTATGACGATCGGATCGTCCGCGCGCGGCTGGCCCAGGCGTTCGGGCGGCTGATCCGGCGCGCCGATGATCGCGGGGCGTTCGTGCTGCTGTCCGCCGCCATGCCGTCACGGCTGCTCGACGCCTTTCCGCCCGGTGTCGCGATTTCACGTGTGACACTCGACGAAGCCGTCGCACGGGTGGCGGGGCGGCTTTCCTCCGACGCGGGGATCGGGCATGGAGGGAGCGACATCCTGCCAGCCGCCGCCCCGGAGACTTCGATCCGATGAAGACGCTGACGCTCCTTCGCCATGCCAAATCGAGTTGGGACGATCCGGTCGCGCGCGACTTCGACCGGCCGCTCAACGCCAAGGGACGGCGCGCCGCAGCGATGATCGGGCGGGAACTGAAGTCGTTGGCGTTCGAATTCGATCTTATCCTCGCCTCCCCCGCTATTCGGGTGATGGAGACACTGGACGAAGTGTGGGGCGGTTACGGTCGCCGACTGGAGCCGATCTGGGACAAGGCCCTGTATCTCGCGTCCGCCGCCAGCCTGCTTGATCAGGTTCATGCGCTACCCGACACGGCGGAGCATGTGTTGATGGTCGGGCACAATCCGGGGCTGGAGGATCTGGTCCTCGACCTGACCCTGGACGGCGAGCTGCGCGAACGAGTGGAGGACAAATATCCGACCGCGACGGTGGCGCAGATGACGCTGCCGGTTGATCGCTGGGCCGAGGCGCAGGCGCATAGCGCCACGCTGGTCGCGTTCATCCGGCCGCGCGACCTGGACCCGACGCTGGGGCCGGATACGCCGTGACCGACCTCGCGATCGGCGCTGCCATGGTATCCCCCGTGATCGGATTCCTGCTGGCGCTGATCCGACCCCCTACGCTCAGACGGGTTGGTCTGATGACGGCAATGCTGGCCCCACTATCGGCTTTCACGCTGTTCCTCGCGTCCAGCCGCCCCGCCCCTCCGGGCTATTTCGCGTGGTGGCTTACCGGCTTGGTGATGCTCGCGCCGTTTCTCGCCATCTGGACGACCCTGACATTGGTCGGCTTTTCCGCCGGTCGTTGGAGCCTACGCTGATCGCAGTACTCCAACCGGCAATTTCACCCCTTCCCCTCCAGCTTCGCCTTCAACCCGGCAAATGCGCCCAGCGGGCGGGCCTCCTCCTCGCTGATAACCCCCGCTTCCTTCAGCACCGTCGCCGCGTTCGGGCTGCGCGGAAAGGGATCGAGCGACAGGGCCATGGTTTCGGCCGCCGCTTCGCCCAGATCGATCGTGCCGCCCTCGATCTCGATCGTGTCGAGCGAGTCCTCGGACAGCTCGATTTCCTCGTCACCGCCATGGGTGGAGGGTTCGACGAAACGCAAGGCGACCGGCTCGTCGACCTTGGCGGGCACGGGATCGCCGGTCACCGAACAGGGCTGGACCACCGACCCGCGCACCGTGCCGGTGACCAGGATACCCGCCGCATCGCGCCGCACGACCAGCTCGGCCGACAGAGCATCCACCGACAACAGGCCGAACCGCCCCGCCAGCGCGCGGCGTTCGTCGGGGGTGGTGTCGATCGACACCGGCTTTTCGCGCTCGCCGATCGTGTCGATCTTTTCGGGGCGGCTCCATTCGGGGGTCACGGCAATTCTCCAAGGGTGAGGCGAGCGAGCGAAACGTCCGCCAGCCGCTCATGTAGGGTGCGAAGCGCGCCGCGAACATGGGAAACCGCATTCGGCACGTCCGGCGCCTCGCCGCGATAAAGGTTGCGGACCAGCGCCGCGTCGAAGCTGGCGTCATCCCCGACCAGCCCCTCGCGATAGGCGGTCAGGCGACCACCCAGCATCGCCATCATCCGGCCGATATGCTTGCCGACCACGATGTCGCCGATGCCCAGTTCGCGCAACTGCCCGTCCATGTCGGTGACGAAGCGTTCGGTGATGCGCGGCGCCAGGCCCGCGCCCGCATCTTCGGCCTCCAGTCGGATCAGGACCAGCGACAGCATGGCGGCGATCATGTCGAACCGGCCATCGACCGTATCGGGCACCGCACCGTCCAGATACCAATGCGGTTCGCGCGCGCGCAGCACCACCGCATTGTACAGCGGCAGCGCCTCGTCCCCATCGCGGCCGAAATAGCGCGCGATCCCCTGCTTCAGCCAGCCCAAGGCCATGCGCCCCTCCCTCTCTGCCCGCGCGACCAATGCCAGCGCGAATTGCTTGTATGCGCCTTTCCCTTGGCATATCGAGGGGGTGACGGTCGAGCGGATCGACCGCCTGTATACCCGCCAGTGCGGCCGCGATCCCGGCCCGGAGATGATGATGAGCGTTTCTACCACCCGTGCCCTCGGGCTCGGCCTGGCGATGGCCCTGGCCGCGTCCGCCTGTACGCCCCTGCGGTCGCATCAGGGTTATGTGGTCGATGTCGATCTCGTCAACTCGATCCAGCCGGGCGTCGACAACCGCCAGTCGGTGCTCCAGACGCTGGGCACGCCGACGATCACCAGCCAGTTCAACGGCGGGGACTGGTATTATGTCGCGCGGGACAGCCGCAACCTGGGCTACACCCTGCCCCAGCCTTCGTCGCAGATCACGCTGCAGATCAGCTTCGACCAGGCGGGCAACGTCACGACGATCCGTCGCGCCGGTCTGGATCAGGTCGCCGACATCTCACCCTATGGCAAGACGACGCCGACCCTGGGCCGCCAGCGTGGCTTCTTCCAGGATCTGTTCGGCAATATCGGTGCGGTGGGTGCCCCCGGCGCCGGGGGCGCACCCGGCCAAGGCGGTGGCGGGCGCACCCGGCCGTAAGGGCTGATCCCTTCCCCATCGCCTAGCCCCGCCAGAGCGGGAGAGGCCATGGGCATCATCGATAGAACGACCCCGTTTGGCCGCGTCGCGTGTTAAGCAACGACGCGGCCGTGCCGTGCTTGGACCGGCACGATCCCGAAAGGGGGTGGGATCGGGCCTGCTAACGCCCCAAAACGAAAATGGGTTCGCCAGCGGGCCTGTTTGCCGCCAGCGAACCCATCAAACCGTAGCGTCGGAGGGGAACTGAGCCGCCGCCCCTTACTGATTCATCGAGTCGAAGAAATCCTCGTTGGTCTTCGAGTTCTTCATCTTGTCGAGCAGGAACTCCATCGAGTCGATCGTGCCCATCTGCATGAGGATGCGGCGCAGCACCCACATCTTGGACAGCTTGT
>CAJYRW010000069.1:0-66921 GCA_913777475.1 uncultured Sphingomonas sp. | reverse complement strand
TCGTCGCCGATCGCGGTGTAGGGATCGCCGTTGCGGCGCAGGAAATCGGCGATGGCGGGGCCCTTGTCATGAATGGCGATGGCATCGATCGCCACGCCCTTCGCCTTCAGCGCCATCAGCTGCGGCGCTTCCGCGATGCAGGGGATGCACCAGCTGGCGAAGACGTTGAGCAGTCGAGGCTGGCCCTTGCCGAAGTCAGCGCTTGCCAGGCCCGGCTTGCCAGGCACCATCGGGTCCAGGCGGAAATCGGGCAGCGGCTTGTCGACCAGCGTCGAATGGACGGCGGTGTCGGCCGGGTGCATCAGCCGGGTCGCCACCACGACGAACAGTACCGCGAAGACCGCCAAGGGGGCCCAGATCAGCCAGCGCTTCATTCCCACAACCGCGCCCTTCGCCGCTGCTGCCAGCCCTTGAACCACCGCCCGAACAACGCCAGCGCCCCACCCAGCGCGACCAGCGCACCGCCCAGCCAGATGAGCGTGACGAACGGCTTCCACCACAGCCGCAATTGCCAGCGGCCGGTCGCGGCGTCCTGCTGCCCCAGTACCGTGTAGAGCTGTCCGTCCCAATGCGTCGCGATGGCGCTTTCGCTGGTGGTGGTCGGCGGATCGGTGAAGAAGCGCTGTTGCGGGCGCAGCGTCTCGGCCGTGCCGTCGCGGGCTACCGTCAGCTTGGCGGCCAAGGCGGACCAGTTGGGCCCGACATTGGGATAGATGCGGTCGAGCTGTACCCGCCACGGCCCTACGATGGTCGCCTGCCCTGGATACAGCGCGACCAGCCGCTCAGCGGTGAAGGCGCTGTCGCAGGCCATGCCGATCATGCTCACCCCGATCCCGGCATGGGCGACGACCATGCCCCAGATCGGCAACGGCGTACGCCGCCAGTTGCGCCGGGTGATGGGCAACACGCTCGCCACGATCAGCCCGACACCGAAGGACAGGCCGAGCAGCGGCAATACGCCCATGCCGCCGGTCAGGGTCAGGACCAACGCGAAGGTCCCCGCCGCCGCGACCATCGGCCAGAGCATGCGGATCAGCACCGCCTCCGCCTGATCCTGCCGCCAGCGAAGCATCGGCCCCATCGCCATGACGGCGACCAGCGCCAGCGCGATCGGTCCGGCGGCGGCGTGGAAGAAGGGCGGGCCGACCGACAGGCGCACGCCGAACCCGGCAGCGATCAGTGGATAGAGCGTGCCGATCAGCACGATGCCCAGGATCACTGACAGCAGCAGATTGTTGACGACCAGCCCGCCCTCGCGGCTGACGAAGGCGAAGCTCCGTCCCGCCCGCACCTGCCCGATCCGCGCGCCGAACAGCGCCAGCGCCCCGCCGATATAGATACCCAGCAGCGCCAGGATGAACGCTCCGCGCCGGGGATCGACGGCAAAGGCATGGACGCTGGTCAGGATGCCGGATCGCACCAGGAAGGTGCCGATCATCGACATGGAGAAGGCGACGACCGCCAGCATGACGGTCCAGGCGCGAAGGCCATCCCGCGCCGCCAGCACATTGACCGAATGGAGCAAGGCCGTCGCCGCGAGCCACGGCATGAGGGAGGCATTCTCGACCGGGTCCCAGAACCACCAGCCGCCCCAACCCAGCTCATAATAGGCCCAATAGGAGCCCGCCGTGATGCCGATGGTCAACAGCACCCAGGCGCCCAGCACCCAGGGCCGCATCGCGCGGGCAAAGGCTGGGCCGACCTGTCCCGTGACCAGTGCGCCGACCGCGAAGGAGAAGGCGACCGACAGCCCGACATAACCCGCGTAGAGCGTCGGTGGGTGGAAGGCGAGGCCGGGGTCCTGCAGCAGCGGATTCAGCCCTTGCCCCTCGATCGGCGCCGGGTTCAGCCGCGCGAACGGGTTGGAGGCGAACAGCAGGAAAGCATAGAAGCCCAGCGCGATCGCGCCCTGTGCGGCCAGCGTCGCGACATGGGTCGGGCGGTCGAGCGTGCGCTCCTTCCACGCGACCAGCGCACCGCCTGCCCCCAGGATCGTCACCCAGAGCAGCATCGAGCCTTCGTGATTGCCCCAGGCGCCTGCAAATTTGTAGATCCAGGGCTTGGCCGAATGGCTATTCTCGGCGACCAGCTTGACCGACAGATCGGTATTCAGGAACACCGCGATCAGGGCGGCCATGGCGATAGCGACCAGCGCGCCCTGCACGATCGCAACCGGCCCGATCGCCATGATGGCCTGTTCGCCCGCTACGTCCTTGCGACGGAGCGCCAGGACGCCGAGCAACAGTTGCAACCCCGCCAGCATCGCGGCGAACCAAAGCGCGGCGAGACCCGCTTCGGCGATCACGGCTCCAGACTCCGGCTCTCGTGCATCTTGCCCGCCATTTCGGGGGGCATGTATTTCTCGTCATGCTTGGCGAGCAGGTTGGTCGCGACGAAGCGGCCATCGGGCTGGAACTGCCCCTCGGCCACCACGCCCGATTTCTCGCGGAACAGGTCGGGCGTGATCCCGGCAAAGGTCACGGGCGTCGTCGCCTTGCCATCGGTGACGACGAAGCGCACCGTCACGCCGTCGGGCGCACGGTGGACCGATCCCGCCTCGACCATGCCTCCCAGCCGCACCGCCTTGCCCAGCGGCAACCCCTGCGCCTTCGCGTCGGAGGGGGTGTAGAAGAACGCTGCCTGATCCTTCATCGCCGACATGGCCAGCAGGACCGCCGCTACGATCGCGGCCAGCGCCAGCAGCGCCAGCGTGAGGCGTTGGGATTTGGGCGTCATTTCTCGACGCGCTTCATCGCCAGATAGCTGATCAGGGTCAGCGCGCCCGCGCCGCCCAGCATGACCGCATAGGCCGCCGCCACGAACGCCATCTGATTCATGCGCGCGCCATCCGCCGCATCCGCGCCTCGGCCTTGGCCTTGGCCAGCAGCGTGCGCATCCGCATCAGTACGATGGCCGCGAACAGGAAGGTGAAGCCGCCCAAGCCGATCGGCAGCGGCCAGAGCAACGATTTGTCGATGCTGGAACCCGTCAATCCAATCGACTGGCCCTGATGCAGCGTGTTCCACCACACGACCGAGTAGCGGATTACCGGCAGCAACGCCGTGCCCGCCAGCCCGTATAGCGCCGAAATCCGCCCGTCCCCCCCGCGATCCGCATCGGCGCGGGCGAGCGCGATATAGCCGAGATAGACGAACAGAAGCAGCAGCATCGAGGTCAGCCGCCCGTCCCACTGCCACCACGTCCCCCAGGTCGGTCGTCCCCAGATCGAACCGGTGGCGAGACACAGGGCAGTAAATACCGCACCCGGCCAGGCAATGGCGCGGCCCGCGACCTGCGCCAGCGGATGCCGCCACACGATCAGCGACAGGCTGGCGATGGCGATCCCGCTCCATCCCCCCATGCCCAGCCAGGCGGCGGGGACATGGATATAGAGGATGCGCACCGTCTCCCCCTGAAGATAATCGGGCGGCGTCTGGGTCAGTCCTGCCCAGACCGCAACCGCGATCAGCGCGAGCCCAAGCCCCAGGAAAATCCCGGTCAGCGGACGAGCGATCTTCAGGAAACGCGCGGGGTTGGCAAGGGTGTGCAGGGTGGCCACGATGACCGGACTGTAAGGCGGTTTTTCGGGCGCGTCATCTGCCTTCTCCCTCCTTCTTTAAGCCCCTCCCGCAGGCGAGTTTCAGGTCGGTCATGCCCCCGGCATGACCTAAACGATGCGAGGCATCGTTTACCTGAAACTTGGTTTTGGGGAGGGCATGGTGTCTCATCGAGACCATCGCCTGTGGCCTGCCCTCCCCCATCCCCTCCCGCCTGCGGGAGGGGCGTGAGACTCACCGGCGATGGGACCCGTTAAGGTCCTGATTCGTCTTCCCCTCATGACATCCCTATCAGGGGAGCAAAGGGGACCCCCAAACACCATGCCCGCATTCCACCGCCTGCCTCTGCTCGCTCTCACGCTCGCGCCCGCCACTCTTTCCGCCCAAACCACCGAACCCGAAACCATCATCGTCACCGGACGAGGCCTGGCCGACCAGCCTGGCGACCGGGCGCTGGACGTGGTGACGATCGACCGCAACCGGATTACGCAGAACGCCTCACAGCGGCTGGAAAATGTCCTCGCCGACGTCGCGGGGCTCCAGCAGTTTCGCCGATCGGACAGCCGCTCGGCGCATCCGACCTCACAGGGAATCACGTTGCGCGGCCTGGGCGGCAATGCGTCGAGCCGCGCGCTGCTGGTACTGGACGGCGTGCCGCAGGCCGATCCGTTCGGTGGCTGGGTGGTGTTTCCGGCCTATGCGACCGGGCGGCTGGGGCGCATCCGGGTGACGCGCGGCGGCGGATCGGGTTTCTGGGGGCCGGGTGCGCTGGCGGGCACGATCGAGATGGACAGCGCCACGCCCGATCAACTTTCCCCGCTGGACATGGCCCTTTCCTATGGCAGCCGTGATTCGGTCGATGCGCAAGGGTCGGCGTCGCTGGTACGGGACGGCGGTTTTCTGACGGTGTCCGGCGCCTATGCCCGTGGCGACGGCTTCATTCCTGTCGTCGATGGCCAGCGAGGGCCCGCCGACCGGCCCGCCCCTTACGAACAATATTCGGGCGCGGCGCGCGGGGTCATCGGGATCGTACCCGCCACCGAGTTGCAGATGACGCTGGCCGCCTTCCACGATGCGCGGGACCGGGGAACCGACTTCACCGACAATCGTTCGGACGGCGCGGATGCGAGCGTCCGGCTGGTCGGACGAGGAGCCTGGGGCTGGTCGGCGCTGGTCTATGTCCAGACGCGGCAATTCGCCTCGCGCTATGCCGGCGTGAACGCGGCGCGGACGGCGGCGACGCTGACGCTCGACCAGTATAATGTCCCCGCCACGGGCCTTGGCGGGCGGATCGAGGTGTCGCCGCCGCTCGGTGATACGGTCAAGCTGCGGCTGGGTGGCGATATCCGCGACACCAGCGGGCGGACGCAGGAGCTCTACACCTATGTCGCTGGACTTCCCATGCGACGGCGGGAGGCGGGCGGCGCGACGCGGACCATGGGTCTGTTCGCCGATGGCAGCATCGAGGCGGGCGCGCTGACCGTCACCGCCGCCGCGCGGGTGGATGACTGGCGCATCCGCAACGGGCGACTGGATGAAGGCGTGCTGGCGACCGGCGTGGTGCTGACCGACACCGACTTTCCGAACCGTTCGGGACAGGAGTTTACCGGACGGCTGGGTGCGGCGCTGCGGGTCGCGCAGCCGCTGACCCTGCGTGGGGCGGCCTATCGCGGATGGCGATTGCCGACACTCAACGAACTCTACCGGCCGTTCCGCGCGGGGGCCGATGCGACCGCCGCCAATGCCGCGCTGGACCCCGAGCATGTCGAGGGCGTGGAAGGTGGGTTCGACCTGACCCCGGCGACGAGGGTTCGGCTGTCGGGCACGTACTTCGTCAACCGGCTGAACGATGCCATCGCCAATGTGACCATGGGGCGCGGGCCGGGGACGTTCCCCGGCGTCGGCTTCGTCGCGGCTAATGGCGTGTACCGGATGCGACAGAATCTCGATGCGATACGATCCCAGGGGTTCGAGCTGGAAGCCAATGCCGCCGCCGGGCCGTTCAGCGCCCGCGCATCCTGGTCGCATGTCGATGCGCGGGTGGAGGCGTCAGGCAATGCCGCTCCGCTCGACGGCCTGCGCCCGGCCCAGACACCGCGCGACCAGTTTTCGGGGACTCTGGCGGTGGAGCAACGCGGGGCGGTGTTGAGCGGGACGCTGCGCCATGTCGGGCGACAATTTGAGGACGACCAGAATAGCCGCTCGCTTTCGCCCGCGACGACGCTGGATGCCTATGCCGCGGTGCCGGTGGTGCGCGGTTGGCTGATCGAAGCGCGGGCGGAAAACCTCGCCGATGCTCGGGTCGAGGCGGCGTATAGCGGCGCGGGGCTGATCGAGCGGGCGACGCCGCGGACGCTCTGGATCGGGGTGCGGACGCGATTGTAAGCGCCCCCTAGCCCCGCTTCTTCACCAAGGCCGTTCTCAGGCACCGGCACACCACTTCACCCCGCTGGTTCAGCGCCTCGTGCCGGAAGGTCACCAGCCCCGCCCCCGGCCGCGATTTGCTTTCGCGCAAGGCCGTCACCTCGCTCGTTGCGCGCAGCGTATCGCCGAGGAACACTGGGGCGGGCATGACCAGTTCGTCATAGCCGAGATTCGCCACCAGTGTCCCCAGCGTCGTCTCCCCCACCGACAGCCCCACCATCAGCGAAAAGGTGAAGGTGCCGTTGACGAGGATCTGGCCGAACTCGCTGGCCTTCGCCGCCTCCGCATCAATGTGGAGCGGCTGCGGGTTGTGGGTCATGGTCGAGAACAGGAGATTGTCCGTCTCGGTCACGGTGCGGCGGATGGGGTGTTCGATCCGGTCGCCGATCGTCCAGTCGTCGAAGAAGCGCCCGCTCATGCCGCATCCTCCGCAACGATACGGACCAGCGCGATCCCTTCCGCCACCTGACCGCCGGTCTCGGCCTTCAGGTCGGTGACCACGCCGTCGAAGGGCGCGGTCAGGACATGCTCCATCTTCATCGCCTCCAGCGTGACGAGCGGCTGGCCTGCGCTCACCGCTTGCCCCTCGGTCACGGCGACCGCGATGATCCGGCCGGGCATGGGCGACAGGATACCGCCGTCCGCCGCCCCGCCCGCCGCCAGCCCATCGGCGCGCCAGCGGATGAAGGACCAGCTCTGCCCGCCCTCCGAGATCAGCACCTCGTCGGTCGGCGCCGGGGGCACATCGCCCGCTTCGCTAAAATCGACCGTGATCGGTCGCCCATCGAGCAGGAAGCGTGCGCTCCGCCGAGGCGCGGCGTTCAGGCGGAAACCAGAGAAGCCATCCTGCCCGATCAGCGCGGCGGCGGCTTCGGCCAGCGCCTCTTCGGACGGCTCGGGCGGCGGCATCAGCGCCTCGCCCTCGCGCGCGATCAGGCCGGTGTCGACCTGCCCGCTCGCGAAGTCGGGATGGTCGAGCGCCTGTACCAGGAACCCGGCATTGGTGCGCACAGGCCAGATCACCGCCTCGTCCAGCGCATCGGCCAGTGCCTCGCGCGCTTCGTCGCGCGTGTCGCCATGCGCGATGACCTTGGCGATCATCGGGTCGTACCAGGGCGTGATCTCCGCGCCTTCCTCGACCCCGGTGTCGATGCGGATCGCCGGGTCGTCGCCGAGGTCGAACACCTCCAGCGTGCCGATCGCGGGCAGGAACCCCTTGGCCGGGTCCTCGGCATAGAGCCGTGCTTCGATCGCGTGGCCGTGAATGGCAAGGTCCGCTTGCGCCATCGGCAAAGGCTCGCCCGCCGCAACGCGCAGCTGCCACTCGACCAGATCGACGCCAGTGATCGCCTCGGTCACGGGATGCTCGACCTGGAGGCGGGTGTTCATTTCCATGAACCAGACGCGGTCGGCGCGAAGCCCTTCGGAAGCGTCGGCGATGAACTCGATCGTGCCCGCTCCGACATAGTCCACCGCCTGCGCGGCGCGGACGGCGGCTCCGCAAACGGCCTCTCGGGTCGCGTCGTCCATGCCCGGCGCGGGTGCTTCCTCGATCACCTTCTGGTGGCGGCGTTGCAGCGAACAGTCGCGCTCGAACAGATGGACGACCCGGCCGTGGCGGTCGCCGAACACCTGCACCTCGATATGACGCGGCGAGAGGATGTATTTCTCGATCAGCACCCGGTCGTCGCCGAACGAGGCCGCCGCCTCGCGACGGCAGGAGGCGAGTGCCTCGGCGAAGGCGGCGGGGTCGTCGACCCGGCGCATCCCCTTGCCGCCGCCGCCCGCGACCGCCTTGATGAGCACGGGATAGCCGACCGCATCGGCTTCGGCGGCGAGGCGGTCCGGGCTCTGGTCCTCGCCGAGATATCCGGGGGTGACGGACACACCGGCGGCGATCATCCGGGCCTTGGCGGCATCCTTCAGGCCCATGGCGCGGATGCTGTCGGGGTTTGGCCCGACCCAGACCAGCCCGGCGGCGATCACGCTTTCGGCGAACTCGGCATTTTCGGACAGAAAGCCATAGCCCGGATGGATCGCCTCCGCCCCGCTGTCGCGTGCGGCGGCCAGGATGCGGGCGGCATCCAGATAACTTTCGCGCGCCGGGGCCGGGCCGATCAGGATCGCTTCATCCGCAAGCCGCACATGCAGCGCCTGCGCATCGGCCTCCGAATAGACCGCGATGGTGCGCAAGCCCATCTCGCGCGCGGTGCGGATGATGCGGCAGGCAATCTCGCCCCGATTGGCGATGAGGAGGCTCTTCATCATCAGGATTCCAACTTCAACGTGATGGCACCCGGGCGTTCGGCGATGGCGTCGAAGATCACGGTCAGGATACGATCGAACCGCTCGCCGATCACCTTGCGCGCCGCCGCCGCATTGGTGAGGGTCAGCGCGATCGGCGGCTCGACGACCGCGATCAGCAGGTCGAACAAGGCGTCGAGACTGCCGCCATACCATTCGACACGCGAGGCTTCGCGGATACGGGCATGGAAATCGGCCTCGTCCGTGAGGGTCGCGCCGTCGATGGTCAGGTCCATCGCCATTACATGCGGAACACCCCGAACCGGGGCGCCTCCGCGATCGGCGAATTCAGACACGCATCCAGCGCCAGCCCCAGCACATCCCTTGTCTGCGCCGGATCGACGATGCCGTCGTCCCACAGTCGCGCGGTCGCGTACCAGGGATTGCCCTCGTCCTCGTAACGCTGGCGGATGGGGGCCTTGAACGCCTCCGCCTCGTCCGGCGTCCAGCTGTCGGCGTCACGGTGCACGGTCGCCAGCACGCTCGCCGCCTGTTCGCCGCCCATCACGCTGATCCGCGCATTGGGCCAGGTGAACAGGAAGCGAGGGCCATAGGCGCGCCCGCACATGCCGTAATTGCCCGCGCCGAAGCTGCCGCCGATCAGCACGGTGATCTTGGGCACCTGCGCCGTCGCCACCGCCGTCACCAGCTTGGCGCCGTGCTTGGCGATCCCCTCGGCCTCGTAGCGGCCGCCGACCATGAAGCCGGAGATATTCTGAAGGAACAGAAGCGGGATGCGCCGCTGGCAGGCCAGTTCGATGAAATGCGCGCCCTTCTGCGCGCTTTCCGAGAACAGCACGCCGTTATTGGCCAGGATCGCGACCGGCTTGCCATGGATATGCGCGAAGCCGCAGACCAGCGACGAACCGTACAGCGCCTTGAATTCATGGAAACGCGATCCGTCGACCAGCCGGGCGATGACCTCATGCACGTCATAGGGCGCACGCACGTCCTGCGGGATCAGGCCGTAGAGTTCCTCAGCCGGATAGAGCGGTTCGTCCGCCTCGGCGAGGTTGACGTCGGGCATCGTCTGCGGCGGCAGCGTCTCGACGATATCGCGGACGATCGACAGCGCATGATCGTCATTCTCGGCGACATGATCGACCACGCCCGACTTGCGGCCATGGGTATCCGCACCGCCCAGTTCCTCAGCCGAGATGACCTCGCCCGTCGCGGCCTTCACCAGCGGCGGCCCGGCGAGGAAGATCGTCCCCTGCCCGCGCACGATCACCGTCTCGTCCGACATGGCGGGGACGTAAGCGCCGCCCGCCGTGCAACTACCCATGACGCAGGCGATCTGCGGAATACCCGCCGCCGACATCTGCGCCTGGTTGAAGAAGATGCGACCGAAATGATCGCGGTCGGGAAACACCTCCGCCTGATGCGGCAGGTTCGCGCCGCCGCTGTCGACCAGATAGATACAGGGCAATCGGTTCTCGAGCGCGATCTCCTGCGCACGGAGATGCTTCTTCACGGTCAGCGGGTAATAAGTGCCGCCCTTCACCGTCGCGTCATTGGCGAGGATCATCACCTGGCGGCCATGCACCCGGCCAATCCCGGCGATCACCCCGGCACCGGGAACCGCATCGTCGTACAAACCATTGGCCGCCAACTGACCGATTTCGAGGAAAGGCGAGCCCGCATCGAGCAACTGCTCCACCCGGTCGCGGGGGAGCAGCTTGCCGCGCGACACATGACGCTCGCGCGAGGCGTCGCTACCGCCGAGCCCAGCCTTGGCGACATCGGCGCGGAGACGCTCGGCGAGGGCCCGGTTGTGATCGGCGTTGGTCCGGAACGTCGCGTCATCGCGCGCGATCCGCGTGGGAAGAACCGCAACCATCACTTCACCCCAAGGCTCATTGCGCCACCTTTTCGAGCTTGCCGATCAGTTCGCGCCCGATCAGCATCCGGCGGATTTCATTGGTCCCTGCCCCGATATCGAGCAGCTTGGCATCGCGCGCGAAGCGTTCGACCGGCCAGTCCTTGGTATAGCCCGCCCCGCCCAACGCCTGGATCGCCTCCAGCGAGACCTTCACGGCGTTCTCGCTGGCCAGCAGGATCGCGCCCGCCGCGTCGAACCGCGTCGTCCGGCCGGCATCGCAACTACGCGCCACCGCATAGACATAAGCGCGCGCCGAATTGAGCGCGACATACATGTCGGCGATCTTCGCCTGGATCAGTTGGAACTCGCCGATCGCGCGGCCGAACTGGCGGCGTTCACGGACATAAGGCACCACCACGTCGAGGCACGCCTGCATGATACCCAGCTGGATGCCTGCCAGCACCGCGCGCTCATAGTCCAGCCCACTCATCAGCACGCCGACGCCGCCATTCACCGGCCCCATCACCTGCGCGTCGCTGACGAAACAATCGTTGAATACCAGCTCGGCGGTCGGGCTGCCGCGCATGCCCATCTTGTCGATCTTCTGGCCTATCGCAAAGCCCGCCATGTCCTTTTCGATCAGGAAAGCGGTGATGCCCCGGCTCCCCTCGCCCGTCTTGGCATAGACCACCAAGGTCTCGGCATAGGCCGCGTTGGTGATCCAGAACTTCGTGCCGTTCAGCACCCAGCCGCCATCCGCCTTCACCGCGCGCAGCTTCATCGACACGACGTCCGAACCCGCCGACACTTCCGACATGGCCAGGCTGCCGACATGCTCGCCTGAGATCAGACCGGGCAGATATTTCGCCTTCTGTTCCGCATTGCCCCAACGGCTGATCTGATTGACGCAGAGGTTGGAGTGCGCGCCGTAGGACAGGCCCAGCGAGGCCGAGGCCCGCGACACTTCCTCGATCGCGACGACATGTTCCAGATAGCCCAGGCCCAGGCCGCCATCGGCCTCCGCGACGGTGATGCCATGCAGGCCCAGTGCGCCCATGTCGGGCCATAGGTCACGGGGAAACCAGTCTTCCGCGTCCATCCGCGCGGCCAGCGGCGCGATCCGGTCGGTCGCGAAACGGCGGGTCGCTTCGCGGATCATGTCCGCACTTTCGCCCAGCGCGAAGTCGAAATCGTCGATCATGTCCTCTCCAGGCGGCTCTTTGAGTCCGTGGCCGTGCTTTAAACGGAAATTACCCAAACGCGCAATCTTCGTTCCAACGCCGCCGCTTCTTCCCACTTTGGGCCAAAGCTTGGTTCCGTATCGGATCGATTGTCCCATTCGCGAATTTGCAACCGGGTAGGAAACCCGGCATGTGGCGGGAAGAGAGGAATTTTTCGCCCGATGGCCACCCGCCCCCTCGCCACCGATCCCAACATGGACATCACTGCCTGCGATCGGGAGCCGATTCATATCCCGGGGGCGATCCAGCCCCATGGCCTGTTGCTCGTTGTCGATGCGGCCACGGGCGACGTCATAGCGGGCGCGGGCGCGATCGAGGAGCGGCTGGCCCCGGAATGGCTGGGACAGCCGCTCGCCACGCTGCTGGGCGAGGATGTGGCGCGCATGGTCGCCCATCTGCCGATCGGGCCGGGATCGGTCGTTGCGGGCGTGCCGGTCGACGGCATCGCCGAGCGCTTCGCCGTCACCGCGCACCGGATCGGGGGCGAGCGTGTGCTGGTCGAACTGGAGGCCGGGATCGTCGATGCCCCCTGGGGCACGGGCAGTCCCCTGGCCTGGCTCGACGCGGCGGTCACCAGTTTCGAGCGGACGGGCGACCTGCCGATGCTGTTCGAGCGCGCGGCCACCACCTTTCAGATGCTGACCGGGTTCGACCGGGTAATGCTCTATCGCTTTCTGGACGAGGATGCCGGCCGCGTGGTGGCCGAGGCGCGCGGCGCTGGCCTGCCGTCCTTCCTCCATCATCATTTCCCGGCCTCGGACATTCCGAAACAAGCGCGTGCCCTTTATGTCCGCAATCGGACGCGCTGCATCCCGGATGTCGATTACGTCCCCGCGCCGATCCGGCCGGAGGGATTCGAGACGCTCGACCTGAGCGACGTCGCGCTGCGCAGCGTGTCGCCGATCCATGTCCGCTATCTGAAGAATATGGGCGTCGCGGCCTCGGCCTCCATCTCGATCGTCAAGGACGGTGTGTTGTGGGGCATGATCGCCTGTCATCATTATAGCCCGCGCCGCCTGTCGCCCGACCTGCGCGCCGCCGCCGCCGCGCTGGCGGGCGCGCTGGCGCGGCAGATCCGCGCTCGCGAAGAGGCCGAACTCTATCGCGAGCGGCTTCGCCTGCGCGCCGCCGAGGACAGCTTGCTGCCACGCATCATCGGCCTGGGCGATCTGGCCCCCGCCATCCGCCGCCTGATGCCCGAAATGACGGCGATGCTGGGCGCGACGGGCTTTGCCATCGTTGACCAGGGCCGGGTGCAAGCGCACGGCACCTGCCCGCCCGATCTGGCCATCCTGGATATCGCCGGCTGGGCAGCAATCCGGGGTGGCGGCGAGCTTTTCGTCACGCATGAACTGCCCTCCGTCATGCCCGACGCGGCGGCAGTCGCCTCGACGGCGGCGGGCGTGCTGGCGCTGCCGCTGGTCGATGGTGGCGTCACCCTTCTCTGGTTCCGCGCGGAGCAGGTCGAAGAGGTCGAATGGGCGGGCAATCCGCACAAGTCGGTCGCGCTAACGCCCGAGGCCACGCTCAACCCGCGCACCTCGTTCGAGAGCTGGCGTGAGACGGTGCGCGGACGCGCCCGCCGCTGGACGATGGAAGAGGTGGAGGCCGCCCACCGCCTGCGCCGTGCCTTGCATGACGCGGCGCAGAACCACCGCCTGCGCGGGCTGAACACCGCGCTGCAACGCACGCTCGACGACAAGGAGGCGCTGCTGCTGCAAAAGGACGTGCTGATGAAGGAGGTAGACCACCGGGTCCAGAACAGCCTCCAGCTCGTCTCGTCCTTCCTGTCTCTCCAGGCCAAGGCGGCGGACGATCCGCGTGTCCGTGAACAGCTGACCGAGGCGCAGGCACGCCTGTCGGCGGTGGCGCTGGTTCATCGCCGCCTGTATCGCGACGATCAGATTCAAACGGTCGACCTTGCCCGCTATCTGGAGGAACTGGTCGGCGACATGAAGCAGTCGATGGGACGCGACTGGGCGACGATGATGCGCTTGGACCTCGCGCCCGTGCTGATGCCGACCGACCGTGCGATCAACCTGGGGCTGGTGACGACCGAATTGATCATCAATGCCACCAAATATGCCTATGACGGCGCACCGGGCCCGGTGACGATCACGCTGGAGCAATATGGCAACCGCCTGCGCCTGATCGTCGCCGATCAGGGGCGCGGCAAGGGTGATGAAGAGCCCGGCCACGGGCGCGGCTTCGGCAGCCGGATGATGGCCGCGATGATGCAGCGTCTGTCGGGCTCGATCGAATATGACGACAATCAGCCCGGATTGCGGGCCATCTTGATCGCACCGATCGCCGATTGAGGGCGAGACTCTGACAGTCTGAAATGGCCCCCTCCCCTTCAGGGGAGGGGCTTAGTGTCGCCCTGCTCTAAGCGGCCCTACGATATAGTCCAAAGACCTGCTCAGCCGCCACAACAGCGCGGTCGACCCATGCCTCATCGCCAGCCGCAGCATCGAGCGCATGGCGAAAATCCCGCCACTCCCCTGCCGCGAAACCGGATTCCAGATAGGCACGGGGAAGCCCCTCCCCCACCTGCCGAGCGAGCATCACGCCGCCCAGCCGCGAGCCCTCGGTCACATAAAGCGCGCCCCAGCGCGCCGCGTCGTCATCGGCCAGATCGAACGGCAGGGGCTCGGGCATCTCACGACCGAGGGCGGCCAAGTCTGCTACCAGCGCCGCGCGTCGCGACCGCCAGGGAAAAGCGATGTTCCGCTCCGCCAACCGCGCTTCGACGGCCAGCAGCGCGCGGGCGTGAGCGATCAGGAATGCCGTATAGCTTTCCCGATCATCCAACCGATAGGCACCATAAGCCGCGTCCACCGCCTCATGCGCCGAGCCCGTGCGAGCACGCAGGGCGGCGGACGCGCTATCGCTCACTTCAGGCAGGCAACGATCCCCGCGATGACGGCCAGCGTCTCTTCCGGATCGCGCACGCGCACCGTATCCAAGCCGAGTTCCTTGGCGGGATAATCGTTGCCGCCCGGGAAGATCGCATCGCCGATGAACATCATCGCGTCGAGCGGGATGCCGCTGGCGTCGCGCAGCTTCTTCAGGCCGTACGCCTTGTCGACGCCCTCGCGCGTGATGTCGATCGAGGTCGCGCCGCCCATGTTGATCGACAGGCCCGGCAGGCGCTGCTTCAGATCGGCCTGGATGACCTTACGCTTCTCGAACTTGGGGTCCCAATGTTCCTTGGCGTCGATCGGCGCCTGCTGGCCGAGCGCGGAGAAAGTGATCTGGCTGCCGCGATCCTCGATCCGCTCGCCCCAGGTCTGTTCGGGCACGAAACCGGTCGCCTCCAGCGAGGCGTCGAACGCCTCCAGGATCTTGGCCTTGGTCGCGTCGTCGAACAGTTCGGCATAGACCGGGGTCCATTGGCCGTCCTGATAGGTGTAGAGCTTGGTGCCGGTCGTCGGCATCAGCCACAGCTTGGTGCGGTCAGCGCGCTCAGGCAGGCGGCTGGCGACCTGCTTGTCGAATTGCGGCCAGTCACCGCCCGAGATCACCGCGACATGCGCGACGTCGAGCAGGTCGGCCAGCGCCTCCCCCATCGGTTCGCCCAGGGGCTGCTTGCTTTCGGCCAGCGTACCGTCGAGGTCGAACGCAACCAGTTGCTTCATGAAGGCACTCCGATTCTGGGCAGGATATAGGTATCGATGGCATAGGCCACGCCATCGTCCGCGTTGGAACGGGTGTGTACCGATATCTGTTCCCTAACCGCATCCGGCGCATTCGCCATCACGATCGGCAGCCCGGCGCGTGTCAACATGGGAAGGTCGTTCGCCTGATCGCCCAGCACCGCCACTTCCTCCAGCGAGACGCCGAACGCCTCGGCCAGCGTCGCCACGCCGTCGCCCTTGTTGGCCTTCAACGCCGTTACGTCGAGATAATAGGTCTGTGACTGGGCGATGGTGGCCACCGTTCCATGCGCGGCATTCGCTTGGTCCAGCAGGCCGCGCAGCAGATCGGCATCGTCGCTGACCAGGGTGATCTTGTCGACCTTCTCGACGAGCGCGGAAAAGTCCTGCGTGATGACCGGCTCCTGCGAGGACGCCTTGCGCTCATGATCGACATGCGTGCCTTCGCCGCTGCTGGCATACCAGCGGTCGTCGGCGAACATCCAGATGGCGAGTGGCTTGTCCGCCGCCATCGCCAGCATGTCATTCACGACGTCGACCGGCACGCGAAACTGCGCGTCCACCGAGCCGTCGCGGCGGAACACGGTGCCGCCGTTGAACGCCCCGATCGGTGCGTCGATGGACAGCTCGTCCGCCAGCCAACCCAGCCCCGACCGCGGCCGGGCGCTGATGATGGTAAAGCCGACGCCTGCCGCCTCCAGCCGCTTGACGGCGGCGATGGTGGCGGCGCGCAGCGTCTTGTCGGGGTCGACGAGCGTGCCGTCGACGTCCGACACGACCAGCCGGATGGGTTTCGTCATTGCGGGATTTCGGTATGACCGCCGAAACCGAAGCGCATCGCCGACAACACCTTATCGCCATAGGTATGCTCAATGCGGCTACGATAGCGCGCGAAGAGCGAGGCGGTCAGGACGTTGGCCGGGACCTTCTCCTCCATCGCGGCGTCGATCGTCCACTGGCCCTCGCCCGAGTCCGCGACATGGCCCGAGAACTGTTCGAGCATCTCGTCCTTGGCCAGCGCGATGGCGGTCAGGTCGAGCAGCCAGGACGAAATCACGCTGCCGCGACGCCAGACCTCGGCGATGTCGGTCAGGTTAAGGTCGAAGCGTTCGTCCTCGGGCAGCTTGTCGCTGTTCTTCGACTTCAGGATGTCGAAACCCTCGGCATAGGCCTGCATCAGGCCGTATTCGATGCCATTGTGGATCATCTTCACGAAGTGACCCGCACCCGCAGGTCCGGCATGGATATAGCCCTTCTCGGCCCGCTCATCGACCTTGTCGGCGATGCGGCCCGGCGTGCGGACGATGTCGCCCAGCCCCGGTGCCAGCGCATCGAAGATCGGGTCGAGATGATCGACCGTTTCCGTGTCGCCGCCAATCATCATGCAATAGCCGCGCTCCAGGCCCCAGACGCCGCCCGAGGTGCCGACATCGACATAATGGATGCCCTGCTCGGCCAGCATCTTGGCGCGGCGGATGTCGTCCTTGTAGAAGCTGTTGCCGCCGTCGATGATGACGTCGCCGTCCTTGGCCAGCTTGGCGATTTCCGCGATCGTGTCCTCGGTCGGCGCACCTGCGGGCAGCATCACCCACCAGATCGCCTTATCCGCGAGCTTGGCGGCCATGTCCTCCAGCCCGGTGGCGGCTTCCGCGCCGTCCTTGGCGAGCGCCTGCACCGCCTCGTCGCTGCGATCCCAGGCCACCACCTGATGCCCCGCCTGCATCAGGCGGCGCGCGATGTTACCACCCATGCGGCCGAGGCCGACCAGACCGATCTTCATGCGGGAAACTCCATTATGTTTTTGGTCATGTAAAACGAGAAAGGCCCCCTCCCCGGCCTGGGGAGGGGGCCTGCCGGAGCCTCAGGCCGCCGGCTGCTTCTGGCCGATGGCGCCGAGCAGATCGTCGAACGCCTTGACGAACGACGCGACCCCCTCCTGCACCAGCGTGTCGGTGACACCGTTCAGATCGAGACCCAGGCGCTCCGCCTCGGCGAGCACATGGCGCGCATCGTCGATATCGGCGGTCAGCGTCTCGGCCACCGTGCCATGGTCGCGGAAGGCGTCCATGGTCTTGGGCGGCATGGTGTTGACCGTGTCCGGCCCGATCAGCGTGTCGACATAGAGCGTGTCCGGGTAGGCCGGGTCCTTGGTCCCGGTCGAGGCCCAGAGCAGACGCTGCGGCTGCGCGCCCTTGGCGGCCAGCGCCTGCCAGCGGTCGGACTTCAGGAAGTCCAGATACCATTGATAGGCCATCTTGGCGTTGGCGATGGCGACCTTGCCGCGCACCGCCTTCAGCGCGTCCGACTCCGCGTCACCCGCCGCCACGCGCTCGTCGATCTTCTTGTCGATCGCCGAGTCGATGCGGCTGATGAAGAAGCTGGCGACGCTGGCGATCCGGTCGATCGGCTGCCCGGCCTTCACCCGCTCTTCGAGCCCGGCGGCATAGGCTTCGGCCACCTTGATATACGCATCGACCGAGAAGAGCAGCGTCACATTGACGTTGATCCCCTTGGCAATGGTCGCGGTGATGGCCGGCGCGCCCGCATCGGTGCCCGGGATCTTAATCATCAGGTTCGGACGATCGACCGCATGCCACAGCTTTTCGGCCTCGGCGGTGGTCGCGTCGGTGTCGTCGGCGATATAGGGCGACACCTCCAGGCTGACATAGCCGTCCTTGGCGTCGAGACGGTCATAGACGGGCTTCAGCGTGTCCGCCGCCGCCTTGATGTCCTGGATCGCCAGATGCTCGTAACGGTCGATGGTCGCCGCGCCGGGGTTTTCCTTGTCGAAGGCGGCGAGCGTGGCGTCATAGGCGTCGCCATGCCCCATCGCCTTTTCAAAGATCGACGGGTTGGAGGTGACGCCGGTCAGCCCGTCCTCGGCGACGAGCTTCTCCAGGCCCTTCGCCTCGAGGAACTTGCGATCGACGAAATCGAGCCAGGGGGCGCAACCCTTGGCGCCCAGTTCCGACAGCTTGCTCATCACTTGGTCTCCAGCATTTCGCGGGCCACCTTCACGACATTGTCGTGGGTGAAGCCATACTTGTCCTGCAACTTGGCGAGCGGCGCCGAGGCACCGAAGGTCGACATGGTGATCGTGCGGCCATCGAAACCGACATAACGGTCCCAGCCGATCGACCCGGCCTGCTCGACCGCCAGACGCTTGGTGACGGCCTTCGGCAGCACGCTGTCCTTATACGCCGCATCCTGCAGCTCGAAACGATACCAGCTGGGCAGGGAGACCACCCGGACCTGCTTGCCCTCGGCCTTCAGCGTCTCATAGGCGTCGGTGACCAGCGACAGCTCCGAGCCGGTCGCGATCAGGATCAGGTCGGGCGTACCGTCGCAATCGGCGAGCACGTAGCCGCCCTTCTTCACGCCCGAAGCCGGTGCGTACTTGCTGCGATCCAGCGTCGGCAATGCCTGACGCGAGAAGATCAGCGCGGTCGGGTGGCTGGCCGACTCGACGGCGCAGCGCCATGCTTCCGCAACTTCGTTCGCATCGCCGGGGCGGATGGTGTCGAGGCCGGGGATCGCACGCAGCGTCGCCAGATGCTCGATAGGCTGGTGGGTCGGGCCGTCCTCGCCCACGCCGATCGAGTCGTGCGTGAAGACGAAGGTCGCGCCCAGTTCCATGATCGCCGCGAGGCGGATCGGCGCGCGCATATAGTCGGAGAAGACCAGGAAGGTCGCGCCGTAGGAGCGCAGGTGCGACAGCGCCATGCCGTCGACGATCGCGCCCATCGAATGCTCACGCACGCCGAAGTGCATGTTGCGGCCTTCATAGCTGCCCGCCTGGAACGAACCGCCATCCTTGATCAGCGTCTTGGTCGAGGGCGCGAGATCGGCCGAACCGCCGATCAGCCACGGCACCTTGGCGGCGATGGCGTTCTGCACCTTGCCGCCCGAGTCGCGGCTGGCGACGCCCTTGGCATCCGCCTCGAACACCGGGATGTCAGCGTCCCAGCCTTCGGGAAGCTTGTCGGCCAGCATCGCGTCCAGCTCGGCCGCGAGGTCGGGGTGCGCGGCGCGATACTTGTCGACCATCGCGACCCATTCGTCGCGCAGCGGCTTGCCGCGGCTTTCGATCGCCTTGCGGAACGCATCGCATACGCCGTCCGGCACCAGGAACTTGGCGTCCTCGGGCCAGCCATAGGCCTTCTTCGTCGCGCGGATCGCATCCTCGCCCAGCGGCTCGCCATGCGCCTTTTCGCTGCCCGCCTTGGGGCTGCCATAGCCGATGACCGACTTCACGACGATGAAGGTCGGCTTGTCGGTGGTCGCCTTGAAATTGTCGAGCGCGGCGGTCAGCGCGGCGACGTCATTGGCGTCGTCGACGTGCAGTACGTTCCAGCCATAGGCCTCGAACCGCTTGGCGACGTCTTCGTCAAACGCGATGTCGGTGCCGCCCTCGATCGAAATCTGGTTCGAGTCGTAAATCCAGCACAGGTTCGACAGCTTGAGGTGACCGGCGGTCGAGGCGGCTTCGGATGCGACGCCCTCCATCATGTCGCCATCGCCGCACACGACGTAGACGTCATGGTCGAAAATCGGGAAACCCTCGCGGTTGAAGTGCGCGGCCAGCCAGCGCTCGGCAATCGCCATGCCGACCGAATTGCCGCAACCCGCGCCCAGCGGACCAGTCGTCGTCTCGACGCCAGTGGTGTGGCGATATTCGGGGTGACCGGGGGTCTTGGAGTTGAGCTGGCGGAAGCCCTTCAGGTCTTCGAGGCTGAGAGCGGGCTTGCCCGACTTGTTGCCGTCCGCGTCGATCTCTTCGATCCCCGCCAGGTGGATCAGCGAATAGAGCAGCATCGAGGCATGGCCGACCGACAGCACGAAGCGGTCGCGATTGGGCCAATCGGCGTGAGCCGGATCGTAACGCAGGAATTTCGACCAGATGGTATGACCGACCGGCGCCAGCGCCATGGGGGTGCCGGGATGGCCCGAATTGGCCTGCTGCACCGCGTCCATCGACAGGGTACGGATGGTGTCGATGGTCAGGCGCTCGATCGACCCGTCCTCGTGGAGGTGCGAGTCGGCGTTGATGGTGGCATCGGTCATGAAACTGGCCTTATCCTTACATTCTGCGACCGAGCGCTGCCGCGGACGGTCAGGGTTGCCATACATGGGCCGCCTTAGCGCGGGTTCCGCCCCCGTTCCAGCCGGGTAACGATCCCGTCCTCGGCAATATAGGCGGCGTCGATCTCGCTGAGGAACAGGCCGTGCCCGACGACGCCGGGGATGGCCATCAGCGCATTGGCCAAGCTGTGCGGGGCGGCATCGTCCCAGCCATGACCATCGATCACGATATTGCCGTTATCGGTGACATAGTCGGGCCGTTCGACACAGCGGACGAACACCTGCGCAAGCCGCAGCGACGCATAGCCGCGCGCGAAAGGCAGAATCTCGACCGGCAACGGCGTCGCGCCCAGCCGGATCACACGCTTGGAGCCGTCGGCGATCACGATCATCCGGTCGGCGGCAGCGGCCACGACCTTCTCTCGCACCATCGCGCCGCCCGCGCCCTTTACGGCACGCAGCCGTGCGTCGATCGCATCCGCGCCGTCGATCGCGAGGTCGACCCGAGCAACCGAATCGAACGGCCGCACCTTCAGCCCCAGGCGGGTCGCCAGCGCGGAGCTCGCCTCGGACGTGGCAACGGTTTCGATGGCCAAGCGCCGCTCAGCGAGGGCCGAAATGGCATGGGCGGCGGTCGAACCCGTGCCCAGGCCAACGAGCATATTGTCGCGCACCTCATCAACCGCTGCGGCAGCGGCCAGGCGTTTATCGGCGTCGCGGTCGGTCATGCCCTTTGAAAATGCGCCAGAAACCCAAAGGCTCCCACGTCCCTCGCTTTTGTAGCCGCGCGACAAGTTGCGACAATTAAGGCGGGCGATTTAGGCCATCATCGCTTGCCTTTCGGAACCGCCCTCGTGCAATTTGACACGTGTCAGCAACGTTTCGCCGGTTCGCGCATTGAGGCGCGGGCCGTTACCGCGGCGAATCTCAGGCAGGTGAACGAATTGAACTTTGCAGGCTTTCGCGGGCACCGGGTGCTCGCCGGTACGGCCATGGCGCTCGCGCTGGTGAGCGTATCGGCATGTGGTGGCAGCGAGAAGGGCGGCGCGTCCAAGGGCCGCGCCGGTGCCCAGCAGACGCCAACCGTCGGCTTCGTGACCGTCCAGCCGACCAACGCGCCCATCGTGACCGAACTGGCGGCGCGCACCAGCGCCTTTGAAAGCTCCGACGTTCGCCCACAGGTGACCGGCGTCATCCGCCGCCGCCTGTTCACCGAAGGCACGCTCGTCAAGCGCGGCCAGCCCCTCTACGAGATCGATCCGCGCCTCTATCGCGCCGCCGCCAACCAGGCCGCCGCCAATCTGCAAAGCGCGCAGGCCAATGCCGAGGCGACGAAGACGCTCGCCGATCGCTATCGCCCGCTGGCGCAGATCGAGGCGATCTCGAAGCAGGACTATACCAACGCCCAGGCCAGCGCCCGCCAGGCCGCCGCCCAGGTCGCGCAGACCCGCGCCGCGCTGGAAACCGCGCGTGTCAATTTGCAATTCACCACCGTCCCCGCGCCGATTACCGGGCGTATCGGCCGTTCGCTCTTTACCGTCGGCGCGCTGGTGAGCGCGAACCAGACCGACCCGCTGGCGCAGATCCAGCGGCTCGACCCGATCTTCGTCGATATCCAGCAATCGGCCAGCGACCTGCTCTCGCTCCGCCGCAGCCTGGGCGCGCGTGACGGCCTGATCCCTGCCAGCGCGAACGTGAAGCTCCGGCTGGAGGACGGCACCGATTACGGCCAGACCGGCAAGGTCGAATTTGCCGAGGCGGTCGTCGATCCGCAGACCGGCACCGTGACCTTGCGCGCCCGCTTCCCCAACCCCCAGGGGCTGCTGCTGCCCGGCATGTTCGTGCGCGCGCAGTTCGCCCAGGCGATCGACACCAGCGCGTTCCTGGTCCCGCAACAGGCAATTTCGCGCGACCCAAAGGGCAATGCGACGCTGTTCGTCGTCGGCGCCGACGACAAGGTGCAGGAACGGAAGGTCAAGGCCGAGCGGACGCAGGGCGCCTATTGGGTCGTGACCGACGGCCTGAAGGCGGGCGACAAGGTGGTAACGCAGGGTCTGGCGAACCTGCGCCCTGGCCAGAGCGTCCGGGCGGTGCCCGCCAACAGCCCGCAAAAGGTCCAGCCCCCCTCGCCCGAGCAGTTGAAGAAGATGCAGGCGGCCAAGGGCAAGGCGGGCTGACCGGACCATGATGAGCCGCGTCTTTATCGATCGCCCGATCTTCGCCTGGGTCCTTGCCATCATCGTCATGCTGGCGGGCATCGGCGCGATCATGGGCTTGCCCATCGCGCAATATCCCGACGTGGCCCCGCCCCAGGTCTCGATCCGCGCGACCTTCCCCGGCGCGTCCGCCCAGACGCTGCAGAACTCGGTGACCCAGGTCATCGAGCAGCAGCTGACCGGCATCGACGGGCTGCTCTATTTCCAGTCCTCCTCGTCCAGCCGCGGCTCGGTGACGATCACCGCGACCTTCGCCAAGGGCACCGATCCGGACATCGCGCAGGTGCAGGTCCAGAACCAGGTCCAGCAGTCGGTCGCCCGCCTGCCGCAGCAGGTGCAGCAACAGGGTCTGGTCGTCCGCAAGTCGAACCCCGACTTCCTGTTGATCGCGGGCGTCTATGACGAGACGAACCGGATGACGAACCAGGACGTCGCCGATTATCTCGTCTCCAATCTGCAAGACCCGCTGGGCCGTATCCAGGGTGTCGGCGACACCAATGTCTTCGGCTCGCAATATGCGATGCGCATCTGGCTGAACCCGGAACGACTGTCCTCCTATCAGCTGATGCCGTCCGACGTCGTCACCGCGATCCAGAACCAGAATACCGAGGTCGCGGCCGGTGAGGTCGGCGGCACGCCCTCGCCCACCACCCAGATGCTGAACGCGACCGTGACCTCCATGTCGCGGCTCCAGACTCCCGAACAGTTCCGGGAGATCATCGTCAAGACGCTGAACAACGGCGCGACGGTCAAGCTGTCCGACGTGGCGCGGATCGAGCTGGGCGCGGAAAGCTATGCCGCGGTCAGCCGGATCAACCAGCATCCCGGTGCCGGCATCGCCGTGCTGATGGCGCCGGGCGCCGACGCGCTGAAGACCGCCGAGCTGGTCAAGGCCGAGGTCAACCGCGTCGCCAAGACCTTCCCGCCGGGCCTGAAGGTCGCCTATGCCAACGACACGACGGCCTTCATCAAGCTGTCGATCGACGAAGTGGTCAAGACGCTGATCGAGGCAATCATCCTCGTCGTCATCGTCATGTTCGTCTTCCTGCAAAGCTGGCGGGCGACGCTGATCCCGACGATCGCGGTGCCGGTCGTGCTGCTGGGCACTTTCGCCATCTTCTATCTGGCGGGGTTCTCGATCAACACGCTGACCCTGTTCGGGCTGGTGCTGGCGATCGGCCTGCTGGTCGACGACGCGATCGTGGTCGTCGAGAATGTCGAGCGGCTGCTCGAAGAAAATCCCGACATGACGCCGCGCGAGGCGACGATCGAGTCGATGAAGGAGATCAGCGTTGCGCTGATCGCTATCGCGCTGGTCCTGTCGGCGGTGTTCCTGCCGATGGCCTTCTTCGGCGGATCGACCGGCGTCATCTATCGCCAATTCTCGATCACCATCGTCTCGGCCATGATCCTGTCGGTCGCGGTGGCGATCATCTTGTCCCCGGCGCTGACCGCCACTCTGCTGAAGCAAAAGGCCAAGGAGCATGAGGAAGGCACTTGGCTCGACCGCAAGTTCCCGCGTGTAGCGCATGGGCTTCAGCGGGCCAAGGACGGGTTCAACTCGCGCTTCGAGTGGACGGTCGAGAAATATACCTCGGCCGTGCGCACGGTGGTCGACCGCAAATGGCTTTTCCTGCTGATCTATGCGTGCGTCGTCGCGCTGCTCGCCGTCCTTTTCCTGCGCTTGCCGACCGGCTTCCTGCCGACCGAGGATCAGGGATCGGCGATCGTCCAGTTCCGCCTGCCCGCCGGCGCGACCCAAGGCCGCACCATGGAGGTGCAGCGCCAGGTCGAGCAATATTTCGCCCAGCATGAGGGCAAGAACGTCAAGGTCCTGTTCTCGGTCGCGGGCGGCGGCGGGGGCGGCACCAGCGGCCAGAATACCGGCCAGGGGTTCATCAACTTCGTCGACTGGGCGGATCGCAAGGGCAAGGATAACAGCGCCGACGCCATTACCGGCCGCGCCTCCGCCGCCTTCCGCGGCCTTCGCGACGCGCAGGTCTTCGCGCTGGTGCCCCCGGCTATTCGCGGCCTGGGCCAGTCGGACGGCTTCACCATGGAATTGCAGAACATCTCCGGCATGCCGCTGGAGAAGTTCGAGGCGATCCGCGACCAGCTGCTCGCCAAGGCCAATGCCGACCCGATGCTCGCCTCGGTCCGCCTGACCGAGTTGCCCGATATCGCCACGCTGCGCGTCGACCTCGACCAGCAGAAGCTGGCGGCGCTGGGCCTGACGCAGCAACAGGTGAACTCGACCCTGTCGACCGCTTGGGGCGGGCAATATGTTAACGACTTCATCGACCGGGGCCGCGTGAAGCGCGTTTTCGTCCAGGGCGACGCGCCGTACCGCGCCGAGCCCGAGGACCTGAAACAATGGTTCGTGCGCGGGTCGAGCGGCCAGATGGCGCCCTTCTCGTCCTTCTCGACGATCAACTGGGGCGTCGCGCCGACCACCCTGTCGCGGTTCAACGGCATCCCATCCTATGAATTCCAGGGATCGGCCGCCCCCGGCTATAGCTCGGGCGACGCGATGAAGCGGATGACCGAACTGGCTGCCGAAATTCCCGGCACCTCGATCGCGTGGGCGGGCCTGTCCTATCAGGAACGGCTCTCGGGCGGACAAGCGCCGATCCTCTACGGCCTGTCGATCCTGGTCGTGTTCCTGTGCCTGGCCGCGCTCTATGAAAGCTGGTCGATCCCGTTTGCGGTGCTGCTGGTCATTCCGCTGGGCCTGATCGGGGCGGTCGCCTTCGTCACGCTGCGCGGGCTGACCAACGACGTGTATCTCCAGATCGGTCTGCTGACGACCATGGGGCTGGCGGCGAAGAACGCCATCCTGATGATCGAGTTTGCCGAACAGGCGGAGAAGCAGGGCAAGCGCGTCATCGACGCCGCGCTGGAGGCCGCCAAGATCCGTCTCCGGCCGATCCTGATGACCAGCTTCGCCTTCATCTTCGGCGTGCTGCCACTCGCCATCTCGACCGGTGCGGGGGCGAACAGCCGGATCGCGATCGGCACCGCCGTGATCGGCGGGATGCTGACCGCGACGGTGCTGGCGATCTTCTACATCCCGCTCTTCTTCGTGCTGGTCCGCCGCTCGGTCCGCAACGGTCTGGCCCGGTTGCGGGGCAAGCCGATGAGCGAACATGGCGCGGGGCATCGCCCCGCCCCCGAAGGCGAAGCGGAGAAGGCCTGATGCGTATCCTGTCCCCCCTCCCTGCCCTGCTGCTCGCCGCCACCGCGCTGTCGGGTTGTTCGCTGGCACCGAAATATGAGCGGCCCGCCACGCCGGTGCCGCCCTCCTGGCCGGTCGGTGACGCCTATCTCCGCCAGTCGGAGGCGGCGCTGCCCACGGTGCGCTATACCGATATCTTCCGCGATGCGCGGTTGCAGCAGCTGATCACCCAGGCGCTGGCCAACAATCGCGACCTGCGCGTGGCGGCGGCGAACATCGCCGCGACCCGGGCGCAATATCGCATCCAGCGCGGCAGCCTGTTCCCCGAGGTCGATGCCTCGGGCCGCTACAGCTATACCGAGCGCGGGTCCAACGGTGCGGGGTCGCAGGCTGTCGGTGGAACAGGCACCGGCGGCACGGGAACGGGCACCGGCACAGGAAACGGCACCGGTGGGGTCGGAACCGGCACGGGCGGGACCGGTGGGACGGTCGTCACCGGTGCGAACGGGTCGGGCAGTGCCTGGTCGGTCAATCTGGGCACCACCGCGTTCGAGCTGGACCTGTTCGGCCGCGTCCGCTCGCTGACCGGCGCGGCGCTTGACCGTTATTTCGCGACCGAGGCGGCGGCGCGCGCGACCCGGCTGACCCTGGTCGGCGACATCGCCGATGCCTGGCTCAATTACGCGGCCAACCGGAGCCTGCTCGCCATTGCGCAGCAGACCGCCGCCAGTGCCGAGCGCAGCGTCACGCTGACCCGCGCCCGGCTTCAGGGCGGGATTTCGCCGCGCACCGACCTGCGCCAGGCCGAACAGGTGCTGGCGACCGCTCAGGCCGACCTCGCGCTCCAGCAGACGGCGGTGGCGCAGGATATCAACGCGCTGCAATTGCTGGTCGGTGCGCCCATCGATACCGCGCTCCTGCCTCGTTCGATCGAGGAAGCTTCGCCCACTGTCGCGACGCTCCCCGCCGGTCTCGACTCAGGCATCCTGCTGCGTCGCCCCGATGTCGTGCAGGCCGAATATCTGCTGCGCGCCGCCAATGGGCAGATCGGCGCGGCGCGCGCCGCGCTGTTCCCCCGCATCTCGCTGACCGGGCTGGTCGGGTTCGCCAGTAACGCGCTGACCTCGCTCTTCTCGAGCGGGAGCTTCAACTATTCGGTCGCGCCGTCTGTCAGCTATCCGATTTTCCAGGCAGGGGCTGGCGTGGCCAATGTTGAATATTCCAAGGCGCAGCGCGACGCCGCGCTCGCAACCTATGAAAAGACGATCCAGACCGCATTCCAGGAAACCGCCGACGCCCTGGCTCGACAGGGCACGATCGATGACCAGTTGGGGGCCAATCGCCGCTTCCTGAATGCTGCGGCCGATACCTATCGGTTGACGGAGGCGAGCTATCGCGGCGGGGTGACGCCGTTCCTGAACACGCTGGACGCGCAGCGGTCGCTCTATTCGGCGCAGCGCACGGTGATCGCGACGCAACTGACCGCCGCGACTAATCGGGTGACGCTCTACCGGGTGCTGGGCGGCGACTCGCTGCTGGAGGCAACGGCAAATGGCCCGGTGGCGCTGAGCCCGGGGCAGTAACGCTTATCCCTCACCCTTCCGGCGCTGGACCGGAAGGGTGAGGATAGCCGGATTTCAGTCCTGCTTCGTGCCCCGCGCCGCGCCGATCGCATCGCGGCCGAACTGCACGATCATCTCGCCGATTTCGCGCGCCTGCGACATGGAGCGATTGCCCTGTTCGCGCATGAACTCGCCCTGGATGCGCATCACCTCGGACAGGTCGCGCGCCGAAGCGGCCTCGCGCATGGCGGCAAAGGCTTCGCGCGCGTTGGTTTCGGCCTGGTCGAGCATCTTCAGCGTCACCGCCGATCCACCCTCGGCCATTTTCTGGCCGGACGCCTGCATCGCCTCGCCCGCACCCTTCATGCGGTCGGTAAAGGCGCCCGCGCCCATGTCGCCGCCGATCGCACCCGCGCCGCCGCCATTTCCGATATCCTCGGCCATCCGTCTTCTCCTGTGGTTGTGCCCGTGGCCATTGAACCCGCGGGGCTATCAAGAGTTGCACGGCATCCCGGCCGTGGCCGATCGGATCAGGTCCGGGCGAAATAACCCGACAGGATCGCGACCATCTTGTCGGTCGCCAGCAGATCGCCCTCCGCGTTTCGCTCGATCCAGTCGCGCTGGACCAGAAGGCGAATCCAACGCGCGCCCAACGTGCCGGTCGGCGAAAGATGCGCCGTCTCCAGCAGGGCCGCGTCACTCATCGGCGCCTCGGCCTGAAAAGCGGCCAGCGCAATCTGCCAGGCGGGGTCGCCGAACATGTCGCCATCGACCCCGAGGAAATCACGCATGTCCCGGCGATGGCGAAGGACCATCGCGGCGCACTCGCGCGGCGTCGGCACACGCGGCGGGCGCGGCACCGGCACGCCGCCGCCATCGCCGGAGATCGCCTGGATGCGGGCCTGCACGTCCGCCATGACGCTGGTGAAATGCGCAAAGCTCGCGCGGTCCTCGGCCGGCCAGTGCAGCAGTTGAAGGTCGCAGTTCATCGCAGGTCCCGCCAAGAAAAGGCCCAGTCGGGATCACGACCGAAACGGGCGACGCGCATCCGGTGGCGCAATACACCAAGCGCCAGAATGGTGAGCATGGGATAGGCGATCTTGCCCTCTGCCATGCCATACATCCATGGCATCAGGCTCGAATCGAATCCCCGCACGCCATGGATGGCGATGCCCAGAAGATGCAGCGCCGCCAGCCAGAGCGGCCAATAGCGATTGGCCAGCAACGCGATCGTCAGCAGCCCGCCCATCAGGACAATGTCGATGATGACCTCTCGCGGGTCGGTCGTGCGGAAATGGGTCGCTGGCTCGAACGCGATCAGGATGGTGGCCGCCGTCGCCGACAGCAGCAAGAGCGCGCCGAATCGTTCGGGCCAGCCCCCCATCGTCAGGGCGTAAAGGCAGATCAGCCCCTGAACGATGTTAAAGACATAGATATGCGTCACGGCGTGCCCCGTATGATGAAAATCCGATGAGACACGCCGCGATGATCTTCGTCAGGCAGCCACGCGCAGCGGCGTGGCCGTGATCGCACCGGTCGTCTCGGGCGGCTTGGGATGGTTGTCGCCATAGCCATCGGCATCGAAGCCGATCGTCTTGCCGACCTTTTCCAGGATACGGTGGCTCTGCACGGCATGTCCGCGCGCCTGGCCGATCGCCATCATCGCCTGGCCGAGCATTTCGAAAGCGTGCTGGCCGACCACCGCCGACAGCTTGGCTTCGGCGCGCGCCCGCGGCAGTGCCATGGCAAGTTCACCTGCGGTCGAAAAAGCCGTGTCGAGTTCGTTTTCCAGCTTCCACAGGAGCTGGGTGACCTGAAGTGCCGCTTCATGTTCCGTCGTCATGGCCTGTGCCCCTGAAATGGCCCATGCGTGCCGTTGGCCGCACGGAGGATCATCACCCGGCAAGGTTCGACACACGTCCGATCACACGGGTCAAAACGTCGAGGCCGGTCGCCAACATGCCGAAGCCGATGGCCAGTGCGACTGCGATCGTTGGAACCCAGAGCATCCTCTCAGCGACGCTCATGTCGTTGCGGGTCTGTCCTTGCCGCCGGACCGGGAGGGACAAGCGGGGCGATGCGTGGACATGGCCGTCCTGCACCGCCCCACCGACCGTACTCCCATCCGGTGCCATTGGAGGTGCCACGGTCGGCGGTTTGGAAACCAGCCCCGTAGAATCGGGTATGATTTTATTGGGGGTTACTTCTTCTTTTTCTTCAGTAGCTTGGTCATTATCCAAGGCCTCATGATCGGCCAATGCCATGGCCGCCTCGCGGCGATTGCGGGCGCCCAGAAGCCTGACCGCCTCCGCCAGATAGCTGTCGACGGTCGACTTTCCCAAGCCGAGTTCGATCGCGATTTCCTTGGAGCCCTTGAGCGCTTTGACGCCACGAAGGCATTCGCGGTGGCGGCGGGTCAACAGGGCGAAGCGTTCGGGAGTCATTGCGTTTTCCGGCCGTGCCGGAGAATCCGTCCAGGCATGCGTGACGCATTAGCCGGGACTTACCCCCGTCGCCAAGCGCTTCCATGTCCGATCCGGGCAGAAAGGAACCCCGTTAGATCACCCTTGATCGACAGCGACGATCAATCCCGCCGATTCGGCACATGAATTGCCTCGATCGAGTCCAGCGCCTGGAGCAGGTCGTCAAATGCCGTATCCTGGCTGACCGGGAACGAGCGACGAAAGCCGGAACCCAACACATCAAGGTCACGCTGGGTCAACAGGCCGACCGCTACGATCTGATCGGGACGGCGCGGCGGTCGGGGAGCGTGCTGCGTCATCGCCACGCTCCTGTTAGGATGATGGCATTCGTACCACATGGCACGGAACCGCGTCCCGCCGCCCCGTGACGGCCCGAAGCCGCAAAAGCGGAAGATCGCCTATCCTTCAACGCGCCCATGGTCGGAACTCCATTCATGACGTCTGAACCCGTCATTCATCATGCCTGTTCCACGCTTTTTCCACGGTTGCGACGGGACACCTTTGCAACGCCGCGAATGCGCCGATTCCGCCCTCGATTTCCACCCTCGATGCCCTTCCCTGTCGGGCCACCCCTTGCTAAGGCCGCTCGCATCACCGGATTTATCTCCGGCGCGCCTTGCCCGCGGCTGCATGCTGCCGTGTCCCCCTGGGCGTGCCCGGCTCGACCAAGAAGGGACGCCCATGACTGCGATAGGCCAGGACAGCCTGAACACCCGCTCGACGCTCGACGTCGACGGCAAGACCTATGATTATTACAGCCTCGCCAAGGCCTCCGAGCAGCTCGGCGACATCAGCCGCCTGCCCTTCTCGATGAAGGTGCTGCTAGAGAACCTGTTGCGCTTCGAGGACGGCAAGACCGTCACGCGCGAGGACATCCAGGCGATCGTCGACTGGCAGAAGACGCAGCGTTCGGACCGCGAGATCCAGTATCGCCCGGCGCGCGTGCTGATGCAGGACTTCACCGGCGTGCCCTGCGTGGTCGACCTCGCCGCGATGCGCGACGCGATCACCAAGCTGGGCGGCGACGCGGCCAAGATCAATCCGCAGGTCCCCGTCCACCTCGTCATCGACCACTCGGTCATGGTCGACGAGTTCGGTACGCCGCAGGCGTTCGAGGATAACGTCGACCTCGAGTACCAGCGCAACATGGAACGCTATGAGTTCCTGAAGTGGGGCTCCAAGGCGCTCGACAATTTCTCGGTGGTTCCGCCGGGCACCGGCATCTGCCACCAGGTCAATCTGGAATATATCGGCCAGGCCATCTGGTCCTCGACCGAGAGCGGCGAGCATGCCAAGGGCGGCGCGACCATCGCATACCCGGACACGCTGGTCGGCACGGACAGCCACACCACGATGATCAACGGCCTGGGCGTGCTCGGCTGGGGCGTCGGCGGGATCGAGGCGGAAGCCGCGATGCTCGGCCAGCCCGTGTCGATGCTGATCCCCGAAGTCGTCGGCTTCAAGCTGACCGGCAAGCTCCAGGAAGGCATCACCGCCACCGACCTGGTGCTGACCATCACCCAGATGCTGCGCGCCAAGGGCGTGGTCGGCCGCTTCGTCGAGTTCTATGGCCCCGGCCTGTCGTCGATGACGCTGGCCGACCGTGCGACGATCGCCAACATGGCGCCCGAATACGGCGCGACCTGCGGCTTCTTCCCGATCGACGACAAGACGCTCGACTATATGCGCCTGACCGCGCGTTCGGACGACAATGTCGCGCTGGTCGAGGCTTATGCCAAGGCGAACGGCTTCTGGCGTCATGACGATGCCGCCGACCCCGTCTTCACCGACACGCTGGAACTCGACATGTCGACGGTCGTGCCGTCGCTCGCCGGTCCGAAGCGTCCGCAGGACAAGGTCGTCCTCACCGAAGTCGACGACGTGTTCAACGCCGACCTCGCCAAGGTGTACAAGAAGGACGCCGCCGTCCGCGTCGCGGTCGAGGATCGTAGCCATGACATCGGCGACGGCGACGTCGTGATCGCCGCGATCACCAGCTGCACCAACACCTCGAACCCGAGCGTCTTGGTCGCCGCCGGCCTGGTCGCCCGCAAGGCGAACGCGCTGGGCCTGAAGCCCAAGCCCTGGGTCAAGACCTCGCTCGCCCCCGGTTCGCAGGTCGTCACCGATTACCTCGACAAGGCGGGCCTGACCGCCGATCTCGATGCGATCGGCTTCAACCTGGTCGGCTATGGCTGCACCACCTGCATCGGCAATTCGGGCCCGCTCGCCGAGCCGATCTCGAAGGCGATCAACGGCAACGACATCGTCGCCGCCTCGGTCCTGTCGGGCAACCGCAACTTCGAGGGCCGCGTGTCGGCCGACGTGCGCGCCAACTTCCTCGCCTCGCCGCCGCTCGTCGTCGCCTATGCGCTGAAGGGCACCGTCACGCAGGACATGCGTGAAACCCCGATCGGCCAGGGCAAGGACGGCCAGGACGTCTATCTGAAGGACATCTGGCCCTCGAACGAGGAAGTCCGTTCGCTGATGGATGCGAACATCGACGACGAGATGTTCCGTTCGCGCTACGGCAACGTCTATGCGGGCGACGCCAAGTGGTCGGCGATCGAAGTGACCGGTTCGGACACATATGCGTGGCCCGCCGCGTCGACCTATGTCGCCAACCCGCCCTATTTCGAGGGCATGGAGATGACGCCGAAGCCCGTCACCGACATCATCGAGGCCAAGCCGCTCGCCATCCTGGGCGACTCGATCACGACCGACCACATCAGCCCGGCCGGTTCGATCAAGGCGGACAGCCCCGCTGGCACCTTCCTGCAGGAGCATCAGGTCGCCAAGAAGGACTTCAACTCCTACGGCGCCCGTCGTGGCAACCATGACGTGATGATGCGCGGCACCTTCGCCAACATCCGCATCAAGAACGAGATGGTCCCGGGCGTCGAAGGCGGCATGACCCAGTATGACGGCGAAGTGATGCCGATCTACGACGCCGCGATGCGTCACAAGGCCGACGGCACGCCACTCGTCATCGTCGCGGGCAAGGAATATGGCACCGGTTCTTCGCGCGACTGGGCGGCGAAGGGCACCAACCTGCTCGGCGTGCGGGCGGTCATCACCGAGAGCTTCGAGCGTATCCACCGCTCGAACCTGGTCGGCATGGGCGTCCTGCCGCTGCAGTTCGCAGACGGCGTGACCCGCGAGACGCTGAAGCTGGACGGTTCCGAGAGCTTCACCATCCAGGGCGTGGCGAACCTTCGCCCGCGTCAGGATGTCGAAGTGATCCTGACCCGCAAGGACGGCTCGACCGAGACGTTCCTGACCAAGTGCCGCATCGATACCGTCAACGAGCTGGAATATTTCCTGAACGGCGGCATCCTGCAGTACGTGCTGCGCAATCTGGCGGCGTAAGCCGTTTGACGAGGGCGGGTCCGTCAGGCCCGCCCTCAAGGTTATGCAAAAAGACCCGCTCGGAGCGATCCGGGCGGGTTTTTTGTATCACGCGAAGCCGCGATGCCGCGAAGAGAAGAATAGGTTCGCGCGGAGGCGCGGAGACGCGGAGAGTTTGACCTTGCCGCGCCAGCGGCCCTTCAGCTTCACTGATGGGATCATATGAGTGCGCTGCCGCGCAGGCTGTTTCTCCGTGTCGCCGCGTCTCCGCGCGAAAAATCTTCGCGTCATCGCGGCTTCGCACGAGCTATCCACTCCTGTCACCCGCCAAAGGGTCGAAACCCCGTTGGGCAACGGCAGGTAAAGATTTCTGAGCGCCCGCAACTGGACCCCCGGCCTTCGCCGGGGTGGAGTGGAGCGGAGAAAAGAAGAAGCGGCCTCAGTCCGCCCGTTTCGACTTGCGCAGGGCGGTTTCGCGCTCCAGCCGGTCGAGCAGCGTCTCGATCGACTCGTTCGCCCGGTCGGGGAGCGGCAGGGCCGCGCCCTGATCAACCGGCGCAGGGTCGCGCATCGGCGGCAGGGGCATGGGTTCGGGCGTCAACGGGGCGACCGGCCGGACCGGCGCGCGCGGGGCGGACAGGATCGCATCGGGATCGAACGCCGCCAGCGGCTGATCGAGATCGGCGGGCAAGGTCCGCTCGACAATATCCTCCTCCTCCTCGGCGGGCGGCGGTGGCACGCCCAGTTCGGCGGCATGGAGCGGACGGCGCGGCGGCGCGTCGGGATGCCGATCGGAGCGGCGGACGCTCGGCACATAATCATCGTCGCCCTCACGCTCCACGGGCACGCGCTTGGCGAGCAACCCGCCCGGTCCCCAGAGGAGATAGGCGATCGCCCAGCCGACCGCACCCGCCCCGATGCCCGCCGCGACGGCGAGCATCAGCCGCGCCTTGGTGCCCAAGGGCGGCTGGGCGGCGGACAGGATATCGGGCAGGCCCAGCTGGCCGACCAGCGTCTCCAACCGCCAGTCGGGTGCGACCAGCACCAGAAAGGCCAGGAACACGCCGATGGCCCCGCCGATCCAGGCAGGGGCAAGGCGATAGGGAGAGGGCGTGGCGGTGAATGTCATGGCCGTTTCGTCGCCGCTTTCTCTAGCAAGCGCTGGTAAACAGGTTCGTAACGCCGAATGTTCGACGCCCAATTGCGTTCTTTTTCAACGAACGCCCGCCCCGCATCGCGCCGCCGCTCCCAGATCGACCGATCGGCCAGCAAGCCCGCCAGCGCGTCGGCCAACGCCACCGGGTCGTCCGGAGGAAACAGCGTACCGGTCCGTCCATTCTCGATCAGCTCGCGGTGCCCGCCGACATCCGACGCCGCCACCAGCCGCCGCTGCGCCATGGCCTCCAGCGGTTTCAGCGGTGTGACCAGATCGGTCAGCCGCATCTTCTTGCGCGGATAGGCGAGCACATCGACCAAGCCGTAATAACGCTCGACCTCCTGATGCGGCACCCGCCCGACGAAGCGGATCGCATCGGTGACCGGCGACGCCTCGGCCTGGGCGCGCAACGCCGCCTCCATCGGACCGCCGCCGACCAGCAGCAGCCGTGCGCTCGGCCGGGCCGCGACCAGCCGGGGCATGGCCGCGATCAGGTCGTCCAGCCCCTCATAGTCATAGAAACTGCCGATGAAGCCGATCACCTCGGCCTCCTCCAGCCCCCATTGCCGCGCCAGCGCCTCGTCGCGGGGGGCAGGCTGGCCGAACAGGGTCAGGTCGACGCCGTTGGGCGATACCACAATCTTGTCGGCGGGCAGGCCCCGCGCAATCAGGTCGCCGCGAAGGCCCTCGCAGATGACCGCGACCGCATCGGCCCGGCCACAGGTCCAGCCCTCCAGCGCGCGAGTGGCGCGGTAGCGCGCGCTTCCCTCGACCCCGGTGCCGTTGCCGACTGCTGCATCCTCCCAGAAGGCGCGAATCTCATAGACGAGCGGCAGACGGTGCCGCCGCGCGACCGCCAGCCCGGCCAGCGCGTCAAGCACGGGAGAATGGGCATGAAGGATATCGGGCCGGAACGCCTGGACCGCCCGCTCGATCGCCCGGACATGCGCCGCCAGCCCGGCCAGCTCGCCCAGCGCCCCGCGCGGCCCGAACCGCCCCGCCGCTGCGGTACGATAGAAGGTCAGCCCGTCCAGCGTCTCGACCTCGCCCGCCGCGCCACCCTGGCGCGGACCGGTCACCGCCGCGACCACGTGTCCTTCGGCCCCTTGCGCCTTCAGGATGGCGCGGGTGCGAAAGGTATAGCCGCTCTGGAGCGGCAGGCCATGGTCGAGGATGTGCAGGATGCGCATGACGATGCACCTGTCATGCCAGCCCTTAACGCCGCGTCAACCACCGGTTTATAAGCATCGCCGACAGCGACCGGCGTCAGCAGGAAAGGACGGGCGATGATCGACAGCTTTGCCCTTCTCCTGACCCATGGCCTGATGCTGATCGCGGCTTGGCGCCTGTTGGGACGGCGCGACCTGGACCAGGAGGGAGACGCGCGCCCGACCGACGGCAAGCGGCTGCGCGGGAAAGGGGCGCGCCCCGATGCGTGACCTGTTCCTGATCGGGTTCCTGTTCAGCCTGTTCGCCATGGGACTGCGGCGGCCGTTCCTGCTGGTCCTCGCCTATATCTATATCGATATCGTCTCGCCCCAGCGGCTGACCTATTATCTGCTCAACACCGTGCCGATCTCGTTGATCGCGGTAGTGGCGGCGGTGGGTGCCTGGGCGCTGGTCGACGACAAGCGGGACAGTCGCTTCACCTTGCGGCAGGGCGCGATCCTCCTGCTGCTCGGCTATTGCGCCACGACCACCTTTTTCGGCGCGGACTTTCCGGTCGAGGCCAGGGACAAGTGGGACTGGGTGTGGAAGGCGCTGGCCTTTGCCGTCTTCCTGCCACTGACGCTGCGCACCCGGCTCAGGATCGAGGCGCTGCTGCTGTTCATGATGCTGTCGCTGGCGTCGATCGTCATCGTCGGCGGGATCAAGACGCTGTTCAGCGGCGGTGGCTATGGCGAGCTGAACCTGATGGTGACCAACAATACCGGTCTCTATGAGGGCAGCATCATCTCGGCGGTCGCGATTGCGGCGATCCCGGTCATCCTGTGGCTGATGAAGCATGGCACCATCTTTCCGCCCGACCGGCGGGTGCAGCTGTTCGGATCGGGGCTGATCTTCGCCTGTCTGCTGATCCCGGTCGGCACCTCGGCGCGCACGGGACTATTGTGCATCGGGCTGCTCGCCATCCTGATGTTGCGCGAGGTCAAGCGGCGGGTCCTGTATATCAGCGTGCTGGCGGTGGCGGGGCTGGCGGTCGTGCCGCTCCTCCCCTCGTCCTATACCCAGCGGATGAACACCATCCGCACCTATCAGGGCGACGAGTCCGCCTCGACCCGGCTGGCGGTGTGGAAATGGACGCTGGACTATGCGACGTCCAACCCGTTCGGCGGCGGGTTCAACGCCTATCTGCAGAACAGCCTGCGCTATGACCTGACCAAGGTCGAGGGCACCGCGCACAACGCCACCATCGAGAAACAGGTCACCACCGACCGCGCCCGCGCCTATCACTCCAGCTATTTCGAGATGCTGGGCGAACAGGGCTGGCCGGGCCTGTTCCTGTGGCTGGGCATCAATGTCGCGGGGCTGCTGCGGATGGAGGCGCTGCGGCGGCGTTATCGCAAGACCGACGATCCGCTCTATTGGGGCGGGCGGCTGGCGGGCGCGCTCCAGCATGCTCACCTGATCTATCTGCTGGGCGGGGCGTTTGTCGGGATCGCGTTCAATCCCTTCCTCTACCAGTTGATGGCCGCGCAGATCGGGTTGGACACCTATCTCGCCCGGCGAACCCGCGAGGCGCGACTGAAGCCACCGCCCGGTCGCCGTCCGCCGCGGCCAGAAGTCAGAACTTCCGCGCCGTCGGCGTGATGCCCGGCCCCAGGATATTGCCCCGGATCACCAGCGGTTCGCCCGACCAGTTGCCGACGAAGACCGGCTTGTAATCCGCGCCCGGTGCCAGCAGCGCGCGGTTGTTTTCGACCACCAGCCCGGATGAGTCATTCTTCGCCCCCTCCGGTCCGACGGTGATCAGGGTCGAGTGATTGTCCTTGTCGCGGCCGTCGACGAACTCGTTGCCCGCAATCCGCCCCTTCGCGCCGTTGGACAGGTCGATCATATAGTTGGTCATATGGCCGTGACTGTCGTCGAAGCTGCTGTCGAGCACCTCGACATAAGGAGCACGCGTCTTGACGTAATGACCACCCTGTCCACGCTCGAACCGGCAATTGGTGACCTTCAGGCTCTTGTAGCGGCCCATATAGATGCTGTGCGCGCCGTAACCGGTCGGGTCATGGCCCAGCCCCGAAAAGGTCGAGTGATCGACCACCACCGTGCCGTTCGGGTCCTCGGCCGACAGGATGCCCGACTGGCTGTCGAGGAACATGGCATTGCTGACGACCAGCGGCCCCTTTTCGATACGAATGCCCGCGCCGTTGCCGTCACCCACCTCGATATGGCTGAAGACGATGCCCTCTACCTGTGCGCCGCGCCCGCGCAGCACCAGCGCCGCCTTCCCCTCGCAGGCGATGCGGGTGAAGATCACCTTGCCCGGCTCGGTCGCGGTGATGGTCACGCGCCCGGCATTCTGCACCGCGCATTCGCGGTAGGTGCCCGGCGCGATGCGGACCGTTCCCTCGCCATCGCCGATCGCGTTCAGCGCATCCTGAAGGCTCGCAAAGCCGCGCCCGCCGACCATGAAGGGCTGCGTCGTCCCCTGCGCCAGCGCGACGCCGGAGGTCAGACCGAGGAGCAGCAGCGGAACCAGACGCATGGCATCATCCTGAAAAACAAGCGGGCGCCGCATCCTGCCACGCACGATGGCCGGATGCGACGCCCGAGATCGTCCCGTGCTGGGATCAGGCTTCTTCGGTCTCTTCCTCGTCGGCCAGCTCTTCTTCCAGCGCGGTCAGGATCGCCTTGTTGAACGCGGGGATGTCGTCCGGCTTGCGGCTGGTGATCAGGTTGCCGTCGACCACGACTTCCTCGTCGACCACATCCGCGCCCGCATTGGACAGGTCGGTGCGGATCGAAGGATAGCTGGTCAGGCGGCGACCATCGATCACATCGGCCTCGGCGAGCAGCCAGGGGCCGTGGCAGATGGCGGCGACGATCTTGTCGTCCTCCATGAACTCGGTGACGATCTCGACCGCGCGCTCGTTCAGGCGCAGCTTGTCGGGGTTGCAGGTGCCGCCGGGGATGACGAGCGCGTCGTAATCGTCGGTGTCGACCTCATCGACGGTCAGGTCCGGCGTCGCCGTCTCGGCCTTGTTGATGTCACCTTCCATGCCCTGGATCGGGTCGGACTTGAGCGAGGCCAGTTGCACCTTGGCGCCTGCCGCCTCCAGCGCCTTGCGCGGTTCAAAAAGCTCGACGGTCTCGAAACCGTCGGCGGCGAGCATCAGGACGCGTGCCTGGGAAAGATCGGCCATGATGGAATACTCCTGTCGGGAAACGCCTCGGGGGAAAGGCTCTTGCAGAACCACCGACCGCATCGGCCGTTCCGGAACGAAGCGACCAGCGACGCATTTGCAAAGATGACCCGAGAGAGAGCGATGGCCACCCGATTAGTCTATTGCGACGACAGCAAGCCCGGCATCACCCGAACCAAGGTGCGGGGGAAATGGGCCTATTGGACGACCAAGGGCGAGCGGATCACCGACGCCGACGAAATCGATCGGCTGAACAAGATCGGCCTGCCCCCCGCCTATAAGGACGCCTGGTTCTGCCCGCGCGCCAATGGCCATATCCAGGCGGTCGGCTGGGACGAAAAGGGTCGCAAGCAATATCGCTATCACGCCGATTTCCGCGAAGCGCAGGACGCCGCCAAATATGAGCGTTGCGTCGAGTTCGGCCATGCGCTCCCCGCCCTGCGCAAGCGTGTCGAAGCGGATTTGAAGAAGCGCGACCTGTGCAAGGAGCGCGCGGTTGCCGCCGTCGTCCGGCTGCTCGACAACGGCCATTTACGGGTGGGCAACGAAGCCTATGCCGCGACCAACAAGAGTTTCGGCGCAACGACACTGCGCAAGCGACATGGCCAAGTGAAGGGCATGACGCTGCGGCTGCGCTACCGGGGCAAGTCGGGAAAGATACGCGACCTGACCCTGACCGACCGTTCGCTCGCCAGCTTCGTGAAGCGCTGCCAGGATCTGGACGAGCAGCATCTCTTCGCTTGGGTCGATGATGATGGCGAGGCGAACCCCGTCTCCTCATCGGACGTCAACACCTATATCCGCGAGGCGACGGGCTGCGACTTCACCGCCAAGCATTTCCGCACCTGGGCCGCCAGCGTCGCCGCGTTCGAGGCGCTGGCACTGGCCGAGGCGGACCTCAGCCTGAAGGCCATGCTGGAGCCGGTCGTCGAAAAGCTCGGCAACACCCCCGCCATCGCGCGGAAGTCCTATGTCCACCCCTCGCTGATCGCGCTCGTCAAGGATGGGCAGGCGGCGTTTCGTAAAACCCTGCGCCTGCCCCGCGCCCGCGCCGGTCTGTCGCGTGTCGAATGCGGCCTGATCGCGTTTCTCGAAGCCGGAACCCCGGCGACCAAGGCGGCCTGACCGCCCCGATTTCCAAGGAGTCCCCATGGCGAAATCCTCGCCCAAGGCGCCGATCTTCGACGGCTCCCGCATCCCCGACCAGGTCGGCGGCATCATCAACGCCACCTCTTGGTGGATACAGCATTATTGGCTGAAGGTGCTGATCGCGATCGGCTTCGGCGCGGTCATCGTGCTGGCGCTGCTCTGGGTACGCAAGCTGGGCGACAAATTGTGCAGCCGCCCCGGCTTTGCGGGCGGCTGGGGCGTGATCCTGGGCCATGCCATTGCGCGCACCAACCTGTTCTTCATCGTCACGCTCGCCGCGCAACTGGTCGCGGGCTATGCGGGTGCGCCGGGCGAGGTCGCCAAGACGATCAGCTTCCTCTTCACCATCGCCAGCACCTTCCAGGCCGCGATCTGGGCGCGCGAACTGATCCTGGGCGCGATCGAGCATCGTACCCAGTCCGAGCATTATTCGGGCGAGGCGCTGCTATCGGCCATGGGGCTGATCCGGTTGCTGGTGACGGCGGTGCTGTTCGCCATCGCCCTGGTCGTCGTGCTCGACAATCTGGGCGTCAACGTGACCGGCCTGGTCGCGGGTCTGGGCGTCGGCGGCATCGCCATCGGTCTGGCGGCGCAGGGGATTTTCGGCGACCTGTTCGCTGCGCTCGCCATCATCTTCGACCGGCCGTTCCGGCGCGGCGACAAGATTGCCTATGACAACACCACCGGCATCATCGAGGCGATCGGCCTGAAATCCACCCGCATCCGCGCCTTTACCGGCGAGCTGCGAATCATCTCGAACCGCAACCTGCTGGACAAGGAAATCCAGAACCAGACGGTGCGCCACCATATCCGCCTGTCACTGACCATCGGCGTGGCCTATGAAACCCCGCCCGAGACGCTGGCGCGCGTGCCGGACATGCTGACCGAGATCGTCGAGGCGGAGGGCGGCAAGGTCGCACGATCGAGCTTCGAGAGCTTCGGCGCGTCGAGCCTCGACTTCGTCCTGCAATTCGACGTGCCCGGCGACGACTGGGCGACCGCGCACGCCACACGCAACCGGGTGCTGGTGACGTTGATGAAGCGGTTCGCGGCCGAGGGGATTTCCATCCCCTACCCCACCCAGACTACATATACCGCCGCGCCGGACGGGACACTGGTCATGCCCTATCCGCAGGTCCAGCCGGTCGAGGTGCATCAGGCCGCTGGCGGCTGATCCTCTGCGGACTTTGGCGCGGCCGGAGCCTCGGGCGAGGCGGCGGCCGGATGCTCGGCGTGCAAAGCGGTATCGGCGGGGGCGGCTTCGGCCTCCCCGCCGTGCTCCGCCCCCTTGCCGCCGAACAGCTTGCGGCCCCAGCGCATCACCGCCATGCCCGCCGCGACGATCAAGACGATGAACTTCTTGCCGAAGCCCAGGATGATCGCGAGCAGCCCCAGCTTCTTGGCCGCCGCCACGCCGACGCCCGCCGCGACCAGGCCTGCCAAACCATATTCGGCCGTCTTGTCGGTCGAGGCGTCATAGTCCGCATAGGTCTCGCCCCGGTCGAAGCTTGCCGCGCGCCCGAACTCGGCCGCCGCAGCGCGCACCTCGGGCAGATGCGCCATGTCTGAGACCATGTTGAGGCTCAATACTCCGCGCCGCCCGAGCAGCCGCACGTCATAGTTGAGCGAGTCCGGCCCCTTGCTGCCCTCGAACTTCAGCTGGCGGGCCCAGACCAGCGAATGGTCCTTGGCGTCGTATGACGGCGGCTGGGCCCAGCCGACGATCTGAACCGCCGAGAAGCCTTGCTTCTTGCGCTCTTCGTTCCGCTCCTTGGAGGCGTCGCGCATGTCGGACAGGACCTGATCGTAATCCTGCTCGGAGGCGTCCTTGTCGCTGACGTAACCGGTATCGTCATAGGTCACGACCGCGCCCCAGACATTGTCCGACGCCGTGGTCCCCGCAGGGAGAACCAGACCCAACACGTCGCTGACTGCATCGGCCGGGTTGCCCCAGACCTGGGTCAGCACCTTCTTGGCATCGTCGGCGGGCAGGAAATAATAGCGGTCGCCCAGATGCAGCGTTGCCTTGGCCGGGGCGATTACGACATCGCCGGTCTGCTTGTGCAGCCGCTGCTCGAACGCGCGCAGCTGCGCCTCGGCGCTGTTCGACGTGGGCGCCGGATCGGCTGCCATCGCGCCGCCAGACCAGCTGCCGACCATCAGCATCAGCGCCACGGCAACGGCGCGCGTTTTCCGCCAATTCATCATTCCCCCCTCGCCCGCCCTCCCATGGCGAACGAGGGGAGAATAACGATCAGATCCCGCCTTCGTCCAGCGACAACAACGTCGCGTTGCCGCCCGCCGAGGTCGTGTCGACCGACACCGCCCGCTCCGCACAGAAGCGGTACAGGTAATGCGGTCCGCCTGCCTTCGGTCCGGTGCCGGAAAGTCCTTCGCCGCCAAAGGGCTGGCTGCCGACCACCGCGCCGATCATCGAGCGGTTGATGTAGAGGTTGCCGACCGCCGCTTCCGCCTCGATCACCTCGCCCGCCCGCGCGATGCGGCTGTGCAGACCCATGGTCAGGCCGTAACCCTTGGCGTTCACCTTCGCGATCGTCTCGGACAGGGTGCCCGCTTCCCAGGTCGCGACGTGCAGGATCGGGCCGAACCATTCCTGGGTCAGGTCCTCCACCCGGTCGAGCCGGATCAGCGTCGGCGGCACGAACAGACCTTCCGCAGGCGCGTCCAGCGTCTTGATCGTCTGCGTCACCATGTCGGCGCGATAGGCCATCAGCTTGTCATAAGCCGCCTGGTCGATGACCGGCCCGACATCGGTCGCCGGGTTGCCCGTGGGGCCGAGCACCAGCGTCTCCATCGCGCCCTTCAGCATGGCGATGACATTGTCGGCGACATCGGCCTGCACCAGCAGCAGCCGCAACGCCGAGCAACGCTGCCCCGCCGAGCGGAAGGACGAGGTGATGACGTCGGCCACCACCTGTTCGGGCAGCGCGGTCGAATCGACGATCATCGCGTTGATGCCGCCGGTCTCGGCGATCAGCGGCACGATCGGGCGATCGTCGTCCGCGACCAGGGTCCGCGCGATCCGCTTGGCGGTGGCGGTCGAGCCGGTGAAGGCGACGCCCGCAATGCGGTGATCCTCGGTCAGCGCCTGGCCGACATCGGGCCCGCCGACCGCGAGCAGCAGCGCGTCACGCGGAACGCCCGCGCGGTACGCCAGTTCGACGGCCGCCTGCGCGATGGCGGGCGTCTGTGGCGCGGGCTTGGCGACGACGGTGTTGCCGGTCACGAGCGCCGCCACCGTCTGGCCGAGGAAGATGGCCAGCGGGAAGTTCCACGGCGCGACCGTCGCCCAGACGCCGCGCCCTTCGAGGTGCAGCGTGTTGCGCTCGCCCGTCGGTCCGGGCAGCTCGACCGAACCCAGCCGCGCGCGGGCCTGCTGCGCATAGTAACGGCAGAAATCGGCGGCCTCGCGGACCTCACCGATCGCGTCGGGGATGGTCTTGAACGCCTCCTGCACCAGGATGGCCATCAGCCGCTCGCGGTCCTGCTCCAGCAGGTCGGCCAGCTTCTCCAGCACTGCCGCGCGGGTATCGAGCGGCGTCGCGTTCCAGGCCGGGAAGGCCGCATGGGCGCGCGCGACGAGCGCCGCGACGTCGGCGGTGGTGGCGACCGGCTTCACAGCGGGCGCGTTGACCGCCTTCACCGTGGCCTCCAGCGTCGCGATATCGCTCAGGTCGATGCCGGTCGAGTTACGATGGCCCGGTGCAAACAGGTCGACGGGCAGCGGGATGCTCGGGTGACGCGCGCCGCCGACGGCGGCGATCTTGGCGACCGGATCGGCGAGAATCTCCGCCTCGGTCAGCCGCGCATCGGCAAGCTGGTGCACGAAGCTGGAGTTCGCGCCATTCTCAAGCAAGCGGCGGACCAGATAGGCCAGCAGGTCGCGATGCCCGCCGACGGGCGCATAGATGCGGCACTTATGGCCATGCTCGCGCACCAGCCGCTCGTACAGGCCGTCGCCCATGCCGTGCAGCCGCTGGAATTCGAAGTCGTGGGAGTTGCCCGCCCATTCGAGGATTGTCGCGACGGTCAGCGCATTGTGGCTGGCAAAAGCGGGGCGGATATTCTCGGCCGCCAGCATGTCCTTGGCGACCGCCAGATAGGACACGTCGGTCGCCGCCTTGCGGGTGAACAGCGGATAGTCGGCCAGCCCCTCGACCTGAGTGCGCTTGATCTCGCTGTCCCAATAGGCACCCTTGACCAGGCGGACGTTCATGATCCGGTCGAGGCCATTGGCCCAGGCGATGACCGCGCGGGCGCGCTTGCCATAAGCCTGCACCGCCATGCCGAAGCCGTCCCAACCTTTAAGCGCCGGGAGCGCCGCGACGCCGCCGATGATGTCCAGGCTCATCTCCAGCCGCTCGGACTCCTCGGCATCGACGGTCAGCGCGATGCCCTTGTCCGCCGCCTGCCGCGCCAACTGCGCCAGCATGTCGGTGAGTGCTGGCACGCACTCATAGGCGCGCGGCAGTTCGTAACGCGGGTGGAGCGCGGACAGCTTGACCGAAATCGAATGGCCCGCCGCCGGGTCGGAACCCACCGCGTCGATCGCCTTCACATAGGCCTGGAAATAACGCTCGGCATCCTCATGCGTCCGCGCCGCCTCGCCCAGCATGTCGAAGCTGGCGGTGAAGCCCTTGTTCTCGGGCTTCTTCATGCGGCGCATCGCCTCTTCGATGGTGCGGCCCATCACGAAGATCTCGCCCATCATCCGCATCGCGGCGCCGACCGCCTGGCGCACGAACGGCTCGCCCGCGCGCGACAACAGGCGCTTGAGCGGCCCCGCCTCGCCCTCACCCACCAGCGCGCGGCCGACGACCAGGCCCCAAGTGGCGGAGTTGACCAGCTTCGACGCCGAACGCCCGGTATGCGCGCGCCAGTCGGCCTCGCCCAGCTTGTCGGCGATCAGCAGGTCGGCGGTCTCGGGATCGGGCACGCGCAGGAACGCCTCGGCGAGACTCAGCAGCGCGACGCCTTCGGACGAGTTGAGGCGATATTCCTGGAGGAACTGGTTCACCCAACCGCGATTCTGCGCGGCACGCAGGTCGGCGAGCAAGCCCGAGGCATGGCCCATGATCCGCTCCCGCGCTTCCGGCGTCGCGGCGGCGCGGTCAAGCAGCGGCTTCAGGACATCGGGTTCGGGCGCACGATACAATGATTTCATGGTCTTGCGCGCATCGGCGGTAACGGCAGAGGTCATAGGTCTTCGTCCGGTCGGGCGGCCCGGCGCGCGGCGAAGCGCTTGGCGGGTCGCATGGCTATGCTGTGATGGACCAGCGCTTAGCGGGAAATCTGGGGAATGGGTATCGTTTGATACGATGTGGGGCACGGTGCAGCGCCCATCGCCGGAATTGAATTTTTGCACTTTTAGTGTATATGGAGAGGAGGCGAGGACATCCGCCTTTCTGTAGAGCCCCGGCTGTTGCAGCGGCCGGGGCTCAAATGCCTTTGGGGCCCAGGTTGCAGCCCGAGCCCCGCCGGGCACCCTACCTGTTGCGAACGTCGATGATCTTCACGACCAAGGTCGCGAAGGCGATGACGACGCCCAGGATCAGGCACAGATCGGCTACGGACATCCGTGGTCCTTTCTGTGAGTGACAGCGAAATTGCCGTCGCGGACCTTGTGGCGCATCAAAACAGTAACCGCCACACGCTTTCCTATAGAAAAGCATACTGCAAGATTCCCGCAACCATCCCCGCCCCCGCATCGTTCTCCCGTCAAACCCCTGAAAGGAGAGCCACGATGGCCGATGACAGCCCCCAGGAAATCGCCGCCAAGTTCCTCGACAAGCTGAAGAGCAGCCCGTTCGTGATGATCGGCCTGAACGACGGCCAGCATTCGGAGCCGATGACCGCGCAGATCGATGACGATCAGCCCAACACGCTGTTCTTCTTCGCCGGTCGCGACAACCGTATCGCGGGCGGTGGCGAAGCGATGGCGCAGTTCGTCGGCAAGGGCCACGACTTCTTCGCCTGCCTGTCGGGCCATGTGTCGAAGGACAATGACCCGGCGCAGATCGACAAGCTGTGGAGCAATCAGGTCGAGGCCTGGTTCCCGCAGGGCAAGTCAGACCCTAACCTGACGCTGCTGCGCTTCGACATCAATTCGGCCGAGCTGTGGGAAACCGACATCTCGATCTCGGGCCGAGTGAAGATGCTGTTCGGCGGCACGATCCGCTCGGACGAGTCGTCCAGCCATGCGGTGGTCGGCTCGGTCGCGTAACCCGCGATCACCGGAATGCGAAACGCCCGGAGGCCTTGGCTTCCGGGCGTTTTTCTATGTCCTTCAGCGCCGCTCCACCAGAGCGGATGCGGGGATCAGGCGTTTGCCTTGATCCACTCCTCGACCACCGGCGCGATGCGGTTGCGCCATTTCGAGCCGTTGAAGATGCCGTAATGGCCGACCTTCTCGGCCATGTAGTAGCGCTTCTTCTCGTCCGACAGGTTCGTCGCCAGGGTCAGCGCCGCGCGAGTCTGGCCCAGGCCGGAAATATCGTCCCGCTCGCCCTCGATCGCCAGGATGCCGATATCGGTGATCGCGCCCGGATCGACGCGCTTGCCATGGTGCAGCATCTCGCCCTTGGGTAGCGCGTGACGCTGGAACACCAGTTCGACGGTCTGGAGATAGAATTCCGCCGTCATGTCGCAGACCGCGCGATATTCGTCATAGAATCGCTTGGTGGAGTCGGCGCTTTCGCCATCGCCCTGGACGAGATGCTTGAACATCTCCCAATGCGAAATCATGTGATTGCCCAGGTTCATCGACATGAACCCGGCCAGCTGTAGAAAGCCCGGATAGACCCGCCGTCCGGCCCCCGGATAGGTCATGGGCACGGTCGCGATGGCGTTCTGCTCGAACCAGGCATGGGGACGCTCGGTCGCCAGCAGGTTGACGGCGGTCGGTGCCTCGCGCGTGTCAACCGGCCCACCCATCAGGGTCAGCGTGCGCGGGGTGCAGGGATGCTTGTCCGCGCTCATCACACAGGCCGCGACATAGCAGGGCACCGAGGGCTGGCACACCGCCAGCATATGCGCGTTCGGACCGATCTCGGTCAGGAAGTCGATGATATAGTCGACATAATCGTCGAAGGTGAAACGCCCGTCCGACAGCGGCACCAGCTTCGCATCGCGCCAGTCGGTGATGTACACCTCACAGCTCGGCAGCATCCGCTCGACCGTGCCGCGCAGCAGCGTGGCATAATGGCCCGACATGGGCGCGACGATCAGCAGCTTGGGGCTGTCCTCCACGCCCTCGCGGCGGAAGCGCTTCAGCTGGCCGAACGGCTTGCGGAGCACGATCTCCTCATGCACCGCGACCTCGCGCCCGTCGATCTGGGTCTTGGTCAGGCCGAAGGCGGGCTTGCCGCGCGGGGCGGCGGCATGGGCAAAGACCTCCAGCGCCGATCCCATGATCGCGCCGCCGCCCAGATAGGCGAAGGGATTGGCCGGATTCTGGAGCAGGCCCGCCCCGAAATTGGCCAGCGCACTGGCACCCGCCAGCATCGAGCGTTGCATTTCATAGGCGTCGTACAGCATCGTCGATTCCCCTGCGCTCCGCCTAACGGAGCCCTGATGGCCTTTGGTCTAGCATGAAACCGTTTTCGCATAATGACCAGAATATGGCCGTTGCGTCATAGTGCCGGTGTCGTGACAAAACCGTGATACGCTATTGTCCGTCTAAACGCGCCGAAACGGCGAAACGATGCAGAGGCGACGACCGCCGCCGTTGAGCCGCTGTGCGCACGCTGCTAGGCCCGGTCGCATCATGGCCAGACCCGCCGCTTCCCCGCAATCCGCCCCGATCCCGGCCAGCCGCCGCCTCAGCAACCTGAAGATGGTGTGGCGCTACACGCTGCGCTATCCGGCGCAGATCGTCGCCGCCTCCGTATCGCTGGCGGTCGCGGCGCTGGCGACGCTGTTCATCCCACGCACCTTTCAGAAGGTGATCGACCATGGTTTCGGCAAGGTCGCCGACACCGGCGATATCGCGCCTTATTTCCAGGGCCTGCTCGCGGTCGTGCTGGTGCTGGCGGTGGCCACCGCGTTCCGCTTCTATTTCGTGTCGTGGCTGGGCGAGCGGACGGTGGCGGACATCCGCATCGCGGTGCAGGCGAACCTCTTGCGTCTCGCCCCCCGCTATTTCGAGGAGAATCGCCCCTCCGAGATCGCCAGCCGGTTGACCGCGGACACCGCGATCATCGAGCAGGTGGTGGGCTCGACCGTTTCGATCGCGCTGCGCAACACGGTGATCGGGATCGGCGGCACCATCTACCTCTTCGCGCTGTCGCCCAAGCTGACCCTGTCGCTGCTGGTGTGCATCCCGCTGATCGTCCTGCCCATCGTGCTGCTGGGCAAGCGCGTGCGCGGCTATTCGCGCGACAGCCAAGACCGGCTGGCCGATATCGGCGCGACCGCCGTGGAGACGCTGGGCGCGATGAAGGTCGTCCAGGCGTTCGGCCAGGAACGCCGCGAGGCCGAGCGGTTCGAGCTGGCGGTCAGCAACGGCTTTGCCACCTCGCGCAAGCGCTTCCTGCTGCGCGCGCTGATGACCGCGATGGTGATCGGGCTGTTCTTCGGCGGGTTAACGCTACTGCTGTGGGAAGCGGTCGCCGATGTCGCCAGCGGGCGGCTGTCGGGTGGGTCGCTGACCGCGTTCGTGGTGACGGGGATGCTGGTCGCGGGTTCGTTCCAGGCGCTGACCGAGGTCTGGGGCGACATATTACGTGCCTCGGGCGCGGCGCAGCGGCTGGCCGAACTGCTGGCGGAACAGCCGGAAATCGCCCCGCCCCCCGCCCCCGCCGTGCTGCCGGTCATCCCGATGGGCGCGCTGCGGTTCGAGCATGTCGTGTTCCATTATCCGACCCGGCCCGAGGTCGCGGCGCTCAACGACTTCTCGCTCGACATTCGCCCCGGCGAGACGGTCGCGGTGGTTGGCCCCTCGGGCGCGGGCAAGTCGACGCTCTTCCAGCTGGCCGAGCGATTCTACGACCCGCAGGACGGCAACATCTCGCTCGACGGCGTGTCCTTGCGCGATGCCGATCCGGCGGCGATCCGCGCGCGCATCGCGATGGTGCCGCAGGAGACGGTGATCTTCGGCGCCTCGGCGCGCGACAATCTGCGCTATGGCCGGTGGGAGGCGAGCGACGACGAACTCTGGGCCGCCGCCGAGGCCGCCAACGCGGCCGACTTCCTGCGCGCGCTGCCGCAGGGGCTGGACACCTTCCTGGGCGAAGGCGGCGCACGGCTTTCCGGGGGCCAGCGCCAACGCATCACCATCGCCCGCGCGCTGCTGCGCGATGCGCCGATCCTGTTGCTCGACGAAGCGACAAGCGCGCTCGACGCCGAAAGCGAGCAGTTGGTTCAACAGGCGCTGGAGCGGTTGATGGCAAACCGCACCACGCTGGTCATCGCCCACCGGCTGGCGACCGTGCGCGCCGCCGAGCGGATCGTGGTGATGGATGGCGGACGGATCGTCGAACAGGGGCGGCACGCCGAGCTGATCGCGAATGGCGGGCTCTATGCGCGGCTGGCTAGCCTGCAATTTCACGATTGATAGAGCCGCTTTAGCACCAGTTTTTGAGCGGAAGGTGCCCTTCAGGCCGCTTGCCACAAACCCGAAGGTCAGCGCGCTTGCAGCCCGCCCCCCACTCCCCTACCCTCCGACAATACCAGTTAAATACCGGAGATTGAGGATGATGTGGGCTGCAAACAGAGGAATGGGGGCGGCCCTGGCGGCGATCGCGCTGGCGACGCTGGCTCCGGCGGCACAGGCGAGCCCCGCCACCCTGCCCGCGATTTTCCCCGCCCCTGCCGCGATGACGCTGGGCGACGGCACGGTGACGCTGGGCGGCGCGGTCACGCTGATCGTCGCACCGGGCACCGAACCGGAGACCGCCGCGCTGGTCCGCGACCTGCTGGCAAAGGCCGGTGTCACCGACATCGCCATGGCCAAGCGCCTGCCCGCCTCGCCCGACCGACCGACCATCGTGATCGGCCCGGACAGCGCCGCCCCGGTCCGCGAGGCCCTGTCGCGCAGCGACGCCAGCCCGGACGATGCCCGCGAAGGCTATACGCTGACCGTCCTCGCCACGGGTCGCAGCGGCCTCATCACGCTGGCGGGGCACGACGCCGATGGACTGTTCCATGCCGCCCAGACGCTACGCCAGTTGCTGGCCCGCCAGACCATTCCGGCGCTGACCATCCGCGACCATCCCGCCATGCCGATCCGGGGCACGATCGAAGGTTTCTACGGCAAGCCCTGGTCGATGACCGACCGGACCAAGCATCTCGACTTTCTTGGCCAGATGAAGGCCAACACCTATGTCTACAGCCCGAAGGACGATCCCTTCGCCCGCGACAAATGGCGCGATCCCTATCCCGCCGCGACGCTGAACGCGCTGGGCACGCTCGCCGCGCGGGCCAGGGCGAACCATGTCGATTTCGTCTATGCCATCTCGCCGGGGCCGAGCATCTGCTTCTCCGATCCGGCGGACGAGCAGGCGCTGCTGCGCAAGTTCGCGGCGTTGCGCGGGATCGGCGTACACAGCTTCTATGTCGCGCTGGACGACATCGAATATCAGAAGTGGAATTGCGACGCGGACAAGGCCGCCTTCGGCCCCTCGGGCGCGCAGGCGGCGGGTGTCGCCCAGTCGAAGCTGCTGAACGCGGTCCAGGCCGATCTGCTCAAGCAGGACCCGGCCTCGCGCCCGCTGATCATGGTGCCGACCGAATATTATGACGCCAAGGAAAGCCCGTACAAGGCGGCCCTGCGCGCCAATCTGAATCCGCGCATCGTCGTGCAATGGACCGGCACCGACGTCGTGCCGCCCGCCATTTCCGTCCCCGATGCCAAGGCCGCGACCAAGGCGTTCGGGCGCAAGACGCTGCTCTGGGACAATTATCCGGTCAACGACTATGCGAGTTCGGCCGGGCGGCTGCTGCTCGCGCCCTATGCGAAGCGTGAGGCCGGGCTGTCGTCCGAGCTGACCGGCATCCTGTCCAACCCGATGAACCAGGAAGCGCCCAGCCGCGTCGCGGTGACGGGCGTGCTGGCATTCGGCTGGAACGACAAGGGCTATGACGCCGACCGCACGTGGCATTATGCCGCGCGCGATCTGGCCGGGAATGACGCCCGCGCGACGGCGGCGCTGCTGGAGCTGTTCGATGTCGAACATCTCGCGCCCACCTTCGGCAGCCAGCCCTGGCAGGAACAGGCCCCCAAGCTGAAGGCGCTGCTCGACCATGTTCGCGAGGCGCTGGCGAACGGTGACGAGCGCGAACGCCGTGCGGCACTGGCCGAACTCCATGCCAAGGCCGATGCGCTGGCCGATGCACCCGACACGATCCGCGCGGGCGTGGTCGATCCGGCCTTTGCCGAGCAGGCTGCCCCCTGGCTGGAGGCGATGCAGCTTTGGGGCCGCGCGCTGGGCCAGACGGCCGCCGGACTGGACGCCGCCGAGCAGGGCAATGCGGCGGCAACCCGCTATTTCGCCGATGCCAAGCGGATCGCTGCGCAGGCGGCCGCCGTTCAGAGCATCAAGGGCGCGGTGCGCTTCGACGGGCCGATCAAGATCGCTGACGGCGTGCTCGACCGCTTCATCGCCGATGCACCCGGCCTGATCGCGGTTACGGCGAAACCGTAACCGTCCGGCTGGCGCGGCGGCCATCGGGGGTGCGGGTGCGAAGCTCGACTGCCCCCTTCACCGCCACCGGCCCGGTGTAGCGGGTCCAGGCGGAGCCGCCGCTGCGATACTCGATCGGCGTTCCGGCGAACTCGGTGTTCGCCTCCAGCCTGCCATTCGCGATCCGCGCCCCCGGCGGGGCCAGGCGATAGGTCACGCCCGCCCGGTCGAGCAGCCGCATCTGCACGCCCATCCGCCCGGCGAAATCCTGCCACCCGGTCAGCAGCTTCGTCCGGTCGACACGGGGGTCATTCGGTTGATAGGCCGTGCCCGCGACATAGGCGGGTTCCCAGTCCGGCTTGCGCCACGCCCGCTCGGCTAGCGCCAGCAGGCGCGGGAAGAGCATGTAATCGACCTGGTTGTCGCGGCGCACCGTCTCGCTCCACAACTGCGCCTGTATCCCCGCGATGCTGCGACCCGGCTGGAGCGGCACGGTGTCGGCAATCGCCTTGGGCTGGGCGAGGATATTGGGGATCAGCGCGGCGTTCGCGGCCAGATTGCCCGGCATGAAGCCGAACACCTGGAAACTGTCCACCCCGCGTGACGCCCAGTCATAGCCGGTCTCGTTCGGATCGGCGGCATAGGGCATGTCGAAATAGCCCAGATCGGGGATCGACAGCACCGTCTTCCACCCGCGATTGGCCTGGCCGTGCGCCTCGGCCACGCCGCCCGCATGCAGGTTGCTCCAGATGTTGGTCTGAACCTTGGGCGGCATCTTGGCGGGGTCGGTATGACCCAGACCGTCGCTCCACCCCGCAACCGCGATGCCGCGTTTGGCGAGGTCGGCGGAAATCCGTTCGATGAAATAAGCGCCCAACTGCTTGGGCTGCATGCCTGTCTTGCCCATCATCATCTTGCAGGCGGGCGATTCGACCCAGGCCCCCGCCGTCTCGTCCGCACCGATATGATAGGTCGTCAACGGCACCCCCGCCGCTTTGTGCAGCCCGGCAATGGCGTCGATCACCGTGTCGATGAAGCGATAGGTGCTGGGAATACAGACGTTCAGCGTGTTGTCGTCATAATGCTGGACGCTGGAATAGCGGGTGGTGTCGCCCGGCTCGACCAGCCGGAAGCGCTCGGCCCCCGCCTTGTCGCCCTTGGCCATCAACCGCTGATAGCGCACCTCCATCGATCGGATCGCCGCGCGCGAATGGCCGGGCATGTCGAATGAGGGGATAACGTCGATCTGGCGCGCCGCAGCGGCGCGCAGGATTTCGGTATAGTCGGCGGCCGTCAGATAGCCGTTGGTGGCCGCATCCCTGGCGGGGTCTGCCCCCAATTGCGGCGACAGACAGCTCTTCTCGGACAGGTCGGTGCAGCGATAGGCGCCCACCTCGGTGAGTTCGGGCAAGCCTGCGATCTGCAATCGCCAGCCCTCGTCATCGCCCAGATGCAGGTGCAGGGTGTTGAGCTTGTAGACCGCCATCTGCTCGATCAGCTTCAGGATCTCGGCCTTGCTGTGGAAGTTGCGCGCCAGATCGATGTGCAGCCCGCGAAAGCCGTAGCGTGGCGCATCCTCCACGATCAGCGGGCGGAGGGTCGTCCCCTCCGCCGCCATCTGCTGAGCCAGCGAGCGAAGTGCGTAGGCGGCCCCCGCCGCATCCGCCGCCGCGATGGTGATACCGCCCTGCCCGATGCTCAGGCGATAGCCCTCAGGCGCAATCCCTGCCTGCTTGCGGATGGTCAGCGGCACCGTCCCCACCGGCAATCCCGCCAGCGCGGGCGCGATGGCGGCGCGGGTGAAACCTTGCGTGGTGACGCGCAATCCCTGGGACAGATCGACCGGCGCACCGGCCGGGCGCGTGACCTTCGCAGGTCGGGGCAGGATCGCGACATCGACCGGCGTCGCCGCACCCCGCTCGGCATAAAGCGCAAAGGCGCGCTCGGGCGTCCGCCAGACTGTCTGGTCGTCGGGGGCGCTGCGGGCGAGCGCGGCCTCATCGGTCATCGGGGCTACGAAAGGCAAGGTTTCCAGCCCCGTCTCGGCATCGGTCCCCGTCCGGCTTGCGGCGATCACGCGCGGGGTAAGGCCCTCGGCCGCCAGCATCGCATTGGGCATCATGTGATTGCGCGAGAAGAACGCGCCCAGGCCGGTCAGCTTCACATGATAGGTCTGGCCCGGCTTCAACTGCTGGCCGGGCTTCAACGTCAGGACGTTCAGGTCGCCATTGATCGTGCGATTGTTGAAGGTGTCGCTGTCGATCTTCAGCACCGGGTTGACCAGGCTGTAGCGGATTTCAACCGGCAGGCTCGGCGCGCCCTCGGGTACCGCAATGGCGATATCCGCCTCGAAACAGCGCGGAATCCCAGTCGGGCAGGACGCCGGGCGGTTGGTCAGGATCGTGTAGCGATAGCCCAGCGTCACTGCGAGACGATCGAGATCGGCCTGCGCGCTTGGCGCCGCCGCCAGGATCGCGGCCGAAGCCCATAGTGTCATCATGTTCTGCCCATCCCGCTACGCTGCACTGGTATTACATTGGATCATGGCCATGATGTTCCTCCCCTGCAAGGGGAGGTGGCAGGCCGAGGGCCTGACGGAGGGGTGTCCCGCTCGGCGAGCTCGGCCTACCCTTCCCACGGGTGACACCCCTCCACCAGCTTCGCTAGTCCCCTTCCCCTTGCAGGGGAGGAATGGACGTCCGGGGGTGACGCCGCCGCCCCTACCTCCTATCTCAAGCCCATGAAAAAACCCAAGCCGGGTCTGCCGACCCGTGAGCAAATCCTCGCCTTCATCGAACAGTCGGACCAGCCCGCTGGCAAGCGTGAGATCGCACGCGCTTTCGGTCTCTCCGCGCAGGAGAAGATCGGGCTGAAGGCGTTGCTCAAGGACATGGCCGATGAAGGGCTGATCGACAGCGCGCCCGGCCGCGCCTTCCACAAGATGGGCGGGCTGCCCAAGGTCACGGTCCTGCGTGTCGTCGATGTCGATGACGGCGGCAATGTCTGGGGCCAGCCCGAACGCTGGGAAGCGGATGGCATCCCCATCCCTCGCTTACGCATCCGCGAACGCAAGCGCGGGAGCCTCGGCATCGGCCAGCGCGTGCTGGCGCGGACCGAGGAAGCGGGCGGTGGCTGGATCGCGCATGTCATGAAGACGATCGCCCCCGCCTCCGAACAGGTGCTGGGCGTGCTGCGCGAAGAGGCGGGGCGTTTCTGGCTGACCAGCGTCGACAAGAAGGACCGGCGCGAGATGATGGTGTCCGACACCGGCGGCGCGGAAGCGGGCGACCTGGTGCTGGCCGAAAAGGCGGGCCGCCCGCCGCGCATCACCGCGAAGGTGGTCGAGCGCCTGGGCGATCCCTTCGCCCCACGCAGTTTCTCGCTGATCGCGATCCACAAGTTCGCAATTCCCGACCGCTTCCAGCCCGAGACGCTGGAGGAGGCCGAACGCGTCGCGCGCCAGCCGCTGGGCGACGACCGCGAGGATTTGCGCGATCTGCCCATCGTTGCGATCGACCCCGTCGATGCGCGCGACCATGACGATGCGGTCTGGGCCGCGCCCGACGACGATCCCGCCAATCCCGAAGGTTGGCGCGCCATCGTCGCCATTGCGGACGTCAGCTTCTATGTCCGCCCCGGCTCGGCGATCGACAAGGATGCGCGGCGGCGCGGCAACTCGGTCTATTTCCCCGACCGGGTCGTGCCGATGCTGCCTGAAATCCTGTCGGCGGATGTCTGTTCGCTGAAGGAAGGCGAGGACCGCGCCGCGCTCGCCTGTCATCTCCAGGTGACGAAGGACGGCAAGCTCAAGGGCTTTCGCTTCACCCGCGCGGTCGTGCGACTGGCGGCGAACATCGCCTATGAGGACGCACAGGCCGCCATCGACGGCGAGCTGTCGCATCCGCTGACCGACACGGCGCTGCGCCCGCTGTGGGACTGCTGGGCCGCGCTCGCCAAGGCGCGTGACGATCGCGAGCCGCTCGATCTCGATCTGCCCGAGCGGCGGGTGGTGCTCGACCAGAATGGCCGCATCCTGTCGGTCGCGCCGCGCGCGCGGCTGGATGCGCACCGGCTGATCGAGGATTACATGATCGCCGCCAATGTCGCCGCCGCCAAGGCGCTGGAGGCCAAGAAGGCCCCCGTGATGTACCGCGTTCATGAGGTGCCCAGCCGCACCAAGCTGGTCGCGCTGAAGGAATATCTGGAAACCTTCGACATCCCCTTCGCCATGGGCCAAGTGATCCGCCCGGCGACCTTCAACCGGATCATCGACAAGATCGGCGACGCAGATTTCAAGCCGCAGGTGATGGAGCAGATCCTTCGTTCGCAGACCCAGGCCTATTATGCCCCGGTCAATCAGGGGCATTTCGGCCTGTCGCTGGGATCGTACGCGCATTTCACCTCGCCGATCCGGCGCTATGCCGATCTGGTCGTCCACCGCGCGCTGGTGGGCGCATACAAGCTGGGTGACGGCGGGTTGCTGCCCGAGGGCGACGAGATGGAGCGGCTGGGCACATCGATCAGCCAGATGGAGCGCCGCGCGATGGAGGCCGAGCGCGAGACGATCGACCGCTATGTCGCGGCCTATCTGTCCGAACATGTTGGCCAGGTGGTCGAGACCCGGATTACCGGCGTCACCAATTTCGGCTTCTTCGCGACCGTCGATGGCGTGGGCGGCGACGGCCTGATGCCGATCCGCGATCTGGGCGGCGACTATTTTCATTATGACGAGTCGTCGCAGCAATTGCTCGGCGAGAAGACACGGGAAATCTACAAGCTGGGCCAGCGCCTGCCGCTGCGCCTGGCCGAGGCCAACCCGGTGTCGGGCGCACTGCGCTTCGAATTGCCCGACGGCAAGGGCGCGGCACCCGAACCCCGCCGGGTGCTGAAACGCCGCGGGCGGCCCGCGAACATCCGCCACAACGGCAAGCGGCGCTGACTCATTCCTCCCCTGTAAGGGGAGGAATAATGAGGGGATCGCTCCGCCGCCCCATGCGTACCCTCCATCAAAGGAGATCACGCATGGGCAATATGGTGGACGGCGTCTGGCACGCCGATGGTCTGTTCAAGTCGGACGAGAAGGGCAGCTTCAAACGCCCCGATTCCGGCTTCCGCGACTGGGTGACGGCGGACGGCCAGCCTGGCCCGGACGGCCAGACCGGCCACCGCGCCGAGGCGGGGCGCTACCACCTCTATGTCTCCTATGCCTGCCCTTGGGCGCATCGCACGATGATCGCCCGCGCGCTCAAAGGGCTGGAAGACATGATCGGCCTGTCGGTGGTCGATCCGCTGATGCGCGACAATGGCTGGACCTTCGCCACCGAGCACGGCGGCACCGGCGACCCGCTCCACGGCTCGGACTATCTGTGGCAGCTCTATGCCCGAGCCCGCGACGGCTATAGCGGCAAGGTCACGGTGCCGGTCCTGTGGGACAAGCAGCGCAATACGATCGTCAGCAACGAATCGGCCGAAATCATCCGCATGTTGGGCACCGCCTTCGATGGGCTGGGCGCGCGCGAGGGCGATTATTATCCCGAAGACCTCCGCGCCGAGATCGATGCGGTGAACGCCCCCGTCTATGACCGGGTGAATAACGGCGTCTACAAATGCGGATTCGCCAAGACGCAAGCGGCCTATGACGAAGCGGTCGGCCCGCTATTCGCCGAGCTGGATTCGCTGGAAGAACGGCTGACGGGTCGCGAATGGCTGGTCGGCGATCGGATGACGGAGGCGGATATTCGGCTGTTCACCACGCTCGTTCGCTTCGATGCGGTCTATCACGGGCATTTCAAATGCAATGTCCGGCGGGTTCAGGACTATCCGGCGCTGGAAGACTTGCTGGAGCGGATGCTGACGATCCCGAAGATCGCGGCGACGGTGCATCTCGATCACATCAAGACGCATTATTATGCCAGCCATCTGGAGCTGAACCCAACCGGGATTGTCCCCGCCGGGCCGGATTTGCCGTGGGCGGGGTTGGTTCGGGGATAGCCCCTTATTCTTCTCCCCTCCCGCAGGCGGGAGGGGCCGGGGGAGGGAAAGCCCCAAGCAATGGCCTCGGTGAGACCCCAAGCCCTCCCCCCAGCCCCCTCCCGCCTGCGGGAGGGGGAGTTTGCGTCAATACGCCCGGCCGATCAGCACCCGCTCCACCGCCTCGCGGCCGGTGAAGATGCAGGGGCCATCGTCACACCCAGTCTGGCCCATCGGCGCGTTGCGGATGGTCAGCTTCAGGCCCTTCAGCTTTTCGACCACCTGCTCGAGTTCCTCGCCCGTGGGCTTGGCCCAGCGGACATCGACCCAGCCGGGGTTCTTGCGCACATCCGCAAAATGCGCCTCAACGCTCGCCCAGTCCTCGACCGGAGAAATCTGCGCTTTAAACCGCTCGGCCGACTGGCGGTGGAGTTCGGCCTGGATATCGGCCAGCAGGTCCGCGACACCCGACACGAAGTCCCCACGCGCCTGCACGACCGAATCGAGTTTGCCGTCCTCACGGTACAGCCGGTCGCGGCGGATGACCGATACGTTGCCGCCCGCCATGTCGCGGCCGCCGACTTCGATGATGACCGGCGCGCCCTTCTTGACCCAGCCCCAGCGCTTGTTGGCGGCCTTTTGCGCACGAGCATCGACCATCGCGCGGATCGGCTCGCCGAGCGCGGACTGGCCGACCAGTTCCTTTTGCAAGTCGCGGCAATAGGCCAGCAGCGCCTCGTCCTCGGGCTGGTCGCGCAGCATCGGCACGATCACCACCTGCCACGGCGCGACCTTGGGCGGCACGCGCATGCCGTCATCGTCGCCATGGACCATGATCATGCCGCCGATCATCCGGGTCGACACGCCCCAGCTGGTCGTCTGTGCGAAGTCGAGGCCACCCTCGGCATTCTGGAAGCGAATATTCTGGGCTCGCGCGAAATTGTCGCCCAGGAAGTGGCTGGTGCCGGCCTGAAGCGCCTTGCCATCCTGCATCATCGCCTCGATCGAATAGGTTTCGACCGCACCGGGGAAACGCTCATTCTCCGGCTTCTCGCCCGCGATGACATGCATGGCGAGGCAATCCTCGGCGAAGCTGCGATAGACCTCCAGCATCTGGATCGTCTCTGCGCGGGCCTCGTCGACCGTGGCATGGGCGGTATGCCCTTCCTGCCACAGGAATTCGGCAGTACGCAGGAACATGCGGGTGCGCATTTCCCAGCGGACGACGTTCGCCCACTGGTTGATCAGCACCGGCAGGTCGCGCCACGACTGGACCCAGCGGGCGAAGGCGGTGCCGATCACCGTCTCCGACGTCGGCCGCACGACCAGCGGCTCTTCCAGCTTTGCCTCGGGATCGGGCACCAGCCCGCCCTTGCCATCGGCGATCAGCCGGTGATGGGTGACGACCGCCATTTCCTTGGCGAAGCCGTCGACATGCTCGGCTTCCTTTTCGAAATAGGAAAGCGGGATGAAGAGCGGGAAATAACAATTCTCATGCCCCGTCGCCTTGATGCGATCGTCGAGCAGGCGCTGGATGCGCTCCCAGATGCCATAACCCCAGGGGCGGATGACCATGCAGCCACGGACGCCCGATTCCTCGGCCAGATCGCCCTCGGCGATGACGGACTGATACCAGGCGGAGAAATCCGCGTCGCGGGTGACGGACAGAGCGTGCTTCATGCCTGCCCGATAGCGGCAAAGACCCGGTCTCGCCAAGGGGCCGCGCGTTCGGGGTTTCGCTGCACCGCCGCAATCGTTAGGAACGGCCGCATGACCGGCGACCGTGTGCTCAAAGGCATCGGCCTGCGCCTGATCGCCATCTTCTTCCTGTCGACCATGTCGGCGCTCATCAAGCTGGCGGAGTCGCGCGGGGCGACGCTGTTTGAAACCATGTTCTGGCGACAGGCCTGCGCGCTGCCGGTGGTGCTGGGCTTCGTGTTGGCGGGGCCGGGGCTGGGTTCGCTGCGCACCACGCGGTTCAAGGGGCATCTGGCGCGCTCGATGGTCGGGCTGGTCGGCATGGTCTTCACCTTCGGCGCGGTCCTGCTGCTGCCATTGGCCGAGGCGACGACGTTCCAGTTCACCGTGCCGATCTTCGCGACGCTGCTCGGCGCACTGGTGCTGCGCGAGCGGACGGGCATCCAGCGGTGGAGCGCGGTGCTGATCGGCTTTGCGGGCGTGCTGATCGTGGTCAGGCCGGGGGCCAATGATATGTCGCTTGCCGGTGCAGCGGTGGGCCTGTTGGCCGCGCTGTTCGTGGCGGTCGTCGCGATCCTGCTGCGCCAGTTGCGTGAGGAGCCTGCGGGGACGACGGTCTTTTACTTCACGACGCTGACCCTACCCTTCATCGCCATCCCCTATAGCTTCCATATCCAGCCGCACGACGCGCTGACCTGGGGCATCCTGATATCGATCGGGCTGGTCGGCGGCTTCGGCCAGATCGCGCTGACCGGAGCCTCACGGCTGGCACCGGTCGCGGCGGTTGTGCCGATGGACTATTCCGGGCTGATCTGGGCGACGCTCTATGGCTGGCTGATCTTTGGCGTATTGCCAGCGACCAGCACCTGGCTGGGTGCGCCGATCATCATCGCCAGCGGGCTGTTCATCGTGTGGCGCGAGCAGAAGCTGGGCAAGCAACAGACACTGACCACCGCACCGGAGGATTGATCCGCCCCAGCCCAGGGAACATGGTGCTTACCGTACCTCCCACGTCGTCGGCGCATTTTCCTGCCAGCCCGCCCGGTGGAGCAGCGGCGTGTCGTCATCCCATTCGGCATGGCCCAGACACAGATATGCGGTGAACACCCAGTCCTTCGGCACCGCGAACAGCCGCTCCATCGCACCGGGGTCGAGGATCGAGACCATGCCCATCCCCAGATTGGCCGCGCGCGCCGCCAGCCACAGGGTATGGATCGCCATCGCGGTCGACTGGCGCAGCGTCTCGGGCATGGTGCGGCGGCCCAGGCCATGTCCCTCGGCCGGATCGATATGGGTGAAGACCGCCAGTTGCACCGGCGCGACGTCCAGCCCGGCGAGCTTCAGAGAGCGATATGCGGCCGCTTGCTCATCGGCATAATCCGCGGCCGCCTCTTCGTCGCAGCGCCGGAAATCGGCGCGAACGGCGGCGCGCATAGCGGCGTCCTCGACCCGAATCACGCGCCAGGGCCGGGCATTGCCGACAGAGGGGGCCAGCGCCATCGTCTCGGCCAGACGCGCCAGCACCGCCTCGTCGACCGGGCGGTCGAGGAAATGCCGGACGTCGCGCCGCCAGCGCAGGATCGCGTCCAGCGTATCTGCCTGATCCCTGTCAAAGCGCATCTTCGTCCCCTTCCCGGCGCGGACCGTCCCGTCGGGCTTGTGCGTTGAACGGACCGACTTCAATCGATTTCACGACCATTCAAGGAGATTTCGATATCGTGAGTGAACGGAAACTGATGCTGCTCGGCTGGATCGCGACGGCCACGGCGGTGGCCATGTACCTGTCCTATATCGACCAGATTCAGCTCAACCTGGCGGGACAAAAGGGTTCGGTGATTCAACCGCTGGCGACGATGGTGAACTGTTCGCTCTGGGTGGCCTATGGGTTTTTGCGCGAAAAGCGGGACTGGCCCATCGTGTTCGCCAATGCGCCCGGGGTGATCCTCGGCGGGTTTTGCCTGTTCACGGCGCTTTGATCGGCAAGCCGCCCTCACCCTTCCCACCCGCTATCGCGGGCGGGCCCCTTCCCTCTCCCGACGGGAGAGGGAGGGAGGCGCGAAGCGCCGGAAGGGTGAGGGTGTGATCAGCCGATCAGGCCGCCTTGTCCTTCCACACCAGCACGGGCTTGCGCGCGGCGAGCGTTTCGTCGAGGCGCGCGCGCGGTGCGAAGTGCGGTGCGGTCTTGAGCGACGGGTCGCCCGCCTTCGCCCGCTCCGCCACCGACGCCAGCGCGCCGATGAACTGATCGAGCGCGGCCTTCGACTCGGTTTCGGTCGGCTCAACCAGCATCGCGCCGTGTACAACCAGCGGGAAATACATGGTCATCGGGTGGAAACCCTCGTCGATCAGCGCCTTGGCGACGTCGATCGTCGAGAAGCCCTCGGCCAAGCCCTCGTCCGAGAAGATGGCTTCGTGCATGCACGGGCCGCTCTTGGCGAAGGGGGCGTCGAGCGTGCTTTCCAGCGAGCGCAGGACATAATTGGCGTTGAGCACCGCATCCTCGGCGACCTGGCGCAGGCCGTCGGCGCCGTGGCTGAGGATATAGGTCAGCGCGCGGGTGAACATGCCCATCTGGCCGTGGAAGGCGACCATGCGGCCGAAGCTGTCGGCGTGATGGTCGTCGGCATTTTCCTCCTCGACCAGCCGGAAGCTGTCGCCCGTCTTCTCGACGAAGGGCAGCGGCGCGAACGGCGTCAGCGCCTCCGAGAACACCACCGGCCCCGAACCCGGCCCGCCGCCGCCATGCGGAGTCGAGAAGGTCTTGTGCAGGTTGATGTGCATCGCATCGACGCCCAGATCGCCCGGACGCACGCGCCCGACGATGGCGTTGAAGTTCGCACCGTCGCAATAGACATAGCCGCCAGCGGCGTGGACCGCGTCGGAAATGTCCTTCAGGTCCCGCTCGAACAGGCCGCAGGTGTTCGGGTTGGTGATCATCACCCCCGCCACGTCCGGCCCCAGCCGCGCCTTCAGCGCCGCCGTATCCACACGACCGTCCGCGGTCGCGGGGATGTCCTCGACCGAGAAGCCCGCAAATGCCGCCGTCGCCGGGTTGGTCCCGTGCGCCGACTCGGGCACCAAGATGACCTTGCGGTGGCCCTCGCCACGCTTTTCCAATGCCGCCTTGATCGCCAGGATGCCGCACAGCTCGCCATGCGCGCCCGCCTTGGGGCTCATCGCGACCGAGGTCATGCCCGTCAGCGTGACCAGCCAGTGCGCCAGCTGGTGAATGACCTCCAGCGCGCCCTGCACCGTGTCGACGGGGGCCAGCGGGTGAACGTCGCTGAAGCCCGGCAGACGGGCCATCTTCTCGTTCAGGCGCGGATTGTGCTTCATCGTGCACGAACCGAGCGGGAACAGGCCCAGGTCGATCGCGTAATTCTGACGCGACAGACGGGTATAGTGGCGCACCGTCTCCGGCTCCGACAGGCCGGGCAGGCCGATCGGGGCCTTGCGGCTCAGATCGCCCAGACGCGAACCGGCGACATCGCCCTCGGCGAAGTCGACGCCGGTCGTCTCGCTGTCGCCGATCTCGAAGATCAGCTTTTCTTCGAGCATCAATGCACGGTTGCCAGTGAAAGTCGCCGGGACCGCCGCTTCGTTGGCTTCGGGGCTCGTGGGCTTCCAGCCGCTCTGGTTGATCGTCATGCCAGCACCTCCTCGAGAGCCTTGGCAAGCGTCTCGATATCCTCCGCCGTCACCGTTTCGGTGACCGCCACCACCAGTCCGTTCGCGAGCGCGTCCTCGCCCGGATAGAGCCGCCCGAGCGACACGCCCGCCAGCACGCCGCGTTCGGCGAGCGTCCGCACGATCGGACGTGCCTCGCGACCCAGGTCGAGGGTGAACTCGTTGAAGAACACGTCGTTGACCAGCTTCACGCCCGGCACCTTCGCCAGACGGTCCGCGGCGCGGCAGGCGTTCGCATGGTTGATCCCCGCCATGCGACGCAGACCCGCCTCGCCCAGCAGAGTCATGTGGATCGAGAAGGCGAGCGCGCACAGACCCGAGTTGGTGCAGATGTTCGACGTCGCCTTTTCGCGACGGATATGCTGCTCGCGGGTCGAAAGCGTCAGCACGAAGCCGCGCTTGCCGTCCGCGTCCACCGTCTCGCCACAGAAGCGGCCCGGCATCTGGCGGATATACTTATCCTTGCAGCCCATCAGGCCGACATAGGGCCCGCCGAACTGAAGCCCGACGCCCAGCGACTGGCCTTCGCCGACAACGATATCGGCGTCCATCTCGCCCGGGCTGCGGATCGCGCCCAGCGCGACCGGCTCGGTCACGACGGCGATCAGCAGCGCCTTCTTGGCGTGGCAGGCCTCGGCCAGCGGGGTCAGGTCGGCGATGCGGCCGAGAATGTCCGGGTACTGGACGACGACGCACGACGTGTCGCCGTCGATCGCCGCGATCATCTGGTCGAGGTCAGTCTCGGCGGTCAGGACGGGCGTGCCGGTCTCCAGCGTGTCGCCGGTATATTTCGCCATGGTCTTGGCGACCGAGACATAATGCGGGTGCAGGCCCGACGACAGGATCGCCTTCGACTTCTTGGTGATGCGCCGCGCCATGCCGATCGCTTCCCAGCAGGCGGTCGAGCCGTCATACATGGAGGCGTTGGCGACATCGGTGCCGAGCAGACGCGCGACCTGCGTCTGGAACTCGAACAGCATCTGCAGCGTGCCCTGCGCGATTTCCGGCTGATAAGGCGTGTAGGCGGTCAGGAACTCGCCGCGCTGGATCAGGTGATCGACGCTGGCGGGCACATGATGGCGATAGGCGCCGCAGCCCAGGAAGAAGGGCACGTCGCCCGCCACGACATTCTTGCGGGCGAGCGCGGTCATGTGCCGCTCGACCGCCAGTTCGGACGCGTGGTTGGGCAGGCCCTCGATGGGGCCGGACAGGCGGGCGGATTCGGGCACATCGACGAACAGGTCGTCGACCGATCCGGCACCGATGACCGAGAGCATCTCGGCCCGATCGGAAGAGGTAAGGGGCAGGTAGCGCATGCGTTCCATTTCTCCGCCCCTCATCCCGAAAACCTCGCGGATCGAGGGGTCATCGCCCTTCCCCTCTTCTCCCCTCCCGCAGGCGGGAGGGGTCGGGGGAGGGCAGCCGGCTTCAACAAGCCTGATGATCGGGGGAAAGCGAGTCCCCTCCCCCAGCCCCTCTCGCCTGCGGGAGGGGAGAATGTCGGTTAGAGCTTGGCGACGAACGCGGCGTAGGCGGCTTCGTCCATCAACGCGTCCAGCTCCGAGGCGTCGGACAGCGTGATCTTGAAGAACCAGCCCTCGCCTTCCGGATCGCTGTTGACCAGCGCAGGCTCGTCGGCCAGCTGGGCATTGCCCTCGACCACGGTGCCCGAGACGGGCGCATAGACGTCCGAGGCAGCCTTGACCGACTCGACCACGGCGGCCTCGTCGCCCTTGGACAGCTCGCGGCCTTCCTCGGGGACGTCGACGAACACGATGTCGCCCAGCGCGCCCTGCGCATAATCGGAGATGCCGACCGTGCCGACATCACCGTCGACGTCGATCCACTCATGATCTTCGGTGAAATAGCGGCTCATGGTCACTTGGCTCCTGAACGAACGTAACGATGGGGGACGAACGGCATGGCCGTGACGGTGGCGTCATGGGTCTTGCCGCGCTGAAGCAGTTTGACGGTGGTGCCGGGGGCAGCCAGCTCGGTCGGCACATAGGCCATGGCGATCGGCGCGCCCATCGAGGGGGCGAAGCCGCCGCTGGTCACGCGGCCGATGACCGAACCATCCTCGGCGACCACCGACGCGCCCTCGCGCACCGGCTGGCGGCCGGCGACGGTCAGGCCGACGCGCTTGACGGCAGGGCCGTTCTCGCGCTCGGCGAGGATACGCTCGGCACCCAGGAAGTCGGCCGCCTCGCGGCGCTTCTTGGCCAGTGCGAAGCCCAGATCGGCCATCACCGGCGTCGTCTCGGGGTCGAGGTCATGACCGTAGAGCGGCAGCCCCGCCTCCAGACGCAGCGAGTCGCGCGCGCCCAGACCGATCGGCTTTACCTCGGCCTGTTCGCAGAGCAGGTCGGCGAAGGCGGCGGCATGCTCGGCGGGGATCGAGATTTCGTAGCCGTCCTCGCCGGTATAGCCCGAGCGGCTGATCCACAGCGGCACGTCGTTCCAGATGAAGTCGGCGGCGGTCATGAACACCAGCGCCTCGACACCCGGCACCATCCGCGCCAGCGCATCGACCGCCTTGGGCCCCTGGAGCGCCAGCAGCGCCTGCTCGTCGAGCAGGTTCAGCGTCGCGTCGTCGGGGATGAAGTCCAGCAGATAGGCGATATCGTCATACTTCGTCGCGCCGTTGACGACCATGTAGAGTTCCTCGGCGCCGTCCAGGGTGCGCTTCGTCACCATCAAGTCGTCGAGAATGCCGCCCTCTTCGTTCAGCAGCAGCGAGTAGCGATTCTTGCGATCGCCCAGCCCCGCGATGTCGCCCGGCAGGACCTTTTCCAGCGCGGTGATGACCGGACCCAGACCATTCTCGCCGGTGAAGACCACCTGGCCCATATGGCTGACGTCGAACAGGCCCGCCGACTCGCGGGTCCAGAGATGCTCGGCCATGATGCCTTCATATTGGACCGGCATTTCATACCCGGCGAACGGGACCATCCGCCCGCCGCGCGCACGATGCCATGCGTCCAGCGGCAGCGTCTGGATGATCTCCTGACCCTCGGGGGCGTCTTCTACGTTCAGGTCTGCAGTGTCGCTCACGGGGCCGGTCTCCGTCAAAAGGGTGTCGGCTAGGGACGCGAATGTCCTTACCCGATCCGATCCCCCTCTGTCACGGAACCTGAGAGCTTTCGCCGGATATTCCGGCTTACCCCTTCGGTGGCGCGACGGCGTGAGGCCGAGGCGCGCTTTCCAGAGTGTCGATGGCGATCGCGCGGTCCCATTTGCCTGAGAGATTCCGGGGTGGTTGCTCCTTCGGCGGCCGGGTTTTCGTCACCTGAAAGGCGAACCCGGCGCTCTCCCGCGCGCGCCTATGTCGGAGATGCCCGACATCGACGCCGCGCCCTCTGCCGGGCGGGTTGCGCCAAGTCAATCGGGAACGGCGGTGCGTACGATCAATGTTGTGGATAGTGGGGCGAGCAGGAGTCGAGATCGACGCCCTTCTTCGTTCCCCGGCGAAGGCCGGGGCCCAGGCGCCACTTGATCAGAGACGCGCGGAACATCCCACGGGAGGCAAAGGCAAGGGGTGCGCTGGACCCTCCCACGCGATGTTCCGCGCGCTACAAGCCTTAACAGCAACCGGGCCCCGGCCTCCGCCGGGGCGCACCGAAATTACCGAGTCGCGTTATACTTCAGCTGCGCGTCAGTCAGCTGGAACCCGACAAGCGCCTCGAAGCTGGCGCTGGCCACCGCCTGCCGCACTTCGGGGGTGGTCAGCGGATCGACCGCCGCATCCTCGTCCCCGGCCTTGCGGCGGCGGGTCAACTTTTCGCGCACATCGTCGGGCAGGGTCGCCGCCGCCCGCGATATGGTGGTCGAGGCCTCACCTGCCACCTGGCCGCGTGCCTGGCCTGCATCGAAATGCACGTTGACGCGGCCGACGCGCTTGGCGACCACATTGGTGCCGCCGCGTACGATCGCGATATAATAGGGCAGGACCAGATCGCGCGCCGCCGCCGTGTCGCTCCGCCGCGCCTCGACGGTGAAGGTCACGTTCGTCACGATGTCGGACCCCGCATCGGCGCAGGTGCCGCGCACATCGGTCAGGTTGGCCACGACGTCGATCGAGCCCTCGTCGGTGGCGCCGGGCGTCTTGAACAGCGTGATGTCACCCGTCCCCGCCGCGACGCCAACGATCGGGCAGGCCGAACGGACGGCGGTGATCCCGCCCGAGGCGTCGATCTCACCGGTGCGGGCGCAGCCGCCGAGAACAAGCGCAAGGGCGACGGATACGAGGAGCGGTGCTTTCACAGGTCGAAACGCCTATTCTGGATGCCGAAGCAGGATGCCGGTTTGGCCGCCAGCATAGGAACCGGGTTGGACGCGCGCAAGCAATGGCGTAGAGCCGCATCCATGACCGATGCCAT
>CAJYRW010000068.1:0-16089 GCA_913777475.1 uncultured Sphingomonas sp. | reverse complement strand
AGGGAGGAGACACGCTGAAAGCGTGTCGCACGACACCGCGAAAGGGGGGACACGATGTCGTACTGCTATAAATAAGAAGGGGCCTATTTGGTTCAACCCCCGCCCCCGCAATTCGTCATTTTTTCGTAACGGGTGGTGGAAAGGCGAGCTGGTGGAACTCCCGCAGGGCGCGTTACGGCAGTGGCATTCGCCCGACGGGTTGCCCACAATCACTCACTTGCAGACGTTCGTGCTGACGGCCATGACTTTCCAATGAACCGCACCGAGTTCGTTAAGACCGCCATACCGCAACTTACCGCCATGGTACGCATGTATGAGACGGCGGCTGGCGGTAGAACAGGCCCCGCCTACACCGGGTGGGGATGCCCTTGCATGGTTTCCGAAAAGGAACCGCTCATCGGTTACGACGCCCTTCCCCTGATCGGTGACGAGCCTTTGCTACCGGGCGAAACTCGGCAGCTCGGTTTCGTCTTCCTTTCGCACGAGGAAGCTGTCCCAATTATACGGGCGGCAGGTCGGTTCTTACTTTGGGAGGGCCGCTTCGTGGGCGAAGCCATTGTCCTAAGCTAAAGCCGCGCTCGACCAGTTCCGGCCATCGGCAGCAGTGTTCATGTAACGGTTAAGAAGCGATAGCCGGTTATCGCAGCGAGCCGTCAGGGACATTCCATCTGGCAATCCTGCGAACGGACTCAGCGCCGCCGCAGGCTCATCCGGGCGATCAGGCCGTCGCGCAGCAGATAATGGTGGCGCAGTGCCGCCGCGACATGGATTACGACCAGCGCCAGCATAGCCCAACCGAGCACCTCGTGCGCCTCATGTCCGAAATGCCCCGCGGCCTTGCCGATCGGCAGGGGCGGCACGTCGAACAGGCCGAACCAGCTGACGGGGCGCGGCACGTCGCGGCCCGATCCCATCGCCCAGCCGGTCAGCGGCATGACGATCATCAGGACATAGAGCAGGCTGTGCAGCGCATGGGCACTTCCCCGGGCCCAGCTCGGGATTTCGGCGGGAAGCGGCGGCGGGCGATGGCCCAGGCGCCAGACGATCCGCCCGAAAGTCAGCGCCAGCACGGTCAGGCCGATGGCCATGTGCAGCGGAATGGTGCCGGGCAGCAGGCTCTCATGGAGCAGCCCGATGGCCAGATTGGCCACGACCAGCGCCGCGATCGTCCAGTGAAAGACGATCGCGACCCGGCTGTAGCGCGGACTGGAGAAGGCCTGCCCGCGCATCACATCAACCCAGCGGCTGGAGTTGGGGCTGCGGCATCTTGCCCTGCTGTGCCTGGCGCGCGAAGATGTCGCGCATCAGCGAGAGCGAGAAGAGATGCGCATAGAGCAGCGGCAACATGCCCGACTGGCTCATCTTGCGCAGCTGGTCGCCACGCAGGTCGACCAGCTTTTCCTCGTTGATCATCTGGAAACCGCGATAGACGAAGGGCTGATCGGCGCCTTCCGGCTGGATCGAGACTTCACCAGCCATCAGCAGGCCCATCTCGGCCAGCTCGGTCATGAAGTTCTGGGTGCGGGCCCCGGCCTGCTCGAACGATTCGTTGAACGACAGGATGTTCTTGGTCAGCTCGCTGGGCTGGTTGCCGTCGAACAGCGCCTCGCCCTCGTCGAACGCGCCGATCGTCGGCGAGGTCGGGTCGAAGCACAGCGACAGCTCTTCCGACTCAGGCCGCAGGCGCGCCAGCATGTACGGATAGCGGCGGATATAGGCCGGGACGTAGAAGTTCGCCTCGCTCAGGCGGCCCTCGTCGTCGACGAAGACGTTCACGCCCTCGTTCAGGCCCATCAGCGCCAGCGGGATCGGCTGGTCGCCGACCGAGAAGACGATCGGCATGAAACGCTGGACCAGCGGGAATTCATCGACGGTCACGGGGATCGCGTGCTGCCCGACCAGGAACGGCGCCGTCTCCTGCGGACGGACCTTGTAATGGGCGTGAGCCTCGCTCGAAAGCGGCTCCAGGCCGTTATAGAAAAGGGGAAGGGACGGCGCGCTGGCCATGATGATCTCCAAAAAACTCGTCCACGCGAGCCCCCCGGCCGCGCGTCGTGGCCCCGTGTCTATGGGCCTAGCGCCTCATGCGCAAGCGACGAGCTTGCCGGGATTGAACAGACCGTGCGGATCGAGCGCCGTCTTGATGGCGCGGATCGCCGCGACCCGCTCGGGCGAGAGGCGGGCCAGTTCGTCGCGCTTCATCTGGCCGATGCCGTGCTCGGCCGAGATGGTGCCCCCCGCCGCCGTCACCAGATCATGGACGAAGCGGGTGATGGTCGCCGCCTCCTCGGCATAGAAACGGTCGCGATCGGTGTCGGGGGCGGCGCGGACATGGAAATGAATGTTGCCGTCACCCAGATGCCCGAAGCCCGAGGCATGGGTGCCGGGAAAGCGCGCATCGCAGGTCGCCGCTGCCTCGACCATGAAGCGCGGCATGGCATCGACCGGCACGGCGATGTCGTGCTGCACCGCCGGGCCGAGCGCGCGCTCGGCGTCGGACAGCGAATGGCGGAGCAGCCAGAAAGCCTCGGATTGCGCCTGCGACGCGGCGATCACCGCATCGGCCACCACCCCGTCCTCGATCGCGCGGGCGAGGTGCGTCTCCAGCATCGTGGTCGGATCGGCTTGCGCGTCGCCCGTCACCGCCTCGATCAGCACATGCCAGGGGTGTGCGCCGTCCAGCGGGCTGCGCGCGCCGGGCAGATGCGCGATGGCGGCGGCCAGGCTTTCGGCGGGCAGGATCTCGAAACTCTCGATCATGTCGCTCGCCGCCTGCAACCGGCGCAGCAGGGTCAGCCCCGCGCCGGGATCGGACAGCCCGACCCAGGCGGTCGCCGACCGCGCGATGCCGGGCGCCAGCCGCAGCGCGGCGGCGGTGACGATGCCCAGCGTCCCCTCCGCGCCGATCAGCAGTTGGCCGAGGTCATAGCCGCGATTATCCTTCTTCAACGCCGACAGACCGTCATATAGCGACCCATCGGGCAGCACCGCTTCCACCCCCAGGGTCAGCCCGCGCATCGTCCCGAAGCGCAGCACCTGGGTCCCGCCCGCATTGGTGGAGACCAGGCCGCCGACCGTCGCATTGCCCTTTGCCCCCAGGGTCAGGGGAAAGCGCACGCCCTCCCCCTCGGCGGCGGCGTGGAGATCGGCCAGGATCACCCCAGCCTCGGCCACGACCATGCCTGCCCCGGCATCGATCCGCCGGATTCGGTTCATTCGCCGCATCGACAGGATCAGCGCCGATCCGTCGGCGGGCGGCGTCGCGCCGCCGACCATCGAGCTGTTGCCCCCCTGCGGCACCAGCGGCACGCGGTGTTCGGCCGCCGCGCGCAGCACCGCCTGCACCTGCCCGGTATCGGCGGGAGCGACGATGGCGGGCGCATGGCCCGAAAAGCGGCGGCGCCAGTCGATCTCCCACGGCGCGATCAGCGCGGGGTCGGTGATGATGCCCTTGGGCCCCAAAATGGGACGCAGGGCTTCCAGAAAGGCGGTCTGGGCGGGGTTCATGTGGATTCGACTAGGCCAGGTTCATAAAGCGTTCAACGATACGGCGTATGAAGACAGGCCAAGACATGCCGCGCCGCCACCAAAGCTTTGCCGCCATCGCCCTGATGACGCTGACGACGCCCGCCCTTTTGGGGGCGACGGACCCGATTCCGATGTCCGGTCCGCCGGTTCATTACGCACAGTTGATCATGCGCGAACGTGTCGTGATCCGTGTCCCCCGCACCGCACCGCCCCCCGCCCCGACCCGGTGGAAGGAGCGGAAAGGACCCCGCTGCATCCCCGCGCAGCAGCTGGCGGGCGCGCTTCCGGCCGAGGAGGGCGCGGTCGACATCGTCCTGACCGGCAACAAGCGGGTCCGCGCGCGACTGGTCCGCGCCTGCCGTCAGATCGATTATTATTCCAGCTTCTATATCCGCCCCGGTCGCGACGGACAGATTTGTGCCGGTCGCGATCCGATCCGCACCCGGGCGGGCCGGACCTGTGAGATCGAGCGGTTCCGGGCGCTGATTCCGGTGCGCTGAACCTCCCCGTCGCGGGCCACAGACGAAACGGAGGGCGGCTTCCTCAAGGCTCAGGCCACGGTCGCGCAGGACGGTCAGCAGTATCGCCCCGCCGGCCCCGATCCCTAGAACAGAATATATTGCCAGTTCGCTCGCATCCGCGTAATTCGGGTAGATAATTTCAGGCCATGCCCAAACCATTACAATCAAATATTTCTTCTATTACTTCAGTCGCTTGGAAGGAATTTTATGCGCCATCTCGTCATCGCAGCGGCCGGGCTTCTGGCGGCATGCGGATCGAGCGAAAAGTCGACGACGATCGGGGGGGCGACTTTCAGTACGGACGGGGACAAGGGGTCCGCCAAGATCACCACCTCGGAGGGCACGCTAAAGACCAGCGAGGGCGCGGCCGCCGCCAGTGTCACCATGCCCGACTTCGCGCCCCGCTACCCAGGCGCGACCATCTCAGCCGTGCTGGAGAGCGAAAGCGGCGGCAAGAAGACCAAAATGGTCACGTTCGCCACCGCCGACCCGGTAGAGAAGGTTTTCGCTTTCTATAAGACGGCGCTGACCAGCAAAGGATGGAAGCTGAAGCAATCCCTTTCTGGAGGCGAAGGCGGCCAGTCCGTCGCGATGGGCGGTGCCGAGAAGGACGGTCGAGAGGTATCGTTTACGATTGCTCGAAGCGAAGAGGGCAAGACCGAGGCCGTCATCAACGTGCCCGGCGACTGATCGTCGGGGGCCGCGTTGGCCGAACGCTCCGCTCGCACACCATCCGCGTGGCGCGGAGGAGTCGGTTTTCCTAGGCTCAGAACTGTGGAAAACTTGACTTTCGCCGCCAAATCCGCAAGCGCGCAGAACTGCTGGGCGCGTGCGGGGCGATTCCCGCCTGGCGTCAAATTTCGGAAAACTGCATGAGCTTTGCCGATCTCGGCCTCTCCGACGAACTTCTGAAGGCGGTCAACGACGCCGGCTATACCGAGCCGACGCCGATTCAGGCCTCCGCCATTCCTTCCGTGCTGATGATGCGCGACATCATCGGTATCGCGCAGACGGGGACGGGCAAGACCGCCGCCTTCGTGCTGCCGATGATCGATATCCTGGCGCATGGCCGCAGCCGCGCCCGGATGCCGCGCAGCCTGATCCTGGAGCCGACGCGCGAACTCGCCGCGCAGGTCGCCGAGAATTTCGAGAAATACGGTGCCGGCCAGAAGCTTTCGATGGCGCTGCTGATCGGCGGCGTGTCGATGGGTGACCAGATCAAGGCGCTGGAAAAGGGCGTCGACGTGCTGATCGCGACGCCGGGCCGCCTGATGGACCTGTTCCAGCGTGGCAACATCCTGCTGACCGGCTGCTCGATGCTGGTCATCGACGAGGCCGACCGGATGCTCGACATGGGGTTCATCCCCGATATCGAGGAAATCTGCACCAAGCTGCCCGCGCAGCGCCAGACGCTGCTCTTCTCGGCGACCATGCCGCCGCCGATCAAGAAGCTGGCCGACAAGTTCCTGGAAAATCCCAAGACGATCGAGGTCGCGCGCCCCGCTTCGACCAACATCAACATCGCCCAGTTCGTCGTGCCGGTCGCGCCCCAGTCGTTCGAGAAGCGCAAGCGCCTGCGCCAGCTGCTTGGACAGGAAGAGGTGCGCAACGCGATCATCTTCTGCAACCGCAAGACGACGGTGCGCGAGTTGAACAAGTCGCTCAAGCAGCACGGCTTCCGCTCGGGCGAAATCCATGGCGACATGGAACAGCCGCAGCGCCTGGCCGAGCTGGAGCTGTTCAAGCGCGGCGACATCAACATCCTGGTCGCCTCCGATGTCGCGGCGCGCGGGTTGGATATCAAGGGCGTCAGCCACGTCTTCAACTTCGACGCGCCCTGGCACCCGGACGATTATGTCCACCGTATCGGCCGCACCGGCCGGGGCGGCGCGACCGGCACCGCCTATACCTTCGTCGCGCCCGATGACGCCGAGAATCTCGAAAATATCGAGAAGCTGACCGGCCAGAAGATCGACCGGCTCGAACTGCCCGCTCCGGCCGAGGAAGAGCGTCCCGCCCGTCGCACGCGTCGCGATCGCAGCGCCCGCCCTGCCGAGGTCGAGACGATGGAAGCCCAGACCGAGACGGTCGAGGAAGCCCCCCGCGCCCGTCCCGCCCGTGCACGTCGTGAGGAGCCCCGTCGCGATGAGCCGCGCCGCGAGCATCCCCGCTTCGAGGAGCCCCGTGCACCGCGCCGGGACGATCGCCGCGACCGTCGCCGCTCCAATGCCGACGAAGCGCCCGATGACGGCGGCTGGAACGGCCCGATCCCGGACTTCCTGAAGGTTTCGTTCGGGATCTGACGGCGCGTCATGTCGCTCGACATCATCAGCTTCGTCGAACCGCAACCCGCCAGTCTCGCCAGCCCGTGTGTGCTTGTCTGCACGATGGACAAGGCCACCGGCTGGTGCCTGGGTTGCGCGCGGACCATCCGCGAAATCTCCAACTGGAGCGCCAAGCCCGCCGAGGAACGCCGCGCGATCCTGGCGGCGCTGCCCGCGCGTCAGGCCGAACTGGCGGCGCGCAAGGGATAGGTCTCGCCCTGCCGCCCGCTTGAGCGGACCGCTATCGCCCGACGAACCGCCCCAACCGCCGCTCGGTCACTGCCCGTACCCCTTCGGCGAAATCCTCGGTCTGCATCAGCTTGGCCTGTTCGGCGAGTTCGTGGTCGGTCGCCGCCTCGACCAGTGCGCGCAGATCGCCGCGCAGCGTCCGCCGGGTCGACGCGACCGCCAGCGGCGCGCCCGCCGCGATCTCATGCGCCAAGGCCAGCGCCGTGGCCTCCAGCGCATCGGCAGACACCAGTTGGTCGACCAGGCCCCAGCGCTCCGCCTCTTCCCCGCGTATCCGCCGTCCGGTCAGCAGCATCAGTGCGGCGCGCTGTCGGCCGATCACCCGCTCCAGCACCGCCGAGATGCCGAAGCCCGGATGCAGTCCCAGTGTCACGAAATTGGCGACGAAGCGCGCCTCGGGCGTGGCGATGCGGAAATCGGCGACCAGCGCCAGCCCCAGGCCCGCCCCCACCGCCGCGCCCTGTACCGCCGCGACCACCGGCGTCTGCACGCCGAACAGCCGCGCCGCCGCCATGTAGAAGGGGCTGCGCGCGCCGGGCGGCAGCGGATCGGCGACCGGATTGGCATTGACCAGATCCGCACCCGCACAAAATACCCGCCCCTCCGACCGAAGCAGGATCGAGCGTACCGCAGGATCGGCATCCACGGCATCGAATGCGTCCGCCAAGGCGGAAATGGTTCCCACCCCCAGGTGATTATTCGGAGGATTCCGTAGCGTCAGGGTCGCGACGGGGCCATCCATGTCAATTTTCACAGTCATGCCGCCCTCTTAAACCGGCTTTGGCGCGGCTGACCAGCGCCATACCCGTTGCTCGAAAGACACAGCGCACGGACAAGCGTCACCGTCCTCGACACCGTGCTTGAGGGACCCCGGCGGAACGCGGTAAGCGCGCTCAATGTCATGATCACCGGCCGATGACAGGGCGGGACAGGACATGGGGTGCGGGCTAGGTCCGTGTCAGGAGAGGATGCCGGGCGGCCCGGAGGCGGGCCGCCCCTTCCCTCCCCTTCATCATCACTCATCGTCGTCATGCCTTGCTGTGCTCGAATCGGGCGCGTCGTGTCGCAAGACCGATTCGGTCTTTTTACCGAACGGTACAGTAACCGGTTACATTTTTTTGTGCCCCGGCGCGTTTGGGATGCTAGCCAATGAAGAGGCAGGAACCACACAACCCATTATGATCGTGGCGTATTTCGTGCCGGAAGAGCGGCCGATGCCAGGGGCCGGACAGCGGCCCTCCTGCTCTTCCCCGGCGGGGGCCGTTCCGGCTAGGTTGCGCCCCGTAACGACCGGGCCCAATCCGCCCGCCCGGTCGCAAGAACGAAGCGAGGAGAGACCATGTACGACCGCCGCCGCGTCCTGAATCTGGGCGGCCTCAGCCTCGCTGCCATGATGACGGGCTGTGCCGGGCCGCAGGGGCGGGTGAGTGCACCGCGCATCATTCCGCAGGTGCAACCCGACCTGATCCGCGACCTGCAGGAACGCAGCTTTCGCTTCTTCTGGGAAACGACCGACGCCGATACCGGCCTGGCGCCGGACCGCTGGCCGACGCCCTCCTTCGCCTCGATCGCGGCAGTGGGCTTTGCGTTGACGGCCTATCCGGTCGGCGTGGTCAATGGCTGGATCACGCGAGAGGAAGCGCGCGCTCGTACGCTGACCACGCTGACCTTTTTTGCCAATGCGCCCCAAGGACCGGGCGAGACCGGGTTCAGCGGCTATAAGGGCTTTTTCTACCACTTCCTCGGCGTGACCAAGGGGCTGCGCTTCGCCAAGTGCGAGCTGTCGACGATCGACACCGCGCTGCTCCTGGGCGGCATGTTGTTCGCGCAAAGCTGGTTCGACGGCGATCACCCCGACGAAGTGCGCATCCGCGCGCTGGTCGACCAGATTTATGGCGCGGTCGACTGGACCTGGATCAGGCCGCGCGCGCCCTTCGTCGCGATGGGCTGGTTGCCGGAGACCGGGTTCATCAACGCCGACTGGAACAGCTACAACGAGTCGATGCTGCTTTATCTGCTGGCGCTGGGCTCCCCCACCCATCCTCTGCCCGATGGTACATGGCAGGCCTGGACCGAGCGGTTCGAGCCGAGCTGGGGCTCCCGCTGGGGCGAGCCGCATCTGCAGTTCGCGCCTCTTTTCGGCCACCAGTACAGCCATGTCTGGGTCGATTTCAAAGGCATCCGCGACGGCTATATGGCGGCCAAGGGCATCGACTATTTCGAGAATAGCCGCCGCGCCACCTATGCGCAGCAACGCTATGCCATCGCCAATCCGGGCCGCTGGGCCGCCTATGGCTCCGACATCTGGGGGCTGACCGCGTGCGACGGGCCGGGCGATTTCACCCAGACGATCGACGGCGTCCGCCGCGAGTTCTTCAGCTATTCGGCGCGGGGACCCGGCGAGCGCGACGACGGCACGCTCGCCCCGACGGCGGCCGCCGGATCGATTGCCTTTGCCCCCGATATCGTCATGCCCGCGATCAAGGCGATGCACGACCGCTATGGTGCGGGCATCTATGGCAAATACGGCTTCCTCGACGCATTCAACCCGACGCTGACCAAGCCCGACGAGCCGTTGAAGCATGGCGAGATTGTCCAGGGCGTCGGCTGGGTCGACAAGGATTATCTGGGGATCGACCAGGGTCCGATCGTCGCGATGATCGAGAATCACCGCACCGGCCTGATCTGGAACACGATGCGGCGGAACCCGCATCTGCGACGGGGATTGCTAAGGGCAGGATTCACCGGCGGCTGGCTAAAGGGATAGTCGCCGCCCAAGGGAGGCCGCGATGCCCGACACCATCCTGATCACCGGCGCCTCGGCCGGGCTGGGCGCAGATTTCGCGCGAGCGCTGGCGAGGAGGCCGGTGACCTTGGTCCTGACCGCCCGGCGGACCGACCGGCTGGCGGCGCTGGCGAGCGAGCTGGGCCAGCGGCCGGGGGTGGAGGTGCATGTCGTCTCCGCCGACCTCGGCCAGCCGGAGGGGGTGAAGGCGCTGCTCGACGGTATCGCCGACAGGGGGCTGTCGATCGATACGCTGATCAACAATGCGGGCTTCGGCGCGCTGGGCGACTTTGCCGAGAGCGATCTGGTGACGCAGACGGGGATGATCGACCTCAATGTCCGCGCGCTCGTCACGCTCACCCATGCGCTGCTGCCGCCGATGCTGGCGCGGGGGCGGGGTGCCGTGCTGAACGTCGCGTCTACCGCCGCCTTTCAGCCGGGGCCCTATATGGCGGTCTATTATGCCAGCAAGGCGTTCGTGCTGCACTTTTCCGAGGCGCTGCATGAGGAGGTCAAGGGTCGCGGCGTCACCGTCACCGCGCTCTGCCCCGGGCCGACCAAGACCGAGTTCGCCGATATCGCGGGCATGGCCGAGACGCCGATGTTCGAGCGGTTTGCGGGCACGTCCGAACAGGTGGTGCGCGACGGTCTGGCAGCGCTGGAGCGGGGACAGGCGGTGATGGTCTCCGGGCTGCTCAACCGGCTGACCGCCGTCAGCACGCGGATCGCGCCGCGCGGGGTGTTACGGCGGGCGGTGGCGAAATTGCAGAGCGGACGGAAGTAGGTTCGTTCGCGCGGAGGCGCGGAGACGCGGAGGTGTCTGGACGTGCCGCCCTGTCCTCCTCCCTTTCGATCGGCAGACAAAGCCGAGCTGTGGTGAAAGCAGGCAGCCTGCGGCTGGGTGTTCCCCCCTCCGCGTCTCCGCGCGGATCTATTCCGCCGTTACCGGCGTCCGGCTCCCGCGCACGCTGTCAAAGGCGTAGAGCGCACAACCGGCCCAGATCAGCACGAAGGTCACGACGTGCACCGGCTTGAGCGGCTCGCCGAAGAGCAGCACGGCCTGGGCGAATTGCAGCGTCGGCGCGATATATTGCAACAGGCCGAGCGTCGCATAACGCATCCGCCGCGCCGCCGCCGCGAACATCAGCAGCGGCGCCGCCGTCACCGCGCCCGCCAGGATCAGCAGCATGTCGAGATGCCGGTCCACCCCGAACGCCGCCGTGCCGTCGCCGCTCGCCTGGAGCAGCACGAACAGCGCAGGGGCGGCGAGCAACAGCGTCTCGACCGTCAGGCCGCCCAGCGCATCGATCGCCGCGATCTTGCGGACAAAGCCGTAGAAACCGAAGGACAAGGCCAGCGCCAGCGAAATGCCGATCGCCCCGCCCCCGCTGACCGCCAGCACGACGACGCCGATGGCCGCGATGCCCACCGCCACCGCCTGCATCCGCCGGATACGCTCTCCCAATAAGGCGACGCCCAGCCCGACATTGACCAGCGGATTGATGAAATAGCCGAGGCTCGCTTCCAGCACATGGTTGTTCTGGACCGACCAGATATAGACCAGCCAGTTGACCGCGATCAGCGCGGCACTGGCGCAGAGCAGCAGCAAGGTGCGGCCTCGCGCTGCCGCGACAATGGCCTTGCTCCGCCGCGCGATCAGCACGACCACCGCCAGCAGCAACAGCGACCAGAGGATGCGGTGCGCCAGTACCTGGAGCGCGGGAACGCCCTTCAACAGCTTGAGGTACAGCGGCAGGATGCCCCAGCTGACATAGGCGCCGATGCCCAGCAACAGTCCGGTGCGCGCAGATGAAGCGGTCGTCATGCCGCCCCTGTTCACGCTTGGGATGCGGATGGCAAGCCGGGAGTCACCCGGCGACCATGCCCCTCACCTCGACCGTGCCGCCCAGATTGACGACGCGACCCGATACCATACCGGTGATCCGCACCGAGGCGCCGCGCTCGACGATGACATCACCCGCGACCATGCCCTTGATGGTCGCATGGACACCGGAGGCAACAAGGACGTCACCACCGATCATTCCGCGCACTGTCCCGTCCGACGTCATTTCCAGCGATCCTGCCGTCATACCACGCATGGCATCCTCCTGTCCTTAGGGACAGGACGCGGGGGGCGGGATTTGGTTCAGGGCGAGGGCGGCGTCCTCAATCCGCGAACAGCATCACCGGCGTTTCCAACAATCGCTTCAACGCCTGGACATAGCTGGCCGCATCATAGCCATCGACCACCCGGTGGTCGCAGCTGATCGACAGGTTCATCAGCTTGGCGCGCGCGATCGTCTCGCCGCCGCGTCCGTCGGAACGGAAGACCGGCCGCTCGACGATGCGGTTCGGGCCGATGATCGCGACCTCGGGCCGGTTGATGACCGGCGTCGTCGCGATCCCGCCCAGCGGCCCCAGCGAGGTCAGGGTGATCGTGCCGCCGCCCATGTCGGTGCTGGCGATGCTGCCCGCGCGGGCGGCCTCGGCCAGGCGGCCGATCTCGGTTGCCAGCTGCCAGACATTGCGGCTCTCGGCATTGCGGATGACGGGGACCATCAGCCCGGCGGGGGTCTGGGTCGCCATGCCCATATGCACCGCGCCCGAACGATTCACCACGCCCGCCTCGTCATCATAACGCGCATTGAGCATCGGGAAGTCGGGCAGAGTCTTGCAGATCGCGACGATGAGGAGCGGCAGCATGGTCAGCTTGGGTCGGTTGCCCCGCCCGGCTTTCAGCTGAGCGCGCGTCTCTTCCAGCGCGGTGACGTCGATTTCCTCGACATAGGTGAAGTGCGGGATGGCGCGCTTCGAGGCGGCCATGTTCTCGGCGATGCGACGGCGCATCCCGATGACGCGCACCGCTTCGTCGGCGCGCGGCGCGCGGACGGGGGTATAGCCCTGACCCGAGCCATAACGCAGAAACGCATCGAGGTCGGAATGGCGAACCCGGTCGCCCTCGGCGGGCTTCACGCTGGCGAGATCGACACCCAGATCCTGCGCCCGCGCACGGACGGCGGGCGAGGCCAGCACCTTCTTCTGCTCCCTCTCCCCTTGTGGGAGAGGGTCGGGGTGAGGGGTAGCCACGGGGGATACAGCTTGCGGCGCCGCCCCCTCACCCCGGCCCTCTCCCACAAGGGGAGAGGGAGTTTGCGCTTCTTCGACGCCGGGGTTTTCGGCTTCCAGCACCGCCTCATCCGTCGCGGGCGACGCCGCTTCCTCGACCGCATCGGTCTCGATCACCATCAGCGCTGATCCGATCGGCACCTGGTCGCCGACTTCGCCCGCCAGTTCGACGATCGTGCCGGACACCGGCGACTCCATCTCGACCGTCGCCTTGTCGGTCATCATGTCGGCGACCGACTGGTCCTCCTCGACCCGATCGCCGAGCTTGACGTGCCACGCGACGATCTCGGCCTCGGAGATGCCTTCGCCGATATCGGGCAGGCGGAAGGTGAAACGAGCCATGTCAGGCGTCCTTCAGCAAGTTCTTGAGCGCCTGGCCGATGCGGACCGGGCCGGGAAAATAGGCCCATTCCAGGCTGTGAGGATAGGGCGTGTCGAAGCCGGTCACGCGCGCGATCGGCGCTTCGAGGTGATAGAAGCAGCGTTCCTGAACCAGCGCGGACAGCTCCGCGCCGTAACCGCCGGTGCGCGTTGCCTCGTGCACGATCATGCAGCGGCCGGTCTTCTTGACCGATGCTTCGATGGCTTCGATGTCGAGCGGGACGAGCGTGCGCAGGTCGATGATCTCCGCATCCACACCCATATCGGCGACCACGGCGGCGCAGACATGGACCATCGTGCCGTAGCACAGGATCGTCACCGCCTCGCCTTCGCGCACCGTCGCCGCCTTGCCCAGCGGGATGCGGTAATAGCCGGTCGGGACCTCGCCGCCGGGATGCTTGGACCAGTTTTCGGCCGGACGATCCCAATGGCCGTTGAACGGGCCGTTATAGATGCGCTTGGGCTCGAAGAAGAGGACAGGATCATTGTCCTCGATCGCGGCGATCAACAGGCCCTTGGCGTCATAGGGCGTCGCGGGGATCACTGTCTTGATGCCCGAGACATGGGTGAAGATGCCCTCCGGCGACTGGCTGTGCGTCTGGCCGCCGAAGATGCCGCCGCCGAAGGGCGAGCGCACGGTGATCGGCGCGGTGAACTCGCCCGCCGAGCGATAGCGCAGCCGCGCCGCCTCGCTGACCAGCTGGTCGAGCGCGGGATAGATATAATCGGCGAACTGGATTTCCGGCACCGGGCGCAGGCCGTACGCGCCCATGCCCACCGCGACGCCGATGATGCCGCATTCGGTGATCGGCGTGTCGAACACGCGGGTCTTGCCGTATTTCTTCTGGAGGCCCGCTGTCGCCCGGAAGACGCCGCCGAAATAGCCGACATCCTCACCCATCACGACCACATCGGGGTCGCGCGCCATGACCACGTCCATGGCGGAGTTGATCGCCTGGATCATGTTCATGCGGGTCGTTTCGCCCGCGTCGGGAGCGGTTTGGTTGATCAGGTCGCTCATCAATTATCTTCCACCCCGGCGAAGGCCGGGGTCCAGTTGCGAGACGATAGGAGGCACACGATACCCTGCGATCGCAAGGACGTGGCGACTAGACCCCGGCCTTCGCCGGGGTGGTGCCGAACGGGGGTCACTTCCGCGCCCATGGCCGTCCGCTCGCTTCTTCCTCGTCGAGCATCTGCTGGCGCTGCTCGCGCAAATGCCAGGGCATCTCCTCGAACACGCCGTCGAACAGGCTGTCGAGCGGCTGGTGCAGGCCGTGGCCCAGGATGCCGTTCGCCTCGGCCGCCTTTTGCGCGGCGCGGACTTCCTCGGCGACTTCGCGGTCCTGGGTCGCGTGGCGCTCTTCGTCCCATTCGCCGAGTGCGATCAGATGGTCCTTCAATCGCCGGATCGGATCGCCCAGCGGCCACGCCGTCGGCTCGCCCGCCGAGCGATATTGGGTGGGATCGTCGGAGGTGGAGTGCCCCTCGGTGCGATAGGTGAAATGCTCGATCAGCGTCGCGCCCTGGTTGGTCCGCGCCCGCTCGGCCGCCCACTGCGTGGCGGCATAGACCGCCAGCGCGTCATTGCCGTCGACGCGCAGGCCCGCAATGCCATAGCCGATCGCGCGCGCGGCAAAGGTCGTCGCCTCCGCCCCTGCGAAACCGGAAAAGCTGGAGATCGCCCACTGGTTGTTGACGACGTTCATGACGACCGGCGCACGGTAGACGGCGGCAAAGGTGCAGGCCGAGTGGAAATCGCCTTCCGCCGTCGAGCCCTCGCCGCACCACACGGCGGCGATCCGCGTATCGCCCTTGGCGGCCGAGGCCATCGCCCAGCCAACGGCTTGCGGGTACTGCGTCGTCAGATTGCCCGAGATGGAAAAGAAACCGGCTTCCTTGGCCGAATACATGATGGGCAGTTGCTTGCCGCCCAGCCGATCCGCGCTGTTGGAATAGATCTGGTTCATCATGTCGGTGAGCGGCCAGTCGCGCGCGATCAGCAGCCCCTGCTGGCGGTACGAGGGGAAGCACATATCCTCATAATCCAGCGCATGGGCGGCGGCGACGGCGACCGCCTCCTCGCCCAGCGCCTTCATGTAGAAGCTGGTCTTGCCCTGGCGCTGCGCCCGGAACATGCGCTCGTCGAAGGCGCGGAGCAGCACCATGTGGCGCAGCATCCGGCGTAGCCGATCGGGAGAAAGCTTGGGGTCCCAGGGCCCGACCGCACGACCTTCGTCGTCCAGCACGCGGACGAGCGTATAGCTGAGTTCATGGAAGCTGTCGGCAGGCGCGGCGGTGTCCGGGCGGCGCTGCGCACCGGCGGGCGGAACCTCGACACCGGCAAAGTCGACCGCATCGCCCGGCCGGAATTTCGGCTCAGGGACATGCAGCTGCAACGGGGCCAGGTTGGCGCGCGAAATGCCTTCTGGCGGCACGGCCATGCTCTCTCCTCAACGCTTCGCCCGATTCCGCTCGGGTCGTTGCTATCTTTCAACCGGATGGAATTTTATTTCAAGCGCATTTTGGGGCGCTTCGTCGGGTGTAACGCATCGAGTGATGGTGTTTTCCCTCGTCCACCTCAATCACCCTCACCCTTCCAGCGCTTCGCGCCTCCCTCCCTCTCCTACCGGGAGAGGGAAGGGTGAGGGCTGCTTCCGTCAGTTCCCCGTAATCGTCACCTCGAACGGCACCACCGGATGCGGGGCTTCGTCATAGAAGTTGACGACCGGCGCATCGGCCCAGGCGTAACGCACGCGGACATCTTCTGGCTTCGCATCGGCCAGCCGTACCTCCGACCCGTTCACGCTCGCATTCGCATAACGACAGGCGCTTGCGTCACACAGCTCGAATCCGATCGGCGAGCCTGCACTCCACGCATGAAGCGCACCCTGCACGCCGTCGAAGCGCAGCACGACCTCACCCCCCGCGCGGATGGCCGAGGCAATCATCGGCCCGGACGCATGGGCGCGGTCGCCCGCCTCCAGATACTGTTCGGCGAAGACCAGCCGCTTGGCGAGTTCGTTCTTGTCGGCCGGATGGATATCGTTGCGCACGCCGATGTCGATCGTCGTCGCCAGCGCCGCATGGGAATCGCGTAGCACCGCCAGGCGCTGCGTCTCGCGCAGGGCCGCCCAGCCGCTGTCGCCGATCTTCACCGGCGGCGCGCCGAAAT
>CAJYRW010000067.1:0-4882 GCA_913777475.1 uncultured Sphingomonas sp. | reverse complement strand
AGCGGGACTCTTATAGCTATCACCGCGACAAGATGTACGCGAACCTGGCGGTGGCCATGGGCGGTCGCGTCGCCGAGGAGATCATCTTCGGCTATGACAAGGTGTCGAGCGGCGCGAGCGGCGACATCCAGTACGCAACGGGTCTGGCCCGCGACATGGTCACCAAATGGGGTATGTCGGACAAGGTCGGCCCGGTCGAATATGCCCAGCCGGAGGGCGAAAGCTTCCTGGGCTATTCGTCCAGCCAGCCGGTGCGTATGTCCAACCAGACCGCGCAGCTGATCGATGACGAGATCAAGTCGATCGTCGAGGGCGGTCTGCACCGCGCCAAGCATGTGCTGACCGAGCATGTCGACCAGCTTCATCTGCTGGCCGGGGCGCTGCTCGAATATGAGACGCTGTCGGGCGACGAGATCAAGAAGCTGATCGCGGGCGACGATATCGGTCGCGACGACCCGAAAGCCAAGGCGACGCCGATCGCCAAGGCGGGGACTTCGATCCCGAAGACGCGGCGCGGCAGCGGTCCGTTCGGCTCGCCGAGCCCGCTGGGAGCGTGATCGCGTCGATAGGCTGATAACAGGGCCGCTCCCGGTGAGGGGGCGGCCCTTTTTTTGAGTGTCGTCCCGTGGCCCCGAAAGCCTAGCCGCAAGCGCCACGCCCCGTTAATCTCCTCGCCTGGATCGCAAAAAATACCGGCATCCGTGCCGGACCCGCGACCATGAGTGGAGGATGCCTGCATGTCCGATTCGTTGCGCGACCGCGCAGTCCAGATTTACGACGCCTTCACCCACGAGCATCACGACCGCCGCACCCTGTTGCGCCAGATGACCGCGCTGGCCGGCTCGGTCGCCGCCGCCGAAGCGCTGATTCTGGGTATCGCCGCCAGTCCCGCCGCTGCCGCACGGACAGATCCCCATGACACCCGGCTGCGCATCGACCGTCGCGAGGGGATGGAGGCGGGGGCGCGCTCGGCCGCCTATCTCGCCAGTCCGAAGGGCGTGAAGAAGCGCCTCGGCACGGTGCTGGTCATCCATGAAAATCGTGGGCTGACGCCGCATATCGAGGATGTGGCGCGCCGCGTGGCGCTGGCCGGGTTCCACGCGATCGCGCCCGATCTGCTCGCCCCGCAGGGTGGAACTCCGGCGGACGAGGACCGTGCGCGGGCGCTGATCGGTACGCTAGACTATGATCTGGCACTGGTCCAGGCGCGGGCGATGATGGCGCACGCCGCCGCGGACAAGTCCGGCACCGGCCGTGTCGGTGCCGTCGGCTTTTGCTGGGGCGGGGCGTTCGTCAATCGGCTGGCGGTGGCGGCAGGCCCGGCGCTGTCGGCGGGCGTGGCCTATTATGGCCCCGCACCCAGCCCCGGCGAGGCGGCGAAGGTCCGGTCGCCGCTGATGCTGCATTATGCTGGCAAGGATGCGCGGGTGAACGCGACCGGTGAGCCCTGGGTCGCGGCGCTGAAGGCGGCGGGGCGGCCGGTCGAGGCCTTTACCTATCCGGGCGTCGACCATGCCTTCAACAATGACAGCTCGGCGGAGCGCTATAATGCAGCGGCAGCGGCCCAGGCCTGGTCGCGGACCATCGCCTTTCTGCACCGCCATCTCGACCACGCCTGATCGCGCCCCTCGCACCGCCATGGAGAGCCTGATGACCGCCGACCTGACGCTGTATACCAACCCCCAGTCGCGCGGCCGCATCGCGCGCTGGATGCTGGAGGAAACGGGGGCGACCTATGACACGGTCGTACTGGATTACGGAACGACGATGATCGCGTCCGACTATCGCGCGATCAATCCGATGATGAAGGTGCCCGCCATCGTCCATCGCGGTCAGGTGGTGACGGAGACGGCGGCGATCTGCGCCTATCTCGCCGAGGCCTTTCCCGACGCCGAACTGTCGCCCCTGCCGCAGGAGCGGGCGCGTTATTATCGCTGGTTGTTCTTTGCGGCGGGGCCGCTGGAGGCCGCGATCACCAATCGGGCGATGGGCGTCGATCCGACCGCCGAGCAGCAGCGTATGGCGGGCTATGGCGATTTCGATCGGGCCGTGGGCGTCATCGGCGCGGCGGTGGCCGAGCATCCCTATATCGCTGGAGAGCGCTTTACAGCGGCGGATGTCTATCTCGGGTCGCAGTTGATGTGGTTCACCCAGTTCGGGCTGATCGCGAAAACCGATGCGATCATGGCCTATATCGGCCGTTTGCAGGATCGTCCCGCCCATCGGCGTGCCACCGCACTGGATGACGGCAAGAGCGCGGACGACGCCTGACGATCAGGCCGAGGCGGTGCCCCCGGCCTGCTGATGCGCGTTGCGGAGCATTTCAAGCCCGGCGGCAATGTGATTGCCCGCCAGCGGCTGGTTCAGCGCATCCGCGCCATCCATCGCGGCCTTTGCGAAGGCGATGACCTGCTCGAACGTAACGCTATGTTCACTCATCTTCGGTTCCATTTTCACCGCAACGCCTCTGTTCCCACGCCCTAGCGACTCGACGTGAACACAATCCTAAGCTGCAATAACGTTTAGCGCGATATGCAATAAGCCCGGTTATCTCCCCGGATGCCCCCCGGTGGGACACCGGGGGGCATTCTAGCCTTCAGCGCATCAGAACCAATTCCTCCGACATGGTCGGATGCAGAGCGACGGTGGCGTCGAACTGCGCCTTGGTCAGCCCGGCCTTCACCGCGATGGCGGCGGCCTGAAGGATCTCGGGCACGTCGGGACCGATCATGTGCAGGCCGACCACGCGGCCCGTGTCCCCGTCGCACACCATCGTGTAGAGCGCGCGCTCCTCGCGGCCCGCCAGCACGTTCTTCATCGGGCGGAAATCGGAGGTATAGACCTGCACCGAACCCAGGGTCTGCCGCGCCTGCGCCTCGGTCATGCCGACGCCCGCCATCGGCGGATGACTGAACACGGCGGCGGGGATGCAGTCGTAATCGACGCGGGTCGGCTTGCCGCCGAACACGGTATCGGCAAAGGCCTGTCCCTCGCGGATCGCGACGGGGGTCAGCTGGACCCGGTTGGTTACGTCGCCGACCGCATAGATGCTGGGGCAGGTCGAGCGGTTGTCCTCATCCACCTTGATCGCACCATGATCGTCCAGCTCGACGCCCGCCGTTTCCAGCCCCAGGCCATGGGTGTTGGGCAGGCGGCCGGTCGCGAACATCACCAGGTCGACGATCATTGGCTCGTGATTGGACATGGATACCTTCAGGCAACCATCGTCCATCTTTTCGATCCCCTCGAACGTCGCGTCAAAGCGGAACTCGATCCCCTTCATCATCGAAATCTGGAGCAGCCGGTCGCGGATCGTCAGATCGTAACCGCGCAGGATATCTTTGCTGCGGTTGATGAGCGTGACGTGCGCGCCGAACTGGTGGAACACGCCCGCAAACTCGTTGGCGATATAGCCTGCGCCCGCGATCAAAACGCGCTTGGGGATGGCATCGAGATGGAACGCCTCGTTGGAGGTGATGCCATGCTCATGGCCGGGGCAGGAGGGTACGGCCGGATGCGCGCCGACCGCGATCAGGATGCGCTCGGCGGTCTTCTCGGTCCCGTCGGCCAGGCGGACGCTGTGCGGACCGGTGACGACGGCGCGCTGGTCGATGATCTCGACATTATGGCTCTCCAGCGTCTTCTTGTACGCGCCGTTCAGCCGGTCGACTTCCGACAGCACATTGTCGCGCAGCGTCTCCCACGAGAATTCGCATTCGCTCGGCACCTGCCAGCCGAAGCGGCGCGCGTCCTTCAGGTCCTCGGCGAAATGCGCGCCATAGACGAGCAGCTTCTTGGGCACACAGCCGCGAATGACGCAGGTGCCGCCGACGCGATATTCCTCGGCCACCGCCACGCGCGCACCATGCGCCGCTGCGACGCGCGAGGCCCGCGTGCCGCCGGAGCCCGCCCCGATGACGAACAGGTCATAGTCATAGTCAGCCATGGGATCGGTTTCTCCGGGGGATTGGGACGACAGGTCCGCCTAAAAGCATAACGGGGGACGCCGAGCCAAGTTCAGCGTCCCCCTGACAGTGATCGGAAATGATGTTCATCCTCCCCGCTTGCGGGGAGGAGTGTTACTCCCCAAAAGCCCGCTTGATCAGGTCTTCGGTCGAGGGATCGAAATCCTGCCCGCCCTGGTCGGCGGCCTTGGCCATTTCCTTGCCCAGCTCGACGCCGAACTGGTCGAAGCTGTTGATGCCCAGCAGCACACCGTTCACGAACACGCGGTGCTCGTAGAAGGCGATCAGCGCGCCCAGCGTGCGCGGGTCGAGCGTGTCGAGCAGGATGGTCGAGGACGGACGATCACCCGAATAGCTGCGCGCGGGGTCGTCGGTCTTCTTGCCTTTCATCAACGCGGCACCCTGCGCAAAGGCGTTCAGCAGCAGCTGGCGGTGATGATCGTCGCTCAGCACATCGCCCGGCTCGATCACCGCGATGAACTCGACGGGGACGAGGTGCGTGCCCTGGTGAAGCAGCTGGAACACCGCATGCTGCGCGTCCGTGCCGACGCCGCCCCAGGTGATGGCGGCGGTCGGGCGGCCGACCGGCTGGCCGTCGACGGTCACGCCCTTGCCGTTCGACTCCATCTCCAGCTGCTGGAGATAGGAGGGGAGCAGGCGCAGCCGCTCGTCATAGGCGAAGGGCGCACGCGTCTCGGCATGGCGGACCTGGGTGTAATAGAGGTCGGCAAAGGCGGCGAGCGCGGGGGCGTTCTGCGACAAGTCGGTCAGGCGGAAATGGCGGTCCATTTCGGCCGCGCCCTCCAGCAGTTCCTCGAACGCGTCCCAGCCCAGGCCCAGTGCGGCGGGGAAACCGATGGTCGACCAGAGCGAATAGCGCCCGCCGACTGACTCGGCGAAGGGCAGGATGCGCGTCT
>CAJYRW010000066.1:0-17233 GCA_913777475.1 uncultured Sphingomonas sp. | reverse complement strand
CGGTGTGGCGCTTCATCAGGCCGGTGGCGGGCGACGCCGCCGCCGCACGACCCGCATAACGCGCCCGCTTCACGCTCGCACCGGCGGCCGCCAGCGACTCCTCGATCAGCGGCTCGACGAAGAACCAGTAGCCGTTGTTCTTCGGCTCTTCCTGCGCCCAGACCACATCCTGCAGGTTCGGCATGCGCGCGATCCGCTTGGCCAGCGCATCGCTCGGGAACGGATAGAGCTGCTCGACACGCACGATCTGGGTCGAGGTGTCGCCCGCCGCATCGCGTGCCTCGATCAGGTCATAGGCGACCTTGCCGGTGCACAGGACCAGGCGCGTCGTGGCCTCGTCGGCGGCACCGTTGGTGTCCGACAGCAGGCGACGGAAGTGGCTCTCGCCCTGGAAGTCCTCGGCCTTCGACACCGCCAGCTTGTGACGCAGCAACGACTTGGGCGTCATCACGATCAGAGGCTTGCGGAAATTGCGGTGCATCTGGCGGCGCAACAGGTGGAAATAGTTGGCCGGGGTGGTGCAGTTCGCAACCTGGATATTGTCGTTGGCGCAGGACTGGAGGAAGCGCTCGGGGCGGGCCGACGAGTGCTCCGGACCCTGGCCTTCATAACCATGCGGCAGCAGCATCACGAGGCCGTTGGCGCGCAGCCACTTGGACTCGCCGGACGTGATGAACTGGTCGATCATGATCTGCGCGCCATTGACGAAGTCGCCGAACTGCGCCTCCCACAGCACCAGCGTCTTCGGATCGGCCAGCGCATAGCCATACTCGAAGCCGAGTACGCCATATTCGGACAACGGGCTGTCCAGCACCTCGAAGCTGCCATGCTCGACGGTCTTCAGCGGCACGTATTTGTGCTCGTCGGTCTGGTCGACCCAGACGGCGTGACGCTGCGAGAAGGTGCCGCGACCCGAGTCCTGACCCGACAGACGCACACCATAGCCTTCCGACAGCAGCGAACCGAAGGCCAAGGCCTCGCCGGTCGCCCAGTCGAAATTCTCTCCGGTGGAGAACATCTGGCGCTTGGCGTCGAGCACGCGGTTCAGCGTCTTGTGGACCTGAAGCCCTTCCGGGATCGTGGTCAGCGTACGGCCGATCGCGTCGAACAGCTTCTTGTCGAGGCCGGTCTCCACATTGCGGCGACCCTGATCGGTCTCCTTCGGCGCCGACAGACCCGACCAGCGACCGGCGAACCAGTCGGCCTTGTTGGGCTTGTAGCTCGCGCCCGCCTCGAACTCGCCTTCGCACCGCGTGGTGTACTGCTTGATGTTCTCGTCGACCCAGGCCTGATCGACCACGCCCTCGGACACGAGGCGCTTCGCATAGGTCTCGGCCACACCGGGGTGCGAACGGATCTTGTTGTACATCAGCGGCTGGGTAAAGCCCGGCTCGTCGCCCTCGTTATGGCCGAAGCGGCGATAGCACCACATGTCGATCACGATGTCGCGGTGGAACTTCTGACGGAATTCGATCGCCATCTTGGTGGCGAAGGTCACCGCCTCGGGATCGTCGCCATTGACGTGGAAGACCGGCGCCTGGACGCCTTTGGCCACATCCGACGGATAGGGCGAGGAGCGCGCGAACTGCGGGCTGGTGGTGAAGCCCACCTGGTTGTTGATGATGAAGTGGACGCAGCCACCCGTGTTATACCCACGGATGCCGGAGAAGCCGAGGCATTCCCAGACGATGCCCTGGCCCGCAAAGGCCGCGTCGCCGTGGATCAGCACTGGCACCGAGGCCGAGTGATCCTCCAGGTCGCCCGCGATCGTCTGGATCGCGCGGGTCTTGCCCAGCACGACCGGGTTCACCGCCTCGAGGTGCGAGGGGTTGGCGACCAGCGACATATGGACCTTGTGGCCGTCGAACTCGCGGTCAGTCGAGGTGCCCAGGTGATACTTCACGTCGCCCGAACCACCGATGTCATCGGGGTTGGCCGAACCACCGGCGAATTCGTGGAAGATGACGCGCAGCGGCTTGGCCATCACATTGGCCAGCACGTTCAGGCGGCCGCGATGCGCCATGCCGAACACGATCTCGCGCACGCCCATCTGGCCACCGTACTTGATGACCGACTCGAGCGCGGGGATCATCGACTCGCCGCCGTCCAGGCCGAAGCGCTTGGTGCCGACATATTTCTTGCCGAGGAACTTTTCCCACTGCTCGGCCTCGATGACCTTGTTCAGGATGGCCTTCTTGCCATCGGTCGTGAACTCGATCGCCTTGTCCTGGCCTTCCATCCGGTCCTGGAGGAAGCGGCGCTCCTCCACGTCCGCAATGTGCATATATTCCAGGCCGACATTGCCGCAGTAATTCTTGCGCAGCGTGTCGACCAGCTCGCGAACGGTCGCCCATTCAAAGCCCATCGTGCCGCCCAGATAGACCTTGCGATCGATATCGGCGTCGGTGAAGCCGTGATATTCAGTCTTCAGATCTTCGGGCAGCTCGCGCAGGCCCGACAGGCCGAGCGGGTCGAGATTCGCCGCGAGGTGGCCGCGCACCCGGTAGGTGCGGATCAACATCTGCGCCCGGATCGCGTCACCCGCCGCCTTCACGATGTCGGCGGTCGAGGGTGCCGCAGCGGCCGGAGCGGCGGCGGCGGGCTTGCCACCCTTGGCGGGCTTGGGAGCCGGTTCCATCTGGGTCGGGTCGAGGCCCGCCGTCAGGTCGTCGGTCGAGGTCAGCGGCCAGCGCTTGTTCTGCCAGCTAGGGGCGCCCACGCCCTGCTCCAGACCCTCGAAAAAGGTCCGCCAGCCCGCGTCGACCGACGACTGGTCGGCCTGATACTTGGCATAGAGCGTTTCGATGAAAGCGGGGCTGACGCCCGCCGCGATGTCGCTGAATTCCTGGCCTTCGTAGCCCATGAGACGCTTCCTCGACCGCCCGACTTCTTTGTGATCGCCACCCCGGCACATCCGCCTGGGGTCCGCAGCCGCGAGCGGCCCGCCTGCCGCCACGGACCCCGGCGGGTGTGCCGGGGTGACGCGATACGCCTTACTTGTTCAGCACCGACAGCAGCGTCGAGCCGAGCTCCGACGGGCTGGCCGCGACCTTGATCCCGGCCGCTTCCATCGCCGCGATCTTGTCCTCGGCGCCGCCCTGGCCGCCCGACACGATCGCACCGGCATGGCCCATGCGACGGCCCGGAGGCGCGGTGCGGCCCGCGATGAAGCCGGCCATCGGCTTGCTGCGACCGCGCTTGGCTTCGTCGCGCAGGAACTGCGCGGCTTCTTCTTCCGCCGAGCCGCCGATCTCGCCGATCATGATGATCGACTGGGTCTCGTCGTCGGCCAGGAACAGCTCGAGCACGTCGATGAAGTTGGTGCCGTTGACAGGGTCACCGCCGATGCCGACCGCCGTCGTCTGACCCAGGCCTGCGTTCGAGGTCTGGAACACCGCCTCATAGGTCAGCGTGCCCGAGCGCGACACGACGCCGACCGAGCCCTTCTTGAAGATCGAACCCGGCATGATGCCGATCTTGCACTCACCCGGCGTCAGCACGCCCGGGCAGTTCGGGCCGATCAGGCGCGACTTGGAACCCGACAGGGCGCGCTTGACCTTGACCATGTCGAGGACCGGAATGCCCTCGGTGATCGCGACGATCAGCGGGATTTCCGCGTCGATCGCCTCCAGGATCGAGTCGGCCGCGAAGGGCGGCGGCACGTAGATGACCGACGCGTCCGCGCCCGTCTTCGACTTGGCCTCGGCGACGGTGTTGAAGACCGGCAGACCGATATGCTCGGTGCCGCCCTTGCCTGGCGTCACGCCGCCGACCATCTGCGTGCCATACGCCAGCGCCTGCTGAGTGTGGAACGTGCCGGTTTCACCCGTCATGCCCTGGGTGATGACCTTGGTGTTCTTGTTGACGAGGATGCTCATCTTAGCTCCCAATTCCCTTGTGTCCCCGCGAAGGCGGGGACCCAGTCCTGGGCTCCCGCCTTCGCGGAAGCACGATCGCTCAAAACAATGACTCGTACAGGTCGAGCCAATTCGGATTTTTCTCTTCGATCAGCCGCAGCTTCCAGTCCCGGTTCCATTTCTTGAGTTGGCGTTCGCGAAGCCGCGCACCGTCCAATTCGTCATGGGCTTCGTACCAGACCAGAAACCTGCAACCGTACTTCTTGGTGAATCCGTCGATCAGGGCGTTGCGGTGTTGATAGGCCCGCTTAACCAGATCGCTGGTGACACCGACATATATCGTTCCGTTCAGTCGGCTCGCCATCATGTAGACGTAGCCGGCCTTGGTCATCCCTGGGCCCCTTGTGCTCCCGCGAAGGCGGGAGCCCAGTACTGGGTCCCCGCCTTCGCGGGGACACAAGGAAATTCAGGATGCAATCTTACGCCAGGCTCTCGTCGATACCCTTGCAGGCCACGAGCAGTTCCTTGACCGCGTCGACCGAGACCTGAAGATTGGCCTTCGCCTCGTCCGACAGCTTGACCTCGACGACCTTCTCGACGCCACCGGCGCCGATCACGACGGGCACGCCGACATACAGGTTGTCGATGCCATACTCACCCGACAGGTGCGCAGCGGCCGGCAGGATGCGCTTCTGGTCGTAGAGATACGCCTCGGCCATCGCGATGCCGCTGGTGGCGGGTGCGTAGTAGGCCGAGCCGGTCTTGAGCAGCGCGACGATCTCGCCGCCGCCGCCACGGGTGCGCTTGATGATCTCGTCGACCTTTTCCTTGGTCGAGAAGCCCATCTCGATCAGGTCGCTGACCGGGATGCCGCTGACGGTCGAATATTCGAGGACCGGGACCATCGTGTCGCCGTGGCCGCCGAGCACGAAGGTGTTCACGTCCTTCACCGACACGCCGAACTCTTCGGCGAGGAAGTGGCTGAAGCGCGCCGAGTCGAGTACGCCCGCCATGCCGACGACCTTGTTCGCGGGCAGGCCCGAGAATTCGCGCAGCGCCCAGACCATCGCGTCGAGCGGGTTGGTGATGCAGATGACGAAGGCGTCGGGGGCGTTGGCAGCGATGCCCTCGCCGACCGCCTTCATCACCTTCAGGTTGATGCCGAGCAGGTCGTCACGGCTCATGCCGGGCTTGCGCGCGACACCGGCGGTGACGATGATGACATCGGCGCCCGCGATATCGGCGTAGTCGTTGGAACCCTTGATATTCGCGTCGAAGCCCTCGACCGGGCCGCACTGCGACAGGTCAAGCGCCTTGCCTTGGGGCACGCCCTCGACGACGTCGAACAGGACGATATCGCCCAGCCCCTTGAGCGCGGCGAGGTGCGCCAGCGTACCGCCGATGTTACCGGCGCCGATCAGCGCGATCTTCTTGCGAGCCATTCCAATCCTACTCCGTAGTGGACGTACGTGATTGGTCACGCGGCCTACGCCCATATGGGCGTCGGGGCAACCGTTATTCCACAGAGTTTAAGATTTTAAACGATAATGGTTCGCAAGTGCATTAAGCGTTCATTAGCCCTTCATCGGGACCATGGCCCTGGGCCAGATAGTCCTCGGAACGCATCTCTTCCAACCGGCTGATCGTACGCTCAAACTCGAAACGGCCGTCGCCGGTTTCATAGAGATCGGCGGGTTGGGCGTCGGCTGCGGCGAGCAGCTTGACCTTATGCTCGTACAGCGCGTCGATCAGCTGGACGAAGCGCGCCGCCTCGTTTCGGTTCTCCGGCCCCAGCTTGGGGATGCCGACCAGGATGACGGTGTGGAAACGCCGCGCCACCGCCAGATAGTCCGCTGCGCCCCTCGCCTCGCCGCACAGCCGCTTGAACGAGAAGACCGCGACGCCCTTCAGCGCCTTGGGGACATGCAGCACCCGCCCGCCGACCTTCAGGTCCTCGGAGGGCACATGCGCGGCATCCTCCACCGGATAGTCGGTCAGGCGGAAGAACGCCGCCGACAGCGTCATCGTCGCCTTCGGCCCATTGGGCACCAGCCAGGTGTCGAGCCGCCCCAGCCGGTCGCGGCGATAGTCGGTCGGGCCATTCAGCGCCAGCACGTCCAACCGCGCCTCGATCAGGGCGATGAAGGGCAGGAAATGCTCGCGGTTCAGCCCATTCTTGTAGAGGTCCTTGGGCGGCCGGTTGGAGGTCGTCACGATCGTCACCCCCGCCTCGATCAGCGCGGTGAACAGTCGCGACAGGATCATCGCGTCGGGGCTGTTGGTGACCATCATCTCGTCGAACGCCAGCAGCCGGACTTCCTCGGCCAGCGCGGCGGCGACGGGGGCGATCGGGTCGCCCGCCTGCTTGGCGCGCTCGGTCGCGATGCGGGCGTGGACCTCCAGCATGAACTCGGCGAAATGGACGCGGCGCTTGGCCTCGACCGCCACATGGTCGAAGAACAGGTCCATCAGCATCGACTTGCCGCGCCCGACATCGCCCCAGAGATAGACGCCCTTGGGCGCGGGCGCGCTTTTGCCGGTCAGGCGCGCGAAGAGGCCGGTCTTGCGCGGGGTTTCCAGTTCGGTCGCGAGTTGCTCGAGTCGCGCGGCGGCGGCGGCCTGTTCGGGGTCGGGGCGGAGCTCTTCGGCGGAGACCAGGCGGCGATAGGCGTTGAGGATGTCGGGCATGTTGGGGGCGATGTCTGCCCTGCCCTCTCTCGCGTCAACCCTATTCCTCCCCTGCCAGGGGAGGTGGCAGGGCGCAGCCCTGACGGAGGGGTGTCGCGGCTTCGTTGGGAATACCGCCCCTCCACCATCGCTGGCGCGATGGTCCCCCTCCCCAAGCACAGCTTAGGGAGGAATAGAAAAAGGGGGCCGTTGCCGACCCCCTTTCCGTTTCCATCGAAACCAACCGGATCAGATGACCCGCTCGGCTTCCATCTTCTTGATCTCGGCGATCGCCTTGGCGGGGTTCAGACCCTTGGGGCAGACATTCGCGCAGTTCATGATCGTGTGACACCGGTACAGGCGGAACGGGTCTTCCAGCTCGTCCAGACGCTCGCCAGTCATCTCGTCGCGGCTGTCCGCCAGCCAGCGATAGGCCTGGAGCAGGATCGCCGGGCCCAGGAACTTGTCGCTGTTCCACCAATAGCTGGGGCACGAGGTCGAGCAGCAGGCGCACAGGATGCACTCGTACAGCCCGTCGAGCTTGGCGCGGTCGTCGGGCGACTGGAGCCGCTCCTTGCCCGACGGGGCGGGTGACACGGTCTGCAGCCACGGCTTGATCGAGGCATATTGGGCGTAGAAGTGCGTGAAGTCGGGGACCAGATCCTTGACCACGTCCATGTGCGGCAGCGGCGTGATCTGGACGGTGCCCTTCACATCCTCAATCGCGGTGGTGCAGGCCAGGCCGTTGCGACCGTCGATGTTCATCGCGCACGACCCGCAAATGCCCTCGCGGCACGAGCGGCGGAAGGTCAACGAGCTGTCCTGCTCGGCCTTCATCTTGATCAGCGCGTCGAGCACCATCGGGCCGCATTCGTCCAGATCGATCTCGAACGTGTCGTAGCGCGGGTTCTGACCCGAATCGGGGTCGTAGCGGTACACCTTGAACTTCTTCAGGCGGCCGCCGGTGGTCGCCTTGTGCGTTTCGCCCTTCTTGATGACGCTGTTCTTCGGCAGGGCAAATTCGGCCATGGTCACAAACCCGCTGGATGGGCCGACAGGCTGTCGGCAAAGGATCGCCCACGCCGATACATGACAGGGGCGCTTGTCGCAAATGTCTTGACCGATTTAGGCGCGCGTTCAGATCACATCAAGAACGAGACCCAGATCGCGCGCTTCCTCGGCATCGATATACCAGTTGCTGACCGCCTTTTCGCGCAGGGTCTCAAACGACACCTGCGATCCGTTGACGATGGCGCGAAACCCCTCCTCTTGGATCAGGACCGACTGCTCGATCTCATGCAGCTTGGCCTTCAGGATCGCGGGCAGGCTGGTCAGCGGGCCGGTCAGGTCGACGGAGCCCGACATCTGCCGTTCGTGGAGCATCAGCCGGGTGCCGCGCGTCAGGAAGCGCGTCTCGACCGGAAAGGCCGACATGAAGGTCGCACCCGCCGAATAGACCGCGACCTTGCCCAGGAACAGCGTCTCGCGGCCGGTATAGTCGCGCAGCAGGCGGATCGAGTCGCCCATCGCCCGCGCCATTTCCGGGTCGCCGCCCAGCGTGGTGATCGACACGACCAACGGGCCATCCTGGTCAGCGACGGCAAGCTGGTCCTTGAAACCGGCATACATCACCTCGTCCACCGTGCCGTAAAGCTGGATGTGCGGGCGGGCGAGCAGCGGGTATTTCACCGCTCTGTTGGGCATGTCGTGCATGGGGTGGCGAACCGGGGGTGCGGGATAAGGTTCCGCCAACCAAGGGAAACCCTATCCCAGCTTCGCCTTCGCATAGTCCTGCGTTCCGTGCGTCACCACCGCGTCCCCATCGACAATCTCAGCGACGGGAATGTCTGGCAACGCCTTGATCTCCTCGTAGAGCGGCGCGAAGTCCGTCTCCAGCGTGGTCTTGAGCAGGTCCTCGTAACTCGGGATCACGAAGTAATTTTGCTGGAAATCGTCGATGCGATATTCCGTCCGCATCACGCGGGCGAGGTCGAAGCCGATCCGGTTGGGGCTCGGGTCATCCAACGCAAAGCGGCTCTCCGAATAGCTCGACACGATCCCCGCGCCATAGATGCGCAGATCACCATCCTCGCGCACCAGCCCGAACTCGACCGTGTACCAGTAGAGCCGTCCCAGATATTTTAGCGCGTCCATGCCCAGCGCGCGCTGGCCGCCGCGCCCATAAGCGGCGAGATAATCGGCGAAGACCGGATCGGCGAGCATCGGCACATGGCCGAACACGTCATGGAAGACGTCCGGTTCCTGCAGGTAATCCAGCTGGTCGGGCCGTCGGATGAAATTGCCCGCGACGAAACGGCGATTGGCCATATGGTCGAAGAACACATCGTCGGGGACCAGCCCCGGCACCGCCACGACCTGCCACCCGGTCAGCTTCATCAGCCGGTCGGACAGTTCCTCGAAATCGGGAATGCCCGGCCGCGACAGCTTGAGCACGTCCAGCCCGCGAAGATACGCTTCCGACGCACGTCCAGGCAGCAATTGGGACTGGCGCGCAAACAGCGTATCCCAGGTCGCGTGTTCTTCCGCCGTGTAATGTTCCCACCCCTGCGGGATGGTCCAATCGGCTCCGGCCCCTTCGGGCGGGGCAGCGAGAACATGGGTATCCTGTGCCATACGGAGAGCCTATCATGATGATGGTGACAAATGAAACCATATCGTGGCGACGACTGGGGCGCGTTGCAAGGGGCGTTGCGGCCGCGATCGGCTTGATCCTGTTCGGTTATTTCGGCCTGGGGCTGACGCTGGGCGCAATTCCCCGGACGACCGCCCCCCTGCCGGCCGCCGGGGCGGATGCCATCACCATCTTCGTCGAGTCGAGCGCGATCCACACCGCGATCATCGTGCCCAAACAGGCGGCGGGGATGGACTGGCGCGACTGGGCACCGGGGCGGGATTTGCGCGACCCGCGCTATGCGGGCTTTCCCTTCCTCGCCATCGGCTGGGGCGAGGCGGGCTTCTTTCGCGAGACGCCGCACTGGCGTGACGTGAAAGCCGGTACGATCCTGCGCGCCGCATTCGGCAGCGACCGGACGCTGATCCATGTCGACCATCTGCCGCTCCCCCGCGCCAATGGCGACGATGTCCGCGCGGTGCGCCTGTCGCCGCAAGCCTATCGCCGCCTGGTCGGCTTCATCCAGACAAGCTGGAAACGCGGCGGGCCGCATTATCCCGGTTATGACGTGTACGATGCCTTTTACGAGGCAAACGGGCGATACAGCGCCGCGCATACCTGCAACAGCTGGACCGGCGATGCGCTGGCGGCGGCCGGGGTACGAATGGGCTGGTGGACGCCCTTCCCCGCATCGGTGATGGCATGGCTGTGATTCCGCCGCCCTCCAAGGCGCTGTGGGCCGCCGAACTGCCGCGCGCCTTGTGGATGGGCGCGATATGGTGGCGGCACCGCGCGGAACTGGCCACCGCGCCGCGTGGCGATGGGCGAACGGTCATGGTGCTGCCCGGCCTGTTCAACACCGACGCCGCGACGGTCCTGCTGCGCCGCTACCTGGCCGCCAAGGGCTACCGCGTCCATGGCTGGAGGCTGGGCCGTAACCGGGGCGTGCGCAGCGTCGGGACGGAGGCCGAGCGATTGATCGCCCGCATCGAGTCGCTGTCCGACAACGGACCGATGACGTTGATCGGTATCAGCCTGGGCGGGATCATGGCGCGAATGGCGGCGCAAGGACGCCCCGATCTGGTCGCGGGCGTGGTCACCATATCCTCGCCCTATGCCGGGCCGCCGCGCGCGACCAATGTGTGGAAAGCGTTCGAGCGGCTGACCGGCGAGCGAGTCGACGATCCCGCCGTCCTGGCCCGCTCGGCGGCGATCGCGGGGCCGCTGCCCTGCCCCGCGGCCGCGATCTGGAGCCGGAGCGACGGGCTGGTCGCCGGGATCATCTGTCGCGACGATGCGACTCCATCGGTCGAGGTCCGCTCCAGCCATTTATGGGTCCAGCATCGGCCGCAGGTGCTGGCGGCGGTGGCGACCATCCTCGCCGGATGGCCGCCGCCCGTCAGCGATCAATAACCGGCGCGGTACCCGTCATAGCCCTGCTGGCTGGGCTGGCCCTGCGGGTTCTGCTGGCACTGCTCGGGGTGCTTGCGGCACTGCTTCTCATAGTCACGGCGAGCGCGGCCTTCCTTGGCCTCCTGCTTGCGCATCTTGCGGCCGTAATTGCGGTCCGCCTCGTCCTGGCTGGTCGTCGTCCAGTCGACCACCTGCCCCGCCGCCTGGAACGGGGCCTTCACCACGCTGGCCACCGTCTTGACGCAGCCTCCGGTCGCCAGCGGCAGGGTCAGGACGGCGAGTTTCAGGACGAGGTTACGCATGGTCACAAGATCTTTCAGCGGGCGCGCAAAAAGGCGTTGCGCGTTTCTACACCGATGTGCGGGAAATCGGTGAAGAAACCGTCGATGCCCTGGCCCAGCGCGGCGCGAATTTCGCCCGCGACATCGCCATGCGCCTTGGGATCGGTGCCCTTTCGGAAGGCAGGCCGCACGAAGTAGTTTTCCGCGCGATAGGTCCAGGGATGGACGCGCAAGCCCGCCGCATGGGCATCGGCCACCAGCGTCGTCGGCGCATCACCGTTCCACAGCATCGCCTTGTCGGGCCCGATGCCCCAGGCATAGGTCGCGACCTGCTTCAATCCTTCCGGCGTCATCATCGCGGCATAGCTGGGCGCGGCCTTGTCCGCCGGACCGTCTTCACCCGCGACCAGCTGGATCAGGCGGATGCCGGTCATCGTCTTCAGATGCTTGAGGTTGTTCACCTCGAACGACTGGATGAAGACCGGTGCCGCGGCCGTCGTCCAACCCGCCTTGGTCAGCGCGGCCACCAGGGCTGCGTCGGTGCCCTTGCCGATGCTTGCGAAATAGGTCGGGTGCTTGGTTTCGGGATAGATGGAGATGGTGCGCCCGGTGTCCTTCGTCCGCTGCTTGGCGAGCGCGATGATCTCCTCCAGCGTCGGGATCTGGAACTGCCCGTCATAGGCGGTCGAGCGCAGCTGCGGCAGGCGTTCGCGGGCGCGCAGGGTCTTCAGCTCGGCCAGCGTGAAGTCCTCGGTGAACCAGCCGGTTTCGGTCTGGCCGTCGATGGTCTTCGTCGTCTTGCGGTCGGCGAATTCGGGATGCGAGGCGACATCGGTGGTGCCCGAAATCTCATTCTCGTGCCGGGCGACCAGATGGCCGTCCTTGGTCGGCACCAGATCGGGCTCGATCACGTCCGCGCCCTCCCGGATCGCGAGATCATAGGCGGCCAGCGTGTGTTCGGGGCGCTCCCCGCTCGCCCCGCGATGCGCGATGACGATGGGCGAGGACAGCGACTTGGCGGTTTCGGCGGACATGGCCTCACCCTGCCCGATCAGAAGCGACGCGGCAATGAGAGTGGTTCGCAACGGGAAACCCAACAGATTCATGGCGTTTGTTCATCCAATTGTAATCCCAAGGGGATGGCGCGATGCATTTCACAATCAATGGTCAATCGCATGACATCGAGGTCGATGTACGAACGTCGCTACTCGACCTGTGCCGCGAGCATCTGGGGCTGACCGGCTCCAAAAAGGGCTGCGACCATGGCCAGTGCGGCGCATGCACCATGCTGGTCGATGGCCGCCGCATCAACAGCTGCCTGACGCTGGCGGTGATGCATCAGGATGACGAGATCACCACGATCGAGGGGCTGGGCCAGCCGGGCAACCTCCATCCCATGCAGGACGCCTTTGTCCGGCATGACGGCTATCAGTGCGGCTATTGCACGCCCGGACAGATTTGTTCGGCAGTCGGAATGCTGGCCGAGGTCGCCAAGGGCTGGCCGAGCCATGTCACGGAGGATCTGGGCCATGCCGAGCTGACGGTCGAGGAAATCTCGGAACGGATGAGCGGCAATCTGTGCCGCTGTGCCGCCTATCCCAATATCGTCGATGCCATTCGCGAAGTGGCCGGACAGGGCAACCGCAATCCCAATGAGGACGTGGGCAAGGAGGTCGCGGCATGAAGCCCTTTGACTATGCCCGCGCCGACTCGGTCGACACCGCCACCCGCAGCGGCGCGGTCCCCGGCGCGCGCTTCATCGCAGGCGGGACCAACTTGCTCGACCTGATGAAGTTGCAGGTCGAGACGCCCGAGACGCTGATCGATATCAGCCGCCTGGACCTGGGCGCGATCGAGGAGCGCGAGGATGGCGGGCTGACCATCGGCGCGCTGGTGCCCAACAGCGACCTGGCGGCCGATGCGCGTGTCATCGAGCGCTATCCGGTGCTGTCGCGCGCCTTGCTGGCGGGCGCGTCGGGGCAGTTGCGCAACAAAGCGTCGACCGGCGGCAATCTGCTCCAGCGGACGCGCTGCTATTATTTCTACGACCCCGCCACCCCCTGCAACAAGCGCGAGCCGGGCAGCGGATGTTCGGCCATCAGTGGCGAGAACCGCATCCTGGCGATCCTCGGCACCTCGGACCAGTGTATCGCGACGCACCCCAGCGACATGGCAGTCGCCATGCGCGCGCTGGAGGCTGTCATCGTCACCCAGAAGCCCGACGGCGACCGCCGCCGGATCGCGATCGGCGACTTCTATCGCCTGCCCGGAGCCACGCCCGAGATCGAGAATGTGCTGGAGCCGGGGGAACTGATCACCCATGTCGAACTGCCCCCCGCGCCTGCGGGCAAGCAGACCTATCGCAAGGTGCGCGACCGGGCATCCTATGCCTTTGCGCTGGTATCGGTGGCGGGCATCGTTGCGGTCGAGGATGGCAAGATCGCCTCGGCGCGTCTGGCCTTTGGTGGCCTAGGCCCGATGCCGTGGCGTGACGAAGCGGTGGAGGCCGCACTGGTCGGCCAGACTCCGACCGACGCGGCCTTCCACGCCGCCGCCGATGCGCTGCTGGCCGAGGCCCAAGGCCATGGATCGAACGACTTCAAGATTCCGCTGACGCGCCGCACACTGATCGCGACGCTCCGTGAACTGACGCAGGAGGGCTGATCCCATGCTCGGATTCGGCAAGGACGACACCAACGCGCTGACCATGAATCAGCCGCATCCCGACAGCCTGCTCGACACCGGTGTGCAAGGCGTCATTTCCAAACCGCTCGACCGGGTGGATGGGCCGAAAAAGGTGACGGGCACCGCCACCTATGCCGCCGAATATGCCATCGAGAACTGCGCCCACGGCGTGCTGGTCAGCGCGACCAAGGGCCATGCGAAGATCAAATCGATCGACGCCGACGCCGTGAAGGCCATCCCCGGCGTCATCGACGTCATCACCGACTACGAGACCTTCATCCGCAATTCGCAGCAGGGCGGTGAAACGAGCGCCCCGACGCAAGGGGTGCGCACGGTCGACTATTTCGGCGAGATCATCGCCATCGTCGTCGCCGAGAGCTTCGAGATCGCCCGCGACGCGGCCAAGCGCCTGAAGGTCGATTACGAACCGCTAGATGGCGCGTTCGATTATGAAGCGAACAAGAGCGAGGCCGAACCCGCTCCCGACGGCCTGATCAAGGGCCATTACGACCAGGGCGATTTCGACCAGGCGTTCGAGGGCTCGGCAGTGAAGGTCGACGTCACCTATACCACCCCCAGCCAGAACTCCGCCGCGATGGAGCCGCACGCCTCGATCGCGGTGTGGGAAGATGGCGCTCTGACGCTCTACGGCGCCTATCAGATGCCGACGTCGGATGCGCAGCAGCTCGCCAAGTCGCTGGGTGTCTCGCCGTCCAAGGTGCGGATCATATCGCGCTATATTGGCGGAGGCTTCGGATCGAAGCTGGGCATCGCACCGGAAAGCGTCGCCGCCGCCATCGCCGCCAAGCGGTTGAACCGCCCGGTCAAGGCGGTGCTGCTGCGCCAGCAGGTGTTCGACGCCACCGTCCGCCGCTCCAACACCGAACAGCGAATGCGACTGGGCGCGGAAGCCGGTGGGCGGATCGTCGCGCTGGGGCATGAGGCGATCACGTCGAACCTGCCCGACGAGGATTTCTTCGAGCCCGTCGGGATCGGCACCCACTTCCTCTATGCGGGCGAGAATCGGCGGATCAATCACGACGTGGTGCGGATGAACTGGCTGCTCTCCGGCTCGATGCGCGCGCCGGGCGAGGCGGTCGGCATGGTCGGGCTGGAATGCGCGATGGACGAGCTGGCCGAAGCGGTCGGCATCGATCCGATCGCCCTGCGCAAGATCAACGATCCCGAACAGGACCCCGAGCTGAAGGTGCCCTATTCCTCGCGGCAGCTGACCCGTGCGCTGGAGGAAGGCGCGAAGCATTTCGGCTGGGAAAAGCGCCAGGCCCCGGGCGCACGGCGTGAGGGCGATTGGCTGATCGGCATGGGTGTCGCCTCGGCCGCGCGGTCCAACATGCTCCAGCAGTCGTCGGCCAAGGTCGAACTCCACCCCGACGGCACCGCGACCGTCAGCTCGGCGATGACCGACATCGGCACGGGCAGCTATACGATCATGGCTCAGATCGCTGCCGAGATTCTCGGCCTGCCGGTCGAGAAGATCAGCATGGCGCTGGGCGACACCAACGATCCCCCCGCCGCCGGGTCGGGCGGCTCCTGGGGCGCGGGATCGGCAGGCTCGGCGGTCTATCTGGCGGCCGAACGGGTGCGCGAGAAGCTGGCCAAGGCGATGGGCGTCGACACGGACAGCCTGACGCTCAAGGACGGCATGGCGATCGGCGACAATCGCTCGGTCCCGATCGGCGAACTGGTCGGCAAGGAAAGCCTGTCGGCGGTTGGCACGATCAAACCCGGCCAGCAGGAAAAGCAGTTTAACCAGGCCAGCTACGGCGCGCATTTCGCCGAGGTCGGCGTCAATGTGGTCACCGGCGAGGTGCGCGTACGGCGGATGCTGGGCGTATTCGCGGCGGGGCGTGTGCTCAACGCGAAGACCGCCCGCTCGCAGTGCTTGGGCGGCATGACCTTCGGCATCGGCACCGCGCTGACTGAGGAGCTGATCCACGATCCGCGCACCGGCAAACTGGTGAATCACGATCTGGCCGAATATCATGTGCCGGTGAACGCCGACGTGCCCCAGCTGGAGGTCCATTTCCTCGACGAGCGCGACATCCACGCCAACCCGATCCATGCCAAGGGGATCGGTGAGCTGGGCATTTCCGGCGCGGCCCCGGCGGTCGTCAACGCCATCTACAACGCCACCGGCGTGCGGGTGCGCGAGATGCCGGTGACGCTCGACAAGCTGCTCGATCATCTCCCGGCTCTTTGATGAGCGACCATGACAGCGTCCTCGCCGCCGCAAGGGAATGGCGCGGCGAGCCGATGGCGATTGCGACGGTGGTGTCGACCTGGGGGTCGGCCCCACGGCCGCGTGGCAGCCATATGCTGGTTCATGCCGATGGTCGGTTCGAGGGATCGGTGTCGGGCGGCTGTGTCGAGAACGACATCCTCCACACCGCCGCCGAGGTCATTGCGGGCGCGCCGTTTCAGCTGAAGCGCTACGGCGTGGCGGATGCCTCGGCCTGGGAAGTCGGCCTGCCCTGCGGCGGCGAGATCGCGGTCATGGTGCAGCCGGTGTCAGCGGAGGGCTTCGACCCCGAATTGTTCGACCGAATCGCCGAAACGCGCGAGCGGGGCCAGGCCCTGACCGTCACCACCGACCTGACCACCGGCCATTCGGGCCTGCGCCCGATCGAGACCGGCGAAGTCTTCGCCAACCGCTATGACCCGCCGCGCCGGTTGCTGATCGTCGGTGCGGTGCAGATCGCACAGAGCCTGGCGCAGCTAGCACAGACGCTGGGCATCGCCACCACCGTCATCGACCCGCGCGCGCGCTTCCTGACCGAGGAACGCTTTCCCGGCGTGACGCTGGACGATCGCTGGCCCGATGAAGCGGTCACCGCCCACGCGCCCGGCCCCGCCACCGCCGTGGTGACGCTGAGCCACGACACCAAGATCGACGACCCCGCGCTGGTCGCCGCGCTGGCGCACCATACCGCCTATGTCGGCGCACTGGGCAGTCGGCGCAGCCATGCCGCGCGGCGGGAGCGTCTCGCTTCGATGGGCGTTTCCCTGTCAGCGATCGACCGGATCGATGGCCCCGTGGGCCTGGACATCGGTGCGATCGGTCCGTCCGAGATCGCGCTGTCGATCGCGGCGGCGATGGTGGGAGCCTTCAATGATCGCCGTTGACGAAACCGTGCTCGTGCTGCTCGCCGCCGGTCGCTCCGCGCGCTTCGGCGACATCGGCAGCAAGCTCGACCAGCCCTTCCTCGCGCGCCCGCTCGGGCTGCATGTCGCAGTAGCGCTGGAGGACATGCCGTTTCGACAGCGCGTGGCGGTGGTGGACGGGTGCAAGATCGACTTCGCGCAGTTCGGCTTCTTCGTCACGCACAACGACGATCCCGAGCGCGACATGGCGTCCTCGCTGCGGATCGGAGTCGATTGCGCGCGCATGCATGATGCAAAGGCCGTGCTGATCGCGCTCGCCGACATGCCGCGCGTGACCGCGGCGCATATCCACCGGCTGTTCGACGCGAGCGAGATGGGGGAGCAGGCGGTGGTGGCGTCGAGCGACGGTCGCTCGCCCAAGCCGCCCGCGCTGTTCGGCCGGGCGCGCTTCGACGAGCTGCTCGCGATCAGCGGCGACCAGGGCGCGCGCGATCTGATCCAATCGGGCCGCCACGTCGTGACCAACGGTGCCGAGCTGATCGACGTCGACACGCCCGAGGAACTCGAGGCGCTGC